>NZ_JYIT01000078.1 GCF_000956545.1 Microbacterium azadirachtae
CGCTCATGCAGGGCATGGCCCGCAACCCCCTGGCCGACCCCGGTCTGCTCGGCGTGAACGCCGGAGCATCGCTGTTCGTCGGGGCGGGGGCGAGGGTCATCAGGCCTTGGCTGCGGCCTCGCCGAGCATCTTGGCGTAGGTCGGCAGGGCCCACGGGATGGAGAGCACGGTCGGTGCCGACACCGCCATCAGCAGGGCTTCATCGTTCATGAGCGCGACGGCGCCCTTCTTCACGGCCGGGATGCGGCTCAGCAGCGGGTCGTTCTGCAGGGTGGACAGGTCACCGCCCTGCACGTAGATCACGGCGACGTCGGCGTCGAGCTTGTCGGCCTGCTCGGCCGAGATGGTGCCGACGAAGCCCTTCTCGTTCTTCGCCAGCTCGGTGATCGAGGCCGGCGTCGCGAATCCGAGGTCGTTCAGGTACTGCACGCGGGTGTCGCTGGGCACGTAGTACTGCACCTTGCCGAGATCCTTCGCGTCGACCCACATCACCATGCCGGTTTTGCCCTTCGCGGCAGGGTACTTCGCCATCTCGTCCGACATCGCCTTCTCGGTGTCGGCGATGAGCGTCTTGGCCTCGGTCGCCTTGCCGAGTGCGGCGCCGATCATCGTCGTCGACTCGCGCCACGAGGTGCCCCACGGTGCGCCCGGGTAGGCGACGGTGGGGGCGATCTTGGTGAGCGTGTCGTACTCCTGCTTCGTGAGGCCGGAGTTCGTGCCGAGGATCAGATCCGGTGACGTGTCCGCGATCTTCTCGTAGGGGATCCCGTCGGTCTCGTCGTGCAGCGGCGGCAGCTTCGCCTTGTCGGCGGTGATCGCATCCTTCGTCCACTCCAGGTAGCCGTCGCCGTCGGGGTCGCCGAAGGTCGCCTTCGGGATCGTGACGGGGACCGTGCCCAGTGCGATCGCGGCGTCGAAGCTGCCCCAGCCGATCGTGGCGACGTTCTTGGGGGCCGACTCGATGACGGTCTTGCCGTAGACGTGCGTGACGGTCGCCGGGAACGTGCCGCCGGATGCGCCGCTGTCTGCTGCGGGGGCGTTTCCGGTGGAGCACGCGCTCAGGGCGAGGGCGCCGGCGGTGAGAAGGGCGACGACGGCTGCGCTGCGGCGCAGGCGGAGGGCAGGCATGGATCTCCTCAGATCGGAACGACGGGTATGTAGGTAAGCCTAACCTACGCTCCGGAATCTTCCCGAAGAGGCGATGGTCGCCGTTGCGGTGCGAGGGGGTGAGCAGGCACGCCGAAGCGGAGGGCCGCCCGGACGGACGACCCTCCGCTTTGAGGGATCAGCGACGCTCGATCGCCTTCGTCACGGCGCCTGCGGCGAGCAGGATCAGGCCGGCGAAGAGCAGGAACGGGTCGTAGAACCCGGTCTGCGCGAGAGAGCCGTTCCTCGTGGTCGCGGCGTGCAGGATGCGCGCCCCGTTGGCCAGCCCATGGGCCACCGAGGACACGACCTGGACCCCGCCGTCGGCGACGCCGGGAACGGTTCCTCCGACGCCCGTGCCGGGCGTGCCCGGGGTACCCGGAGTTCCCGGGGTTCCCGGGGTTCCGGGCACCGTGGGCAGGCCGGGGAGGGACCCGATGATCCCGCCGATCACGGGCAGGGATCCGGTGACCCCGCCGATCACGCCGGGCAGGGAGCCCGTGACCCCTCCGACGACGCCGCTGAGCACCGTCGGGACGGATCCGGTGACGCCGCCGACGATGCCGCCGAGGTCACCGATGGGCAGAGACGGCAGGCCGCCGAGGGGGCCGCCGTTGCCCGGGGTGCCCCCGGTGCCGGGGAGGCCCGGAACCGAAGGCAGACCGGGGACGGAGGGCAGCCTGGGGAGGCTGCCGGTGATCCCGCTGAGGATGCTGCCGAGGTTCGGCAGGCCCGTGCCCGGGTGCGGCTCACCGGGGAGGATCCCCGTGAGTGCACCCGTCAGGCCGCCGAGGTTCGGCGCTCCCGGAAGCCCCGGGACGCCTGGGGTTCCGCCGTTGCCGGGCAGGGCGGGAACGGTGGGCAGTCCCGGGAGGGATCCGGTCAGACCGCCCAGGACCGTGCCGAGGTTCGGCAGGCCGGGGAGGCCCGGGGTTCCGCCGTTGCCCGGCAGGCCAGGGACGGTGGGGAGGCCGGGCAGGGATCCGGTCAGACCGCCCAGGACCGTGCCGAGGTTCGGCAGGCCCGGGAGGCCCGGGGTTCCGCCGTTGCCCGGCAGGCCAGGGACGGTGGGGAGGCCGGGCAGGGATCCGGTCAGACCGCCCAGGACCGTGCCGAGGTTCGGCAGGCCCGGGAGGCCCGGGGTTCCGCCGTTGCCCGGCAGGCCAGGGACGGTGGGCAAGCCCGGGAGGGATCCGGTCAGACTGCCGAGGACTCCGCCGAGGTTCGGCAGGCCCGGGAGGCCCGGGGTTCCGCCGTTGCCGGGCAGGGCGGGAACGGAGGGCAGTCCCGGGAGGGATCCGGTCAGGCTTCCGAGGACTCCGCCGAGGTTCGGCAGGCCCGGAAGCCCCGGGAGGCCCGGGGTGCCGCCCGTGCCCGGCAGGCCGGGGACGGTGGGCAGGCCCGGAAGGGATCCGGGCAGGCTGCCGAGGACTCCGCCGAGGTTCGGCAGGCCGGGAAGGCCCGGGGTGCCGCCCGTGCCCGGGAGGCCGGGGACGGTGGGCAGGCCCGGAAGGGATCCGGTCAGACCGCTGAGGACTCCGCCGAGGTTCGGCAGGCCGGGAAGCCCCGGGAGGCCCGGGGTTCCGCCGTTGCCGGGCAGGCCCGGGACGGTGGGGAGCCCGCCGGTCAGGTTGCCGAGGACCGGCAGCGTGACCGAGGCGTGCGGTGCAGTGGTTCCCGTGGTGGGGACGGCTGCATCGACGTAGACGTTCGTGGCGTCGGTGCCGATGCGGTCGGTGGTGGAGACGCCCTTGGGGCCGGCGGTCAGGTCCCAGACGTCCTTGACTCCGAGGACGTTCAGGTTCTTGCCGACGTTGAGCCCGTCGGGGGTGGTGCCGGCGTGGACCGAACCGACACCCGGGATGGGAACCGTGATGACACCCGTGCCCGGGGTGCCACCCGTGCCCGGGAGACCCGGAACGGTGGGCAAGCCCGGGAGGGATCCGGTCAGACCGCCGAGGACTCCGCCGAGGTTCGGCAGGCCCGGAAGCCCCGGGAGGCCCGGGGTTCCGCCGTTGCCCGGCAGGCCGGGAACGGTGGGGAGGCCCGGAAGGGATCCGGTCACGCCGCCGAGGACTCCGCCGAGGTTCGGCAGGCCCGGAAGCCCCGGGAGGCCCGGGGTTCCGCCGTTGCCGGGCAGGCCGGGGACGGTGGGGAGGCCGCCGGTCAGGTTGCCGAGGTTCGGCAGCGTGACGGAGGCGTGTCCCGGCGTGGTGCCCGTGGTGGGCAGGGCCGCGTCGACGTAGACGTTGGTGCTGTCCGTGCCGATGCGGTCGGTGGTGGAGACGCCCTTGGGACCGGCGGTCAGGTCCCAGACGTCCTTGACTCCGAGGACGTTCAGGTTCTTGCCGACGTTGAGCCCGTCAGGCGTGGTGCCGGCGTGGACCGACCCGACACCCGGGAGGGGAACCGTGACCACACCCGGCGTCCCGCTGTTGCCCGGCAGGCCGGGAACGGAAGGCAGGCCCGGGAGGGATCCGGTCAGGCCGCCGAGGACTCCGCCGAGGTTCGGCAGGCCCGGAAGCCCCGGGAGGCCCGGGGTTCCGCCGTTGCCGGGCAGGCCGGGGACGGTGGGGAGGCCGCCGGTCAGGTTGCCGAGGTTCGGCAGCGTGACGGAGGCGTGTCCCGGCGTGGTGCCCGTGGTGGGCAGGGCCGCGTCGACGTAGACGTTGGTGCTGTCCGTGCCGATGCGGTCGGTGGTGGAGACGCCCTTGGGGCCGGCGGTCAGGTCCCAGACGTCCTTGACTCCGAGGACGTTCAGGTTCTTGCCGACGTTCAGACCATCAGGCGTGGTGCCGGCGTGGACCGAACCGACACCGGGGAGGGGGACCGTGATCACGCCCGGCGTCCCGCCGGTACCCGGAAGACCCGGAACCGAGGGCAGGCCCGGAACCGAGGGCAGCGCCGGAAGGGATCCGGTCACGCCGCTCACGACTCCGCCGAGGTCGGGCAGGCCCGGGATGGTCGGCAGCCCCGGAATGGTTCCTCCTCCATTACCTCCGGGAGTGCCGCCGGTGCCGGGAAGCCCGGGCAGGGATCCGCCGCCGGGAAGTCCCGGGACGGTGGGGAGGCCGCCGGTCAGGTTGCCGAGGACCGGCAGCGTGACGGAGGCGTGTCCCGGCGTGGTGCCCGTGGTGGGCAGGGCCGCGTCGACGTAGACGTTCGTGGCGTCGGTGCCGATGCGGTCGGTCGTGCTCACTCCGTGCGGGCCCGCGGTGAGGTCCCAGACGTCCTTGACTCCGAGGACGTTCAGGTTCTTGCCGACGTTGAGCCCGTTCGGCGTGGTGCCGGCGTGGACCGAACCGACCCCCGGGATGGGGACCGTGATCACGCCCGGAGCCCCGCCGCTCCCGGGAAGGCCCGGAACGCCGGGCAGCGAACCACCCGGAAGCCCCGGGAGATCCGGAAGCCCGGGCAGGCCGGGGAGACCCGGAAGCCCGGGGAGACCCGGCGTTCCGCCGTTGCCCGGGAGACCCGGAACGGAGGGCACGCCCGGAACGGAGGGCAGGTGCGCGGTGAGACCGTCGAGGGTCTCGCCGAGACCGGATGACGCGGCGTGGGCGACGCCGTCGACGGTTCCGTCGACACCGTTCCCCGCTGCCGTGACGACCGAGCCGACGGTGTCCGCAGCGCCGCTCGCGGCCGCATGCGTGACGTCGTCGACCGTGTTCGTCACTCCGGTCGTGGCTGCGTCGGTGACGTCGCTGACGGTGTCCACGGCCCCGTCGGTCGCCGACGTGGCGGCCTGGACGACGGAGCTCGTGACGTCGGGGACGGCCGGCACCGGGGGCAGGCCGGGATCCGTGCCACCTCCGGACGGATCCGTTCCCGTGACCGTGCCGAGCGTGTCGCCGACGAGGTTCGAGACGTCCTGCGTGACGGCGGGAAGGCCGCCGGTCCCTCCGCCGCCCTGCGACGGATCGCAGGCACCGGCGACGAGGTTCGTGACTGCCGTGAGAGTGCTGTTGACGACGTTGCAGCCGCAGTCGGCGCCATTGGGTGGCGTCTCTGCGGCATTCGCCGCCGTCGCGCCGGCGAGAGTGATCCCGCCCGCGATGAGCGTGCCCCAGAGAGCACGCTTGACGATGCGATTCATGTTCTCTTTCCTTCTGATCTGGGGCGTGCGCGAATGCGCGATGACACGTGCCGTCCTCGAGGACGGCCATGCCCCGATCAGTCGGGAGAGGAGTCGTGGTCCGCGACCGGAGATGCCGGCAGGCGGTCGTCGCCTGCGGATCCGGTGCGGACGGTCAGCAGGCGGTCGCCTGCTGAAAGCGAAGAGACCGTGCCGAGCAGTCGCACGTCGACCGCGCCGCCGCCGGCTGCGGATCCGGTGCCGGGGATGCCCAGCTCGGAGGCCGGAGATCCGCCGGGGTGGTGCGCCGGGCTCAGCGGCGACGTCGATCCGGAAGAGGCGGACTGCTGCGCCGTCTCCGAGACCTCGTCGGGAGCGGCCGCGACACGCGTCGTCGCCTCGGTGGCAGAGACCACCATCCCCGCCGCGGCCACGAGCGCCGGAGCGCCGGGCGGCGTGGATGGACCGGAGCTCGGCCCGCCGCCGGGGAGCGAAGGGATCACGGGGCCGGATGGAACGGTGATCACGACCGGAATGAGCCCGGTCGCGTCGCGCACGGTGCCGCCGACGGTGCCCACGGTGTCGTCGAGCGACACCGCCAGTGCAGGGAGGGCGGAGGTCACCGTGTCGAGCGTCGCCGGCACGCGGTGCAGCACCGCGTCGACAGGCGAGAGCGCCGGGGTCAGCGCCGGGGCGACGGCGCCCACAGTGCCGGTCACGGTGCCGACCGCGGCTTCGGCCGTCTGGTCGACGCTGCGCAGGAGCGGGACCGTCGCCTCGACGACCGGCGCCACCACCGAAGTGCGGGGCGCCGCGACATCCGCGGGCGCCGCGTCGGCGACGGGCGCCGGCTCGGGCGCCACGGCCGGGACCGGCTCAGGAAGCGTCTCCGCGACCGTCTGCGGCACGGCGGTCACGGTGCTCTGCACGGTGACGGGGGCGGCGGCGATGGTGTCCTGCACGGCTCCGACCGTGCTCTGCAGCGTGCCGAGGAGACTCGGAGGCGGGGGCGGCACGGTCTCCGCAGCCTGCGCGGAGCCGGATCCGAAAGCGATCGACAGTGCGACCCAGCCGACGGCGAGGAGTCCGCCCGCGATCGCAGCGGGGACGAATCCCCGTAGCGACCACGTGCGACCCTGCATGGTTTACCCCCCGATATACCGCTGTACCGCACAAGGTATTCCTGCGGGAGGGGATCTGTCCAGAGCCGCGATCGGTTGTTTCACACGGCGTCACCGGATCGAGACCGAGAGCTCCAGACGGATCCCAGGGGGCCGGCACTGACGTAGCGTTGATACGTGAGTTCTCCCCACCTCGATGTGGCCGCCGTCCGCGCCGATTTCCCCCTGCTCGCCGAGTCCGTGAACGGGGCGCCGCTGGCGTACCTCGACTCGGCGGCGACGAGCCAGAAACCGCGCGTCGTGCTGGACGCCGAGCGCGACTTCCTGGAGCGCTCGAACGCGGCGGTGCACCGCGGCGCGCACACCCTCGCCGCCGAGGCGACCGAGCTCTACGAGGACGCGCGAGCCGCGGTCGCCGGCTTCGTCGGGGCGCGGGCCGACGACCTGGTCTGGACGCACGGGGCGACCGAGGGACTCAACCTCGTCGCGTACGCGATCGGCAACGCCACCGCCGGCCGCGGCGCGCCGGCGAGCGCCCGCTTCGCCCTGCAGCCGGGCGACGAGCTCGTCGTGACCGAGGCCGAGCACCACGCGAACATCGTGCCGTGGCAGGAGCTGGCGGCCCGCACCGGCGCCGTCCTGCGCGTGATCCGGATCCGCGACGACGGCACCCTCGACCTCGATCACGCCGCGGAGGTCATCGGATCCCGCACGCGGGTGGTCGCCTTCACGCACGTGTCCAACGTGCTCGGCATCGTCAACCCGGTCGCCGAGATCGTGGCCCTCGCGCAGGCCGTCGGAGCGCTCACCGTGCTCGACGCCTGCCAGTCTGCACCGCACCTGCCGCTCGACCTGCCCGCGCTCGGAGTCGACCTCGCCGTGTTCTCCGGCCACAAGATGCAGGGCCCCTACGGCATCGGCGGCCTGTACGGCCGGCGCGAGGTGCTCGCGGCACTGCCCCCGTTCCTCACCGGCGGGTCGATGATCACGCGCGTCACGTTCGAGCGCACCGAGTTCCTGCCGCCTCCGCAGCGGTTCGAGGCGGGCACGCAGCCCGTGTCGCAGGCGATCGCGCTCGCCGCGGCCGTGCGCTACCTCGACGGTCTCGGGATGGACGCGGTGCACGCGCACGAGAAGGAACTCGAGCGGCGTCTGCGCGAGGGGCTCGGCGCGATCGACGGCGTGCGGCTGCTCGGCGCCGCGGACGGGGCAGAACGCGTCGCGCTGCAGTCGTTCGTCGTCGACGGTGTGCACGCGCACGACGTCGGCCAGTTCCTGGACGCGCGCGGCGTCGCCGTGCGCGTGGGCCATCACTGCGCCGAGCCGGTCCACGCCCGCCTCGGCGTCACGGCCTCCGTGCGCGCGTCGGCGGCGCTCTACAACACGGCCGACGAGGTCGATCGGATGCTCGACGCCGTCTCCGGCGTGTGGGCGTTCTTCGGGGTCTCCGGATCCCCCGAGCAGGAGGTCGTGAGCAGATGAGCGGTCTCGAAGAGCTCTACCAGGAGCTGATCCTGGATCATTCCAAGCGCCCGCACGGCAAGGGCCTGCTCGGCGCCGAGGACGATCCGCACGCGGCCGAGTCGCATCAGCGCAACCCGATCTGCGGGGACGAGATCACGCTCCGGGCGCAGGTCTCCGACGACGGCGACCGCATCTCCGAGGTGAGCTGGGAGGGATCCGGCTGCTCGATCTCGCAGGCGTCGGCGTCGATGCTCACCGAGCTGATGGTGGGCAGGAGCCGCGCCGAGGCCGGCGAGCTCATCGACGGCTTCCGTGAGGCGCTGCGCTCCCGTGGCGCCGTCGAGCTGGACGAGGACGTGTACGGCGACGCAGCCGCCCTGACCGGCGTGAGCCGCTACGTCGCGCGGGTGAAGTGCGCGATGCTCGCGTGGGTCGCCCTGGAGGACGCGCTGCTGCGCGCCTGAGCCGTCCTCGCGCTGCGGAAGCCGGTGCGGGACCGGCGGATTCCGGATCCGGCGAGCGATCGGGTATGTTGACATCGTGGCCCTGACCTGTCGTTGTTGTCTCTGAGCGCGTTCCGCGCACCTTCGACGACCACAGACAGATCCGCGCCCTCTCGCGCGACGACCGTTCAGGACCCCTTCCCGTGCGCTACGCAAGCCACGTCGCCGATCTCGTCGGCGCGACGCCCCTCGTCCGTCTCACCTCCGTCACCGGCGCGACCGCCGATCGTCCCGCGATCCGGGCGACCGTGCTCGCCAAGCTCGAGTACTTCAACCCCGGCGGTTCCGCGAAGGACCGCATCGCACGATCGATCGTCGACGCCGCCGAACGCGACGGCCTGCTGCTCCCCGGCGGCACGATCGTCGAGGCGACGAGCGGCAACACGGGTGTCGGCCTCGCACTGATCGCCCTCCAGCGCGGCTACCGCATGGTGTTCGTCGTGCCCGACAAGTTCGACGGGCCGAAGGTCGCGACGCTGCGCGCCTTCGGCGCCGAAGTGGTCGTCACGCCCACCTCCGTGCCGCCCGAGCACCCCGAGTCGTACTATTCGGTCGCCGCGCGCCTCGCCCGCGAGATCCCCGGCGCCTTCAACCCCAACCAGTTCGCGAACCAGAACGGCCCGCTCGGCCACTACCGCTCGACGGGGCCCGAGATCTGGGACGACACGGACGGACGCGTCACCCACTTCGTCGCCGGCATCGGCACGGGCGGCACGATCAGCGGCACCGGGCGCTATCTCAAGGAGGTCAGCAAGGGACGCGTGCGCGTGATCGGCGCGGATCCGGAGGGGTCCCTCTACTCCGGCGGTCCGGTGCACTCCTACCTCGTCGAGGGCGTGGGGGAGGACTTTCTCCCGGACACGTTCGACGGAGCCGTGGTCGACGGCTACGAACGCGTCTCGGATGCCGAGTCGTTCGCGATGACCCGCCGGCTGGCGCGCGAGGAGGGTCTGCTCGTCGGCGGATCCAGCGGCATGGCCGTGGTGGCGGCCCTGCGGATCGCGGAGGGGCTCGGTGAGCACGACGTCGTGGTCGTGCTGCTGCCCGACCACGGCCGCGGCTACCTCGACAAGCTCTACGACGACGACTGGATGACCGGACACGGGTTCGCCGTGACGGCCGCCGAGACCGCGCACGCCCCCATCGACCCGCCCGGCGGCGCCATGCCCGCCGCCGACGCCCGCCAGACGAACGAACCGAACCACGCAGGAGGATCCGAGATGACCATCGAGACCGACAAGACCGCCACCGCCGCCATCCACGCCGGTCAGGCCGCCGATCCCTACACGGGCGCGGTGATCCCGCCGCTGCACCTGTCGACCACCTTCGTGCAGGACGGCATCGGCGGACTCCGCCAGGGCTACGAATACGGACGCAGCGGCAACCCGACGCGGGACGCCCTGCAGCAGCAGCTCGCGGCGCTCGAGGGCGGCACGCACGCGTACTCCTTCGCATCCGGGCTCGCCGCCGAGGACACCCTGCTGCGGGCGATCCTGCAGCCCGGAGACCACGTGCTGCTCGGCAACGACGTGTACGGCGGGACGTTCCGGCTCATCTCCCGGGTGCTCGGCACCTGGGGCGTCACCGTGCAGGTCGTCGACATGAGCGACACCGAGGCCGTGCGCGCCGCGGTCGCCGCCAAGGCGCCGCGCGTGCTGTGGGTCGAGACGCCCTCGAACCCGCTGCTGCGGATCTCCGACATCGCCGCGCTCGCCGAGATCGGCCACGCCGCCGAATCCGTGGTCGTCGTCGACAACACGTTCGCCACCCCGGCTCTGCAGCGCCCGCTCTCCCTCGGGGCCGATGTGGTCGTGCACTCCACCACGAAGTACCTCGGCGGCCACTCCGACGTCGTCGGCGGCGCGGTGGTGCTGAAGGACGCCGAGCTCGCCGAGAAGGTCGGCTTCCTGCAGTTCGCGGTGGGTGCGGTGTCCGGACCGTTCGACGCCTGGCTGACCACGCGCGGCATCAAGACGCTGCCGGTGCGGATGCGCCAGCACAACGCCAACGCCGAGGCGGTGGCGGAGTTCCTGGTGACCCACCCGCGCGTCGCCCACGTCTACTACCCCGGCCTTCCGGAGCACCCCGGCCACGAGCTCGCCGCCCGCCAGATGTCCGGCTTCGGAGGCATCGTCTCGGTCGCCCTGGAGTCCGGGGAGGCGGCCCGCCGCTTCGCCGAGTCGACCCGCGTGTTCCAGCTCGCCGAGTCGCTCGGCGGCGTGGAGTCGCTCGTGAACTACCCGGACGCGATGACGCACGCCTCCGTGCGCGGCACCGAGGCCGCGGTGCCGGTGGAGGTCGTGCGGCTGTCCGTCGGCCTCGAGGACATCGCCGACCTCCTCGCCGACCTGGAGCAGGCTCTCCGCGCCTGACTCCCCGGCTCCGGCCCCTTCGTCAGACACAGTGCAGGAGATCCGGCTCCGTCTCGGCCCGATCGGGCCGGAGGGGGCCGGATCTCCTGCACTGTGTACGGGCGAGCAGCGTGACCGGGCCGGGGCGACGCTTCCGGGGAGGCCGTAGCCTGGCGATATGACGGACATCGCCTGGTCGGACGGACGCTGGACCCACGCCCCCGCCGCGCTCGCCGAAGACGGCCGGGATCTCGTCGTCACGGCGGTCGAGGGGAGCGATGCCTGGCGCGTCACGGCGTACGGGTTCGTGCACGACAACGAGCACGCGCTCCTCGCGCCGTTCGCCGTGGGCACGGCCGTGGAGGTGGAGTTCACCGCGGCGTTCTCCGCCCAGTTCGACCAGGCCGGCGTGTTCGTGCGCGCGTCCGCCGAGCGCTGGGTCAAGGCGGGGGTGGAGTTCGCGGACGGCCGGCCTCAGGTGGGCGCCGTCGTCACCGACGTCATGTCGGACTGGTCGCTGTCGCCGGTGCCGGAGTGGATCGACCGGCGGGTCCTGGTGCGCGTGAGCCGCGGTGACGACGCCCTCACGGTGCGCGCGGGTCTGGCCGGCGCCCCGCTGCAGCTCGTGCGCGTCCTGCCCTTCCCCGCCGAGCTCGCGGCGGAGGCGGGACCGTTCGTGTGCGCTCCGACGCGGCCGGGGCTGGCAGTGCGGCTGCACGCGTGGCGCGTGGTCGAGGCCGACGGCGCGCTGCACTGACCGACGGCCTCACTCTGCAGGGCGACGCCATCCGCCCGGATCCTGAGGCATCCGATCCGGATCCTGACGGATGCGGGAATACCCCCTGGGGGTATATGGTTGTCGATATCGGATACCCGGACGGGGTATCGGACGGAGGAGACGACATGACCACCACCGAGTACCAGGTGACCGGAATGACCTGCGGCCACTGCGAGATGTCCGTGCGGCGCGAAGTCGGCAAGATCGCCGGCGTCGACGCCGTCCAGGTCAGTGCGGCCGACGGCTCGCTCGTCATCACCGCGAGCGCCCCGCTCGACGACGCCCGCGTCTTCGCGGCGGTCGACGAAGCCGGATACCGGGCGGTCCGGGCCTGATGAACGCTGCGGGACGACTGGGCCTGTACGGCGCAGCGCTCGCGGCGACCTTCGCCGTGGCGTTCGGCGCCGCGGGCCTGGTCGCCCCGCGCGGTGCCGCTCCGCAGGGCATCCAGCAGGAGGAGAAGGGCATGCAGGACCACGACATGCACGCACCGACCGCAGAGTCCTCACCCGGTCACGGCGGTCACACCGCGGCCGAGACGGCATCCGGGGTCGCGCTGGCGGCGGGCGGCTTCACCCTCGCCCCGGTCTCCGCGCCGGGCACGGTGGGGGAGAGCGGCGAGCTGAGCTTCTGCATCCTGGATCCGGCCGGGTCCCCGGTCACGGCTTATGAGCCCCAGCACGAGAAGGATCTGCACCTCATCGTCGTGCGCAGCGACGGTGCATGGTTCCGCCACGTGCATCCCGCTCTCGACCGCGCGAGCGGCACCTGGAGTCTGCCCTGGACGTGGGATGCCGCAGGGTCGTACCGGGTGTTCGCGGACTTCGCCGCCTCGGGCGCGGATCCGGTCACCCTCACCCGCACCGTCGACGTCGCCGGCTCCTTCGCGCCGACGCACCCCGAGACCACCGCCACTGCTCGCGTGGACGGGTTCGAGGCGCGCATCACAGGCGACCTGGTTCCGGGATCCGCGTCCGAGCTGACCGTCACGATCACGCGAGACGGCGCACCGGTCACCGCGCTGCAGCCCTATCTGGGCGCGTTCGGCCATCTGGTGGCGCTGCGTGAAGGCGACCTGGCCTACCTGCACGTGCACCCCGAGGGTGCGGAGCCGTCGCCCGGTGAGGTCTCCGGGCCCGACGTGCGCTTCGGCGCGCAGGTGCCCACGGCCGGCCGCTACCTGCTCTACTTCGACTTCCAGGTCGACGGCGTCGTGCACACGGCGGCCTTCGTACGGGACGCCGTCGCCCACGCCCACTGACCCATACGACGACATCGGAAGGAGACGCACCCATGGACGCGAAAAGCCTGGAGCTCGAGATCGGCGGGATGACCTGCGCCTCCTGCGCGAACCGCATCGAGAAGACCCTGAACCGGATCGACGGCGTGACGGCGACCGTGAACTACGCGACGGAGAAGGCGAAGGTGTCGCTGCCCGAGGGGTTGGATCCTTCGGTCCTCATCGCGCATGTCGAGGACATCGGCTACTCCGCTGTGCTCCCCGCGCCGCCGGCGGCGCCGGGGGCCGCGGACGGAGGCGAGTCCGCGGAGGACGCCGACGACCGGGAGCTCCGCGCGCTGCGCACGCGGCTGATCGTCAGCACGATCCTGACCGTCCCCGTCATCGCCCTGGCGATGATCCCCGCGCTGCAGTTCACGTTCTGGCAGTGGGCGTCCCTCGCGCTCGCCGCTCCCGTGATCGTGTGGGGCGCCTGGCCCTTCCACCGTGCCGCGTGGCTCAACCTGCGCCACGGCGCGGCGACGATGGACACGCTCATCTCGATGGGCACGCTCGCCGCGTTCGGCTGGTCGCTGTACGCGCTGTTCCTCGGCACGGCCGGCGAGCCGGGCATGCGTCATGCGTTCTCGTTCGCGCTGACGGCCGGTGACGGCGCGGGCAGCATCTATCTCGAGGTGGGCGCCGGGGTGACGGTGTTCATCCTCGCGGGGCGGTACTTCGAGAAGCGGTCCAAGCGCCGGGCCGGCGCCGCCCTGCGCGCACTGCTCGAGCTCGGCGCGAAGGATGTCGCGGTGCTCCGGCCCGCGAGCTCCGAGGGCGGATCGACCTCGGAGGAGGTGCGGATCCCGATCGCGCAGCTGACGGTCGGCGACGAGTTCGTCGTGCGCCCCGGCGAGAAGATCGCCACGGACGGGGTCGTCGTCGCGGGTGCCGGCGCGGTCGACGCATCCCTGCTGACCGGCGAGTCGGTGCCCGTCGAGGTGACGGCGGGAGACGTCGTCGCCGGCGCCACGGTCAATGCGGGAGGGCGGCTCGTGGTGCGCGCCACCCGGGTCGGCGCCGACACGCAGCTCGCGCAGATGGCGCGACTCGTCGAGGACGCGCAGACCGGCAAGGCCGAGGTGCAGCGCCTCGCCGACCGCATCTCCGGTGTGTTCGTGCCCATCGTGATCGCGGTCGCCGTCGCGACGCTCGGGGCGTGGCTCGGCGCCGGGTTCGGCGCGACGGCCGCCTTCACGGCCGCGGTCGCGGTGCTCGTGATCGCGTGCCCGTGCGCCCTGGGTCTCGCCACCCCGACCGCGCTGCTGGTCGGGACCGGCCGCGGCGCCCAGCTCGGGATCCTCATCAAGGGGCCCGAGGTGCTGGAGTCCACCCGTCGCGTCGACACGATCGTGCTCGACAAGACGGGCACGGTCACGAGCGGTCGGATGACCCTCGTCGACGTCGTGACCGAGGACGGGACGGATCCGGCGGAGCTGCTGCGCCTGGCTGGAGCGGTCGAGAACGCGTCGGAGCACCCGATCGCCCAGGCGGTCGCCCGCGCGGCGGCTGCGGCGGGGGAGCTCGGCGGCGTCGAGTCCTTCCAGAACATCGAGGGCCGAGGCGTCCAGGGCGTCGTCGAGGGGCATGCCGTGCTCGTGGGCCGCGAGGCCCTGCTCGCCGACTGGTCGCAGCACCTCAGCCCGCAGGTCGCCGCGGCGAAGGCCGACGCGGAGGCCGGCGGCAAGACCGTGGTCGCCGTCGGCTGGGACGGCGTCGCGCGCGGGATCCTCGTCGTCGCCGACACCGTGAAGCCGACGAGCGCCGACGCGGTCGCCGCGCTGAAGCGCCTCGGCCTCACGCCGATCCTGCTCACCGGCGACAACGCGGCGGTCGCGCGGCGCATCGCGGACGAGGTCGGGATCGACGAGGTCGTCGCGGAGGTGCTGCCCGAGGGCAAGGTCGACGTCGTCGCGCGGCTGCAGCGGGAGGGGCGGACCGTGGCGATGGTGGGCGACGGCGTGAACGACGCCCCGGCGCTCGCCACCGCCGACTTGGGGATGGCCATGGGCACCGGCACCGACGTCGCGATCGAGGCGAGCGACATCACGCTGGTGCGCGGCGATCTGCGCACCGCCGCCGACGCCATCCGGCTCTCCCGGCGCACGCTCGGCACGATCAAGGCGAACCTGTTCTGGGCCTTCGCCTACAACGTGGCGGCGATCCCGGTGGCGGCGCTGGGGCTGCTGAACCCGATGCTCGCCGGTGCGGCGATGGCGTTCTCGAGCGTGTTCGTGGTGGGCAACAGCCTGCGTCTGCGACGCTTCCGCTGAGCCCGGATCCCTGACGCCCGCCGATCGCGGCGGGCGTCAGGCCCCGTGCCAGAAGATCGCGATGCCGGCGTTCAGCAGCGCGAGTGCGCCGATCGTCCAGAAGGCGACAGCGGTGGGCCGTCCGGCCTTCTCCCGGGTGATGACGACGCCGAAGGCCCCGCCGATCGCGAGGGCGACCGCGAGCTTCACCCCGAGCTTGAGGTAGTCCAGATGGACGCCCGCCGGGAACGGGATCGCGAGCAGCAGGCCGGATCCGATCATCACGCCGAGGCCGGTGCGGAACAGCGTCGTGGTCGCATAGCGGTGCCGTACGGCCTGCGCCGCCCAGCCGCCGAGCAGCAGCGCGAAGCCGACGAGGTGCACGAGCACGAGCAGCTCGCGCAGCACGGTGAGAAGGTTCATCCTGGTCTCCTGTCCGGATCAGGCCGCGGCGGTCTTGCCGCCGTCGACGGGAAGCACGACGCCGGTCACGAACGACGCGGCGGGGGAGGCGAGCCAGGCGATCGCCTCGGCGACCTCCTCGGGGCGGCCCATGCGCTGCAGCGGCACGACGCGGCCGATCCGCTCGCGCACCTCCTGCGGCTGACCGAGCACGTTCCCCGACGCGATCGGCCCCGGTGCGACGGCGTTGACGCGCACGCCGCGGGCGGCTTCGTCGAGGGCCGTGGTGCGGGTGAGGCCGACGACGCCGTGCTTGGCCGCCGCGTAGGCGGACATGCCCGGCGCCCCGCCGATGCCCGCGGTGGAGGACACGTTCACCACGGCGCCCCCCTCGGAGATCGCGGCGAGCTCCGCGCGGAGGCATCGCGCGAGACCGAGGAGGTCCACGGCGAGCACCTGCATCAGCTCGGTGTCGCCGATCGCCGTCAGGGGTCGCGGCAGGTGCGCGACGCCGAGGTTGTTCACGGCGACCTGGATGCCGTCCCGCGCCTCGAGGTGCAGGAAGCGTGCGAGGGCGTCGTGCTCGGCGGCGTCGAACGCGCCCGTGGCGACATCGGTCCCGCCGTCCCGCAGTCCGGAGGCGAGCGCGTCGAGCGGTTCCCTGCGGCGCGCCACGAGAAGCAGGCGATGGCCTTCCGCGGCGAGCCTGCGTGCGGTCGCCGAGCCGATGGCGCCGTTCGCGCCCACGATGAGGGCGGTGCTCATGACCGCTCCCCGCCGGCGAGACGGGGATCCCGGCGCGGCCGGTCCCGGGGCAGCAGGAACGCGGCCGCGATGAGCCACAGACCGCCTCCGAAGCGGACCAGCGGCAGCAGCACCTGCAGCGGGTCGAGCACGAGCGAGAGGAACGACAGCTCGCCGCACGCCGCGATGACGAGGCCGGCCAGGGCGAACCAGCGCGGCATGAGCCGCAGGATGAAGGCGGGCACGGCGACTCCCGCGATGAGCAGCCCGAGGCCGACCGCGTAGCCGACACCGCCGAGGGCGAAGGCGAGCACGCCGAGCGTCGAGGCGACGCCGCCGGGGGCGGGCGCGGACGCCAGCGCCCAGGTGACCAGGGCCGAGACCGCCAGCAGGATCGAGGCGGTGATTCCGCCGTAGAGGCCGATCACCGGCCCGGGCACGCGCACGCCGAGACGCAGCTGGCGGGCGTAGACCGACGCGGTGAGGATCCCGAGCGGCACGGCGGCTCCGAGCTGCAGGGTCGCCGCGATGCGGATCGGCAGGGCGTGGTTCGCGTACCAGGCCGCGACGTCGGCGGCGGGTGCGAACGGTGCGGGGACGGATCCGGTGCCCGCGAGCAAGGTGCCGACCCCGGCGAGGGTGAGCGCGAACGTCACGATGGCGAGCGGTCCCAGTGGCGGCCCGCCGGGGCGACGGGAGCGGGGCGAATAATCGGTCATGAGTGAAATGATGCACACTATGAATCATTCTGTCAAGAGACTAAGCTGAGGGCATGAACAGTCCTGGGGGACCGGAACGCACCGGCTTCCTGCTCTCGCAGCTCGGATCCTTCGCGGCGGCGCGCTTCGCCGAGCTCGTCAAGCCGCTGGGCCTCACGCCGGCGATGGCCGGCGCGCTGCGGATCCTGGCGCGCAGCCCCGGGCTCAGTCAGCGTGCGCTCGCCGATCGGCTCGGCGCCGTGCCCAGCCGCGTCGTCGTGCTCGTGGACGCGCTCGAGGCCGCCGGGTTCGTGTCCCGCACCCGCGACCCCGAGGATCGCCGCCACCACCGGCTCGACCTGACCGATGCCGGTCGCGCCGCGATGGGCCGGCTCCGCGGTGCGGCGGAGCAGCAGAACGCCGACCTGCTGGCTCCGCTCGACGCGGAGGAGCGGGCGGCGCTCGGCACCCTCGTCTCCCGCCTCGCCGTCGCCCACGGGATCGATCCCGACGTGCACCGCGGGTTCGCCGACCACCCGGAATCGCGGTAGATCCGCCGGAGATCCGTCAGGATCCGGAGAGAAAACCGCTCGACCCCCTTTCGGTCCTCCGAATCGATTCGATACCATGGGAGACGGCCTGCCGTGACCGATCACGGCGGGCCTTGCTTCGTCGCCGCCCGATCCCTCGCCTGAAGAGTCTCCGCATGGCCGTCTCCCTCACCACTGGCCGCCCCTGGCGCGTCATCCTCTCGTTCGCCGTCCCTCTGCTGATCGGCAACGTGGTGCAGCAGCTGTACCAGTTCGCCGATGCGATCGTGGTCGGCAGGCACCTCGGCGTCGACTCGCTCGCCGCCGTCGGCGCCACGGGCAGCCTGATCTTCCTGCTCATCGGCTTCGCCTGGGGTCTCTCCAGCGGGTTCGCGATTCCGACCGCCCAGTCTTTCGGAGCCTCCGACCACGCCGCCGTGCGCCGCTCGGTCGCCACCGGCACGCTGCTGACGGCGGCGACGAGCATCGTGATCTCGATCGGCGCCCCCCTCATCACCGAGCCGCTGCTCCGACTGCTGCAGACGCCGCAGGTGCTGATGCCCGAGGCGACCGTGTTCACCCAGGTCACCTTCATCGGCGGCAGCACGGTGATGTTCTTCAACTACCTCTCGGCGGTGATCCGCGCGATCGGAGACTCCCGCACGCCCCTCGTCTTCCTCACCGTCTCGTGCGCGCTGAACATCGTGCTCGTCATCCTCATGGTGGGCACTTTCGACTGGGGCGTCGCCGGCGCCGCCTGGGCCACCGTCGTCGCCCAGGGCGTCTCGGTGGCGCTCTGCCTCCTGTACGTGTGGCGGCGCCTGCCCGTGCTTCATGTGCGCCGGGCCGACTGGCGGATCACCCGCTCCGACATCGTCGAGCACCTGCGCCTCGGCCTGCCGATGGGATTCCAGGCCTCGATCATCGCGATCGGCACGATCACCGTGCAGGTCGCCCTGAACATGCTCGGCCCCGACGCCGTGGCCGCCTACACCACGGCTTCGCGCGTGGACAGCATCGCGGTCGCGTTCCTCTCGTCGATCGGGCTCGCCGCGTCGATGTACGCGGCGCAGAACCTCGGCGGTCGCCGCCCCGACCGCATCCGCCGCGGCGTCGCGCAGGCGATCTGGATGGCGGTGATCACGGCGGTCGCGCTCGGCGCACTTCTGGTGCTGTTCGGCTCCTCGATGGTGCGCGTGTTCATCGGCGACGGATCCGACGAGGTCGTGCGGCTCGCCGCGCTCATGCTGCTGATCAACGGGCTCAGCTACAGCGCCCTGGGCGTGCTCTTCGTGCTGCGCGGCGTGCTGCAGGGCCTCGGGCACACGCTGATCCCCACCATCACCGGCGTGATCGAGCTCATCATGCGCGTGGGCGCCGCCGTCGTGCTGGGGGCCCTCATCGGCTACCCCGGCGTCGCGCTCAGCAATCCGCTGGCGTGGTTCGGGGCGGCTGCGCTGCTCATCCCGGCGTACGTGAAGGCGCACCGCGAGCTCGCGACGATGCCTGTGGACCCGGTGGAGGTCACCCCGACCACGGCGATCCCCGTGGTCGGCCCGACCGATGGATCCATGGTGGTCGACGGGGTGTTCACCGCGCCCGTTCCGGTGGTGAAGAAGAGGCCGCGGCTCAAGGTCGGGCGCCGCTGAGGCGGCGCCGCGGAGATGCGTGCGACCCGGTGCCGCGCGCACCGATCTCGGCCAGGTGCTTGCGATGCGCGGGTCCGCGCGCGCAGTCTGGAGTCCCGGGGGGACGACCGGCGTGCGAGGAGCTCCCCCCATGACCCAGCGGATCATCCCCAACATCTGGTGCGCCGGCGACGCGGAGGAGGCGGGCGCCTTCTACGCCTCGGTGTTCGAGCGCGCGTCGGCGCAGGTCGTCGCGCGCTATCCGGAGGAGGGGCTGTCCGCGCGGCAGAGCGCGTTCGCGGGGCAGGCGCTCACCGTCGACGTCTCGATCGGCGGCTACCGGCTCACCCTCATCAACGCGGGGGACGAGTTCTCGCCGACCTCGGCGATCTCGTTCGTCGTGTGCGTGGATCCGAGGGACTTCGGCGGTGACGAGGGCGCCGCTCGCGCGTGGATCAACCGCGCCTGGACCGCCCTCGGCGAGGACGGGCGCGTGCTGATGGACATCGGCGAGTACTTCTTCAGCGGACTGTACGGGTGGGTCGAGGATCGCTACGGCGTGAGCTGGCAGCTGAAGCTGATGGACCCCGGTGCCGCCCCCGAACCCGCGATCATCCCCATGCTGGTGTTCGGCGGCCCCCTCCAGCGCAAGGCGGAGGAGGCGGTCGCCCTCTACGGCGAGCTGCTGCCTCCGTCGGGGATCGTGCGACAGGTGACGTACCCGGTGACGGAGCCGCCGCATGTGGATGTGCCCATCACCTACACCGAGTTCCTGCTCGCGGGACAGCTCTTCGCGTCGTTCGACTCGCCGATCGACCGGGATCATCCGTTCACGCCGGGGGTGTCCCTGCAGATCGACTGTTCAGGGCAGGAGGAGATCGACCGGATCTGGAGCGCCCTGAGCGCCGTCCCCGAGGCCGAGCAGTGCGGCTGGCTCGTCGACCGGTTCGGGGTGAGCTGGCAGGTGGTCCCGGCGGAGCTGGGCGAGCTGATGCAGCGCCCGGACGCCTATGCGCACCTGATGCGGATGAAGAAGATCGTCATCGCCGATCTCTGACCGGATCCGGCCGCTCTCCCCTCACGGGGGGCACCAGGTCAGCGCACGGCGAGGAAGCCGAGCACTGCGCTCGCGACGGCCAGCACCGCCAGCACGATCGCCGGCGTCGCCGGCTCCTTGCGGCGCAGGTGCACGACGACGGCGCCGATCATGATGATCGCGATGCCGGTGCCGGCCAGCGGCGTGAGGATCGGGGCGATGCCGGTCGCGAGCGGCAGGATCAGTCCGATCGCGCCGACGACCTCCAGGGCCGCGATCGCCTTGATCGTCCCGGCCGAGAAGTCATCGGTCCAGGCCATCCCGCGCTCCGCGAGCACGGGCTTGGGCGTGAGCAGCTTCATGCCGCCCCCGCCGAGCATGGCGAGGGTGAGCAGCGCGTTGACGATCCACAGGGCGATGAGCATCGGGTTCCTTCTTGTTATCGATCGTTACCTCGTTACGATCAGTAAGTAAAGGATGGAGCATCGTGGAGACGCGTACAAAAGGCACATCCGTGTCACCGGCGCACAGTGCGGGAACTGACACGGCGACCGCCGGCACGGAGCGCGGTCCGGCGGCGCCCGCGGGCCTCGCCGAGTACGAGAACTCGTGCGAGGGCCGCCCCGGGGGTCCCGAGGCGGGGCGGATGATCCGCGACGTGCTCGACCGGGTGGGGGACAAATGGTCGCTGCTCGTCGTCGCGACGCTCGGCGCCGACGTGATGCGGTTCAGCGATCTGCTGCGCCACATCCCCGGGATCTCGCAGCGCATGCTCACTCTGACCCTGCGTCAGCTGGAACGCGACGGCCTCGTGATCCGCACGGCCTACGCCGAGGTCCCGCCGCGGGTGGAGTACCGGCTCACGGCGCTCGGCGCCACCTTCGTCGAGATCGCGCACACGATCGCGCAGTGGGCGATCGCGAACCACTCCACGATCGAGCAGTCCCGCGCCGATTACGACGCGCGCTGACCGTCCTGGCTTTCGAAGCGCGCACTTCGCCGGATCCTGGCGCGATTCACCGCACAGTGCGCGCTTCGAAACGGCCGGGGGCCGGCGTCAGCGGTGGTCGCGGTCGCGGTGCTGGCCCGACTCGTCGCCGGTCGCGACGCGCTCGGCCTCGCGGGCCCGCAGATCCACCCGGCGGATCTTGCCGGAGATCGTCTTCGGCAGCTCCGGCACGAACTCGATGATGCGCACCCACTGGTGCGGCGAGAGCTGACCGCGCGCGTGCGCGAAGATCGAGCCCGCGGTCGCCGCGAGGTCGTCGTGCGCGGACGCGGTCAGCAGCACGTACGCCTTCGGCACGGCGAGGCGCGTCGGATCCGGGCTCGGCACCACGGCCGCCTCCACGACGTCCGGGTGCTCGAGCAGCACCGACTCGAGCTCGAACGGCGAGATCTTGTAGTCGGACGCCTTGAACACGTCGTCGGCGCGCCCCACGTACGTGAGGTATCCCTCGGCGTCGCGGGTCGCGATGTCGCCGGTGTGGTGGAAGCCTCCCTCGCGGGAACGCGCCGTGGCCTCCGGATCCGCGTAGTACCCCGCCATGAGGCCCAGCGGGCGCTCCGCCAGGTCGAGGCAGATCTCGCCCTCGGCCGCCCCGTCGGCGTCGCCGTCCACGCGG
Source organism: Microbacterium azadirachtae (assembly GCF_000956545.1). Lineage (GTDB taxonomy): Bacteria > Actinomycetota > Actinomycetes > Actinomycetales > Microbacteriaceae > Microbacterium > Microbacterium azadirachtae. The sequence goes on from NZ_JYIT01000078.1 coordinate 21,633, forward strand.
GCGCCGGTGACCGGATCCACCAGCACCACCGGGTATCCGGGCAGAGGGCGCCCCATGGACCCGTCCTTCACGACCTGCCCGGGGGAGTTGCCGACGCAGGCGGTCATCTCGGTCTGGCCGAAACCGTCGCGGATCGTGCCTCCCCAGGCGTCGCGCACGCGGCCGATCACCTCCGGGTTGAGCGGCTCCCCGGCGCCGACGAGCTCGCGGGGCGGATGCGCGAGCCGGCCGAGATCCGCCTGGATCAGCATCCGCCACACCGTGGGCGGCGCGCAGAACGTGGTGACGCGGTGCTTCTCCATGACCTCCATGAGCGTGTTCGCGTCAAACCGGTCGTAGTTGTAGACGAACACGGTGGCCTCGGCGAGGAACGGCGCGTAGAAGCTCGACCAGGCGTGCTTCGCCCAGCCCGGCGACGAGATGTTGAGGTGCACGTCGCCCTCGCGCACTCCCAGCCACCACATGGTCGACAGATGCCCGACCGGGTAGGACACGTGGGTGTGCTGCACGAGCTTCGGGCGGCTCGTGGTGCCCGACGTGAAGTACAGCAGGCTCGTGTCGGTCGCCGGCGTCGGTGCATCGGGCTCGAAGGCGTCGGAGGCGCTCTCGGATGAGGAGAAGTCGTGCCAGCCGTCGGGGGCAGGGATCCCGGCGGCGTCGGACACGGCGATGCGCACGATCTCGGAGGGAAGGGCGGCGACCCGGTCCGCGAGGGATCCGAGGGTCACGATGCCGCGCGCCTCGCCCTTCTCCGCACGGTAGGCCAGATCCGCGGGCGAGAGCAGGGTCGAGGTCGGGATCGCGACCGCGCCGATCTTGGTGAGTCCGAGCATCGTCTCCCACAGGTCGATCGTGTTGCCGAGCATCACGATGACGTGGTCGCCGCGGCGGATCCCGAGCTGCTGCAGCCAGTTCGCCACCTGATCGGAGCGGCGCGCCAGTTCGCCGTACGTCCAGCTCCGGCTGCTGAGATCGGCCGCGACGATCTGCACCGCGGGGCGGTTCGGAGTCTCGCCGGCCACGACGTCGAACCACTCCAGGGCGAAGTTGAACTCGCGCAGCTCCGGCCAGCGGAACGTGGCGCGGGCGCCCGCGTAGTCGGTGGCGTGCGCGAGCAGAAGGTCGCGGGCGGAGCGGATCGCGGACGTCGCCGCGGTGGCGGAACGGGGCTGGCTCATGGAGCCATCTTGGTCCGGATGCGCCGCGGACGACAGCTTCGGAGCGCGATGTCCGCGGTGTCGGGGGCGGTTCCGCGGCAGACATCGCCCTCCGCAAGGAGAGGCGGTCATCCTCGCTACGCTGGCAGGATGACCGCCTCCTCCGAGCCCCTGTTCGTCGAGATCGCCAACGTCCCCCGCGACTACGCCTGGGGACGGATCGACGGCGTCGCCGGGGTGATGGGGGCCGCCGGCACCGGCGGCCCCGAGGCGGAGCTGTGGCTCGGGGCGCATCCCGGATCCCCGGCCCGTGCGGTCGACCCTGCGCCGTGGGCGACGCTCCTGGACTGGGAGCGCGAGAACGGCGAGCGGCTGCCGTTCCTGCTGAAGATCCTGGTGGCCGGCGGCCCGCTCTCGCTGCAGGCGCACCCCACCACCGCCCAGGCGCAGGCCGGATTCGCCGACGAGGACGCCCGCGGCATCCCCCTCGAGGCCGCGCACCGCAATTACAAGGACCCCTACGCCAAGCCCGAGCTCATCGTGGCGCTCGAGGACGGCTTCGAGGCGCTGTGCGGCTTCCGCCCCCTCGACGAGATCCTCGCCGACGTCGACGCGCTCGCGGCGCGGTCCGGATCCGACGCGCTCGCCCCCTGGCGGGAGGTGCTGACCGGAGCCGACGGCCTGCGCGCGGGCTTCGCGTGGCTGCTGGGCGGAGGAGCGGGGGTGGATCTCGCGGTCGCGGCGCTCGTGGCCGCGGCCTCCGGCGATGGGAGCTTCGAGCTCGTCACCCGGCTCGCCGAGGCGTACCCGGGCGACCCCGGCATCGCGATCGCTCTGATGATGCGCCATGTGACGCTCGCCGCGGGCGAGTCGCTCTGGCTGCCCGCGGGCAACATCCACGCCTATCTGCGCGGTGCGGGCGTGGAGCTCATGGGGCCGAGCGACAACGTGCTGCGCGGAGGACTCACGCCCAAGCACGTCGACGTCGCCGAGTTGGAGCGGGTGCTGACGTTCTCCGCGTCGGACGACGACCACCTCGTGCCCGTCGAGCTCGCCGCTGACGTGCGCAGCTACCGGCCGCGGATCCACGCCTCGGGCGCGGATGTGCCGTTCGAGCTGCTCGCGGTCACCGGAGACGCGCGGCTGGAGCTCGCCGGCCCCTCGATCGCGGTCGCGACCGACGGCGCGTTCACGCTCTCCGCCGAGGATGCCGCCGAACCGGGCGCCGGAATCGAGGTGCGCCGCGGCGTCGCGCTCTTCGTGTCCCGCGCCGCGCGCGTGCAAGTGACCGGATCCGGGCGGCTCTGGGTCGCGACCGCCGGCTGAGGCGCATCCCGCACGAGACGGAGGTGCACCCCGCAGGAAGCGGGAGCGGGGCGCGATCGCGACCGTCCGAGCCCCGGTAGCGTGGGAACGTGAAACCCTCCGTCTCCCGTCGCGTGCTCGGGCTGTCCGTCCCGGAATGGGCGCTCGTCGGGATCACGATGATCTGGGGCGGCACGTTCCTGGTCGTGCACACCGCCATGCAGCACTCGGGGCCGTGGTTCTTCGTGGGCTTCCGCTTCCTCGCCGCCGGCCTGTTCGCCGTGGCCGTCTTCTGGCGGTCGCTGCGCGGCATGACCTGGCGCGAGCTGGGCGCGGGCGCCGCGATCGGCGCCGCCATCTACGGCGGCTACGGACTGCAGACCGCGGGGCTGCAGACCATCGACTCGTCGACCAGCGCGTTCATGACCGCGTTCTACGTGCCGCTCGTGCCGCTGCTGCAGTGGCTCGTGCTGCGCAAGCCGCCCCGCGCGCTCACGCTGCTCGGCGCCGGACTCGCCTTCGTCGGGCTGCTTCTCGTCGCCGGCATCGGATCCCGCGGGGTCCAGCTCGGCACCGGCGAGATCCTCACGCTCATCAGCACGCTCCCGATCGCCGGCGAGATCATCCTGATCAGCCTCTTCGGCGGCAGGTTCGACGTGAGCCGGCTCACCGTCGTGCAGCTGCTGACCGCGTCGGTCCTGGGGTTCGCGACCATGCCCGTCGCCGGCGAACGGATCCCGGCCTTCGATCCCGTCTGGCTGTTCGCCGGGCTCGGCATGGGGCTGGCGAGCGGGCTCATCCAGCTCACGATGAACTGGGCGCAGCGCTCGGTGTCGGCCACTCGCGCCACCATCATCTACACGGGCGAACCCGTGTGGGCGGGCGTGGTCGGGCGCATCGCCGGAGAGCGGATCCCGCCGCTCGCAATCCTGGGCGCCGGGCTCATCATCGCCGGCACGCTGCTCAGCGAGCTGCAGCCGCGACGCCGCGACGGCGGCACGGCCGAGGATCCGGATCCGGGCGGGATCGAGACCGCGGCGACGGAGGCGGGGGAGTCGGCACCCCGAGCAGGCGCCTAGGATCCCCCGCGTAGACTGGACGGGTCCGCCCGCATGTCGAGGCGGCGAGCCCGTCGATGCTGTTGCCCGGGCTCTCGAAGCCCAGGACCCGAGGATCCGTCATGTCAGCCACCCGCACGCTCACGCTGCGTCACGTGCAGCTCGCGCGCGCAGCGTTCGCGGCGGTCGCGGCGCTCATGATCACGTTCTCCGCCGATCACTCGGCCATCGTCGGCCTCTCGGTGTTCAGCGGCTTCGCGCTCGTGACGGCGCTCATCCACATGCTCGCGGCCTGGCAGGTCGCGCCGGCGGGGTGGCGCTGGCCGTCGATCCTGCTCGCGGCGGTCTCCATCCTCACCGGCATGGCCGGGGGAGTGCCCGCCTGGCGCTCGACCCCGCTGTTCTTCGTGGTCGTCATCGCCTGGGGCGCGCTGACGGGCCTCATCGAGCTGATCGCGGGCCTGCGCGCCCGGCGCCTCGCGCGAACCGGATCCGCTCCGGTCGTCGTCGCCGACGGCGCCCGTGACGCGATCCTGGTCGGCTCGCTGGGCCTGGCGCTCGCGGTCGGCCTGCTGTGCGTGCCGACGACCTACGCGCTGCGCTATTCGATCGCCGAAGCCGGGTCGTTCACCCTGACCGGCATCACCCTCGCCGTGGGGATCTTCGGCGCCTACGCCGCGATCGTCGCGGTGTTCCTGGGCATCGCGGGCCTCAGCCCGCGCTCCCGCGCCTTCAAGGACGAGGGTGCAGACACCGCCGCCGCCGGGACGGCGCCGGCCGACAACGAAGGATCCGCATGACCGAGAAGACCAGGCGCCGGGATTTGTTCCGGCCGGTGCAGCTGATCGGGCTGTCGCTGCTGTGCGGCGTCTTCGCCGGAGCCGTCACCCTGATCGCGACCGGCGCCTTCACCGACAAGGTGATGCGCATGGTCGACAAGGGCACCTACGCGGGCATCCCGCCGTGGAACCTGGCCTTCATCGTCACCGGGGGCATCTTCATCGCCGCCCTGCTGATCCTGTCGATCCTGATCCTCGCGGTCGACCCGGCCGACTTCTCGAAGCCGCACGACCGCCCGGTGCTCTACGACGCGGTCGACGACACGACCGAGGCCGCGGCGACCGGCACGGGCGAGGCGTCCGCGTCCGAGGCCTCCGGGACGGCGGAGGGCGACGCGCCGAAGGCGTGACCCGGGGAATAGCCGGCACCCGTCCTGCCTTGACCCCAGGGTGAGCATGACGATCGACCGCGCCTCCGTGGGGTTCCGTTCCGAACGCGGGCCCGTGCTGCTCTCGCTGATGCTGGCCACCGGCCTCATCGCGATGGATGCCACGATCCTGGCCACCGCGGTGCCGAGCGTCGTGCACGATCTGGGCAGCTACCAGCAGTTCCCCTGGCTCTTCTCGGTCTACCTCCTCGCGCAGGCGGTGAGCGTCCCCATCTACTCGAAGCTCGCGGACACCGTGGGCCGCAAGCCCATCCTCCTGATCGGCATCGCCCTGTTCCTGATCGGCTCGATCCTCTGCGGCGTGGCGTGGAGCATGCCCTCGCTCATCCTGTTCCGGCTCGTGCAGGGGCTCGGAGCGGGAGCGGTCGGCCCGATGGCGATGACCATCGTGGGCGACATCTACACGGTGTCCGAGCGGGCGGTCGTGCAGGGCTACATCGCGAGCGTGTGGGCCATCTCTTCCGTCGTCGGCCCCGCCCTGGGCGGCGTGTTCTCTCAGCTGGACATGTGGCGGCTGATCTTCTTCATCAACGTGCCGCTCTGCCTCATCGCGGGCTGGATGCTGCTGCGGCACTTCCACGAGCAGGCGGAGCGCCGCCGGCACCGCATCGACTACCTCGGAGCGGTGTTGCTCACGATCGGCCTCACCGGCCTCATCCTCGGCGTGCTGGAGGGCGGCAACGCCTGGGCGTGGCTGTCGGTCCAGAGCCTGCTCTGCTTCATCGGCGGCGCCGTCGCGCTCGTCCTGTTCGCGCTCGTGGAGCGCCGGGCGCCGGAGCCGATCATCGACCTGCGCCTGATCTCGAGCCGGCTGATCCTCACCACCACCCTCGCGTCGTTCGCGATCGGCGCGCTGCTGACGGGCGTGACCAGCTTCGCGCCCGCGTACCTGGAGGGGTCGATCGGCGTCGTTCCCCTGCTCTCCGGCCTCGCCGTGGCCGCGATGACGCTGGGCTGGCCCCTGTCGGCGGCCAATGCCGGGCGGCTCTACCTGCGCCGGGGCTTCCGGTTCACCGCGCTGATCGGATCGGGGATCGCCACGGTCGGCGCTCTCGGGCTGGCGCTGATCGGGCCGTATCCCAACGCCTTCTCGCTCGCCGCGGTCGCGTTCGTGATCGGGTTCGGCCTGGGCTGGACCGCCGCGCCGACGCTCATCGTCGCGCAGGCCTCGGTCGGCTGGGGCGAGCGCGGCGCGGTCACCGGCATGAACACGTTCGCACGCTCGGCGGGCGCCGCGGTGGGCGTCGCCGTCTACGGTGCGATCTCGAACGCCGTGATGGCCCGCGGCGGCGGATCCGACGATCCGGCGACCGTCGTGAACGCGTCGACCTGGGTGTTCGTCGCGGCCGCGGTGACCGCCGCGCTCATGCTCCTGGCCATCCTCGCGATGCCGAAGGACCGCGCCGGCGAGTACTCCGGCGCCCCGGCCGCGGTGCCCGCCGAGGCCTGAGCCGCGTTACTTCGCCAGGGGCTCCGCGAGGCCGACGTAGGTCGCCGAGCTCAGCGCTCCGCGTGCGGGCGTGCTCCCGGGCCCGGTGCGTTCCCGGTTCCGGGGTGCGGCGCGCGCCGGAAACGGCACAGGATGGAAAACGTCGCTGTCAGGCGTGATTGAGCGACGTCTTCCATCTCGACCGGATCCTCCGCCCCGTCAGGAGATGGAAAACGCTGCTATCAGGCGTGATTGAGCGACGTTTTCCATCTCGCGGGATCCCGTGCAGTCACCGGCTCCGTGCGCGGGCGGAGTACCCCGGCAGCGGCGCGGCGCTCCGCGTGCCGGGGTGCTCCGTAGGACGCCTACTTCGCCAGGGTCTCCGCGAGGCCGACGTAGGTCGCCGGGGTGAGCGCGAGGAGGCGCTGCTTCGCGGCGTCGCCGATCTCGAGGCCCTGCACGAACTCCGCGAGCTCTGCGGCGCCCACCCGGTGGCCGCGGGTCAGCTCCTTGAGCAGCGCGTAAGGATCCTGGATCGTGGAGCGGCCGGCGACGACCTCGGCGCGGATCACGGTCTGGATCGCCTCGCCGAGGACCTCCCAGTTGTGGTCGAGGTCTTCGAGCAGCACATCGCGCGACAGCGAGATCTCGTTCAGCCCGCGGCGCAGGTTGTCCAGGGCGAGCAGCGAGTGCCCGAACGCGACGCCGATGTTGCGCTGCGTCGTGGAGTCGGTGAGGTCGCGCTGCAGGCGGCTCGTCACGAGCGTCTGCGAGAGCGAGTTCAGCAGGGCGCCGGACAGCTCGAGGTTCGCCTCGGCGTTCTCGAAGCGGATCGGGTTGATCTTGTGCGGCATGGTCGAGGATCCGGTCGCGCCCGCCACCGGGATCTGCGCGAAGTAGCCGAGCGAGATGTACGTCCAGATGTCGGTCGCGAGGTTGTGCAGGATCCCGCCCGCGTGACGCACGTGGTCGTACAGCTCGACCTGCCAGTCGTGCGACTCGATCTGGGTCGTGAGGATGTTGAAGCCGATCCCGAGGCCTTCGATGTACTCGCGGGCGATCATCGGCCAGTCGACGTCCGGCTCGGCGGCGAGGTGCGCCGACCAGGTGCCGGTCGCGCCGGAGAACTTCGCGAGGTACTCGGATCCCTCGATGCGCGCGACGACCCGCTCCAGGCGCCACGCGAACACCGCGAGCTCCTTGCCCATGGTCGACGGGGTGGCCGGCTGACCGTGCGTGCGGGACAGCATCGCGGCGTCGGCGTGCTCGACGGCCAGTTCGCGCAACGTGGCGATCACGTCCTGCACGGCCGGCAGCCAGACGCGCTCCACCGCGCGCTTGACCGTGAGGGCGTAGGAGGCGGAGTTGATGTCCTCGCTCGTGCAGGCGAAGTGGGTGAGCTCGGCGATCGAGTCCAGACCCAGGGCCGAGAGACGGTCGCGCACCAGATACTCGACGGCCTTCACGTCGTGGCGGGTGACCGCCTCCTTCTCGGCGAGCCAGTCGATCTCGGCCTGGCCGAAGTCGCGGTACAGGCCGCGCAGGCGCTCCTTGTCGTCCTCGGCGAGCGGGGCGGTGCCGAAGAGCGAACGGTCGGTGAGGGCGATCAGCCACTCCACCTCGACCTCCACCCTGGCGCGGTTGAGGCCGGCCTCGGACAGGTAGTCGGCGAGCGGGGCGACCGCGGCGCGGTACCGTCCGTCGAGCGGGCTGAGGGGCTGGACGGGGAGCGAGGCGGTCACGGGGTGTCCTCCGGAAGAGTCGTGGATCAGGCCGTCGATCCGAGACTCCGCGGTGCCGTCACGGGCGAGGAGACGTCACGGACGCGGCGGTCGGATGGCGGGTTCGAGCTGGCGGAAGAGGCCGTGGCTCGCGCTCTCGATCATACCGAGCACCTCGTCGAACACCGGGGCGTCGGCGTAGTAGGGGTCAGGCACGTCCAGCACGCCCTGGTGCTCGAGCGCGGTGTCGGGGTGCTCGAACGAGAGCAGCAGAGTGACCTTGCCCTCCTCGGACTCGTCGCGCGCCCACTGCCGGAGGATCCGCTCATGCGTGCGGTCGAGCGCGACGACCAGGTCGTTGCGCGCGAAGTCGTCGTAGGTGAACTGGCGGGCGCGGTGAGCGGATCCGTCGTATCCGCGACGGGCGAGCGCTTCGAGCGTGCGACGGTCGGCCTGTTCGCCGACGTGCCAGTCGCCGGTGCCGGCGCTCGTGGAGACGATGCGGTCGCCGAGGCCCTGCAGCGCGGCGATGTCGCGGAACACGACCTCCGCCATGGGTGACCGGCAGATGTTGCCCGTGCACACGAAGATCACGCGGAACGGGTCCGACTCGGTCATGGATCCATTGTGCCGCACCGGCTCGATCGCCCGGATGCTGGGATGCGCCCGCGCGCGCCGGACGTTCCCCACATCCGCGCTGCCGGACCGGGTTCGCACGGGTTGCGCCGCGACCGTCGGCACGGGCCGACGCGCACCGCAGGGTGGATGTCATGCTGACGATCGCACCCGCCACCGCTGAAGGATCCTGGGCGCTCGCCGAGGCGCTGCGGCGCTGCGACAGCGCGCGCGAGCGGCTCGAGGTCGCGCGCGCCGGCCTGCGAGCGCTCGACGACGACATGCCGTGGCGGTCCCGGGCCATCACGGTGCTGCGCGCGCAGTTCGCCGATCGCGAGCACGAGCTGCGCGAGGTGCTCTCGGGCCTCTGCGACGTCGAGGCGGTGCTGCTGCGGTGACGGGCGCAGGCGACGCGGTCGACATCGCGCACGGCGGGTACATCGCCGTCGACCCGGACGATCTGAGGGCGGTGGCGGGCCGGGTGCGCGGCCACTCCGTGCAGGCGACCCTCGCACGGGAGGATCTCCTGGCGATCCCCACGGCGATCGACGGGCTCGGCGTCGGGGGCGTTCCCGCGCTGTGGGCGGCGGTCGGCCGGCTCGCGCAGATCGAGTCGGCGCTGGACGGGCTTGCGAGCGGCATCGGGACGATGGCCGACGTGTTCGAGCTCGCCGACGTGCGCGCGCAGCAGGCGCTGCTCGGCCCCGGCGACGCCGACGCGGCGCACGGGCGGGAGCTGCGGCAGCGAGCCGACCTGCTCCTGTCCCGCAACGTGCTCCTGAACGAGACGGAGCGGCGGCTGCGCGAGGACTGGTTCCGGCATGCCGTCGACGGCTTCGCGCCGCCGGGCGCCGGGGATCCGGACCCGGCCGTCCTGCTCCCGCCGCTGGTGCTCCCGCCTCCGGGGACGCTGCCCGACCTGGGGACCGTCGTGCGGCAGGCTCCCCTCCTGGCGCAGGCCATCCTGCAGGTCGTCGCCGCGGGCGCCGGAGTCCTGCCTCCCGGTATGAGGGTGCGGCCGACGCCGGGGAGGGCCGTGGTCGTGGGGGCCGACGGCACCGCTCTCGCGCCACGGAGCGCATCGCCGGCCTCGCCGCCCGTGCCGGATCCGCACGAGCCCGCGGTGCGACCGGGCGACGTCCGCGTGACGCGCTCGGAGCCCGTCCGCAGCACGGCGGCCGTTCCGCCGCAGACCTTGAGCGACGCCGTCGCCCGCGTGCCGTACGGCAGCCAGCCGCAGGTGCGGGTGGAGACCTACGAGTTCGAGGACGGGTCGCGGCGCGTCGTCGCCTACGTGGACGGCACCCGTCCGGGGAAGGGGCCCGAGGAGCCGTGGGACATGGCGTCGAACGTGGAGCTGTACCTGAATCGCGAGGAGTCCGACTCGCTCAAGGCCGTCGTCGCGGCGCTGCGCGACGCGGGGGCCGACGACGGCACCCCGGTCGATCTGGTCGGATACTCGCAGGGCGGGATGCTCGTGGATGAGGTCGCACAGACGGGCGAGTTCGCCGTGCAGGGCGTGTTCACGATCGGGGCGCCGGTCGAGGCGGCACTGCCCAGGGACGTGCTGAGCGTCGCCGTGCGGCACACGGACGATCCGGTCGCCGGCCTCGCGGGTGGGGGCAGTCCGTACGGCACGGGATCACCCGACAGCCTCGTCATCACGCGCGCGGCCTTCCCGGGGCACGGCCTCGATCCCGGCATGCCGGCGCACCAGCTCGACGCCTATCGGGACACCGTGCGATCGGCCGAGCAGTCCGGCGATCCGCGCATGGCCGCGATCCGCGAGCATCTCGCGCGGCTGGGGAAGGCGCAGTCGGTCACGACGGTGGACTACACCGCCGAGCGGGTCGGGTCGTGAGAATGGGACGCCGGGTCGCGGGTTCAGCGGTCGCGGTCGCGGCGGCGCTGCGGGCGCAGGATCGCGTTGAAGATCGCGTTGATGACGGCGATGAGGAACGCGGCGACGATCGTCCAGCCGAAGCCGCCGAGCGCCAGTCCCCATCCCCAGAAACCCGTGATCCAGGCGGTCAGCCAGAGCAGGAACCCGTTGATCACGAGGGAGATCAGCCCGAGCGTCAGGATGTACAGGGGGATCGCGACGACCTTCACCACGGTGCCGACGATCGTGTTCACCACGGCGAACACGGCGCCGATCGCGAGCAGGGTGACGAGCAGCGGGACCATGCCGCCCGGCGGGTAAGGGGTGACCGTGACCTCGAGGACGGTGATCAGGCTCACGACCCAGATGGCGAAGGCGTTCACGACGACGCGGATGAGGAACCTCATGAGGCCGATTGTCCCACCCGAAACCGGGATCCGCCGGGGAGTCCCGCGAAGTCCGTCGTGTCGATGCCGTCGGACGGCGCAGAGGGCCGCGGATCTAGACTCGACGCGTGAGCGAAGAGATCCTGCCCCGCATCCGTGAAGAGATCGCAGCCCTGCCCCCGTACCGGCAGGGCAAGCAGGCCGGCGCGGACGCGTTCAAGCTCTCGAGCAACGAGAACCCGTTCGAGCCGCTGCCGTCCGTCGTCGCGGCGCTGACGGCGGGGGCGCCGATCAACCGCTACCCGGACGCCACGGCGGGGGCGCTGCGCGCACGCCTGGGCGAGCGGTACGGTGTCGCGCCCGACGCGGTGCACGTCGCCTCGGGCAGCGTCGCGATCCTGTATCAGCTGGTGGCGGCGGCCGCGACGGTCGGCGACGAGGTCGTGTACGCCTGGCGCTCCTTCGAGGCCTACCCCGGCCTGCCCCTCGTGGCCGGGGCGACCGGCGTGCAGGTGCCGCTCACCGCCGACTCCCGCCACGACCTCGATGCGATGGCTGCGGCGATCACCGAGCGCACCCGCGTGGTGATCGTGTGCACCCCGAACAACCCGACCGGTCCGATCGTCACGAGCGCCGAGTTCGCGGCGTTCGTCGCCCAGGTGCCGCGCGACGTGCTGATCGTCCTCGACGAGGCCTACGCCGAGTTCGTCACCGCCCCCGACGCGGTCGACGGCCTGGCCGAGCGCGTCTTCGAGACGCACCCCAACGTCGTCGTGCTGCGCACGTTCTCCAAGGCCTACGGTCTCGCCGGGCTCCGGATCGGCTACGCGATCGGCCACCCCCGCGTCCTGGACGCGGCCCGCACGACGGCGATCCCGCTGTCCGTGACGGCCGCCGCCGAGGGCGCCGCGATCGCGAGCCTCGACGCCGAGGACGAGCTGCGCGCCCGCGTCGCGGTCATCGTCGAGCGCCGCGCCGAGCTCGTCGCGGGCCTGCGCGCCCAAGGATGGGACGTGCCCGACGCGCAGGGCAACTTCGTCTGGCTCCCCACGGGCGATGCGACCGCCGACGTCGCTGCGGCGTTCGAGGACGCCGGGCTCATCGTGCGCGCCTTCCCCGGAGACGGGATCCGGATCTCTGTCGGCGAGGCGGAGTCGCTGCCCCGCGTGCTGGCCGTCGCCGCCGCCCAGCGCTGAGGGGCGCCCTCGACGCGGCACCCTCCGCCGCGACGGGCGGACCCGCGCGCGTCCCGCACGAGGCGGTCGGCGCGGGCGGGATCCGATGCAAGGCGTCCCATGCAAAAAGCTAGGGGGACCTGGCATAAATACCTGGGACACCTGGATATCCGCGAGGCTGCATACGTCCGTGGGGATCGTGACAGGACCCTTCGGATCGTTTGTGCGCACCCTCCACTGCGAAGCCGGAAACCTCGGTTAGCGTAGACAAGGTGACTGACGCCGATATCCCCGTCGTCCGCGTCCTCGACGCCGACGGCAGCTACGCCCCGAACGCCGCGGCCGAGCAGTATCTGCCCCTCATCGACGCGCTCCCGGACAGCGAGCTCGAGCAGCTCTACCGGGACATGGTCGCGATCCGCGCGATCGACACCCAGGCCACGAACCTGCAGCGCCAGGGCCAGCTCGCGCTGTGGCCGCCGAGCCGCGGGCAGGAGGCCGCGCAGGTCGGATCCGCTCGTGCCGCGCGCCCGCAGGACACGATCTTCCCGTCCTACCGCGAGCACGCCGTCACCCGCATCAGGGGCGTGGACCCGGTCGACATCATCAAGCTCATGCGCGGCACCTCGAACGGCGGCTGGGATCCCACAGATCCGCGCAACGGCAACACGCGCATCTACACGCTCGTGCTCGGCTCGCAGACCCTGCACGCCACGGGTCTGGCGATGGGGCTCGTGTTCGACGGCAAGTGCGGCACCGGAGACCCGGATCGCGATGAGGCCGTCATGGTCTACTACGGCGACGGCGCCTCGAGCCAAGGCGACGTGCACGAGGCGATGGTGTTCGCCGCGAGCTACCGCACCCCCGAGGTCTTCTTCCTGCAGAACAACCACTGGGCGATCTCGGTGCCGGTGAGCACCCAGTCGCGCGTGCCGCTCGTGCAGCGCGGCATCGGGTATGGCATCCCCTCGGTGCGGGTCGACGGCAATGACGTGCTCGCCAGCTACGCCGTCACCCGGCGGGCGCTCGACGAGGCGCGTGCCGGCGACGGCCCGCGGGCGATCGAGGCCGTGACCTACCGCATGGGCGCGCACACCACGAGCGACGACCCGACCAAGTACCGCGGCAGCGCCGAGGAGCAGGAGTGGGCGCAGCGCGACCCGATCGCCCGCATGCGCGCGTACCTCGAGAACCGCGGCGCGGGGGAGTCCTTCTTCGCCGACGCCGAGGCGGAGGCGGCCGACGCGGCCGAGGATCTGCGGGTGCGCACCCTCGAGCTCGTCGCGCCCGGTCACGACGCGATCTTCGACAACGTGTACAGCGATCCGCACCCGCTCCTGGCCGAGCAGAAGGCGTGGCACCAGCAGTACGAGGCCTCGTTCAGCTCGGGCGCGGCGGCCGGACGGCAGGAGGAGATCCGATGACCACCGTCGACACCACCACCGGTACCCGCATCGAGACGATGCCGTTCAGCAAGGCGCTGAACGCGGGCCTGCGCAAGGCGATGGAGGACGACCCGCGCGTCCTCCTCATGGGCGAGGACATCGGCGCCCTCGGCGGCGTGTTCCGCGTCACCGAGCACCTGCAGCGCGACTTCGGGCCGCAGCGCGTGCTCGACACCCCCCTCGCGGAGTCGGGCATCGTCGGCACCGCGATCGGCCTCGCGATGGGCGGATTCCGCCCCGTCGTCGAGATCCAGTTCGACGGCTTCGTCTTCCCGGCGTTCGACCAGATCACCACACAGCTCGCCAAGATCACGGCCCGGCACGAGGGTGCGCTCTCGATGCCGATCGTGATCCGCATCCCGTACGGCGGGCACATCGGCGCGGTCGAGCACCACCAGGAGAGCCCGGAGACCTACTTCGCGCACACTCCCGGCCTGCGCGTGGTGTCGCCGTCGACGCCGAACGACGCGTACTGGATGATCCAGGAGGCGATCGCCTCGAACGACCCGGTGATCTTCCTCGAGCCGAAGAGCCGGTACTGGCCCAAGGGCGAGGTCGACCTCGCCGCCCCCGCCCTGCCGTTGCATGCGTCGCGCGTGGTGCGTCGCGGATCCGACGTCACTCTCGTCGGGCACGGCGCCATGGTCTCGACCCTGCTGCAGGCCGCCGCTCTCGCCGAGGCCGAGGGCACCAGCTGCGAGGTCGTCGACCTGCGCTCGCTGTCGCCGGTCGACTACGGGCCGATCCTCGACTCGGTGCGATCGACGGGCCGGATGGTCTACGCGCAGGAGGCGCCGGGCTTCGTGAGCCTCGGCAGCGAGATCGCAGCGACCGTCATGGAGCGGGCGTTCTACGCGCTCGAGGCGCCGGTGCTGCGGGTGTCGGGCTACGACACCCCGTTCCCGCCCGCGAAGCTCGAGGGCGCCTACCTGCCGGATCCGGACCGGATCCTCGAGGCCGTCGACCGGTCCCTCGCGTACTGACGGCCCCGTCTCCTCCCCTTCCTGAACACAACGCAGGAGAATCGTCACACTCAGCCTCCATCCGCCCGCTGACCTGCAGGATCTCCTGCGTCAGGTTCAGGCAGGGGGGCTGAGCGGAAAGGATCCCGACCATGAGCACCCAGACCTTCACCCTCCCGGACGTCGGCGAGGGCCTGACCGAGGCCGAGATCGTCACCTGGCGGGTCGCCCCGGGCGACGCCGTCGCGGTCAACGACGTGATCTGCGAGATCGAGACGGCCAAGTCGCTCGTCGAGCTGCCCTCGCCGCACGCCGGCACGGTCGGCGAGCTGCTCGTGCCGGAGGGGAAGACGGTCGACGTCGGCACCCCGATCATCACGTTCCTGAGCGGCGCTCCGGAGGCGGCCGCCCCGGCGCCGGCGGCTCCGGCGGCGGAGGGATCCGGATCCGTGCTCGTCGGCTACGGATCCGGTACCGAGGCGACCTCGCGCCGCCGTCGCCCTGCCGAGCGGCCGGTGCGCTCCACCGTCGGCGTCATCGCCAAGCCCCCGATCCGCAAGCTCGCGCGCGACCTCGACGTCGACCTCACCCAGGTCACCCCGACGGGCGCCGACGGCGAGGTCACCCGCGACGACGTGATGAAGCACGCCGAGCAGGCGAGCGTGTTCCGCAACATCCAGACCCCCGAATGGGGCGCCGTGCGCGAGGAGACCGTGCCTGCGCCGCAGCCCGCGCCGGTCGGACTCGCGCGCGGGATCGCGCCCTCGCGCGCTTCGATCGGCGCGGACGAGAGCCGCACCGAGTCGATCCCGGTCAAGGGCGTGCGCAAGGCCACGTCGTCGGCCATGGTGCAGAGCGCCTACTCCGCCCCGCACGTGACGGTGTGGAAGGAGGTCGACGCGACCCGCACCATGGAGCTCGTGAAGCGCCTGAAGGCGTCGCCCGACTTCGCCGACATCAAGGTGTCGCCGCTTCTGATCGTCGCGCGCGCCGTGATCTGGGCCGTGCGCCGCACCCCGATGGTCAACGCGGCCTGGATCGACACGGCCGACGGCGCCGAGATCGCGGTGCGCCACTACGTCAACCTCGGCATCGCCGCCGCCACTCCGCGGGGCCTGCTCGTGCCGAACATCAAGGACGCGCAGGATCTGGGCATGAAGGATCTGGCCCGCGCGCTCAACCGGCTCACCACGACCGCCCGCGAGGGCAAGTCGACGCCGGCCGACCAGCAGGGCGGAACCATCACGATCACCAACATCGGCGTGTTCGGGATGGATGCGGGCACCCCGATCATCAACCCCGGAGAGGCCGGCATCGTGGCGATGGGCACCATCAGCCAGAAGCCGTGGGTCGTGGACGGCGAGGTGCGTCCGCGCTGGGTGACGACGGTGGCCGGATCCTTCGACCACCGTGTGGTGGACGGCGACGGCATGAGCCGCTTCATCGCCGACGTCGCCGCCGTGCTCGAGGAGCCCGCGCTGCTGGTGGACTGAGACCGGATCCCGATCCCGGACTCCGGATCCCGGATCCGGCCGGGTCGGCTCTCAGCCCTGCAGCCGGCGTGCCACGAGCTGCGGCAGGCCGACCGTCCGTGCGGCGGCCAGGGCCGTCGAGACCGCGCCGGCGAGCACGATGTCGGCGCCGAGCTTCGAGCGCAGGATCGCGGGCGCCGGCAGGTCGAGCAGCGGGCGCAGCACGTCGCGCGCCGCGTCGAGCACCGGCTGGATGCTCTCGGCGATCGCGCCGCAGACGATCACGCGCTCCGGGTCGTAGGTGCTGCCGAGCACGGCCACCACGCGAGCGAGGAAGGCGCCGGTGTCGCGCACGACGCGGGCCGCGTCGGCGTCCCCGGTCTCCGCCAGGGCGAGCACCCGGTCCGCGGTGAGGCCTTCCGTGGCGAGCCGGGCCAGCGCTCCGTCGGCGGCCGCGTCTCCCGAGGCGAGCAGTTCGCCGGCGATGCGGGTGATCGTGGGGCCGAGCCCGTCGGCCGAGTCCACCCCGCGCACGTGGTCGAAGAGCACCATCTCGCCGACGCCGCCGTGGGCGCCGTGCAGGATGTGCCCGTCCACGACCGCTCCGGCGCCGAACCGCTCCCCGGCGACGAGAGCGATGTAGTCGCGGCAGCCCACGGCCTCGCCGAGATCCCCCTCCGCGGCGGCCGCGAGCACGGCGTCGTTCTTGATCTCGACGACGGGGGCCCATCCCGCCAGGAGCTCGGCGAGGCCGGGATTGGTGCGCTCCCAGAACCCGTCGGGGTGCGGCGGCGATGAGCCGTTCCGTGCGACCGGGGCCGCGACGCCCGCGCACAGGGCGAGGACGCGGTCGCGGGGGACGCCGCTGGATGCCAGCGCCGCGTCGAGGTGCTGCAGGATGACCGCCCGGCGCTGACCGACGGTGTGGTGCCGATCCAGGTCGGTGCGCCGGTGCGCGAGCGGCATGCGGGCGAGGTCGGTCACGGTCACGCCGAGGTGGGTGTCGCCGGCGTCGATCGCGATCACGGCGCCGACATCGGAGGGCAGCTCGAACCGTCGTGCCGGCCGCCCGGCCGAGTACTGGCCCGCGTCGCGGGCGTTGGGCAGCTCGCGCACGACGCCCGCCTCCACCAGCGTGTCGATCGCGTCGATCGTCGTCGACCGGGTGAGCGAGGCGCCGGCCATCGCCTCGGTGGCGGTGAAGGGGCCGCGGCCCCAGGCGAAGTCCAGCACCTGCCCGAGGCTCGGTCGGCTGCCGCCGGGAGCGCCGGGAGCGCCGGGAGCGCCGGGAGCGCCGGGAGCCCCGGGAGCCCCGGCCGCGCCGGGGGCGGCGGGGGGCGCGTCGGACGCGGCGGATCTCGGCATCGGTGCTTGACCTCTCGGGTGGGCTTCTGTCAGAGTATCCCTTGCCCGAGTTGATTCGGGCACAAAATCTAATCTCCGGAACAAGATCCGATCCGATGGCGCGGACGGATCCCGGAAGGGATGAGGACGATGGTGTCTGGGAAGAGAACGCGGATCGCGAGGATGGTCGCGGTCGCCGCGGCCCTCGCGATCGGGGCGACGACCCTGGCCGGATGCGCGCCCGCCGACGGTCGCGAGACGGTGCGGTTCACATTCAGCAAGCGCGAGGCGATCGACTTCATGACGAAGGTCGTGAACGACTACAACGCGTCGCAGGACAAGGTGCGGGTGGAGATCGACACCTCCGGCGTGGACGTGGTCTCGGCGAGCTTCGTGCGCGGCAACCCGCCGGATCTGATGCTCGCGAACTACAACTTCGAGGTCGCCCGGTTCGTGCAGCGCTGCGCGCTGACCGACCTCTCCGACACGGCGGAGGCGGGACGGATCCGTGAGGACCTGAAGCCCCTGCTCGATCAGTACGGGGTGTGCCCGGGCAGGACCACCGTGCTGCCGTACTCCGTGATGGCGGCCTCGGTGATCTACAACAAGGAGATCTTCGCGAAGCACGGCATCGAGATCCCGAAGACCTGGGACGAGCTGATCGCCGCGTGCGACAGGCTCAAGGCCGCCGGGGTTGCGCCGTTCTACGGCACGTTCAAGGACAACTGGACGATCGGGCAGGGCTGGTACGACTACGCGGTCGGGGGAGAGGTGCCGGTCGTGGACTTCTTCAAGAAACTGAACGAGGAGGGGACCGCGGTCGGACCGAAGGCGCAGACCTCCTTCTCGAAGGACTTCGCGAAGCCGGTCGAGAAGATGACCCGGCTCATCAAGGACTACACGCAGCCCAACGCCGCGAGCCAGGCGTATGTCGACGGCAACCTCGCGTTCGCCCAGGGCAAGGGCGCGATGTACCTCCAGGGCCCGTGGGCGTTCGGCGAGATCGCCAAGACGTCGCCCGACCTGCAGCTCGGCAGCTTCCCGCTGCCGATGACGAACGATCCGAAGGATCTCAAGGTCCGCGTGAACATGGATCTCGCGGCGATGATCCCGACGGGGTCGCAGCACCAGAAGGCCGCGCGCGACTTCCTCGCCTACCTCTACCGGCCCGAGGTGATCGACGCCTACAACGCGTCCCAGCTCGGCTTCGCGCCGACGACCGATGCGACTCTGCCGACGGATCCGCGCATCGCGGGCATGATCCCGTACTACACCGACGGCGCGGTCTATCAGGGCGCGTCGGTGCTGGTGCCCAAGACCATCCCCGTCTTCAACTACGTCCAGGCGATCGCCCTCGGGGGTAGCGTCGACGGCACCCTGCGCACGATGGACGCGGACTGGGCGCGCGCCGCCTTCCTCGCCCCGAAGCTCCCGAGCGACACGAAGGGCACGACGAAATGACCGCGACAACCACCATCGTCACCGGCGGCGACCGCACGGTCCGTCGCAGCAGCAAGCGCGTCGAGCCGATCTACTACCTGTTCCTGCTGCCGACGCTCGTGCTGTTCACGCTGGCGATCACGGTGCCCGCGGTGATGGGCATCTTCTTCAGCTTCACCGACTCGATCGGGATCGGCACCTGGAGCTTCAACGGGCTCACCAACTACATCGCGGCGTTCAGCGACCCGGCGATCCTGCAGAGCTACCTGTTCACCTTCGGGTTCTCGGTCGTGACCGTGATCGTGGTGAACGTGCTCGCCTTCCTGCTGGCCGTCGGGCTCGTCTCGCGGATCCGTTTCAAGACGGGCCTGCGCGCGATCTTCGTGATCCCGATGGTCATCTCCGGCATCATCATCGCCTACGTCTTCAACTTCCTGTTCTCGAACTCGATCCCGGCGCTCGGGACGGCGACCGGCATCCCGTGGCTGTCGACGAGCATCCTCGCCAACCCCGACCTCGCGTGGGTGGGCATCGTGATCGTGACGGCCTGGCAGGCGATCCCGGGCACCCTGCTCATCTACATCGCGGGCCTGCTCTCGATCCCCGGGGACGTGTACGAGGCGGCGGACCTCGACGGCGCGAGTAAGCTCCAGCAGCTCACCCGGATCACGGTCCCGCTCGTCGCCGGCTACTTCGTGATCAACATCGTGCTCGGGTTCAAGGGCTTCCTGAACGCGTACGACATCATCAAGGGCCTCACCGACGGCGGTCCCGGCACCTCGACGCGGAGCGTGGCGATGACGATCATCGCCGGGTTCAACGGCGGCGACTACGCCTATCAGATGGCGAACGCGACGATCTTCTTCCTCGTCGCGATCCTGATCTCCCTGCTGCAGCTGTCCGTGACCCGCGGAAGGAACGCACTCTGATGTCGACGCAGACCCTCCTCACCATCGAGGCCCTCACCACCACGGGCCGCAAGCCCCGGATCCGCAGGGAGCGGGTGAACTGGTCGGGCACGATCATCCTGATCCTGTGCACCGCCACCGTCCTGATCCCGCTGTACGTCACGATCGCGATGTCGTTCAAGACGTCGAAGCAGTCGGTCGACGGCAATGCGTTCTCGTTCCCGGCTCCGTTCACGCTCGACGGATTCGTGCAGGCGTGGAACCTCACGAAGTTCCCCGTCGGGGCGGGAGTCTCGCTGCTCGTGACCGCGGGCACCGTGTTCCTGACCGTGGTGCTGGCCGCGTTCGCCTCCTACGCGATCGTGCGCAACTGGGACCACCGGCTCTTCCGGTACTCGTTCTTCTACCTGCTCGCCGCGATGTTCATCCCGTTCCCGGTGGTGGCGCTGCCGCAGATCCAACTGACCGGTCTCGCGCACCTGGACAATCCGTTCGGGGTGATCCTGCTCGCGACGATGTTCCAGCTCAGCTTCAGCGTGCTGCTGTTCACGGCGTTCCTGCGCTCCCTGCCGCTCGAGCTCGAGGAGAGCGCGCGGATCGACGGGGCCAGCACCTGGCAGACCTTCTGGCGGATCATCTTCCCGCTGCTCGGGCCGATGAGCGCGACCGTCGGCATCTTCGCCTTCCTCTACGCGTGGAACGACTTCATGATGCCGTCGCTGATCATCTCGGATCCGTCGCTGCAGACCCTGCCGGTGCGGCAGAACCTGTTCCAGAATCAGTTCAGCAGCAACTACAACGTCGCCTTCGCCTCGTACCTGATGGCCATGGCCCCCGCGATCGTCGCCTACCTGTTCACCCAGCGCTGGGTGATGGAGGGCGTGACCCAGGGCGCCGTGAAGGGCTGACCGCCCGTCCGGTTCTCATCCGTCGGGCGCACCCGCCCGCACAAGACCGCAACACCGAAGGAGCTCTCTTCCATGACCGATGCAGTCCTCGCCGCCGGAGTCCCCGTGCTCGGATCCGACGACGCCGCCTGGTGGCGCCAGGCCGTCGTCTACCAGGTCTATCCGCGCAGCTTCGCCGACTCGAACGGGGACGGACTGGGCGATATCCGGGGCGTCACCGACAAGGCCGACTACCTCGCCGGGCTCGGCGTCGACGCGGTGTGGCTGAGCCCGTTCTACCCGTCCGCGCTCGCCGACGGCGGCTACGACGTCGACGACTACCGGAACGTGGATCCGCGCCTGGGCACGCTCGACGACTTCGACGACATGGTCGCCGCGCTGCACGAGCGCGGGATCAAGGTGATCGTCGACATCGTGCCCAACCACTCGTCCGACCGCCACGAGATGTTCCGCGCGGCGCTCGCCGCAGGCAAGGGGTCGCCCGAGCGCGACCGTTACATCTTCCGCGACGGACTCGGCGAGAACGGCGAACTGCCGCCCGCCGACTGGGCGAGCATCTTCGGCGGTCCGGCGTGGGAGCCCGTGGGCGACGGGCAGTGGTACTTCCACCACTTCGCGACCGAGCAGCCCGACTTCAACTGGGACAACCCCGACGTGCACGCCGAGTTCCTGCACACCCTGCGGTTCTGGTCGGACCGCGGCGTCGACGGGTTCCGCATCGACGTCGCGCACGGGCTCAGCAAGGACCTGCCTGCCGTTCTGCCCAGCCAGGCCGAGCTCGACGCGATGGACACCACCGACGGTCAGCACCCGCTGTGGGACCGCGACGCCGTGCACGAGATCTACCGCGAGTGGCGTCAGGTGTTCGACGAGTACGACCCGCCGCGCATCGCCGTGGCCGAGGCGTGGGTGGCGACGCCGGAGCGCCGCGCCAAGTACGCGACCCCCGAGGGGCTCGGCCAGGCGTTCAACTTCGACCTGCTCGAGGCCGACTTCGACGCCGCGCAGTTCCGGCACATCGTGACCGACAACCTCGCCCAGAGCGCGGCGACCGGATCCAGCTCGACCTGGGTGCTCTCGAACCACGACGTGGTGCGGCACGCGACCCGCTACGGCCTCGCCCCGCGGCGCGGCAGCCTCGCCAAGCAGGGCTCGGCCTGGATCCTCGCCGGCGCCCCGGCCGACCAGATCGACCTCGCGCGCGGCAGCCGGCAGGCGCTCGCGGCCTCCCTGTTCCTGCTGGGCCTGCCCGGCAGCGCCTACCTGTACCAGGGCGAGGAGCTGGGCCTGCACGAGGTGGGCGACATCAAGGCCGAGGATCGGCAGGACCCGGCGTTCTTCCGGGGCGCGGATCCGGAGCGCGACGGCCTCGGCCGCGACGGATGCCGCGTGCCGCTGCCGTGGACCGGAACCGGATCCTCCTTCGGTTTCGGCGCCGCGGGCGCGCACATCCCGCAGCCCGATTGGTTCGCGGACTACGCGGTGGACGTGGAGGACGCCGACCCCGCCTCGTCGCTGAACACCTATCGTCGTGCGCTCGCGCTGCGGCACGAGCTGCAGACCGGCGAGAGCCTGGAGTGGATGGAGACCGGCCGTGACGACGTGCTGCGCTTCGTCCGGCCGAACGGATGGCAGGTCGTCACGAACTTCGGTACGGAGCCCTTCGCGCTCGCCGAGGGCGAGGCGCCGGTGCTCGGCGAGCTCGTCGACGGCGCGGTGCCCGCCGAGACCACGGTCTGGCTGCGCGGCTGAGCCGAGTTCGGCGGTCGGCGTCGGCGAGCGAGCCCTGACGCCGCGGGCGGGAGACGAGACGCGGTGCCCTTACGGGGGTGCCGCGTCTCGTCTTGCTGCGCCCGCTCAACGACCTGGTCCGATTCGCCTGAGATCCGTTTTGATAATGATTCTCATTTAACGTAGTGTCGAGGACATGCAGAAGCCCCTCGCCGCCCTCACGCTCGCCGCCGCCACGATCCTCGCCCTCGCGGGCTGCTCCGCGACGGCGGATCCCGGATCGTCCTCCGGCGGCGGGACCATCGCGGTGACGGCGTCGACCAACGTCTGGGGCGACATCGCGAAGGAGATCGGCGGCGAGCACGTCGAGGTCACCTCCGTCATCGCGTCGCTGTCGCAGGATCCGCACGAGTACGAGGTCACCGCCGCCGATCAGCTGAAGGTGCGCGGGGCGAAGCTGATCCTGCAGAACGGGGGCGGCTACGACGCGTTCTTCGGCGACCTGGTCTCGAAGTCGGGAAGCAAGGCACCGGTGGTCACCGCGGTGACGTTCGCGCCGAGCTGGCCGAAGGGCGAGGACGGGATGAAGACCGCCGAGGGCTTCAACGAGCACGTCTGGTACGACACGGCGGTCGTCGAGGACGTCGCGAAGAAGGTCGCCGACGAGCTGAGCGGGATCGACCCGGCGCACAAGGCGGACTTCGAGAAGAACCTGGCGACGTTCGAGACGGGGATCTCGGGGCTGAACTCCTCGCTCGCGACCATCAAGAGCGCGCACCAGGGTGAGAAGATCTTCGTCACCGAGCCGGTTCCGCTGTACCTCACGGACGCGGCGGGCCTGGTGAACGTCACTCCCGAGGCGTTCAGCCACGCGGTCGAAGAGGGGCAGGACGTCCCGCCCGCCACGCTGCTCGAGGCGACGAACCTCGTCGAGTCGGGCGACGTCAAGGCGCTGTTCGCCAACGCCCAGGCGGGAGGTGCCGAGACCACGAAGATCATCGGCGTCGCGAAGGAAAAGGGCGTGCCCGTCCAGGAGGTCACCGAGCTGGTGCCGGACGGCAAGACGTACCTGACCTGGATGAAGGACAACATCGACACGCTCTCGCGTAATCTCGACAAGTGACCTCTCCCGCCGCTTCTCCGGCCGCTCCGCTGCTGCGGATCCGCGGCGCAGGCATCCGCCGGGACGACCGGGAGCTGTGGAGCGGACTCGACCTCGACGTGGCCCCCGGCGAGCTCGTCGCGGTGCTCGGCCCCAGCGGGACGGGCAAGACCACCCTGCTGCGCGCGATCCTCGGCCTTCAGGGGCTCTCCGAGGGAACCATCGAGGCGGTGGGCCAGCCGGTGCGCCGGCGCGGGAACCGCCGCATCGGCTATCTCCCGCAGGCGCGACCACTGCCCGCCGAGACGTCGCTGCGAGGCCGCGACCTCGTCGCGCTCGGCGTCGACGGGCACCGGTTCGGCTTCCCGATCCCGCGGCGCGGCGACCGCGCCAGGGTCGATGCGCTGGTCGCGGCGGTGGGCGCCCGGTCCTTCGCCGACCGCCCGGCAGGCACCCTCTCCGGCGGCGAGCAGCAGCGGCTGCGCGTGGGGCAGGCTCTTGCCGACGACCCCCGGCTGCTGCTCTGCGACGAGCCGCTGACGAGCCTCGATCTGGCCAACCAGCAGGCCGTCGTGGAGCTGATCGACCGGCATCGCCGCACCGGCGCCGGCGTGCTGCTCGTCACCCACGACATCAACCCCGTGCTCGACATCGTCGACCGGATCCTGTACCTCGCGAACGGCCGCTTCACGCTCGGCACCCCGCGGGAGGTGCTGACCACCCGCGTGCTCTCCGACCTCTACGGGGTTCCGGTGTTCGTGTCCCAAGTCGGCGGCCGGCTCGTCGTCGTCGGCGCGCCGGATGCGGAGAGCGCCGCGCACCACCACGACGGACCCGACGAGGAGCTGCACGCATGAACCTCCCGGACATCGTCCAGGCCATGTTCGGCGGCCTGTCGCAGTACGGCGAGATCCTCGCCCTGGTCTCGAACTCGGTCTGGGCGGGAGCCGTGCTCGGTCTCGTCGGCGGCCTCATCGGCGTGTTCGTGATGCAGCGCGACATGGCCTTCGCCGTGCACGGCATCAGCGAGCTCTCCTTCGCCGGCGCCGCGGTCGCGCTGCTGGTGGGCGTCGATGTCGTCACCGGCTCGATCGTCGGATCCCTCATTGCCGCGGCGATCATCGGCTGGCTGGGCGCCCGCGCGCGCGACCGCAACTCGATCATCGGCGTGCTCATGCCGTTCGGGCTGGGTGTCGGGATCCTCGCCCTATCGCTCTACAACGGGCGTGCGGCAGGCCGGTTCAGCCTGCTGACCGGGCAGATCGTGTCGGTGCAGTCGGAGCAGCTGGGCTGGCTGACCGGGATCTGCGCGCTCGTGCTGCTGGGCCTGCTGATCATCTGGCGCCCGCTGCGCTTCGACTCCCTCGATCCGCAGTCCGCGGCCGCCCGCGGCGTTCCCACGGTCGGCGTCTCGTTCGCCTTCATGCTGCTGCTCGGCCTCGTGGTCGCGGTCGCCGTGCACATCATCGGCGCGCTGCTGGTGATGGCGCTCGTGGTGACCCCGGCCGCCGCGGCGATGCGGGTGCGCTCAGGCCCTCTGGCCGTGCCGGTGCTGGCGGCCGTCTTCGGCGTGGTCTCCGCGGTCGGCGGCATCCTCCTGGCGGTGATGGGCACGCTGCCGGTGAGCCCGTACATCACGACGGTCTCGTTCGCGATCTACCTCGTCTGCCGCGCGATCGGATCCCGGCGGGATCGTGTCGTGCGCGCGGCCCCGGCCCCGGCGCGCACCGAATGAGCGCACACGGGCACGGGCATGACTCCGCGGCGCTCCGGCACGTCGAGGTGGCTCGGACGCCGAAACGCATCCTGCTCGCGGTGCTGATCGTCGTCGGCGTGGCGACGATCGCCGGGCTGCTGCTACTCTGGCCGTCCGCGGAGCGTCCCGGAGGGACCCCGACGTCCGGCTCCTCGGTCGCGAAGACCACGTACCCGACCGGCGAGATCCTGCGGATGTCCGACTGCGCGACACCCGGGCCGCCGGCACCCTCGGGCGGCGGGACGGGCTCCGGCGCGACCGGCGGATCCGGTGCGGGAGGAGCATCTCCCGCGGCCTGCGCGATCGCGCAGGTCAGGATCGAGGACGGCGCCCGTGCGGGCGAGACGGTCAGGATCATGCTGAACGGTCCGTTCGCCCGCGCCGGCCTGCACCCCGGCGACCGGCTCGAGCTGATGGTGATCGCCCTGCCCACGCATTCGAGCATCGTGCAGCCGGGCGGCGTGGATCCGGGGATCTCGGCGTTCGGCGTGGTCAGGACCGTCCCGCTGGCCGTGTGGGTCGGGCTGTTCGCCCTGGTCGTGATCGTCGTCGGGCTCCTGCGCGGACTGCTCGCCCTCGTCGGGCTGGTGTTCAGCGGCGCGATGATCGTGATGTTCCTGCTGCCCGCCCTGCTGCACGCGGAGCCCGCCATGGCGGTCGCCCTCGTCGGCGCGTCCGCGATCCTCTACGTCGTGCTCTATCTCGCGCACGGGCTGTCCCTGCGCACCAGCGCGGCTCTCGCGGGCACGCTCGCGGGAGTCGCGATCACCGCGATCCTGGCGCAGCTGGCGGTCGGCACCACCCGGCTCAGCGGCATCGACGAGAGCGCCGGCTTCCTGGCCCCGATGGTGCCGCAGGTCGACTTCCAGGGCCTGCTCACGTGCGCGATCATCATCGCGGGCCTGGGCGTGCTCAACGACGTGACCATCACGCAGAGCTCGGCCGTGTGGGAGCTGCGCGCCGTCGCCCCGGAGCTCTCCCGGCGGCAGCTGTTCGGCCGCGCGATGCGCATCGGACGCGATCACATCGCCTCCACGATCTACACGATCGTGTTCGCCTACGTCGGGGCGTCGCTGAGCGTCGTGCTGCTCCTCTACGTCTACGACCAGCCGATGATGAACATGCTCGGGCTCGAGGACATCGCGACGGAGATCGTCCGCACCCTCTGCAGCGGCATCGGGCTCGTGCTCGCGGTGCCTCTCACCACGGCCATCGCGGTCGCGCTCCTGCCTCCCCGCTCGGCCGTGACGGGGGAGTCCCTCCCCGCGCCGCTCGGCGAGGACGACGCCGACACCGTGGAGTGGCTGCGCACGCTGCGCACCGTCGAGGCGCCGACGATCGTGGCGCCGGATCCGCGTACGGGCGGCTAGGCGACAGGCTCTCCGTAGAGCGCTGCGACGTCCTGCGAGCTGACCCAGCGCGAGTACGTCGGATCCTGCGGCCAGCCGTCCGGCACGTCCTGCCACTCCTCCTGGCGGCCGTAGGGCAGCACGTCGGAGATCGCGAACGCGACGCTGAAGCGCTCGGCGCCGCGGCCGTCGGTGTGCCACGTGCGGTAGACGTCGTCCCCGTCGCGCAGGAACACGTTGAAGCCGAAGCCCTCTCCCGGGCCCGCGTCCACGTCGGCGCCGAAGGACGACTCCGCCGACGAGTACCAGGTCATCCGGTTCCCGACGCGCTTCTTGTAGGCGAGGATCTCGTCCATCGGTCCGTTCGTGACGATCACGAAGCGGGCGTCCTGCGCCTCGATGTGCCCCGTGCGGGTCCACTGGGAGGTGAGGCCGGTGCAGCCCTGGCACTGCCAGGTCGCGCCGTCCGTCCACATGTGGTGGTAGGTGACCAGCTGGCTCTTGCCCTCGAACACGTCGGCCAGGCTCACCCGGCTGCCGTCCTCGGCGATGAGCGTGTACGGCGGCAGCTTGACGGCGGGCAGCCGCCGCCGGGCGGCCGCGATCGCGTCCTGCTCCCGGGTCGCGGCCTTCTCGCGGATCCGCAGCTGCGCGAGCTCTTCGCGCCAGGTCTGCTCGTCGACGACAGGGGGCAGAGCGGTCATGACATCCTCCGATGGTCGGTTCCGGTCGCTCGGGCGCCGATGTTCACGGCGTCCACATCTGCTATGTTCACACCGTACACATCGCCCCGGCGACGACTCAAGAGGGGGAGGGGATCCGATGGCCTACCATCACGGGGATCTCGCCACCGCCCTCGTCGAGGCGGCCGTCGCGCTCGGCCGCGAAGGCGGGCCGGCGGCGATCACGATCCGCGAGGCCACGCGGCGCACCGGGGTCTCGCCGAACGCCGCGTACCGGCACTTCCCGAACCGGGCGGCCCTCCTGGACGCGGCCGCGACGGCGATCCAGCAGGGGCTCGCCGCGGCGATGACCGACGCCCCCGAGCGATCGCCCGCCGAGCGCCTGCACCGGATCGGCGCCGCCTACATCGAGTTCGCCCTCGACGAGCCGGGCTGGTTCGGCGTGGTCTTCTTCGGGATCCGCCCGCCGGAGCCGGCGACCACGGCGCAGGCGCCGGCGTTCCGGGCGCTGACGGCGGCCCTCGACGATCTGGTCGCCGACGGTGCGCTGCCCGAGGCGCAGCGCGACGACGCGGCCTGGGCATGCTGGGCCACGGTGCACGGGTTCGCCGAGCTGTGCCTGCGCGGCCCGCTGGCGGGGCTGGACCGCGCGGAGCAGAGCCGGCGCGGCGATGCCGCGATCCGCGCGGTGATCGCGGGGATCCAGGTCGGCGCCGGGTGACGGGGCGCTGCAGGGCTCGTCTCCCGCATGCGCATCGCCGGACATCCGCCGATCGTTCCGCGCCCGCGTCGCGCCGGCCCTGTCGACACAAGGGAAGCCCGGGTTAGGATCGTCAGGACTCGCGCGGACCACGGCCCTGCACCCAAGGACGCCGGACGACGCGAATCCCCCTCCGCATCCATCCTCCCCGGCACTCCCCCTGCCAGGGCGTGGGAGGGGTGAGCAGAAAGGCGCTGCCCGTGGCCGAGGCGACCGAGAACCGTGCATCCCAGGAGCAGCCGCCGCAGGGCGACTTCTTCGATCAGCTCCTCGATTCGCCGTCGAGCCAGCAGGCCTTCACGATCGGCTTCCGCGGATACGACAAGGCGGAGGTCGACGCGCACCTCACCGCCCTCAAGGAGGAGCTGCGCCGCGCGACCGACTCGAGCGCCCAGACCGACGCCCACCTGCGCGGTGAGCTGGACAAGGCGTCCGAGAAGCACCGCCGCGAGCTCGAGAAGGCCACCGCCGCCCATGAGGAGCGGGCCGCGAAGCTCGAGGCCGATCTGGCTGCCGCGAACGCGAAGATCGCCGAGTCCGCCCAGCAGATCCAGTCGCTGAGCACGGCGCTCGCCGGATCCCAGGAGGACATCGACGAGGCCACGTCGCGGTCGCAGTTCGAGACCGTGCTGCGCGTCGCCGAGGAGCAGGCCAGCGTGCTCATCCAGAACGCCGCGGTGCAGGCGGAGCGCCTGCTCGAGGCCGCGCGGGACGAGGCGGCCGCCAAGCGCGCCGAGCTCGACGCCGACGTCGCACGCATCACGGCGCAGGCCGAGCGCGACGCCGACCAGGTGCGCCTCAAGATGGAGACCGAGTTCACCGCGCACACCGCTCAGGTCGAGCGCGAGGCCGCGCACGCGGCGGAGAAGGTGAACCACGCCGAGCAGGAGGCGCACTCGATCCGCACCGAGGCCGAGAAGGGCGCTGCGGCCCTGCGGGCGATGGTCACCCGCGAGACCACGGACCTGCGCGTCGCCGCCGAGCGCGAGGTGCGGGAGATGAACGCGCGCGTGCTGGAGATGGAGGAGTCGCTCACCCGCCGCCAGGACGACGCGCAGCAGGAGTTCCTCGTGCTGCACAACCAGGCCGTCGCGCACGCGGAGCGCATCACCGTCGACGCGAACGAGCAGGTCGCCGCGGCCCTGGCCCACGCCGAGCGGATCTCGGCGAAGGCCGACGACTACGAGCGGCTGATGCGCTCGCAGGCCCAGGCGATCGAGGCCGAGGCGCAGGTGCGCGCTCGCGAGACGCTCGACCGTGCCCGCACCAAGTCGCAGAAGATCGTCGACATGGTCACCGCGCACACCGCGAACGTCGTGCGCGATGCAGACGACCGGGCCCGCCAGCTGCGCTGGCAGCAGCAGCAGCTCACGAGCTTCATGGCCGAGGTGCGCGAGCTGATCCGCCCCGACGGCGCGCTCGGCAGCGAGGCATCCGGATCCGCCCCCGCGGCCGAGGACGACAAGGCGTCCGAGGCGCCCGCGGCGTCCGAGGCCGAGTCGCCCGCGGAGGACGCCGAGGCCTGATCCGGGCGCGAGCGCGCCGGGATGGAAAACGCCGCTGCCGGGTGCCCCGGGGCGGCGTTTTCCATCTTCTGGCGCGGTTCCGCATCCCGGCGAGATGGTTTTCGCAGGTTCCGCGAGGCTGGCGGCGGGGTTTTCCATCCCGTGACGACGACGCTCGGGGCGGAACCGGCACGCGGCCTCCCGGGCAGTATCCCCCCGGGGCGCTCGGAGGTTGCGGATATCCCGCTCCCAGCCGCACGCCAGCGGGTCGCTCTAGACTCGAGGCATGGCCCAGCGGAACACGTGGCAGCGCGAACGCGTGCGCGAGGAGCTCTCGGACGCCCCCGGCTTCGTGAGCGCTCAGACGCTGCACGCGACCCTGCGCGAGGCCAACACCGGCATCGGCCTCGCCACCGTGTACCGCGCTCTCGCGGGCCTGGCCGCGTCCGGCGAGGCGGACTCGCTGCAGAGCCCCGAGGGGGAGGCGCTGTACCGCGCGTGCCGCAGCGCGGGGCACCACCATCATCTGATCTGCCGATCCTGCGGCCGGACGGTCGAGATCGAGGCCACCGACGTCGAGCAGTGGGCGCAGCGCACCGCCGCCCAGCACGGCTTCCGCGACGCGGAGCACGTGGTCGACATCTTCGGACTGTGCGCGAGCTGCGCCGACGCCGCTCAGGAGTGATCCCCGCGTGACCCTGACCACCCCCGGCCGCCGTGCGACCGCCGCGCGAGACGGGGCGGCGACGCCGCACGCCCTGCGCACGCCGCCGCCGCGGCTGACGGGGCGCACGGCCCTCATCGGCGCCGTGATCGGCGTCGTCGTGGTCGGCGCCCTGATCGCGATCGACGCGCTGGCGCCGCACCTCTTCTCCGCCCGCCTGCCCAACCGCCTGCAGGACGGCCTGACGCTGTCGCTCAGCGTGCTGTTCGAGGCGCTGCCGTTCGTGATCCTCGGCGTGGTGCTCTCGATCGCCGTGCAGGTGTGGCTGCCCGCCGGCGTCATCGAGCGCGTGCTGCCGAAGCGCGGATGGGCTCGCCGCGCGGTGCTGTCGCTGCTGGGCATGCTCATCCCGGTCTGCGAGTGCGGCAACGTGCCGTTCGCGCGTGGACTCATGATGCGCGGCCTCGGGCCCGCCGAGGCCCTGACGTTCCTCATCGCGGCGCCGATCGTGAACCCGATCGTCATCCTCACCACCCACGCGGCGTTCGGCTTCGACGGCGGCATCCTCGTCGCGCGCCTCGTCGGCGGCTACCTCGTCGCGAACCTCATCGGCTGGGTGTACAGCCGGCACCCGGATCCGGACGCGCTGCTGACCGCGCGGTTCCGCGACACGTGCGACGTCGTCGTGCACGAGCAGGGATCGGGCATCCGGCGCAGTCTCGCCCAGTTCCTCATCGAGCTGCGCGCGGTGATGCCGGCCCTGATCGTCGGATCCGCGCTCGCCGGCGCCGTGCAGGTGCTGGTGCCGCGCGACGTGCTGCTCGCGATCGGATCCAATCCGCTGCTGTCGGTGGTCGCGATGATCGCCCTCGCGATCTCGGTCGCGATCTGCTCGAACGTCGACTCGTTCTTCGCGCTGTCGTTCGCGTCGACGTTCTCGCCGGGCGCGATCGTCGCCTTCCTCCTGGTCGGCCCGCTCGTGGACATCAAGATGATGGCGCTGCTGCGCACCACGTTCACCGCGCGCACGCTCGCCGGGATCGTCGGCATCGTGATCCTGTTCGGCTTCGCCCTGGGGATCGGGGTGAACGTCTTTGCGTGACACGACCGTCCGACCCGCCTCCGAGACGCACGAGGGGCAGGAGCCGTCGCGCCTGCAGGCCCTCGGCACCCGCTGGCTGGGCGCCGGGCTCGCGGCGGCGCTGGCCGTGGCCACGCTCGCGCTCGCGGCGACCGGACGGCTCACCCTCTACATCAGCCCCGAGACGGTGTGGTTCGCCGTGGCCGCGGCGATCGCCACGCTCATCGGCGTCGTGTGGTCGTGCGCGCTGCCCTTCGGCGCCGAGCAGGAGCACGGCCACGACCACGGCGACGCGGGCGCCGGCCACGATCACGCGGATGAGCACGCGCACCCCCGCCCGGCGCGTCGCGTCGTCGGCGTGGTCGCCGGCGCCACCGGCGGGGTGATCGCCACCGGGGTGGTCGCCGGGGCGCTGCTGCTGCCGCCGGCCTCGCTGTCCGTGGACATGGCGATGCAGCGCGCGCCGATGGGCAATGTGCTCTTCGCGGGCGCCGACAACGTGGCCCTCGGCGCCAACACCGATACCAGCACCTTCGGGATCGGCGGCTGGGCCAGCGTCTTCGCCACCGGATCCCGGCCGGAGAAGTACGACGGATCCTCCGTCACGCTCACCGGCTTCCTCACGCCCAGCGGCTCCGCGAAGGATCAGGCGCACCTGACGCGCATGGTGATCTCGCACTGCGTGCTCGACGCGCAGCCCGCGTCGGTGCCGGTGCAGATCACCGGCTGGCAGGGCCAGTACGCTGTGGGCGACTGGATCCAGGTGAAGGGGACCGTCCGCGCGAGTGCGGACGGCAAGCTCTCGATCGTGCCGGCCAGCGTGTCGAAGATCCCGGAGCCGAAGGACCCCTATGAGCACTGACGACGCGGATCGTCCCCTCACCCGCGCCGAACTGCGCGCTCGTCGTGCCGCCGAGGAGGAGGCCGCGGCGCCCTCGGGTGAGCCGGCCGGTTCGACCGCCCCGGAGGCGCCCGAGCTGCCCGCCTCGCTCGAACCGGTGCCCGCGGCCTCGGTCACCCCGGACGACGCGCCGGTCATCGACCCGCGCGACCTGCCCGCCTCGCCGGCGCCTGCCCCTGAGCCTGAGCCTGCCCCGGAGGTGCCGCCCGTTCCCGTGCCTCCCGCCCCGGTCGACGTCTCCGCCGGTCCCGGTCCGCGACGCTCGGCATCCGGCGCCGCAGACGGGGCCGGATCCGATCCGCGCCTCGCGCCGCCGGCATGGGAGCCGCACCCCACCCCCGAGCCGGTCAAGCCCCGCCGCCGGTTCCCGCTGATCCTCGGCGCCGTGCTCGGCATCCTCGTGCTCGTGGTCGCGGGGTTCGGGGTGATCACGCTGCTGCAGGGGCCGCGGATCAGCAGCGTGAAGGTCGACGCCCAGGCCGCGATCGACGCGTCGGGCACGCGCATGATCATCACCGCCAGCCAGGCGCTGGCGAAGGTGGAGCCGTCTCAGGTGTCGGTGAGTCCCGCGACGCCGTTCACGGTCGACACGTCGGGGCGCAACCTCGGCGTGCGTTTCACCGTTCCGCTCGACGACGACACGAACTACACGGTGACCGTGAAGGATGTGACGGGCACCGACAAGCAGCGGCGCAGCACCCTCCAGGCGACGTTCCAGACGCCGAAGTCGTCGATGTTCCTGCTGCAGCGCAACGCCGACGGCGACGACACGATCTTCCACACCGACCTCGGCGGGAAGAACGCCGTCCCGATCGTGCAGCACGAGAAGATCGACGACTTCCGCGCGACGGCCGACCACCTGGTCGTGGCCACCGAGAAGGACGGTGTCTCTGCGCTGCTCGTGATGGACCGCGAAGGCAAGAACGAGCGCACGCTGAAGCTCCCCGGGCCGGGGTTCCTCTCGTCGCTGCAGGTGTCGGAGCGCGGCAACCTCGTCGGCTACACGTTCACCGACAAGGGGGTCAGCGCGACCAGCGGGCGCGCGAGCGTCCTCGTGACGCAGTCGCTCACGGGCGACGGCGACCCGCAGATCGTGTCGCTGGCCGGCAAGCAGCCGAGCGTGGGGCAGTGGGCGTTCGTGCCCGACTCGTCCTCCGCGCTCTTCATCGACTTCACCGGGGCGCTGTACGTCGAGGACCGCACCGACGCCAAGGCGAAGCCGACCGCCCTCGGCGCGGCCCAGACCATCGAGGGGATCACGCGCGGCACCTACACCGCGATCGTCAGCCGCGGGCCCGACCTCATCGAGCTGAACCTCGCCGACGGATCCGAGAAGCCGCTCGCGGCCTCGACGCCCGACTTCGGCGTGCCGGGCACGATCGCGCCCTTCCCCGGAGGAACGCTGCGACAGGTCGCCACCCGCGACGCCACCGGGCTGCCGACCGGCCAGATCGTCACGCGGGTCGCCGACGACGGCAAGGCCGTGAAGCTGTTCAGCGTGACCGGATCCGACGCGATCATGCAGGCCTGCCCGTCACCGAGCGGGCAGTACAGCGCGATCGTGGTGGCGCCCAAGCTCGTCAACAACCCGTACGACCAGTCGCTCCTGCCGCTGCCGACCACGATGCAGACCCACATCCTCGACACCAAGAGCGGCAAGGAGCTCGTCGTGCTCGCGGGATTCGATCCGTCGTGGTGCGCGCAGGCGCCGCACCGGTGATGAACGGGGCGGAGAGCTGATGGGCGCGCCCGCGGACGGGGAGCTCCGGCGGGTCCGTCGCGAGGATCTGCTGCCGCTCCCGCTCGAGGTCGCGCCCCGGCTCCTCGGCGCCCGGCTGCGCACGATCGTCGACGGGGCGGAGGTGGTCCTGCGGATCACCGAGGTCGAGGCCTATCACGGCAAGGGCGTGGGCGATCGGCACGATCCCGGGTCGCACGCGCGCATGGGCCGCACCGCCCGGAACGCGACGATGTGGGGCGAGCCGGGCCACCTGTACGTCTACCTCAGCCACGGCATCCACTCCTGCGTGAACGTCGTGTGCGGGCCGGACGGGGTCGCCGGCGGAATCCTGCTGCGCGCCGGCGAGGTCGTCTCCGGCATCGACGTGGCCGCCGTACGCCGCGCCGCCGGGACACAACGCAGGAGCATCCCGGATCCGGTCCGCGGATCCGGCCTTGCCGCCGCAGATTCTCCTGCGTCCTGGTCTGGAGCCGGGCGAGACCTGGCCCGCGGGCCGGGACGTTTCGGCCAGGCGTCCGGGCTGCGGCACCCGCAGCACGACGGCATCGACGCCGTCACGGGCGCCGAGCACGCCGGAGCGCGCGCCGAGCTGTGGCTGGGCGAGCCGCTCGCCGAGTACGCGTCGGGTCCGCGCGTGGGGGTGGCCGGTCATGCCGGCACCGACGCGTTCCCGTGGCGGTTCTGGATCCCGGGGGATCCGTCCGTCTCGGCGTTCCGCTGGGGGAGGGGCGCGGCCGAGGCCGCCGCCGCCCTCGACACGCCCGGGATCGGATCCGTGCTAGAGTAGCTCTTTGTCTGCGCACACTCCTGTGCGCAGTTCGTATGCCTCCTCCTCTTTGGTCCCCTGAGCTCGTCGAAGGGCGGCGAGGGGAGAGGCGTGCAGACAAGGGATCTTGGGTGGGGCCGTCCGGCCTCACGGTA
This sequence comes from Microbacterium azadirachtae, assembly GCF_000956545.1. Classification (GTDB taxonomy): domain Bacteria; phylum Actinomycetota; class Actinomycetes; order Actinomycetales; family Microbacteriaceae; genus Microbacterium; species Microbacterium azadirachtae. Next base: position 56,262 of record NZ_JYIT01000078.1, read on the forward strand.
GAGAAGGAGTCATCATGGCAGCAGTGTGCCAGGTGACCGGAGCAGTTCCCGGTTTCGGTCACAACATCTCGCACTCGCACCGTCGGACGAAGCGCCGCTTCGACCCGAACGTGCAGAAGAAGACGTATTTCGTTCCGTCGCTCGGTCGCAAGATCACGCTGAACGTGTCCGCCAAGGGCATCAAGGTGATCGACGCCCGTGGCATCGAGCGGGTCGTCGCTGACCTCCAGGCGAAGGGTGTGAAGCTCTAATGGCCAAGAAGGCACAGGACATCCGTCCGATCATCAAGCTGCGTTCGACGGCGGGCACGGGGTACACCTACGTGACCAAGAAGAACCGTCGCAACACCCCCGACCGTCTCGTGCTGAAGAAGTACGACCCGGTGGTTCGCAAGCACGTCGAATTCCGAGAGGAGCGTTGATCCATGGCTAAGAAGAGCAAGATCGCGCGCAACGAGCAGCGCAAGGTCGTCGTCGAGCGTTACGCCGAGCGTCGTGCCGAGCTGAAGAAGACCCTGGTCGACCCGAACGCGACCGACGAGGCCCGCGAGGCCGCCCGCGTCGGCCTGCAGAAGCTGCCGCGCAACGCTTCGCCCGCGCGCGTGCGTTCGCGCGACGCCATCGACGGCCGCCCCCGCGGTGTCCTCACGAAGTTCGGCATCTCGCGTGTCCGCTTCCGTGACATGGCGCACCGCGGCGAGCTGCCGGGCGTGACCAAGTCGAGCTGGTAAGTCTCACCGGTCCCTGAGTTCATCGAGGGGCCGCAAGGGGCGGGGATCTTCGGATCCCCGCCCCTTCTGCATGTCCGCGGGCCTTGGTCACGCTGCGGCGGGCTCCGGGATCTGATGCGCGGTCGCCCACTCCAGGGTCTCGTCCGCGATCTGCTCCCAGCCGTCCTGGCTCACCAGCCGGTGCGTGCGGCCGGGGTACTCCCGGTACTCGACGACGGCAGGGCTGCCGCTGGAGCGGTACTTCTTGACGATCGCCCGCCCGATCGCCGGCGGCACGACGTGGTCGATCTCGCCGGTGACGACCAGGAGGGGCGCACGGTCGGTGCGGCCGTAGTCGACGTGCGTGACGCCGCCCTTCTCATCGAGCACGGACGAGACGCCTTCGAAGAACACGCGGTTGTACGAGTTGACCGCGTACTCCTGCCACAGCCGGTCGGACTCGGCGCGGGGCAGGTCGTTGCCGAAGGTGAAGTGGAAGTGGCTCTTGGACAGGGGCTTCGCGCCGTTGCGTCCGAAGGGGTTGGAGAGGATGGGGAACCCCGTCCACAGCGTCGACAGCGGGAGGGCGGTGACCCCGGCGGTCTGCCCGGGAGCGACGCCGACGTAGGCGGCGCCGAGGCCGCGGTCGGCGAGCATCTGCGTGATGACGCCGCCGAACGAGTGGCCGATGATGATCGGCTTCACGGGGAGCGTGCGGATGATCCGCTCGTAGTGATCGGCGATCTGCTTCAGACCGACGCCCTTGAGCGCCTCGGGGTTGCGGCGGATGTCCTCGACGGTGCGGTCGTCGATGCCGGGCCATCCGGGGACGATGACGTCGTGCCCCGCGTCGCGGAAGCGCTGCGCCCAGGTGTCCCAGCTCTTGGGCGTCATCCACAGGCCGTGGATGAGGACGATCGGGGTCTTGGTCGAGGTGGTCATGTCGTGCTCCTTGAAGGGTTCGGTGTTCGAGTGGTCTGCGGGATCCGCGGCTGCTGCTTCGCTGCTCATGGTAGACTGACCGTTCTATCTACACAAGAGTATTCCCGTGTGGCACGATGGAAGAGGAAGGGGAATCCATGACGACGACCACACCGGCGGTGCGCCCCGGCTCCGCACGGCAGCGACTGCTCGACGCGGCGACCGACCTCTTCTACCGCGAGGGGATCCACTCGGTCGGCGTCGACCGGATCATCGAGACCGCCGGCGTCACGCGCGCCACGATGTACAAGCAGTTCGCGGGCAAGGAGGGACTGGTCCTCGCGTATCTGCACGGGGAGGACGAAGGGCTGCGGGGACTGTTCGCGCAGGCGACGCAGGCGTCCGATGACCCCGCCGTGCTGCTCGATCTCGTCGTGGACGGCATCGCGCACGACATCCGCGACCGTCACACGCGCGGCTGCCCGTTCATCAACGCCGCGGCCGAGTACCCCGACCAGGGTCCGGTGCGCGACCTGATCGCCACCCACCGCGAGTGGTTCCGCGAGACGCTGCGGCAGCTGGCCGAGGCGGCGCGACTCCGCGACCCCGACGCCGTGGCCGCCTCCCTCGTGCTGCTGCGCGACGCGGCGCTCGTCGGCGGGTATCTCGACGGGCAGGACCGGGTCGCCCCCGCGTTCGCCCGCACCGCCCGCGACCTCATCGCCGCACACCGCGCCTGACCGTCGCCCCTTCCCGCGTGCCGGTGACGGCGGTGTCGCGAGCACAACGCAGGAGATTCGGGGCATCCGTCGGCGATCGGTGCCGAACCCTGCGGGATCTCCTGCGTTGTGTTCAGAGGAGGGGGCGAGCGTGGTCGAGAGGGGCCGCGGCTGTGACGGGAGTGGCTGGTGAGGCGCGACACGCCGCCGCAAAACGTCAAAACCCGCGAAATGACGCGGAAAACCGGGGTTTGGTTGATACATTCAAGGCGGTCGTTCGACCAACGGGGGGCATCCGCCCATCCGGAACTCTGATACGAAGCGACGGGATCCCCGTCGCTGGAGGATGAAATGGCTGACAAGTCCATCACCAAGACCGAGCTCGTCGCGAGCATCGCCAGCGCCACCGGCCAGAGCCAGGCTGCTGTCTCCGGCGTTCTCGACGCCCTGTTCGCCACGGTCTCGGACGCTGTTGCCAAGGGCAGCAAGGTCTCGATCCCGGGCTGGATCTCGTTCGAGCAGGTCGCGACCGCCGCTCGCACGGGCCGCAACCCGCAGACCGGCGCCGAGATCAAGATCCCGGCCGGCAAGCGCGTCAAGGTGACCGCCGGCTCCAAGCTCAAGGCTGCCGTCAAGTAATCCGGCTCCGCCTCGCAAGGCCGTCCCTCCGGGGGCGGCCTTCTGCGTGTCCGGGCGTCATTCCGGAGCGGTCACGGCCGGTGGGTCGGGACGCGGCGGGCGCGGCCCGTGGAGGCGATGCGCGGAGGTCGAGGGGCCCGCACAGGAGACGCGCCTAGGCTGGAGGGGTGAATCGCCCCTCCTCCGGGGTCCGTCCCCAGCCCGGGACGGGCTCCGACCGCACGGCCCTGCCCAGCGGATCCTCGACCCTGCGCATCGCCGGGCCCGTGATCCTCGTGGGTGCGGCGGTCCTCGCCGTCGTGGCCGGCCTCGCCTTCGGCGGCGGAGCGGCCCCGAACCTGCTGCTCGACCCCGGTCCCGTGGTGCGCTGGGGGCTGCCGGTCGTGAAGACCCTCAGCAACCTCGGGGCGGCCGCGATGCTGGGCTCGCTCGTGCTCGCCCTCTTCGCTCTGCGCAGCGGCGCGCGGTCGTTCGAGATCGCGCTCGACACCGCCTCGATCGGTGCGGCGGTCTTCACCGTGGCCAGCGCCGTGGCGGGACTGTTCACCTTCCTGCAGACGCTCGGCGTGAAGCTCAGCGCGGGCCCGGAGTTCGGTGCGCAACTGGGACGCTTCCTGCTCGAGCTGCCGCTCGGACAGGCGTGGCTGATGACCGTGCTCGCCGGCGCCGTGATCACCATCGCCGCCTTCGCGTTCCGCGGTTGGACGGCGACGCTGCTCACCGCGATCCTCGCCGCCGTCTCGTTCATCCCCCTCGCCACGCAGGGGCACGCGGGCGACCTCAGCGGTCACGACGCCGCCGTGAACTCGCTGCTGCTGCACACGATCGGCGCCGCCGTGTGGATCGGCGGGCTCCTGCTGCTGATCGTGCTGCGCGGATCCCGCAGCGAGCTGAGCGGAGCGCCGAAGGGCGGGAAGAGCGAGGCGGACCACGGCAGCGCCTCCGCCGAGCGCTCGCCCAAGACCGCGAAGGGCGCGAAGGGCCGGGCCTCCGCTCCCCGGGGCGGCGTCACGTTCGCGGCCGTCGTGCGCCGCTACTCGTCGCTGGCGCTCGTGGCGTACGTCGTGGTGGCGGTGTCGGGCGTCGCCCGCTCGATCGTCGCGGTGGGCGACTGGGCGGGCATGCTCACCCCCTACGGCGGCCTCATCGTGGCGAAGGCGGTCGTTCTGATCCTGCTCGGCGCGCTCGGCGCCCGGTACCGCACACGACTCATCCCGAAGCTCGAGACGAGCGGATCCGGTCCGTTCTGGACCCTGGTGCTGCTCGAGCTCGCCCTCATGGGCATCGCCTCCGGACTCGCGGCCGCCCTGTCGCGCACTCCTCCTCCGGCCGGCCTCGAAGCCCCTGCGGTGCGCACCCCGGCCGAGATCCTCACCGGATCCGCGCTGCCGCCCGAGCTCACGCCGATCCGCTGGCTGACGATGTGGAACCTGGATCTCATCTGGGCGGTCGCGGCCGTGCTCGGCGTGGTGCTGTACCTCCTCGGCGTGCGCCGCCTGCGTGCGCGCGGCGACTCCTGGCCGATCCACCGCACCGTGTTCTGGATCCTCGGCATGGCCGCCCTGGTCTGGGTCACCGGCGGCGCGATCAACGCGTATCAGGAGTACCTGTTCAGCGTGCACATGCTCGGGCACATGATGCTGTCGATGGCGATCCCGCTGCTGCTCGTCTCCGGCTCCCCGGTCACCCTCGCCCTGCGCGCGATCGACAAGCGCGGCGACGGCACCCGCGGCGGCAGGGAGTGGATCCTGTGGGCCGTGCACTCGCCGTTCTCCCGCGTCGTCACGAACCCGTTCGTGGCCGCGGCGATCTTCGTGCTGTCGCTCTGGGCGTTCTACTTCACCGATCTCGTGCGCTGGGCGATGACCGACCACATCGGGCACGAGTGGATGACGATGCACTTCCTCATCTCGGGGTACCTGTTCGTGCTCAGCCTGATCGGCGCGGATCCGGTGCCGCGGCGGCTGCCGTACGCCGGACGCCTGATCACGCTCATCGCGGTGATGGCCACGCACGCGTTCTTCGGCATGGCGATCATGATGCAGTCCGGGCTGATGGTGGCGGAGTGGTTCGGCGCGATGGGGCGCACCTGGGGGGCGACCCCGCTGCAGGACCAGTACGTGGGCGGCGGTGTCGCCTGGTCGGTGGGGGAGATCCCCACCCTGATCCTGGCGATCACCGTGGCGATCCAGTGGAGCCGCAGCGACGCCAAGGTGCAGAAGCGGGCGGACCGCGCCGCGGACCGCAGCGGAGACGCCGAGCTCGAGGAGTACAACGCCCGGCTCGCCGAGCTCGCCGAGAAGGATCGCCGCGCGGCCGCGCGCGGGCACTGACGCTTCGGGGTGCGTGGGGCCCTGGGTCCCTGAGCGAGCCGCTCCCTCGCGAACGGGGGCGGGTCAGCCCTCGGAACCTGCCGGGGGGCCGGACTGCTCGGGCGACGTGATGCTGATGGAGGCGGATCCGTCCGGGAGGAAACGGATCGTGCCGTCCACCTGGAACGGCACATCCTGGTCGACGTGCGAGAGCGTGCCGTCGTAGAGCAGCTTCACGTCCAGCGTCACGTGGGCGGTGGCGGAGGCCGGCGGGATCTTCCACCCCTCGTCGTCGGGTTCCAGCGTGATCTCGGGACCCTTGACCATGCTCCAGGTGGGGCCGTCCACGACGCGGTTCGGCACCGCGTAGCCGAACGGGCACCCGGTCGGCTGCAGCACGCTCTGCGTCGTGCACTGCTGGAGGAACTCGTCGACCCGCTGCTGCACGACCTTGACGAACGCGGCGGTGGGCTTGGCCTGCACGTCGAGCGGCACGTCGGCGAGCGGCTTGTCGGCCAGCACCCCCATGCCGTCGGCGGTGGCCGTGGACGTCTTCACCGACACGGAGTACAGCCCGGGGGAGAACACCAGCATCGGCACCGGCTGGAGGGCCGACGAATCCGCGCCCTGCGCCGCGACCTGGCGGCGGTCGAGTTCGAAGCCGTTGACGGAGAAGCGGTCGGATCCGCGCACCGTGAGCGAGATGACGGCGAGCGGGCTCTGCGCGAACTGCCAGGACGGGGCGACGCCGATCCATCCGTCCTGGGCGACCAGGAACGTGCTGGTGCCTGCGTGTCCGCCGGCCTTGTAGTGCACCGTCACCGCGGTCGCGTCGCCCTGCGGGCGTTCGCCGGTCACCGTGATGTCGGTGAGCGAGCTCAGCGCGGCCTGGCGCAGCAAGGCGTCCGACGCGGAGCGGAAGGTGCTCTTGTCGAGGTCGCCGTGCCCGATGGCGACGCCGGGCAGACGCAGCGCATCGGCCGCGCGGCCCTCGGAGAGCAGGGTCAGGTACCGGGTGACGAACGCGGAGGGACTGTAGAACTCGCGGTAGACGGTGACCCCTCCGGCGGCGAGCGCGGCCACGAGCACGAGTCCGATGGCGGCGAGCAGGGTGAGGTCGGCCCAGAGCGGGGCGCGGCGTCGCGCCGTCCGCGCCCGACGCGTCCGCACGCCTGGCGCCAGCACCCCCGACGACTGCACCATGTGCGTCAGTCTACGAAAGGCCGCCTGCGGGAACACCGAGTGCGCGGGCTCGTCGTCACACGATGTCCGCGAGGGCGCGGTGAGCCGGAGCGCGGTGGCGGCCGCGCCGGCCCGCTCCCCGGGTAGAATCCGAAGACCGTGAGCACGCCGACCCTCTCCGCCGAACAGGAAGCGCTGTTCCGGCTGATCGAGGACACCCGCGAGCACGTGTTCATCACCGGCCGCGCCGGCACCGGCAAGTCCACGCTGCTGCAGCACTTCGCGTACAACACGCAGAAGCAGATCGCCGTCTGCGCCCCGACGGGCGTCGCCGCGCTGAACGTCGAGGGCCAGACGATCCACTCGCTGTTCCGGCTGCCGATCGGCCTCATCGCCGACAGCGAGATCGACCAGTCCGACGCGACCCGTAAGATCCTGAACGCGATCGACACGCTCGTCATCGACGAGGTCTCGATGGTCAACGCGGATCTGATGGATGCGATCGACCGGTCGCTGCGGCAGGCGCGGGGACGCCGGGGCGAGGCGTTCGGCGGGGTGCAGGTGGTGATGTTCGGCGACCCGTACCAGCTCGCACCCGTGCCGCCGCGAGGCGATGAGCTGCGCTACATCCAGGATCATTACCGCTCGTTCTGGTTCTTCGACGCGAAGGTGTGGACCGGGGGGCAGGCGACCGACGGCCTGCTCGACGTCGGGTCCTATGGCGCGCAGCTGCACGTGCGCGAGCTCGTGCACATCCACCGCCAGTCCGACGCGGGGTTCAAGGCGATGCTGAACGCGGTGCGCTACGGGCGGGTGACGGCCGAGATCGCGCAGGCGCTCAACGACGCGGGCGCGCGCACCCCGCCGGATCCGGCTCCGGGCGAGATCCCGATCATCACTCTGGCCACGCGCAACGACATCGTCAACGGCATCAACTCGCGGCACCTCGCGGCCCTGCCCGGCAAGGTGCAGAAGGCGAAGGCCGACATCTCGGGTGATTTCGGCCGGGGCGAGGCGAACTACCCCGCCGACCAGGAGCTGCAGCTCAAGGAGGGCGCGCAGGTGATGTTCCTGCGCAACGACGTCTCGGCCGCGCCGGAGCCGCCGCGCTGGGTGAACGGCACGATCGGCACGGTCGTGCGCATCCTCGGCGACACGGTGCGCGTGGAGATCGACGGCGAGGAGGTCGACGTCGAGCCCGCGGTGTGGGAGCGCTATCGCTACATCTACAACCCGGGCACGAAGACGCTCTCGCGCGAGGTCGTGGCCGAGTTCACCCAGTTCCCGCTCCGTCTGGCCTGGGCGGTCACGATCCACAAGTCGCAGGGCAAGACCTACGACCGGGCGATCGTGGATCTCGGATCCGGCGCCTTCGCCCCCGGTCAGACCTATGTGGCCCTGTCGCGGCTCACCTCTCTGGACGGTCTGTACCTCACCCGCCCGCTGCGCCCCCGCGACATCCGTGTCGACGAGGACGTGCGCCGCTTCATGCGCGCCGCCTGGGAGGCGCGGCAGGGCGACTCCACGCCGCAGGTCGGGTCGTAGCAGAGGGAGCCGGTCGTGACGGAGCGTCGTGGCGCGCGGGGTCGAGCTGCCGCAGGGATCGTGATCCTGATCGGGGCGCTCATCGCGGTGCTGCTCGTGTGGTCTCAGGCGCTCGGCGCGCAACGAGTCCTCGGGATGGCGCAGGTCATCGCGTTCCGGGCGCCGGTCGCGCTCGCGCTGGCCGTGCTCGCTCTGGTCGGCGGGGTCATGGCGGTGGTGCTGCGCCGGCGGGCGCCGGGGCTGCGGCGCGCGCTGATCGCCGTCACGCTGGTCGCGGCGCTCGCCGCGGCGGGGAACCTGGCGGTGCTCCTCGCCCGGGGAACGTCGGAGAGCGGGACGGCCGGGCTGCGCGACGGCGATCTCACCGTGCTCGTCTGGAACACCCAGGGCGGGGCGACGTCGCCCGGGGACGTCGCCGCGCTCGTTCTCGCGACCGGCGCCGATGTCGTGAGTCTGCCCGAGATGGACGACGAGGCCGCCGCCGAGGTCGCGCGACGGGTGACCGCCGGAGGGATCCCCATGACCGCCGCCACCACCCGCGCGGTCGCCGAGACGTCGACCCCGTCATGGATCCCGATCTCTCTGCTCGTCGCCGACTCCCTCGGGGCCTACCGCCTCGACGCCACGGCGGGTACGACGCGCGGTCTGCCCAGCGGCGTGTGGCGACCGGTCGACGGAACGGGCCCGGTCATCGTCGCGGCCCACCCCGCGGCTCCGCTGACCGACGGCATGGACGACTGGCGCGCGGGCCTGGACTGGATCCGGGCGCAGTGCCGGGCTCTCGGGCCGGAGCTGATCCTCGCCGGAGACCTCAACGCGACGCTGGATCACCTCGATCTCGCCGGCTGCCGGGATGCGGCCGACGAGGCGCACGCGGCGGCGACGGGCACCTGGCCGTCCACGATGCCGGCCTGGCTCGCCTCGCCCATCGACCACGTGCTCGTCGGATCCGCGTGGCGCGTGCGCGAGGTGCGGGTGGTCGACGCGACCGGCGGAACCGATCACCGGGCGCTGGTCGCCGTGCTGGACCGGCACGATCGATCCGGTGGGAGTCGATGATCAGTTCTGCGACGAGTCGAGGAACGCCCGAGAACCATTCCGCACACTGACCGGCCCTGGGATCCTGTACGCATGACACGGCTCAGCGGTCCTCCGGGCGGGCGGGTCCCGGCGGCGGGAGGATCGGGCCTGCGCGACGCCCTCGTCGGCATCGGGATCCTGATGGCCGCGCTCTGCCTCGTCGAGCTCGCCGTCCCCTCGTCGTCGCGAGGACTCGGCGGATCGCTCCTCGACGGCGCGCTGGTCGCGGTCTACACGGTCACCGGCCTGCTCGCCTGGTCGCGCCGTCCGCACAACCGCATCGGCCGGCTCATGCTGCTGACCGCGCTGGCGCTCTGGGCGTCGCGCACGCAGGACGACGACCTCCCGGCCCTGCGCATCCTCGGCACGCTGACGTCCAGTCTGCCGCTGGCGCTGCTGCTGCACCTCCTGCTCGCGTTCCCCTCCGGGCGTCTGACGGGCCGTACCGCCCGCGCGGTCGTGACCGTCGCCTACCTCGTATCGGTGGCGCCTCAGATCGTCGTGGTGCTGCGGCCCGCCGCGACCGAGGTCGCCTGGACGCTGCAGGCGGCCGTGGGCGTCGGCACGCTCATCGTGACGATCGTGCTCTGCGGTCGGGGCGTCGCGCGGATGCCCGCGCTGCCGCGGCGTCAGCTGCTCCCGTTCGTCGGCTACGGCTGCGCGGCCCTCGCCGTGATCGCCGCGACCGTCCTGGTCCTGCATCTCGACCCGCGTCCCGGTGCTCAGCAGGCGGCGGACGTCGTGCAGTCGGTGATGCTCGGCGGCCTGCCGATCGCGTTCCTCGTGGGGCTGACGTTCGGCGCATTCGGCCGGGCGGGCGAGGTCGCCGAGGCCGCGGCGGGCATCGTGGCGGCGTCGGTGGAGCCGGCGCTGCTCGACGCCCTCGCAGCACGGGCGCTCGGTGACCCGGGTGCCCGGGTCCTCTGGGCCTCGCACGCGGAGGGGGCGGCTCCCTCCCGCTTCGTGGACAGCGGCGGGCGCCCCGTCGCGGTGCCCACCGAGCGCGGCTTGTGGCCGATCGGCGCCCCGGAGGCACCCACCGGCGCGCTGCTGTACGACCGCGAGCTGATCGCGGATCGAAGCCTGGTCGCGACCGTGTCGGCGCCGCTGGGCGTCGCGATGGACAAGCAGCGGCTGATCGTCGAGCTGCGCTCCGCGGTGCAGCAGCTGCAGGTGGCGGCGGAGGAGCTGCAGACCTCCCGGCGTCGGATCGCCGTCGCCGCCGATGCCGAGCGCCGCCGCATCGCGCAGGATCTCCACGACGGCGCCCAGCAGCGGATCGTCCTCGTCGGCATCGACGTGCAGCGACTGGCCCGGCAGGCGTCGGACCCGTCGTACGTCCGGTCCGAGTCCGCGCGGATCGCGGAGCACTGCGCTTCGCTCCTCGACGAGCTGCGCGGGCTGGTCGAGGGCCTCCTGCCGAGCCGGCTGCAGGACGACGGCCTGGAGGCAGCGATCACGACCCTGGCCGACCGGATCCGGATCCCGGTGCGGGTCGAGGTCGCATCCCCGCTCGGCCGGCTGGACGCCGCGGTCGAGTCGACGGGGTACTACGTGATCGCGGAAGCGCTCACCAACGCGGTCAAGCACGCCGATGCGCGGCAGATCGTGGTCGTCGTGGCTCTGCACGACGGCCGGCTGCAGATCGCCGTGAGCGACGACGGCAAGGGCGCGGCAGGGGCCGTCCCGGGGTTCGGGATGCGCAGCCTCCGCGACCGGGTGGAGACCCTCGGCGGGACCGTCGCCCTCGAGCCGGTCCCGGGCGGCGGGACGACCCTGCGGGCAGAGCTGCCGCTGGGGTAGCGGGTGCGGCGCGGGCGCCTTCCGCTCACCGGCCCAGAAAGCGCATCACGGCCAGCACCCGGCGATGGTCGTCGGGATCCGGCGGCAGGTCCAGGGTCGTGAAGATGAGAGCGATGCTGCGCGCGACCGCCTTCTCCGTCACGAAGAGCTCGCGGGCGATGCGGGCGTTGCTGTAGCCCTGCGCCATCAGCTGCAGCACCTCCCGGCGTCGCGGGGTGAGGCGGGCGATGCCGCCGTCGGTGTGGTCGCGGACCTCGCGGCGCACGAGCGAGGAGATCACGTCCGAGTCGATGCTGGATCCTCCGGCCGCGACGCGCTGCACGGCATCGAGGAAGTCGTCGAGGTCGAGGATGCGCCGTTTCAGCAGGTAGCCGACGCCCTCGGCGCCGTCGGCCAGCAGCTCCATCGCTCCCTGCGCGTCCACGTACTGCGAGACCACGATGACGCCGGTCCCGGGGAGCTCCTGCCGGATCCGCTTCGCCGCCCGCAGGCCGTCGTCGGTGAAGTCCGGCGGCATCCGGATGTCCGTGAGGACGAGGTCGGGACGGTGGGCGCGGACCTTGCCGAGCAGCTCGTCGGCGTTCCCGGCCGTCGCGACGATCTCGTGGCCCTCGTCCGTGAGGATCCGGGAGACCCCCTCCCGCAGCAGGACCTCGTCCTCGGCGATGACGACGCGCATGCCTGCTCCTGACTGACTGACGGATGCGGATCCGGGCGGTGACCCGACAGTACCCGAGGAGAGCCGCCGCCCACACCCTTGCGGGGTGGACGGCGGCTCTCCGCGGATCCCGGGGCGTCAGCCGACCGGCTTGATGTCGACGATCTTCGGCAGGCTGGCCTTCTCCTGCTCGGTCAGCGCGCGCTCGGCGCTGTCGTAGAGCACGTCGGCGTCTGCCCGCGGGATGTCGAAGTGCACGCCGGACAGCTTCCAGGTGGTCTTGCCGAGCTTGACCGTGAAGTCGCCCGTCACCCGCTCGGTCAGCACCCGGGACCACATGTTGAAGTTCTTGTAGGCGCCCACCTCGTACGGCTGGACCTTGGTCTCCTCCTTGGTGTTGGACCACTCGCCGCCGTACTTGTGGGTGAGTCCCGCCTCCAGGATCCCGTTGATGGTCAACTGCGCCGACGCGGTGGTCTCCACCGACGAGGTCGTGCCGGCCGAGACCTTGGTGGTGACGCTTCCCGCGCGCGCCTTCTCGGTGTTGTTCGCGCCTCCTGCGACCAGGCGGATCTGGGCCTTGCCCTCCTCCTTCCTGACGGGCGTGAACGTGCACGACGCCAGGCCCGAGACGCAGGTCTGGTTGAGCAGCTCGGCCTGTCGCTGGGCATCGGAGGCCGGCACCGTGATCTCCGAGAAGTCCTTCTCCGAGATCGTGATCTGCCCGGAGAGACCCTGATTGTGGACGGCGAACGCGTTGCCGGCGTCGGTGCGGATGCTCGTGCCGCTGACCGCGTCGACGACGAGCGTGACCTGGAAGGCGGAGATCCGCTCGGATCCGTCGCCCAGGGCCTCGCGGTAGTTGAAGGTGAGAGTCGTCTCGCCGCGCTTGAGGAGGTAGTAGACCTTCTCGTAGCGGTACGACTGACCCGGGAGGATCTTCGTCCCGGTCGGCTGGTACTGGTCCCGCTCGCCCGCGCCGTCGATGCCCTGCAGATCCAGGGTGTGCTTGGTCGTGTTGACGATGTCGAATCCGCGGGTGACGTCGGCGGTGGCCGCTGCGGCGCGCGGCGTCGCGGCGGAAGCCGGCGCGGCGGTGGCGACGCCGAGCGCGACCGAGCCGAGCACCGTCGAGGCGATCAGGCCGGTGCCGAGAAGCCGGCGGGCGGTGCTGTTCGTGGTGATGGTGTTCATGTCTTTCCTTCTCTTCTCTCGCCCCGAGGGGCTGCGTGTTCTCCCGTCCGGAAGCTCTTCTCACACGCTAGGAATCCGCGGCGCGCGGGCCGATGGGCGTGACTCCACAGCGAGGTGGTGCCTGCACCACATCCGCTGCCGACAGGAGGATCTCCACCCGCCGGGCTCGGATCTCCACCCGCGGGTGGTGCCCCCGGATCCGGCATCCGAGGAGCATCGAGGACATGAACCTCCCCGTGCTCTCCAACGTCCTGCTGATCCTCCTGGCCGTCGGCGTGATCGCCGTGCGGCAGATGACCTGGCGCCCGGTCCTCGGCGGCAGGGACTGGACGTTCCCGATGGTCGCGGTCGTGGCCGGCGCCGCGTTCCTGCTGCAATCGCTGAACGGCCGTGCGCTCGGCGTGATCGACGTCGTCGCGTTCGTGGTCGAGGTCGTCATCGCGCTCGGCGTCGGGGCGGGGATGGGCGCGATCGCGCACATCCGTCCGCTCGCCCGGCCCGCCGGATACGTGCCGGAGACCGCAGGGCTGTCGGCCAAGGCGGCCGCGCAGGCGCTCGCCGAGTTCGAGACCCGCACCGGCCCGTGGGGGCTGGGTCTGTGGGTGGTGCTGATCGGCGTGCGGGTCGGGCTCACGTTCGCGTTCGAGAGCCTGGGATCCCACCTCGGGGTATCGACCGGGATGATTCTGCTGGTGCTCGCCGCCAACCGCGCCTCCCGCATCCTCGTGCTGCACCGCCGGCTGGACGCGCTGCGTCACGCGGGCGCACGGGGCGGATCCGCGCGCATGATGGTTCCGTGACCCGCATCCCCCTGCGCATCCCGCCGATGACCGGCTGGAGCGCCGGCATCAACGCCGTCGGCATGCTCGCCGTCGGCTGGGTGCTGCTGCGCGTCGGTCCGCAGACCGCGCCCTGGGTGGTCTGGCTCCTCGTCGCGGGAGTGGCCGCCTGGGCGATGCGCACGGCGCTCGCGGCGCGGAACGGTGCGACGGCCGGGGCTGCGCCGGGCGGCCTGGATCCCGCCCTCGCGTCCACCGGCGCCGCGCACCGCTCCGGCGAGGCCTGGGCCGCGGCGGCGCTGCTCGTGACGATGACGGCGGCGGGTTCCGTGACCGCCGTCCCGACGCAGGGGCTGGGCGTGGCGGTCCTCGTGGTGGCGGTCATCGGGGTCGCGAGCGACCCGGCGACCACGCCGGGGGCGTGGATCGCGGTGGCGATCGCCGGAGCCCTCGGCATCTCCGCCGGCGCGCTGCTCACCGCCGCGGGCCGGGCGGGATCCGTGACCGGATCCGTGCTCGGTCTGCTCACCCTCTTCGCCGCGCTCGCCCTGGCCGTGGTGCTGGGCCTGGGCCGCCGCGCGCAGCGCGTGCTGCTGGCCGAGCGCGAGCGGGCGAACGCCGAGGCGGTGCGCGCCCAGGCGGCGGCGCACCGCGTCGCGATCGCGCGCGACCTGCACGACGTGCTCGCGCACAGCCTGGGCGGGCTGGTGGTGCAGCTGGATGCGGCGGAGGCGCTGCTCGAGGCGGGCGACGCCGAGCGGGCGGGTGCCAGGGTGGCCGCGGCGCGCCGGCTCGCCGTCGCCGGGCTGGATGAGGCGCGTGAAGCGGTGCGGACCCTGCGCGGACCGGATCCGGACGACGGAACGCCGGCGGCGTCCGCCGTGCAGCCGGACGAGCTCGCGGCGCGCCTCGAGGCGCTCCGCACCGCCGAGCCGCACGAGGGGGTGCAGATCGAGGAGTCGGGTGCGCCGCGGGCGGTCTCGGCCGCGCTCGCCGAGGCCCTGGTCCGGGCTGTGCAGGAGGGACTGAGCAATGCGCGCAAGCACGCGCCCGGATCCGCGGTGCGGGTCGCCCTGGTCTGGCATCCTGACCGGGTGGAGTGCGTGATCCAGAACGCGATGCCCGCGGAGGGCGGTCGCGAGGCCGGCAGAGGGCTCGCCGCGACCGGGGGCGGTTTCGGGCTGCGCGGCGTGCGGGAGCGCTTCGCCGCGGTCGGCGGCACGGTGACGGCGGGAACCACGGGGACCGGGGCGGCCGGCCGTTTCGTGCTCCGTGCCGAGGCCCCGGCATGACCGCGCGGATCCGGATCGCGATCGCCGACGACCAGGCGATCATCCGCGACGGCCTGGAGACGGTGCTGAGCCTCGTCGACGGCTTCGAGGTCGTCGGCACGGCGGCGGACGGCGCCGAGGCCGTGGCGCTGGTCGCGGCCCAGCGGCCCGACGTCGTGCTGATGGACCTGCGCATGCCGATCCTGGACGGGGCCGCCGCGACCCGGCGGGTGACCGCGGAGACGCCGGAGACGGCGGTGCTCGTGCTCACGACCTTCGCCGACGACGCCGACATCGTGACCGCGCTCCGCGCCGGCGCCCGGGGGTATCTCACCAAGGATGCGGGCCGCGCGGAGCTGGCTGCGGCCATCCGGGCGGTCGCGGCAGGTCAGAGCACCTTCTCCGAGCCGGTGCGGGAGGTGCTCCTGGGACGGATCGCTGCGCCGGCGCCGTCGCCGACGGGGACGGGCGAGCTCTCCGGATCCGTGCCCGATCCGCTCTCCGAGACGGCACTGGCGGAGCGCTTCCCCGCGCTCACCGCCCGGGAGCGCGAGGTGTACGCGCTGGTGCTGCAGGGGCGGTCGAACGCCGAGATCGCCGCAGAGCTCTTCGTCGGCGTCGCGACCGTCAAGACCCACATCAACGCGCTGTTCGCCAAGCTGGGCGTCCGCGACCGAGCCCAGGCGATCGCGCGCGGACTCGGCACGACGTCCGCGAACTGAGGGGGCGTTCATCACGATCCGGTCAGGACAGCCCGGATCATCCGCAGGGATGACGTGGACGCGGAGACGCGCCGTTTACAATCGTGAGGATGTCAGGGGGGCGAATGGGTCGGAACATGAGGCGACGCGCGGGAGCGCTGATCGTCGGCGCGATCGCGGCGGCGCTCGTGCTGAGCGGCTGCTCCGGCGGCGACTTCACCCCGACGTTCTCGCCGAAGCCGCAGGTCGAGGGCTCGCTGCCGTCGGAGGTGCAGGACCAGCTCAAGGGCGCCGTGCAGCGCGCGATGGCGGCGAGCGGCTCCAGCGGGGCGCTGCTGGGCGTCTGGGCGCCGTGGAGCGGCTCGTACGTCACCGGCCTGGGCACGGTCGCCGCCGGGGACAAGACGCCGGTCAGCACCGACATGTCGTTCCGCATCGGCGACGTCACCCGGCTGATGACCTGCGACGTGCTGTACGCGCTCGCCGACCGCGGCACCGTCAAGCTCGACGCCAGCATCACCGAGTACGTCTCCGGCGTGCCGGATCTGCAGGACGTCACGCTGCTGGACCTGTGCAACGGCACGAGCGGCATCGGATCCTCGGCCGCGATCGCCACGCCCATGTGGCTGAACAACCCCGACCGCCAGTGGGACCCCAAGGAGCTCGCCTCATACGGCCTGGCGCAGGACCGCACGCCGGCGCACACCGGCTACCGCGACTCCGACGCCGGGTACCTGCTGCTCGGGCAGGCGCTCGAACGGGCCACGGGACAGACCGCGTCGCAGCTCATCCGGCAGTACGTCACGGCGCCGCTGGGCCTGGACGCGACCTCGCTGCCGGGGCCGAAGGCGGCCGCGCCGTCGCCGGAGCCCGCATTGAACGGCTCGTACCTTCCTCAGGTCGACGGCGCGTACCAGTGCGCCAAGCCCGCCGACATCACCGTGAGCTCGTCGAGCAACGGATACACCGACTCCGGCGTCGTCTCGACGATCAAGGACCTCGGCCGGTACATGCAGGCAGAGGCGGCGCAGGCGCTGCGCGAGAAGAAGACGCCCAAGCGCTTCGGATCCCCGCTCCCCGTCGCGGACGGCGCGCCGAGCTGGTACAAGGCCACGGGCGGGGGATACCTCGTCGGCTCGATGATCGGCCAGCACGGCGGGACCCCGGGGTACCTCACCGCCGCGTACTCCGACCCCGCGTCCGGCTTCACGGTCGTGGTGGTGCTGAACGACTCCACCGTCGGGTCGGCCTTCATCGGCGATCTCGCGTTCGAGCTCTCCGCGATCGCCTCCAAGGTGCCCGCCGGAAAGGGCCGCACCGCCCCGGAGTTCGCTCTGCCGTTCACCCCGGAGGACTACGCTAAGGCGGTCGACGGCGCGGCCGTCTGCCCGCTGCCGCAGGGCTGACCCGGTCCGTTCGACGTCTCCCTCGCGCGTCGCGAGGCCTGCCGCCGCACGGTCCGGCAGGCCCTGCGAAGCGCTGCACGACTCCGAGGAGCAGCCATGGCCATCGTCGACAACGGCATCTACGTGGACGGCGTCCGCACCGACACCCCGCACACGCTCGACGAGACGTTCGAGCTCATGCATGCGCGGGGCGGCATGGGATGGATCGGCCTGTACCGTCCCAGTCAGGAGGAGGTGCGCCAGGTCGCCGCGGAGTTCGGACTGCACGAGCTCGCCGTCGAGGACGCGCTGACCGGCCATCAGCGCTCCAAGCTCGAGCGCTACGGGGAGACCCTCTTCGTCGTGCTGCGCCCCGCTCGGTACCTGGATGCGGCGGAGGAGGTGGAGTTCGGGGAGCTCCACGTCTTCGTCGGCCCCAACTTCGTCGTCACCATCCGCCATGCCGAGACCCCGAGCCTCAGCCGCGTGCGCGGACGCATGGAGCACGACCCCGAGCTGCTCGCACGAGGCCCCGAGGCGGTGCTGTACGCCGTGCTCGACGAGCTCGTCGACGAGTACTCGCCGGTGCTCGCCGGCCTGGAGAACGACATCGACGAGATCGAGGCGCAGCTGTTCCTCGACGACTCGGACGTCACGCAGCGCATCTACGAGCTCAGCAGCGAGGTGATCGACTTCCAGAAGGCGACCCAGCCGCTGCAGCCGATGCTGGAGAACCTGCTGCGCGGATCCGCGAAGTACGCGGTCGACCTCGAGCTGCAGCGCTACCTGCGCGACGTGCTCGATCACATCATCGCCCTCTCGGAGCGGGTGTCGACCTTCCGGGCGAACCTCGACAACGCGCTCACCGTGGAGGCGACGATCGTCGCCCGGCGTCAGAACGACGAGATGCGGCGGATGACCGAGGAGAGCATGCGCCAGGGCGAGGAGGTCAAGAAGATCTCCAGCTGGGCGGCGATCTTCTTCGCCCCGACGATCGTGGCGGGCATCTACGGGATGAACTTCGAGGTGATGCCGGAGCTGAAATGGGCCGCCGGCTATCCGATGGCGATCGGTCTCATGGTCGGCGGCGGCTTCGCGCTGTACCTCGTGTTCAAGAAGCGCGGCTGGCTCTGACCGGATCCCCGCCCCTCAGCGGCCGAAGCCGGTGAGGGCGATCACGGCGAGCGCCGTGACGGTGACCAGGATCCACAGGATCGCGCCGAGCAGCAGAGGCCGCCAGCCGGCGCTGCGCAGCGCGGCTGCATCCGTCGACAGGCCGATCCCCGCCATGGCCACCGCGATCAGGAAGCCGCTCGCGTGCACCATCGCGTCCCGAGGAGCCGCGGGGATCCCGCCGAGGGATCCGAGCAGCGCGACCACGAGGAACCCGATCAGGAACCACGGCACGAGCCCGATCGCGCCGCGCAGCGTCATCCGCCGGCCATCGGCCGCGCGACGCGACTCGATCACCGAGAGGCCGACCGAGATCGGGATGATCATGAGCGTGCGCACGAGCTTCGCGACCACCGCGAACCCGAGCGCGGAAGCGCCGAAGACGCTCGCCGTCGCCACGACGCTGCTCGTGTCGTTCACCGCGGTGCCGGCGAGGAGTCCGAACGTGTGCGGATCCAGTCCGAGCGCGTGGCCGAGCAGCGGGAAGAGCACCACGGCCAGGATGTTGAACACGAAGATCGTCGACACGGCGTAGGAGACCTCGGCGCCGACCGCGCCGATCACGGGCGAGACCGCGGCGATCGCCGAGGCGCCGCAGATCCCGGTCCCGACGCCGATGAGGGTGCGCAGTCGCGGGGCGACGCGCAGCGCCCGGCCGATCACGGCGGTGCCGAGGAGGCACACCGCGAGAGTCGTGAGCATGATCGGCAGCGACTCCGCTCCCACCCGGAGGATCGCGTCGAGCGACAGCTGCGCGCCCAGCAGCACCACCGCGATCTGCAGCAGGAACCGTCCGGAGTACTCCACTCCCGGCACGAACCGCGCACCGGGCCGCCGGATCACCGCGATCGGGACGCCGATCACGATCGCGGGCAGTGCCGAGCCGAGCACGGGCACGGCGGATCCGATCAGGGTGGCGGCGATCGCGATCGGCACGGTGAGCGCGAGCCCCGGCAGCACCTCGACCGCCCGCAGTGCGAGACGGGACGGCAGCGTGCGGGCAGGGCGGAACATCATGGATCCAGGCTCGTGCGTGGCCGCGCCCCGCGGTATCCGGCTAGGCTCGATAGGGATACAGGCAGAGACTGTGGGGTGTGCGCATGGCCGATGGATCGATGCCCGACATCGGCTCGCTCGAATTGCTGGTGGCCGTCGTGCGCACCGGCTCCATCTCGGCGGCGGCGCGTGAGATCGGGGTGACCCAGCAGTCGGCGTCCACGCGGCTGCGCGCGATCGAGCGTCAGCTCGGACTGGCTCTGTTCCACCGCACCCCGTCCGGGACCCGGCCCACGCTCGAGGGCGAGGTGGTCGCCTCCTGGGCCGATGACGTGCTCGCGGCGGCCGCGCGGTTCCGTGCGGCGACCCGCACGCTCCGCGGCGAGAGCACCGCGCGGCTCACGGTCGCCGCGAGCCAGACGGTGTCGGCGCGGCTGCTCCCACTCTGGCTCGTGGAGCTGCGCCGGCAGCAGCTCGCCGACGGACGGACCCCGACCGCCGTGCAGCTGCTCTCCGGCAACAGCACCGACGCCGAGGCCCTCGTGCGCGATGGGCGCGCCGACCTCGCGTTCATCGAGTCGAGCGAGGTCCCCTCCGACCTCGGCTCGACCACGGTGGACCGGGACGAGCTCGCGCTCGTCGTGGCGCCGGAGCACCCGTGGACCGCGACCGGTCCCATCGCGTTCGAGACGGCCGCCACCGAACCCCTCGTCGCGCGCGAGGAGGGCAGCGGCACCCGGCGCGCGTGGGAGGACGAGGTGCGCCGCCGGCTCGGGCGCGACGCCGCAGCACCCGCGGTCGTGCTGCCGACGTCGGCGGCGGTGCGCTCGGCCGTCGCGAACGGATTGGGCGCCGCGGTGTTGAGCCGCAGGGAGGCCGCCGACGACATCAGGCTCGGACGCCTCCGCGCCGTCCGCACGACGGGGGATCCGGTCGTGCGGCCGATCACGGCGCTGTGGCGCGGCGGTGCGCGCGACCTGTCCGCGTCCGGGCGGGAGCTGATCGACGTGGCCGTACAGACGGCGAGGGCGCAGGCGGGACGAAGGACCCCGGCGCCGCAGTAGTCTCTGAGCGTGCCCTCCACGGAAGGATCCGGATGCCGCCGTTCGTGCTCATCGGCCTGATCGCCGTCCTGCTGTGGTCGCTCATCTCCCATCGGTTCGAGCGCTGGGGCATCGCGGGTCCTGCGATGCTGCTGGTGCTGGGTGCGGCGGCAACGGTCTGGAACCTCGACGCGTTCGGCGTCTCGCTCGACTCGCCGGTCACCGAGAAGGTCGTCGAGGTGGTGCTCTCGGTCCTCCTCTTCGCGGACGCGACCGAGGTGCGCGGCGGGATCTTCGGCGGGGAGGGCAAGGTCACCGCGCGTCTCGTGCTGATCGCCCTGCCCCTCTCCCTGCTGCTGACCGCGATCCTGTGCGGCTGGCTCGTGCCGGAGTCGTTCGCCGTGATCGGCGTGATCGCCTGCGTGATCATGCCGACCGACTTCGCCCCGGCCACCCGGCTGCTGCGTTCTCGGCTGCTCCCGGAGCGCGTGCGCGCGATCCTGAACGTGGAGAGCGGCTACAACGACGGACTCGTCTCGCCGATCTTCGGCATGGCGCTGCCCATCGCCGTCATCATCGAGCCGCTCGTGCGCGAGTACCTCCGGACGGGCAAGGACACGTTCACGCTCGACGAACAGGACGTGGGCCACAACGGCGAGAAGTTCGTCGAGGCCTTCCTCAACGCGGTGCCGGCCACGCTCGTCGCGATCGTGATCGGTGTGGCGCTCGGCGGGCTCGTCGGGCTGGCGATGCGCGCCGCCCGCGACCGCGGAGTCGCCGACGCCGGGGGCGCCCGGTTCGTCATGGTGCTGCTGCCCCTGATCGCCTACGGGATCGCCACCATCCCGGCACTCGAGGCCAACGGCTTCGTCGCCGCCTTCGTGGCGGGCCTCATCTACCGTGTCGCCCGCACCGGCGGCATGGCGGAGCGCGTGATCCCGCATGAGGAGCTGCTGCTCGTCGAGGAGGTGGGCACCCTCACGGCGAACTTCGTGTGGTTCATGCTGGGCGGGGCGACACTGCTGGTCTTCACCGTCTCGTTCGACGTGCGGATCGTGCTGCTCGCGCTGCTCGCCCTCACGCTGCTGCGGCTCGGGCCGGTGTACCTGTCGCTGATGGGGAGCTCGGTGCCCCGCGGCGATCGGGTCAGGATCGGGCTGCTCGGTCCGCGCGGCACCGCCACGATCGTCTTCGGCCTCCTCGCATACAACGCCCTGCCGGACGACGCGGGCGACCTCGTGCTCACCGCGATGGTGACCACCGTGGTCGGCAGCATCCTGCTGCACGGCGTCCTCGCGCCGCTCGTGCTGCGCCGTCTCGCCCCGGAGGGCGACGACGCGGCGAAGGCCCGGGTGCCGTCACCCGGGCACTGATCGTGGCCGGCGCTCCGGTGCGCCGCCGGGGTCAGCCCTGCGCGGCCTGCCGGGTGTAGACGCCCCGCATGAGCGGCGCGGGCGCCGCATCAGCCGGCACGGCCGAGTCCAGCTCGACCGTCAGCCGGTCGCCGTCGGCGCGCAGGCGCATCACGGTGCGTCCCCGGTCGGAGCGGCGGTCGAGCACCAGCGCCTCGTCGACCCACTCGGCGGATCCGGGGGCCTGAGGGGTGAAGCCGTAGGTGTCGAACCACCAGAAGCCCTCTCCGGCGACCACGGCGTGCGCCACGAGCGGAGCACCTTCGGCGCCGTCGCGGGCCTCGACGTAGTCGAGCAGCACGCCGGCGGGGCCCGGTTCGACGCTGAGGGCTCCGCGGGCCGTCCCGGCCTCCGTCCACGCGGTGGGGAACAGCTCCTCCGTCCCCGTCCAGTCTCCGAGCAGTGCCATGAGCCGAGAATCCGGTGCCATGCCCACGAGCCTACGCGGCCGACGCTGTCGCGCACACGCGGTCGCCGTCGTTGCCAGGAGGGAAAGATCCGGGATTCTTAGCGCGTAAGATCGCGAAAAGCCAAGGGATCCGCGTCGTCCCGCTCAGTACTCTGAGCAGGTTGTCCGGCGAGGGTGCCGCATAGTGCGCAGCGCACACCACCCGTCATCGCCGACGGCATGGAGGAGGTAGCTATGGCAGTCATCGGCATCGTCCGAGAGCCTGCGGGAGAGTCGCGCGTGGCCGCGACCCCGGCGACGATCGCACAGCTTCGCACGCTCGGTCACGACGTGGTCGTGGAGCGCGGAGCGGGATCCGATGCGTCCTACCCGGATGAGGCCTACGCGGCCGCCGGGGCGGAGCTGGTCGATCGCGCCCGGGCATGGGGCAGTGAGATCGTGCTGGCGATCACGGCGCCCGGAGCGGAGCAGATCGCCCTGCTCGCCGACGGGGCGACGATCATCGCGCTGCTGTCGCCGGCGCTGCGGCCCGATCTGGTGGAGTCCCTCGCGCAGCGAGGCATCACGGCGCTCGCCCTCGACGCGGTTCCGCGCATCTCGCGCGCCCAGTCGATGGACGTGCTCAGCTCGATGGCCAACATCGCCGGCTATCGCGCCGTGGTGGAGGCCGCGCACGAGTTCGGGCGCTTCTTCACCGGCCAGGTCACGGCAGCGGGCAAGGTGCCGCCGGCCAAGGTGCTCGTGGCGGGCGCCGGCGTCGCCGGTCTCGCCGCGATCGGCGCCGCGTCGAGCCTGGGCGCGATCGTGCGCGCGACCGACCCCCGGCCGGAGGTCGCCGACCAGGTCACCTCGATCGGCGGCGAGTACCTGCCCGTCGACGTGGCGGTGGAGAAGTCCACCGACGGCTACGCCAAGGCGACGAGCGAGGCGTACGACCGGCGGGCGGCCGAGATCTACACCGAGCAGGCCGCCGACGTCGACATCATCATCACCACCGCCCTCATCCCGGGACGTGCGGCACCGCGGCTCATCACCGCCTCCGACGTCGCCCGGATGAAGCCAGGCAGCGTGATCGTCGACATGGCCGCGGGCCAGGGCGGCAACGTCGAGGGATCCGTCGCCGGCGAGCGCACCGTCACGCCGAACGGCGTGATCATCCTCGGCTACACCGATCTCGCGTCGCGCCTGG
The DNA here is from genome assembly GCF_000956545.1 of Microbacterium azadirachtae. Classification (GTDB taxonomy): domain Bacteria; phylum Actinomycetota; class Actinomycetes; order Actinomycetales; family Microbacteriaceae; genus Microbacterium; species Microbacterium azadirachtae. Next base: position 79,382 of record NZ_JYIT01000078.1, read on the forward strand.
CGGCCCAGGCGTCGCAGCTGTACGGGACGAACGTCGCCAACCTCGTCGCCCTGCTCACCCCGGGCAAGGACGGCGCCTTCACGATCGACTTCGACGACGTCGTGCAGCGCTCGGTGACCGTCGTGCGCGACGGGGAGATCACCTGGCCCCCGCCGCCCGTGCAGGTGGCGGCAGCCCCGGCGAAGGCCCCGGTCGCGTCGACGCCGATCGAGGCGCCGCAGAAACAGGGCCTGTCGGCGGGCCGCAAGGCCCTGCTGATCGTGCTCGGCATCGCCGCGCTCTTCCTGGTCAACGCGTTCGCGCCGGCGCCGCTGCCGCAGCACTTCACGGTGCTGACCCTGTCGGTGGTGATCGGCTTCTACGTGATCGGCAAGGTGCACCACGCGCTGCACACCCCGCTCATGTCGGTGACCAACGCGATCTCCGGGGTCATCGTCGTGGGCGCGATGCTGCAGATCACGGATCCGGATCCGGTCGTCCAGGTGCTCGCCGCGATCGCGGTGCTGCTCGCGTCCATCAACATCTTCGGAGGGTTCGCGGTGACCCGCCGCATGCTCGCCATGTTCACGAAGGGCGGCCAGAAGTGACCGTCGGAGCCCTCTCCACCGCCGCGTACATCGTCGCGGCGCTGCTGTTCATCCTGAGCCTCGCCGGTCTCAGCAAGCACGAGACCGCCCGTTCGGGTGTGGTCTTCGGCATCTCCGGGATGGCGATCGCCCTGATCGCGACCGTGTCGCTCACGGTCGCCCGCGCCTGGTCGGGCGGCGCGGTGATCGGCCTCGTCTTCCTGCTCGTCGCGCTGCTGGTGGGCGCGGGGATCGGACTGTGGCGCGCCAGGGTCGTGGAGATGACCGGCATGCCCGAGCTCATCGCGCTGCTGCACAGCTTCGTGGGGCTCGCCGCCGTGCTCGTCGGCTGGAACGGCCACCTCGCACACGCCGAGATCGCCCCCGCGCTGGTCGGGATCCACAACGCCGAGGTCTTCATCGGGATCTTCATCGGCGGGGTGACCTTCACCGGATCCATCGTCGCGTTCCTGAAGCTGTCGGCGCGGATCTCGTCCAAGCCGCTCATGCTGCCGGGGAAGAACGCGCTGAACATCCTCGCGCTGGTCGCCTTCCTGGTGCTCACCGTCTGGTTCGTGATCGACCAGCAGCTGTGGCTGCTCATCGCGATCACCGTGCTCGCGTTCGCGCTGGGCTGGCACCTGGTCGCCTCGATCGGCGGCGGCGACATGCCGGTCGTCGTCTCGATGCTGAACAGCTACTCCGGCTGGGCGGCCGCGGCGGCGGGCTTCCTGCTCAACAACGACCTGCTCATCGTCACCGGCGCGCTCGTCGGATCCAGCGGTGCCTACCTCTCGTACATCATGTGCAAGGCGATGAACCGGTCGTTCCTCTCCGTGATCGCGGGCGGCTTCGGCATCGTGGCCTCGACCTCGTCCGACGAGGAGCACGGCGAGCACCGCGAGATCACCGCGACCAGCGCCGCGGAGCTGCTCACCTCGGCGAAGAGCGTCGTGATCACTCCCGGCTACGGCATGGCCGTCGCACACGCCCAGTACCCGGTCGCCGATCTGGTGCAGCGTCTGCGCGAGCGCGGGGTCGATGTGCGGTTCGGCATCCATCCCGTCGCCGGTCGTCTGCCCGGGCACATGAACGTGCTGCTCGCCGAGGCGAAGGTGCCGTACGACATCGTCCTGAGCATGGACGAGATCAACGACGACCTCGCGCACACGTCGGTCGTGCTCGTCATCGGCGCCAACGACACCGTGAACCCCGCCGCGGCGGAGGATCCGGGCAGCCCGATCGCGGGGATGCCGGTGCTCCGGGTGTGGGAGGCCGAGAACGTGATCGTGTTCAAGCGCTCCATGGCCGCGGGCTATGCCGGTGTGCAGAACCCGCTGTTCTTCCGCGACAACGCGCAGATGCTGTTCGGCGACGCCAAGCAGCGCGTGGAGGACATCATCGCCGCGCTGTGACCGGATCGGATCCGGTCCCGTCCCGCCGGTCGGGGCGGACCGGATCCGCAGCCCGGGAGCTTCGGGTGAGCCCACGCCAGGGCCTGGGTCCGCGTCCGAGCGAGATGGATTTCGCTGCTGCGGGGCACGTGCGAGCGACGTTTTCCATCTCGCCGCAGGGTTGCTGCGCGTGCGGAGATGGATTTCGCTGCTGCGGGGCACGTGCGAGCGACGTTTTCCATCTCGCATGCGGATCCGCAGGGCGGGGCGCGGTCAGGCGCTGGCGTGTCGGGCGGCGGGTCGCGGTCAAGCGCCCGCGTGCCGGGCGACGATCGCGGCGGCATCCCGCGCGGAGGTCGCGCCGTAGAGGAAGCCGCGCACGGGGCCGACCCGCGACGCGACGAACGCGTCGGCGACCGCGGGCGGTGCGCTGCGCACGAGCAGCGAGCCCTGCAGGGCCACCGCGAGCGCCTCCGTCAGCCGGCGGGCCCCGGCCTGCGCCTCGGCGGATGCCGGATCCCGCTGCGCCTCGTGCAGCAGCCGCGCGGTGTCGTCGAGGTGCGCGTCGAGCCGAGCGTCCGCGCCGGCCGCGAGGCGCACCTCGGCGAGCAGCGCGTCGGCCGTCTCGGGCTCGCGCGCGATCGCACGCAGCACATCCAGCGCGATGACGTTGCCGGATCCCTCCCAGACCGCCATCACCGGCTGCTCGCGATAACGGCGTGCGAGCGGGAAGGCCTCGGTGTAGCCGTTGCCGCCGAGGCACTCGAGGGCTTCGGCGGCGTGGCCGGGCCCGCGCTTGCAGATCCAGTACTTCAGCACCGCCGTGGCCAGCCGCCGCAACGGTTCGTCGGCGGCGGGGGCGTCGGCCTCGTACGCCGCGGCGACCCGCAGCGACGCGGCGATCGCGGCCTCGGTCTCGACCGCCAGATCGGCGAGCACCTGGGTCATCGCGGGCTGCTCCGCGAGCGGGGCGCCGAAGGCCGCCCGGTGCTGCGCATGCCAGATCGCCTCCGCCGACGCCTGCCGCATGCCCGCGGCGGTGCCGAGCATGCAGTCCAGGCGCGTCTGGTTCACCATCTCGATGATCGTGCGCACCCCGCGGCCCTCATCGCCCATGAGCCATCCGACGGTGCCGTCGAACTCGACCTCGCTGGAGGCGTTCGCCCGGTTGCCGAGCTTGTCCTTGAGGCGCTGGATGAGGAAGGCGTTGCGCGATCCGTCCGGCAGCACCCGCGGCACCAGGAAGCAGCTGAGCCCGGCGGGCGCCTGGGCGAGCACCAGGAAGCCGTCGGACATCGGCGCCGAGCAGAACCACTTGTGACCGGTGAGGATCCAGGATCCGTCGGCGGCCGGGACGGCGGCGGTGCGGTTCGCGCGCACGTCGGATCCGCCCTGCTTCTCGGTCATCGCCATCCCGAACAGGGCCGACGTCTTTCCGGCGATGAGCTCGGGGGAGTAGTCGCGGGAGAGCAGCCGCGGCAGCCACTGCGCGCGCAGGTCGGCGGGCGCGAACTGCTGCAGCGCAGGGACCACCGCGTGGGTCATCGACACCGGACAGGCGTGGCCCGGCTCGACCTGTGCGAACAGCAGGAAGTGCGCCGCCCGCGCCACCTGGGCGCCCGGGCGCGGGTCGGCCCACGCCGCCGTGTGCGCGCCGGCGGCGACGGCTGCGCCGAGCACCCGGTGATAGGACGGGTGATACTCCACCTCGTCGATGCGTCGTCCCCAGCGGTCGAACGCCGTGAGCGAGGGCTCGTGCACGTTCGCGAGCTCGGCATCGTGCTGGAACCCGGCGGATCCGACCAGGCGCCCGGTCACGCTCAGCCCCGCCTCCGCCCAGGACGCGCCGTGGCGCCGGACGCCCTCGGCGAGGGGCAGGTCGAGGGCGAACTCGTCCAGCCCCTCGCGAGGAGGAGCCTGGTTCGTCACGGTGTGCGTCGCCATGCGGATCCCCTTCGATCACGGTCTGCTCCGACGCTACGCCATCGGGAGCGGGCGGCGACGGCGGCTGTCAAGACCCTGGGCGCATGTCGCGTCGAGAGGTGGCATGGGTGTGCGGTGCCGCTTCGGGCGCCGAGAAGGAGGACGAGATGAGCGATCAGAGGGACCAGACGGATCCGGAGGACGAGACGCGCGCCGCGCCGACGGGCTCGGGCGATCCGAACGACGACCGCGCCCACCTGCAGCACCAGCCGCCGGCGCAGGTCGACGAGGAGCGCGCGACCGCGGTGGAGGAGGACGAGGATCCGGTCGCGCACGACGCGCGGGCCGCGCAGGAGGGAGGCGCATGATGGCCGTGCTGCCCAACCCCCTCGCCGTGCAGGAGCACCTCTCCGGAGTGAGCTATCCGGCGTCGCGCGACGACCTGGTCGCCGCCGCGAAGGATCGCGGTGCGGCCGATGTCATCGTCGACGCGCTCGCCGGGCTGCCGGATCGGAGCTACGAAGGGCCGGCCGAGGTCAACGCAGAGCTGTTCGGAGACCGCTGAGGCGATCGCCGCTCACCGGCCGTCTCGGGCAGCCTGCCACTCCTCGCGGAGCACGCCCATGCGCACGAGGTCCTCGTACTGCCCGCGCACCCAGGCGTGCTCGCGCTGGCGCCCCTCCACCACGAAGCCGGCCTTCTCATAGGAGCGGATCCCGGCCGCGTTCGACGAGATCACCTCGAGGTGCACGCGACGCAGATTGCCGCGCACGAACGCGAACTCGAGGATCTGCCGCATCGCCTCGGTGCCGATGCCCCGACCGCGCGCGGACGGGATGAGGGCGATGCCGACCTCCGCGTGCTGCGCGACGTCGTCGACGTCGAACAGGCCGACGGTCCCGACGGCCGCGCCGTCGACGTCGATGACGAAACTCATGTTGCCGCCCGGATCCGCCTCCCGCGCGGTGAGACGCGCCTGCCAGGCCTCGCGCGTCGGCGTCACCGGGCGACCGGGATTGCGCTCCTCCCACGTGTCCAGATCGGACGCGATGCTGTAGAGCGCATCGAGGTCGGCATCGGTGCGGGCACGGAGCGTGACGGTCGGAGCTGTGGACATGGGGACACGCTACCCGTGGGGTCCGACACGGCTCCGGGAACCGGGGCCGAGCAGCGCCACGGGAGCCTTGCCAACGCCGAGGCCCCGGCATAGCCTGCCCGGAAGAGGGCGGATCCGGTCGGTGCGAGCCCCGTCGACGCGGATGTCGACGCCCGGACGGCGAGCTGCGAGGAGGACGGAATGGGACGCGACGAGGACGACGACCGACTCGAGGAGCAGGATGCGGTCGATGAGGAAGTGACGGAGACGGAAGAAGAGGGCGGACCGCTCCCGCCGCCGTCGGTCGAGACGACGCTCGGCTTCGAGGGCGGCATCGAGGGCCTCTGATCGGAGCCGTGCCCGTGCGGGCGGCGCCGTCAGACGATGGCGTGCGCCCGCACGGGGAACGTGCCGAACCCGGCCACGGCCGGGGGAGCGGCGGTGAACCGCGCGCCGCGGGCCGGGAGCGACCCCAGGCGGGTGAGATGCTCGACGACCGGGATCCCGGCCGCGAGCAGGAGCGAGTGCGCCGGCCGCTCGCCGCCGGACTCGGTGTCGTCGATGTTGATCGAGTCGATGCCGACGAGCGCGACGCCCGCGTCGACGAGCGCCGCGGCCGCGGCGCCGGTGAGGAAGGGCGCGCCGCGGCCGTACTCCGGTGTTCCGAAGAGCCGGTCCCATCCGGTGTGCAGCAGCACGGCGGCGCCGCGCAGGTCGCGATCGGCGAGGGTCTCCGGCGCGATGCCGCGCCGCTCGGCCGTCCACGCGTCGGTCAGGTGGAACACCTCCGCGGGGAGGTCGGCGAGCTTCTCCAGCGGCAGGGACGAGAGATCGCCGCCGTCGGCATAGCGGTGGAACGGCGAGTCGAGATACGTGCCGGTGTTGCCGATCATCGTGATGACGTCCATCGCGAACTCCGTGCCCGGCGCGTACTTCTCCCGCGAGTCGGCACGCGTGAGGAACGGCGTGATCTCGGGCGCGGGGAGCCCGGGATAGGTGATCAGTCCGGCGCGGATCGGGTGCGAGAGGTCGACGAGGCGCCGGTCGGCCGCCGCCGGCCGCGTCTCGACGCCCCGGCTGCCGCGGTGCGGCTCGGCGACGATCTCGAGGTCGCGCAGCGTCGCGGACTCCACGAGCGCCAGACCCAGATGGCGGACCAGGAGCAGCGCGATCGCGTCGGCGTCGAGGTCGGCGGAGGGCAGATCGAGGCGGAATCCGTCGCCGTGCATGCCGCCGCCGTTGGCGAAGGCGATGTCGAAGCCGAAGTGCGCGCGGTACTCGGGGGAGGTCATGACCCCAGTATGGCGAGGCTCGCGGGTCACGCGTCGAGGGCTGATCGCTCCCACCGGATGACGTGGTTGTAGAGGTGGTTGTTGCGGGTGTCCCGCGTCGCGCCGCGCAGGAACAGCGGCAGCAGCGCGTCCCGAAGGAGGACGGCGAGCTTCGACGAGGTCGCCGTCTTCTGCCGGCTGATCGCGCGGGAGTACTTCACGACGTCCTCCGCGCGGCGCTGCCGCAGCTGCTGGTAGCGGGCGAACGCCTGCTCGTGCGCCGTCAGATCGCGCAGGCACAGGGCCAGGGTCTCCGCGTCCTCCAGGGCGAGTGAGGCGCCCTGGCCCGCGCTCGGCGAGGTCGCGTGCACGGCGTCGCCCACGGCGACCACCCTGCCGCGGTGCCAGTGCGGCACGTGCGGCAGCTCGTAGATGCCGTAGGCCCCGACCGCGCCGGTCGCGTTGTCCAGGATCTGCGGCACCGGGTACGGATCCTCCGAGTGCACCGCCCGCAGCTCGTCGAGCCACGTCTCGCCGGGCACTGCGCGGAGGGCATCGCGGTCCATCTCCGCTCTGGCCGGGTTCGCGAACCAGTAGACGGTGCCGTCGTCGCGCACCAGATATCCGAAGAACCCCCGTGTGCCGAACACCATGTGCTGCGTGAGCGGGGTGGGCTCGAGCCCGTCGACGCGGGCGAACCCGCCGATGCTGAGCAGTCCGCTGTACGCGGGATCCGGCGCTTCGGGATCGATCCATCGCCGGGTCGGGGATCCGACGCCGTCGCAGCCGATGAGGATGTCGCCGGTCGCCTGCGAGCCGTCGGCGAAGTGAGCAGTGACGCCGTCGGGCGTCTCCTCGATGCGCTCGAGTCGGGCTCCCCAGGTGAGGGGGATGCCGGCGTTCTCGGTCGCTTCGCGCAGCACGGCATTGAGCCATTCGCGTCGCACGACGACGCTGCCCCGCTCGGGTTCGCCGGCGGGGCCGTTCGGCACCGTGCCGAGCTTCCGGCCTCGGCCGCTGTGCATCTCCATGTACGGGCTCAGGTGGCCGTCTTCGAGCAGGCGCGCCTTCAGGCCGAGCGTGTCGAGAACGGCGAGGCCGTTGGTCGCGACGTTGAGGAAGAGGCCGCCGAAGGCGTCGGGTCGGTGGCGTGCCTCGAAGATCTCCGCCTCCCAGCCGGCACGTCGCAGGAAGAGGGCGGCGGCGGGTCCCGCGACCCCGCCGCCGATGATGAGCGCCTTGGGCATCGGTCCGGCCTTTCGCTAGTCTGGAGTAAGCCAGAGAGTCTCGTTTTCAGAGTCTCTCGATAATAGAGAGAATAGCAGATGTCCGAACCGACCGCACGTCGTGCTGCTGCCATCGCCCGTCAGAGCGCGGCGATGCAGGAGTTCATGGCGCGCGCCGTGCTCTTCCAGGACGCCGTCGCGCGATCGGTCGGTCTCAACGGCACCGACCTGCAGGCCGTGGGACTCCTGCTGAGCAGCGGTCCGGCCACTCCGGGCGAGCTCGCGGCGCGCACGGGGCTCACCGCCGGAGGCGCGGTCACCGCCATGATCGACCGGCTCGAGCGGGCCGGCTACGTGCATCGCAGCCGCGATGAGAACGACCGCCGCCGGGTGCTCGTGACCGCGGATCCGGATCCGATCCTCGCCGGAGTGGGGCCGGTGTACGGGCGGGTGGCCGAGCAGTGGAGCGTCTACCTCGACACGCTCAGCGATGAGCAGATCGAGTTCGCGGCGGAGCTTCTGGCGCGCGCCGCCGAGGTCAACCGTGCGGAGATCGATCACCTGCGCGGTGACGCCCGCGGCTGACGTCGACCGCACGAGAAGGGCCGCAGTCGCTCCTGCGGCTGCGGCCCTGTCGTCTGCGTCGGAGCAGGCGCTCAGTGGAAGAGGTCGAGCTTGCCGAACTTCTCGGCGAGGAGGTAGTAGACGGTGATGCGGCTCTTGGTGCGGTCCGCCTTCATCGTCTCCTTGACCTCGTCGAGCGCGGCGTCGAGCACGGCGTCCGACTCGGTGAGACCGAGCTTCTTCTTGAGGAAATTGGTCTTGACGGTCTCGACCTCGTCCTTGTCGGAGAAGGCGACGTACGCCGAGTCCTGGCTGTCCATGACGAGGCGGTAGGTCTTCAGCAGACCCGCGATCGCAGCCTCGTCGGCATTGGGACGGTAGATCTTGACGTCAGCGGCCCAATCGGCCATGGGGAACTCCTTCGCTCCGGCTCGGCTCGGATGCCTCGCTCGCCAGAGATCCTAGACGCCGGAGCCATGGATGCGAAGAGGAAGTTCTTCCCTCGATCCCCTGCCCGCGGACGCGCCGTCCGCCTACCATGGCGAGGACGCCGGCCGCCAGGAACGAGGTTCGTGCATGAACACCGAGAAGAGCTCGCCCCCGCGGGTGCGCAGCTTCGACCACGAATGGCAGCACGCCATCCGGATGGCCTACGTCCGCGGTCCGGAGGGCATCATCGTCTCCCTCGCCGAGTCGATCGGCTGACGGCATCATGCGGATCCGCTGGCGGGGTGCCGAGACGGGAAGCACGGAGACGCTGGAGCTGTCCGTCGCGGCGGGCGGCGTGGATGCGACATCGGTGGTGGAGAGCCCCGGTCGCGTGATCCGCTACGCCGCCCGCCTGACGGAGCGGTGGGAGTTCGTGGATCTCACGGTCGAGGACGACCTCGACGGAACCCTGCGCCTGGCCCGATCGTCGGCGGGCGATTGGCGGGTGAACGATGTGCCGCGCCCCGACCTGAGTGCGGCGATCGACATCGACCTGTCCTTCAGCCCCTTCACCAACACGCTGCCGATCCGCCGTCTGGCCCTGGAGCCCGGTGAGTCCCGCGACATCGTGACCGCATACGTCACCGACGCGCTCGAGGTGCTGCCGGATCCGCAGCGCTACACCCACCTGAGCAGCGAGCGCTACCTGTACGAGTCGCGGGACAGCGACTTCCGCCGGGAGATCCTCGTCGACGCCTCCGGCCTCGTGCTCGACTACCCCGGGCTGTTCGTGCGTGTGGCGAAGTAGCCCGTCTGCCGGACACGACGAAGGGCCCCCGCCGGCGGCGAGGACCCTTGTGCGATCAGAGGGGCTGACGGGAATCGAACCCGCGCTGTCTGCTTGGGAAGCAGAAGTTCTGCCATTGAACTACAGCCCCGTGCGTCAGGGACGCCTGGCCAGCATAACAAACGCCCGCGGTTCCGCGATCCGCCCTGCCTCATCGCGCGGTTTCCCTCCCCGCCGCGACTTTCCCTCCCCGTGCGGGCGCCGATGAGGGGAGGGAAACGAGGTGCGGGGAGGGGAACGCGCCGGCGGGAGAGCAGAGCGACCGCGCGCGGGGAGACCGCGCGAGGAGCCCGGGCGGGGACGACGTTCGGGTTATCCGGAATCATCCTCGCGGGTTCCCCGAGTCATCCTCCAGGCGGATGCGCCGGGGCACGGCGGCCGCATAGCGTCGAAGGCATGATCACCGCAGAGGGCCTCAGCAAGAGATACGGACCCAAGACCGCCGTCGACGACGTGTCGTTCACCGTGCGTCCCGGAACGGTCACGGGCTTCCTCGGCCCCAACGGCGCCGGCAAGTCGACCACCATGCGCATGATCGTGGGGCTGGACCGGCCGAGCACGGGCCGGGTGACCGTGAACGGCCAGGAGTACCGCGGGCTGCGGGCACCGCTCACCGAGGTGGGTGTGCTGCTCGACGCGAAGGCCGTGCACACCGGTCGCACCGCCCGCAACCACCTGCGCGCGATGGCGGCGACGCACGGGATCCCGGCGTCGCGCGTGGACGAGGTCATCGAGATCACCGGCATCGGATCCGTCGCGCGCAAGCGCGCGGGCGGCTTCTCGCTCGGGATGGGGCAGCGGCTCGGCATCGCCGCAGCGCTGCTCGGCGACCCGCACACGCTCATCCTCGACGAGCCGGTCAACGGGCTCGACCCCGAGGGCGTGCTCTGGGTGCGCAACTTCGTGCGGCACGCGGCCTCCGAGGGGCGCACCGTGCTGCTCTCCAGCCACCTCATGAGCGAGATGGCGCAGACCGCCGACCACATCATCGTGCTCGGCCGCGGGCGGGTGCTCGCCGACGCCCCGCTGTCGCAGCTCGTTGAGCAGTGGACGACCGCCCAGGTGCGGGTCCGCAGCCCGCGAGCCGTCGAGCTGGGCGAGCTGCTCGTCGCGGCCGGCGCCGTGGTCCAGGGATCCGGCCACGACACGATCGACGTCACGGGCCCGGAGGCCTGGTGGATCGGCGATCTCGCCGCGGAGCGCGGCATCGCGCTGCACGAGCTCACCCCCACGAGCGGCTCGCTCGAGGACGCCTACCTCGCCCTCACCGGCGACGCCGTCGAATACCGCACCCGCGCCGTGCCCGAAGCCGGCACCCCGATCCCGGAGGTGGTCGCATGAGCGCCGTCGCCCCCGCCGCCCCCGCTCTCGCGGGCGGCTACCGCCTGTCCCTGCCGCGGACGCTCCGCAGCGAATGGATCAAGCTCACGACGCTGCGCTCCACGTGGTGGTCGATCGCGATCACAGCCGCCCTCACGATCGGCATCGGCGTGCTCATCGCCTTCGCCCTCACCTCGTCGGGCCAGGCGCCGCGCGGTCTCAACGGCATCATGGCCGTCGTCTCCCCGATCCAGTTCACGGCACTGCTGGCCGGGATCCTGGGTGCGATCGCGGTCACCGGGGAGTACTCCACGGGCATGATCCGCTCCACCCTCACCGCCGACCCCCGCCGCGGTCGCGTCCTGGTCGCCAAGGCTGTGGTGCTCGCCGTCTTCCTGTTCCTTGCCTCGCTGGTCATGTTCGTGATCTCGGCGGTGCTCGTCTCGGCGATCCTCGGCGGGCACGGGCAGAGTCTCGAATGGGGGCAGCCGGACAAGGTGATCCTGCCGGTGCTCTCCGCCTCGGTCACGATGGCGGTGTGCGCGCTGATCGGCGTCTCGTTCGGCTTCCTGCTGCGCTCGGGCGCCGGCGCGATCGCGGCCACGGTGGGCCTGCTGTTCGTGCTGCCGATCATGTCGACCTTCTTCGCCTTCGCCGGCGAGTCGTGGAAGTGGGTGATGGACGCCGCGAACTACCTGCCGCTGTCGGCCGCGCAGAACGCGATCCTGCCCAGTGACACGGCCCCGCTCTCGGCGGGCGTGGCCTTCCTCACGCTCGGCGCATGGGTCGCCGCCGGGCTGCTCGGCTCCTGGGCGGTGCTGCGCTCGCGCGACGCCTGAGCCTCGGGATCCCTGGACGAAGCCCCTTCCGCCTGCGCGGAGGGGGCTTCGTCGAGCAGGGAGCGATGTGTCGGATGGCGCCGCATGCGGATGTGGTACTTGAGGACGACCCCGGCGCGCGCGTGATCCTCCCGGAAGCGGATGTGCTGGACCGGGTGCGGCCGGTTGGCTGAAGTCATGGCTCGTCGCAGGTCGCGGCAGCCGGGGTGCCCCGCGCCCGTGATCGCCTGGAGGATCCGTGACCCTGCTGACCCGACTCAGCCTCGCCAACCGCGCCGTCGTGGCTCTGTTCACGATCCTCATCGTGGGGGCGGGCCTGTGGGCCACCGGCAGCATGAAGCAGGAGCTGCTCCCGTCGATGTCGCAGCCGGCCGCGGTAGTGGTCGTGACCAAGCCCGGCGCCTCGGCCGAGACGCTCGACCACGACGTGGTGAAGCCGCTGTCCGATGCGCTGGGATCCGTGACCGGGGTGGACGAGGTGCGCACGAGCACGTCGAGCGGCAGCGCGCAGCTCACCGTGAACTGGGCGTTCGGCCGCGACGACACCAAGATCCTGGCCGACCTCAAGACAGCCGCGACGGCCGCAGGATCCACCGCCGACGGCGTGCACACCGAGGTCTACGCCGGCAGTTCCGCCGACATCCCGGTGCAGAGCCTCGCCATCACGGCCGACGGCGACCTCGAGGCCCTGGCCGATCGGGTGGACAAGACCCTCGTCCCCGCGATCGAGCACGTGGCCGGCGTGCGCGCCGTGCAGGTCTCCGGACGCGTCGCCCAGCGGGTGCTCGTGACGCTCGACCCGGCGAAGCTGTCGGCGCGGTCGATCGACGCGCCCGCCGTGTCGGGGCTGCTGCGCACCGCGGGCGTCGTGGTCCCGGCCGGCACCAGCAGCGACGGGACGCGCGCGATGGCGATCGAGGTGGGCCAGGAAGGCACGTCGATCGAGCGGATCTCGGCGATGCCGATCCCGACCGCGAAGGGCCCTGTCGCGCTGTCCGAGGTCGCGACCGTCGAGCTCGCCCCCGTTCCGCAGAGCACCGTCTCCCGTGCGGACGGGCGCCCCGCGCTGAGCCTGACGATCACCAAGACCCCCGAGGCCAACGCCGTGCAGGTCTCGCACGCCGTCAGCGCCGCGGTCGGCAAGGCGCTGCCCTCGCTCGGCGGGCACGCGACGAGCACGGTGCTGTTCGACCAGTCGACGATGATCGAGAAGTCGACCCATGATCTCGCCGTCGAGGGCGGGCTGGGCCTGGTCTTCGCGGTCCTGATCATCCTCGTCTTCCTGCTCTCGCCCCGGGCGACCGTGATCACGGCCGTGTCGATCCCGCTGTCGCTGCTGATCGCGGTGATCGGGCTGCGCGTCGGCGGCTTCTCGTTCAACGTGTTCACCCTCGCCGCCCTGACCGTCGCGGTCGGCCGCGTGGTGGACGACTCGATCGTGGTGATCGAGAACATCGCGCGCCGACGGGGATCCGCACCGCTCACTCCCGCCGACGTGCTCGCCGCCGTGCGGCAGGTGGCCGGGGCGGTGACCGCGTCCACGCTGACCACCGTCGCGGTGTTCCTGCCGGTCGCCCTGGTCGGCGGCATGGCCGGCGAGCTGTTCCGGCCGTTCGCGCTGACCGTCACCATCGCGCTGCTGGCCTCCTTGCTGGTCTCCCTCACGATCGTGCCCGTGCTCGCGTACTGGTTCCTGCGCCGGCCGGCGCGGACCGCTGCCGCCGTCGAGGCGCCGACCGTCGCGGGTGAGCAGACGCCGGGAGGGTCGTCGGCGACGGGCTCCGAGGCCGCGCCGGTGCCGGCGAGCGCCGCGGTCGGACAGGAGCAGGCGCAGGCGGATCCCGCCGAGCGGGTCACGCGCATGCAGCGCGCCTACCTGCCCTCGCTCCTGTTCGCACTGCGCCGGCCGGTCGCGGTCGTGCTGATCTCGGTCGTCGTGTTCGCCGGCACGATCGTGGCAGCCGGATTCCTGAAGACCGACATGCTGGGCAGCTTCGCCGACGAGCGTGCGGTGACCGTCACCCAGACGATGCCCCTGGATGCCACGCTCGCCGTGTCGGACAAGGCCGCGACCGCGCTGGAGAAGAAGGTCGGCTCGCTGAAGGGCGTCGCCTCCTACCGCACCACCGCAGGCGAGCAGGGCGCGCCGGTCACCCTCGACGTCGTGATCGCGCCGGACGCGGATCCGACCGTCGTGCTGCCGCGGATCCGCAAGGCCGTCGCCGCACTCCCGGACTCCGACCGCATCACCGTGTCGACCCAGGCGACGCAGACCACCTCCTCGTCGATCGACGTGATCGTGAAGAGCCCCGACGACAAGGCCCTCGCGACCGCCTCCGAGAAGCTCACGGCAGCGCTCGGCAAGGTCCACGGCATCGGCACGGTCAAGAGCGACCTCGCGGCGGATCTGCCTGTGCTGAAGGTGTCGGTCGACGCGACCAAGGCCGCGGCGCAGGGCTTCACCACGGCCGAGGTGGGGGCCGCGATCTTGGCCGCCGTGCAGGGCGAGCGGCTCGGCACGGTGGGCATCGACGGCGCGGCCACCGACCTGGTCGTGCGGGCGCAGTCGACGGCGACGGATCCGGAGGCGGTGAAGGCGCTCGCGCTGCCGGTCTCGGCCCTGCAGGCCCAGAAGGCGCAGAACGACGCGGCGGACGCCCTGCAGCGCGAGCAGGAGACGATGTCCGAGCAGGCGCGGGTCGACGCGCAGAACAAGGCGGATGAGCAGCTGTCGTCGCTCTACGACGCCCGTTCCTCGGGCGCACAGGATCTGATCTCGCTGCGCGAGCAGCTCGCGCAGCTCCTCGCCTCGCCGCCGCCCGCCGACTCCCAGCCCGCGACGCAGGGGCAGCTCAGCGCCCTCGAGTACCAGAAGCTCGTGCAGCAGCTCACCCAGGCCGTCGCGGGGGCGGAGAGCGGCCTGAGCACCCTCGACGAGCAGATCTCCGCCGCGCGGGACGCGATGGCCGACGGAGCGCGCCAGCAGGCCGAGACCGACCGGCTGGCGCAGGCGCAGCGCGACCTCGAGCACGTGCGCGCGACCCCGATCCGCGTGGGCGACATCGCGACGGTGGAGGTCGTCTCGGCGCCCGCCACGATCACCCGGATCGACGGCGCCCGCGCGGTGACCGTCTCGGCCACGCCGGCCGAGGGCGCGGACCTCTCCACGGCCGCGTACGGCGTGCAGACCGCGGTGGCCGCCGTGCGCCTGCCCGACGGCGTGACCCTGGACGAAGGCGGCGCCGCCGCCGAGCAGGCGCAGTCGTTCGGCGAGCTCGGCGTCGCCATGCTCGCCGCGATCGCCCTGGTCTACATCGTGCTCGTGGCCACCTTCCGCTCCCTCGTGCAGCCGCTGCTCCTGCTGGTCTCCGTGCCGTTCGCGGCGACCGGCGCGATCGCGGGGCTCCTGGTCACCGGCACGCCGCTCGGCATCCCGGCCCTGATCGGCATGCTGATGCTGATCGGCATCGTGGTGACCAACGCCATCGTGCTCATCGACCTGATCAACGAGTACCGTCGCGCCGGCTCGGGGATCGACGACGCGGTCGTGCACGGTGCACGCCTGCGGCTGAGGCCGATCATCATGACGGCGTGCGCGACGATCTTCGCGCTCATCCCGATGGCCCTCGGCGTCACCGGGGGAGGGGCGTTCATCTCGCAGTCGCTCGCGATCGTGGTGATCGGCGGACTGGTCTCCTCGACCGTGCTCACGCTGCTGCTGGTGCCGGCGCTGGTCGTGCTGTACGAGCGTCGCCACGACCGCCGGCAGGCCCGGCGCGAGCGCCGCGCGGCCCGTCGTGCCGGCCGCGACGCGGGTGTGGAGGTGTTCGAGCGCGAGGAGGATCCTGCGCAGGACGCCGCTCCCGCCGCGGACGACCGTGGGAGACTGGCGACGTGACCGACGGCTCCGCGCGCGCCCTGGACCGCGCCGCGTCGCGCTGGCAGCGTCACCCGCGCGTCGCCGATGCGCTGACGACGCTCAGCTGGGTCGTGCTGACGCTCGTGCCGATGTTCACGGCGGAGTCCGCGGATCCCGGGATCCCGACGCGGCCGATCGGGCCGTGGGGACTCGGACTGGGGATCGCCGTGGTCGCGATCGTGGCGACGGCGATGATGCTGCTCCGGCGCCGCAACCCGGTGCTGCTCTTCGTCCTCTCGCTGACGCTTCCGCTCGTGCTGCTGCCGCTCTCGCTGGACGTCGGGGCCTTCGCGGTCGCCTATGCGGTGTTCGCGATCGCCGTGTACGACCGGACGTCGCGTGCGTGGATCGCCGGCGCGATCGCCTACGCGGTCACGGTGGCGCTGAGCATCGTGCATCTGCTCACGGGATTCGGCTTCGCGCCCGTGAGCCGCTCCGGATCCCGGTGGGACACCGCGCTGGCCTGGGTCGCGTTCGACCTGCTGCTGCTCCTGGTGGCGCTGCTGTGGGGGCAGAACGCCGGCAACCGGCGCCGGTACGTGGCCGCGCTCGTGGAACGGGCCCGGATCCTGGAGCACGAGCGCGATCAGGAGGCGCAGCTGGCCGCCCTCGCCGAGAGGTCGCGCATCGCCCGCGACGTGCACGACATCGTCTCGCACTCGCTCAGCGTGATCGTGCGGCTGGCCGACGGCACGAGGGCCGTCTTCGACGCGGATCCGGATCGTGCCAGGGAGGCGGTGGGGCAGATCGGCGGCGTCGCGCGCTCCTCTCTCGACGAGATGCGGCGCGTGCTCGGGGTGCTGGAGCGGCCGACCGGGCAGGAGTCCGCTCGCAGCGGCACGGGGCTCGAGGACCTGCCGCGCCTGGCCGAGGTGTACCGCGGCATCGGGCTGCCGGTGCGGCTGGAGCTCGATCTGGGACAGTCGGAGCACGACGCCGGATCCGGCGCCGCGGATGCGCACGAAGTGCCGGCAGGGCTCCAGATGACGGTGTTCCGGGTGGTCCAGGAGTCGCTGACCAACGCGCTGCGTCACGCCGACGCGCCCACGCGGGTGCAGGTCGACGTGCGGGTCGCCGTGGACGCCGTGCACGCCGAGATCCGCGACGACGGCGCGACGGCGGCGGCGCCCGCCGACCGTGTCGGGCGCGGACTGCTCGGGATGCGCGAGCGCGCCGCGCTGTACGGCGGCGCGCTCGACGCCGGCCCCGACACGGCCGGCGGGTGGGCCGTGCGTCTCGTCCTGCCCCGGAGCGGCGCATGACCGCGGTGCGGGTGCTCATCGCCGACGACCAGGCGCTGATCCGGGCGGGCCTCGCGATGGTGCTGGGCGCGCAGCCCGACATCGAGGTGGTGGGCGAGGCGCAGGACGGCATCGAGGCCGTGGCGCTGGCGAGCGCGCATCGGCCGGACGTGGTGCTGATGGACGTGCAGATGCCGCGCATGGACGGCCTGGAGGCGACGAAGGAGCTCGTGACGTCGGGCAGCGGGATCCGCGTGCTCGTGCTCACGACCTTCGACCTCGACGCCTACGCGTTCGGAGCGATCGAGGCCGGCGCCAGCGGCTTCCTGCTCAAGGACTCGGACGCCGATGACATCGTCGCGGCGATCCGTGCGGTCGCCGCAGGCGACGCCGTGCTCGCCCCCCGGGTCACATCGGAGCTGCTGCGGCGCTTCGGCGCCCTCAGCCGTGCCGCGGAGGAACCGGCGCGCCGGGCCAGGGACGAGGACCGCCGGGCCGCCGCGGCCCGGCTGCAGGTGCTCACCGACCGCGAGCGCGAGGTGTTCGACGCGCTCGTGCAGGGGCTGTCCAACGCGGAGATCGCGGAACGGCTGTGGCTGAGCGAGTCCACGGTCAAGACGCACGTCGGCAGGGTGCTGCAGAAGCTCGGCATGCGGGATCGCGTGCTCGCGGTGGTCTTCGCGTTCCGCAACGGCCTGACCGACCAGGGGTGACGGCACCGGCTACTCTGAAACCGTGCTGCTGAGCGACAGAGACATCCGGGCGGGGCTGGACGCAGGGCGGATCGGGCTGGATCCGCTCGAGCCGAGCATGATCCAGCCGTCGAGCATCGACGTGCGGCTGGACCGCTACTTCCGGCTGTTCGACAACCACAAGTACCCGTTCATCGACCCGGCCGAGGATCAGCCGGAGCTGACCCGCCTCATCGAGGTCGACCCGGACGAGCCGTTCGTGCTGCACCCGGGCGAGTTCGCGCTGGGCGCCACGTTCGAGCAGGTGTCGCTGTCGGACGACATCGCCGCACGCCTGGAGGGCAAGTCCTCGCTCGGTCGCCTCGGGCTCATCACGCACTCGACGGCGGGCTTCATCGACCCGGGGTTCACCGGGCACGTGACGCTCGAGCTCGCGAACGTCGCGACCCTGCCGATCAAGCTGTGGCCGGGCATGAAGATCGGGCAGCTCTGCTTCTTCCAGCTGTCCTCCCCGGCGGAGAACCCGTACGGATCCGGCCCGTACGGCAACCGCTACCAGGGGCAGCGCGGACCCACCGCGTCGCGCTCCTTCCAGAACTTCCACCGCACCGACGTCGGCATCACCGACGCGGGATCCACCGGCGGCTGACATGACCGGCGACGAGACGGACCCGACCGCGGGCGAGCAGCCCGCGGCGGAGGCTCCTGCGGGGTCGGCGCCCAGCGTGTCCGTGCCCGCCGACCCCACCGCGCAGCCGCCCGCCGGCGACACCGAGCTCGCGCCCGCGCCGGTCGAGAGCGAGGGGCTGGCCGACCTGCTCGCCGACCCGGAGATCGCCCCGGCGGACGAGAGCGCGGGTGTTCGTGATCCTTGCGGCGCTGCTTGTCGGCGCGATCGTGCTGATCGCCGTGCTCGTCGCGAACGGCGCGTGGCCGCTGTCCGCGGCTGACGCGCTGATCCCGGCTGTCGCTCCGCTCCTCTGACGGTCGACCGCCGCCGGATCCGACGGGCGACTGCGCGATGTCTGCAGGATCTGGCGACGTCTGTAGGCTGATCCAGCCGGATCCGTCATGCAGGTGTCGCACGGTCTTGCATCCGTCGCGCGGCAGCCGGCCTCGACGGTGGCGCGAACGCGGTCCGGACGATCGGTCGGATCCCCCGGACGCATGATCGGGCGCGCAGCGCGCGCGCACGGAAGGCTGGAAGCATGACCACGACCGCCCCTGTGCCCGTCGCCTCAGGCGTCCGCCCGCAGCCGATGCGCTACGGCGCGCTGCTCGTGATGATGGCGACCAGCTTCCTCCTCGTGACCGCTGAATTCCTGCCCGGCGGACTGCTCACCGACATCGCCACCGAGATCGGCGTGACCCCCGGCCAGGCCGGACAGATGGTGACGGTCACGGCGCTCGCGGGCCTCATCGTCGCCCCGACGATCGGGCTCATGCTGCCGCGGCTGGACCGGCGCTCGCTGCTGGTGTGGATGGCGATCGGCGCGACCGTCTCGAACGTCGTCGTCGCGATCGCCCCGAACCTTCCGCTGCTGCTGCTCGCCCGGGTGCTGCTCGGCGGCGCACTGAGCGGCTTCTGGTCGATGTCGGTCACCGTGGCCGCGCGGATCGCCGGCCCCGAACGGCTCGGTCGCGCCATGATGTTCACCTCCGCCGGAGTGTCGCTCGCGACGGTCGCCGGCGTCCCCCTCGGCGTGCTGCTCAGCCAGGCGCTCGACTGGCGGGGCGTGTTCGCGATCGCCGCGGCCGGGACGGGCCTGCTCGCGGTCGCACTGCGGATCGCCCTGCCGAGTGTGCCCGCCGAGGGCGCCGCGCGCCTGTCGACGCTCGTCGACACGTTCCGGCGCCGGGGCATCGGGCTCGGCATCGTGGGGCACGTGCTCGTGGTGCTCGGGCACTTCCTGGCGTACACGTACATCCGCGTCGCCCTCGAGCGGGTGCACGACGGCGGCGCCCCGATCAACGCGGGGACGATCATCCTGCTGCTCGCGCTCTTCGGGATCGGCGGGTTCATCGGCAACATCGGCATCGGCGTGATCGTCGACCGCAGCTACCGGATCCTCGCCGTGGTCACCCCGTTCGTGATCGCCGCGATGGCGCTCCTGATGAACGCGTTCACCGGATCCCTCTGGGCCATCGGCGTGGTGGTGTTCGTGTGGGGCTTCTTCTTCGCCTCGTGGCTGCTCATCGTGAACACGTGGATCGGGCACCGGATGCCCGACCGGCTCGAGGCCGGCGGGAGCCTCGTGGTGATGGGGTTCCAGGCGGCGATCATGACGGCCGCGGCCGTCGGCGGCGCGCTCGTGGACGGGATCGGCATCACGCAGGTGTACGTGATCGGCGCCGCGGTGCTCGTGGTGGGCGCCGTGCTCTTCGGGCTCTCGGACCGCCTCAGCCGCCGCTGACCGGATCGGCGGGATGCGCCCGAGCGGGATCCCGCTCGGGCGCAGGCTTCTGTCTTCGCGGGCGGGAGCATGCGCCGGGCGTCGGGGCTCAGGCCGTGCGGGCCTCGCGCCATGCCGTGGGGGTCTGGCCGGTGCGGCGGCGGAACGCGCGGCTGAACCCCTCGTCCGAGCTGTAGCCGAGGTCGCGCGAGATCTCGCTGACGAGGCACCCCAGCACGAGCCGGTCCTGCGCGGCGCGGATGCGCACCTCGGTGACATAGCTCGCCGGCGACGTGCCGAAGGCGGCGCGGAACCGCTCCGCGAACACCGTGCGCGACATCGCGCCCACGCTCGCGAGGCCCTCGACGCTCCAGTCCTTGCCCGGTGCGGCGTGGATCGCCTCGATCACCTTCTCCAGGAACGGGTCGCTCGTGCGCGCCGGCCAGCCCGCGGGGGCGCAGCCGTGCGCGGCCCAGGCGCGGATCACCGACGCGAGCACGGTGTTGGCCATCATGCGGCAGATCACGGCGTCGCCGTCGCGGCCGGTGGCCTCGATCGTGGCGGAGTCGAGAGGGAGCGCCGTGAGGTCGAGCCCGACCTGGGAGGCCAGTGCGGCCGCGGCGGGTTCGTGATGCGCGAAGTCGCGCACGAGCGCGACGTCCGGCAGCGCGTTCGCGATGTGTGCGGCGTGCGGCACGAGCGTGAGGGTCGAGACGAGGATCCGGGTTCCCGGATCCGTCTTGACCGACATAGGCACCCGGCCGGGCGTCAGCAGGGCATCGCCCTGGGCGAGCGACATCGGCTTGTCGCCGCAGCGGGTGTGCACCGCGCCGTCGATGACGTAGACGATCGACAGCGCATCGCGGTCGAGAGCGATGGTCTCGGCCGGATCCGGTGCGATGCGCACCTGCCGGCGCAGCCGTACGTCGACCGCGGAGAGCAGGGCCTCGACGGCACCGCCGGTCCGCGTGACCGCACCCGCGACGGCGACATCGGGCGATGCCGGGCCGGGGGCGATGAGCGTCATGTCAGAGAGGAACCGCGTACGCGGGGAGCGTATTCCGGCGGAGACGCCTCCGAAGGCGGCGCGGAAAGAGATCCGGCCCCTGCCGCGGGTGTGCGGACAGGGGCCGGAGGGGTGCTGCGGGTCAGCCGTCGCGACGGCCGTGGTGCAGGTGGATGTGGATGTGCTCGGTCGAGCGGCGGTGATGCCGTCCGCGCGGACCCATGCCGCGCAGGTGCTCGCCGCGCGGGTGCTCGCCGTGCGGGTGCTCGCCGTGCGGGTGCTCGCCGTGCGGGTGCTCGCCGTGGCGGTGCTCGGCGTGCTGCTGCGCGCGGCGCAGCCACTCGCGTCCGAAGCCGGGGTGCTCGGCGAAGCGATCGTGCGCGGGGCGTCCGAAGCGCTCGCCGTGGCCGAAGCCGGCGCCGCGGCCGTGGCCCCCGCCGAAGCCGGCGCCGTGGGGGCGCCCGTGCTCGCGATGACCGCTGCGGCGCCCGTGGTGCCCGCCCCGGCGCGTATCCGGTCGACGGGGAAGGCGCATGCCCTCCTCGAAGCCCAGCCCGCGGGCGAGCTTCTCGAGGGAGGCCGCCAGGGCGGCGAACTCCTCGGGGTCCAGGGCGGCGGCGACTTCGGCGCGGATCTCCTCGACGGCGTTGCCGAGGCGCGCCTTGGCGGCGACGCCCTCGGGGGTGAGGGCCCAGCCGTCGGCCGTGCGCTCGACCCAGCCGAGGTCGGCGAGGTGATGGAGCTTGCGGTCGGGAAGGTCGCGACCGGAGGGGACCGTGCCGTCGACCACGTTGAGGATCCGCCAGTCGCGGCGGGTGATCCCCTCATCCTCGAAGGCGGTGGCGAAGCGGGCGGCCGTCAGTCGGTCGACGGCGGAGATCCAGAAGCCGAACGGGCGGCCCTGGTCGGAGGAGGCGTTCTCGGTGCTGTTCTGAGAGGTGTTCATGGTGGTCCTGTTCTGATCGGGGGATGACCGCGGCGCGGCGCTCAGGCGGCGCCCCGTTTCCTTCATCTGTCGAAGGGGACGGATCCGGTCCGGATGCTTGTCATCATGCATGTACATGCAGTGTGACATGCATTACTGATCCATGTCAAGTCGCATGTAAAATCGGATCGTGTCACAGAACGCCGAAACACCGGATCCCCTCGACGCGATCGTCGCCGCCCTGGGCCTGCTGCGAGGGCGCGGACCGCGCCCGCCGCGGGAGCACGCGCACGGCGGGCGCGGCTTCCACGGGCACGGCGGTCCGCACGGTGAGCACGGTGAGCCGCATGGGGGCCGTCGCGGTGCCGAGCCCTGGGCGGGCGGGCCGTGGGGCGGCGCGCGCGGGGAGGCGCCTGCGCGCGTGCGCATGCTCGAGGCGCTCGCCGCAGGGCCGCTGAGCGTGAGCGCCCTCGGCGAGGCGATCGGGGTGGATCAGCCGCGTGCGTCGCGTCTGGTGCAGCAGGGCGTGGAGCGCGGGTGGCTGCGCCGCGAGGCCGACCCGGACGACGCGCGCCGCACCCGCATCGTGCTGACCGATGAGGGCCGGCGCCTCGGTCGCGGGGTGCGCGGCGACCGACGCGAGGCGCTGCGCCGCGCGATGTCGGCGCTGACCGCCGAGGAGCAGGCCGAGTTCGCCCGGCTGCTCGCCAAGGTGGCCGAGAACTGGCGCTGAGCGCTCCGCCGCGCCCCGAGAGCGGCGCGGCGGTCAGCCCGCGGTGACGGCCCGGGCCGTCACGTCCGCCGCAGTCCGGCTGCCGGTCGGGCGACCGGTCGGCTGTGGGGGTTCGGAGCGGACGAGATCGAGCACCGCGTCGAGCACGGCGTCGGCCTGCAGCACCCGGTTGTGCCCGTAGCCCTCCGTGCGCAGCAGCCGCGAGCGGCCGGCGTGCGCCGCGTGCAGGCGGAGAGCGTCGGCGTCGGGCATCCGGCGATCGCCGCGATCGTGCACCACGAGCAGCTCGGTGCCGTCCGGGAGCGGGTCGCCCACGGCGTCGTACGCGGCGGCGATCCCCGCGGCGTCGAGACCGAAGCGCGCGGCGAAGCGTCGCGCGAACCGGGAGGCGACGGCGGACGAGAGGCCGAGCCCCCGGGAGAACTCGGTGAGGAACGCGGTCGGCGAGGCGGCGCTCGCGATCGCGGCGACGCGCGGAACCGGCGTGCCGGTGCGTGCTGCGGTGAGCGCGGCGAGGCCGCCGAACGAGTGTCCGACGAGCGCGTCGAAGGGCCCGTCCGTCCGACCCAGTTGCTCGGCGAGCTCTACCCAGTCCCGGATGTCGGTTCGCCGGCCGCCGGATCCGCCGTGGGCCGGCGCATCGAAGGCGACGACGCGGAACCCCTCGGCGACGAGCTCGCGCACGAGCGGGGCGAACTGCGACGCGCGCCCCTGCCAGCCGTGCAGCAGTAGTACGGCGCGCTCGCCGTGGCCCCAGCGGTAGACGAGGACGTCCGAGCCGCGGAGCCGGATCCGCTCCTGCCGGGACTCCTCGTGGGTGGCGCGATCGGCGTCGCGCACGGCCATGCGCGGGGCGGTCGAGAAGAACAGTCGCAGGGCGAGTCGCGCCGACAGGTCGGGGGAGACGGCCCCGAGCGTGCGGATGCCGGTGCTGAGGAGCCGGGCGGAAGCGGTCATCGGGATCCCTCCAGACAATAAATACGAACGGTCATACGTAGACTATGCGAACGATCGTTCGTACACTAGGGCCATGTCCGAATCTCTGCTGCACGATCCCGCCACGGCCGCCGCCGCGGACGGACGGCGTCTGCGCGGCGACGCCTCCCGGCGCACCGTGCTGGAGAGCGCCACGGATCTCGCCTCGGTCGACGGGCTCGACGGCCTCACGATCGGGCGGCTGGCGGTGGCCTCCGGGCGCGGCAAGAGCAGCATCGCGACGCTGTTCCAGAGCAAGGAGGGCCTGCAGCTGGCGACGATCGCCGCCGCGAGGGACATCTTCACCGAGCGCATCGTCGAGCGTGCGCGCAGCGAGCCGCGCGGTGTGCGCCGGCTGTCCGCACTGCTGCGCAACGCGCTGGACTACTCCCGCGACCGCGTGTTCACCGGCGGCTGCTTCTTCGCGGCGACCGCGGCCGACGTCGACTCCAAGCCCGGACCGGTGCGCGACGCCGTGCGCGCGGCGCTGGCCGACTGGTACGGCTATATCGAGGCGCAGGCGCGGCACGCGATCTCCGCCTCCGAGCTCGCCGAGGGCACGGATCCCGAGCTGCTCGCCTTCGAGCTGGCGGCACTGAACGAGGCGGCGAACTCGAGGTCGCTGCTCCTGCAGGACGCGCGGCCGTACGAGCTGGCGGCACGCGCGATGCACGAGCGGCTGCGCTCCGCGGGCGCCGCCGCGGACCTGCTGACCGGACTCGTCGTCGACCCGGTCTGCTGACCGTCCGGCGCCGGGTCAGTGCGCGAGGCGCACGCTCTGCCGCGCCTCCTTGACGGGGAGGAGGAGCAGGAGCCCGGCGAGCAGCACGACGACGATCCCGAGGATCCCGAACTTCGTGTTGCCCGTGAGGACGATGAGCACGGTCCAGGCGCCCTGGGCGATCCAGCTCGCCGCGCGACCGGTCGTGGCGTAGAGGCCGAAGACCTCGCCCTCGCGGCCGGCGGGCGTGACGCGGGCCAGGAAGGATCGCCCAGCGGACTGCGCCGGTCCGACGAACGCGCACAGGATCAGCCCGCCGATCCAGTAGGCGATCGGACCGGTGTCGACCAGGGCGAACACGGCGAGGCCGGAGACGATCATGCACGCGAGCGAGATGAGGATCAGCCGCTTCGGCCCCCAGCGGTCGTCGAGGCGCCCGGCGAGGATCGTGGAGACGCCCGCGATGAGGTTCGCGGCGACGCCGAAGATCACGAGCTGGATGAACTCGAACCCGAAGACCGTGCTCGCGATCACCGCCCCGAACGTGAAGACCGCGCTCAGGCCGTCCCGGAACACCGCGCTGGCCACCAGGAACCAGAACGTCGTGCGGGTGCTGGGGGTGCGGTAGAGGCCGATGACGTCCTTGACGAGCAGGACGTAGGAGGCGAAGAAGCCGACCTTGCGCTCCGGGCGTCCGAGCGACGGCTCCGGCACGTTCAGGAAGATCGGGATCGAGAACACGATCGCCCACACCGCGCAGCCCACCGCGATGAGGCGGAAGGGCAGCCCGCCGTCCGCGGAGAGGCCGAACCAGTGGGAGGCGTAGAACACGATCACCAGCACGAGCGCCACGATGCCGCCGAGGTAGCCGAACCCCCAGCCGAGGCCCGAGATGCGCCCCACGGTCTTCGGGCTCGCGATCGAGATGAGCATCGCGTTCGAGTTCACCGAGGCGATCTCGCTGAACACGACGCCGGCCGAGATCAGGGCGACGCCCACCCAGAACAGCGCCGGGGTCGGCGTGACGAACCACAGTCCGAGCATGCAGAGGATGAGGGCGCCGGTGCCGATGCCGAGCCACAGCTTCTGCCGGCCCGCCGCGTCGGCGCGCTGACCGAGCACGGGCGCGAGCAGCAGGATGGCGAGCCCGGCGATCGTGCCGCCGAGTCCCAGACCGCTCGTGAGCTCGGCGATCCCGGCGACGCGGGCCGGATCCGTCTTGTCGAGCTGGGCGATCTCGGGCGGAAGGAACGCGTTCGTGGTGAGGTAGAGGGCCGTGAAGATGAACGTCAGGATCACGGAGTGGAACGGCTGCGTCGCCCAGTCCCAGAGCGCCCAGGAGTAGATCTGCTTCTTCGGGGCCGGCTCGTCGCCGCGCAGGTCGAGGCCCACCACCGCGACAGCCCCGCTGTTCGCGGTGGCCTGGGGCTCGGGATGATCGCCGTTGCTCATGCAGGAAGTCTCGTGCGTGCCGGTGAACGAGAGGTAGCGGCGCGCCGATGCGGAATCCGCCGCGACGGTGCGCGCGGGACCGCGTCGCCGGGTAGCGTCGGGGCATGGTGCAGCCCGTCGTGCTCGTGGAGGGGGAGAGCGATCGCCTCGCCCTCATCGCCGCGGCGCGCGTGCGCGGAGACGACCTGCGCGCCGAGGTGGTCGCACTCGGCGGCATCACGAATCTGCGCGCGTGGCTGGAGCGACGGGATCCGGCGGTGCCCGTGCTCGGGCTCTACGACGCGGCCGAGCTCCGCTACGTCGTCGGCGCCCTGGTCGCCGGCGGCCTGCTGCGCGAGGGCGGGGCGGATCCTGCCGCCGTCGCCCGGTGCGGGTTCTTCGGATGCGAGCGCGACCTCGAGGACGAGGTCATCCGTGCGGCCGGTGCGGAGCGGGTGCGGAAGACGCTGGACGCGCGCGGCGAGCTGGCGCTGTTCCGGGTGTTCCAGGGGCAGCCCGCCCAGCGGGTGCGCTCCGTCGAGGCGCAGCTGCACCGGTTCGCGAGCACGGCGAGCGGGCGCAAGACCGTCTTCGCCGCCGACGTGGTCGCCGCGCTGCCGCCGGACCGCATCCCGGATCCGCTCGCCGCGCTGCTCGACGCGGTCGCGGTCGTCGCTGCGGCGTTGTGAGCGAGGCGGAGACGGTGCGGCTCGGAGCCTGTGTAGTAGTTCTACTAGTTTCGGCGTAGCGTGGTTGCATGGGAACCGTGACGAAGACCGAGCTGAACCAGCAGACCGCGCGGGTGCTCGCGCGGGTCGCGGCCGGTGAGCACATCACCGTCACGGAGCGCGGGCGCGCCATCGCCGAGATCGGTCCGCCGAGGGAGAGCGCCTGGGATCGGCTCGTCGCCGAGGGGAGGATCAGGCCCGCGACCGCATCCGGACCGCTCGATTTCGAACCGATCGACCTGGGCATGACATCGGAGGAGATCATCGAGGACATCCGCGGGGAGCGCTGGTGATCTACCTCGACACCTCTGCGGCGATCAAGGCGATCGTTCCGGAGCAAGGGACCGACGAGATGCGCGACGTCTTCGCCCGAGGGGAGCTGCTGATCGCATCACGGCTGCTCGCGCTCGAGCTCGCGGCCGTCACGCAGCGCCGGCGCGCCGGCGGGAAGGAGGTGGCGCGGCTCCTGGATCGCGTGAATCTGGTGACGCTCGACGACCAGGTGCTCGATCGAGCCATGGAGATCCGCTCGGGCCTGCGCGCCCCCGATGCCCTCCACCTGGCAACGGCGCTCCAGCTCGAGGGCGTGGTCGACTCCATGCTCAGCTTCGACCGCGAGCTCCGGGAACGCGCGCGAGAAGCGGGGATCCCGCCTCACCCTCTGTGCGCCGACGCGGGCTGACCGCAGGCCGAGTCAGGTCAGTGCGCGGTCGCGACGCCGATCGAGTCGTGGATCATGACGGCGGCCACACGGGCCCCGGCCCCCGCCGCGACGATGAGCTGTTGCGGTCCGGGCGAGGCCACGTCGCCCGCCGCGTACAGGCCCGGCACGCTGGTGCGGCCTGCGCGGTCGGCGGCGAGATGGCCGTGCGCGTCGAGGTCGGGGGCGAGCGACGGCAGGAACGACAAGTCGGTCTGCCATTCCGGGCGCACGAAGCCGCCCTCGACGACGTGCTCCGTGCCGTCGGCCAGGCGGATCCCGGTGAGGGCGCCGCGCTCGCCGTGCAGTTCGGCGATCGGGCTGCGCTCGACGGAGATCCCCGCCGCGGCGAGCTCCGCCTCCTCCGCGGCGTCGACGATGTCGGCACCGTTCGTGAAGACCGTGAGCTGCGTCGTCCAGCGGGCGATGAGCCGGGCGCGCGCGGCGAGATCGGGCGTCTCGCCGATGAGGGCGAGGGGGCGGTCCTGCAACTCCCAGGCGTCGCAGGCCGCGCAGCTGAAGAGGGTCACGCCGTAGAAGCCGCGCAGGTTCGGCACCTCGGGCAGCGTCTCGCGCAGGCCCGTCGCGAGCAGCACCCTGTGCGCGCGGACCGTGACCTCCGGCGCACGCCGACCGACCCCTGCGCTGAAATCGGATCCCTCGGCCGCGATCTCGAACACGCGCTCGCGGGTGCGGATCGTGACGTTCGGGTAGGCCGCGAGCTCTTCGCGGGCGATGCGGCGCAGCTCGTGCGGGGGGATCCCGTCGCGGGTGAGGAACCCGTGCGAGATGAGCGTCGCCGCGTTGCGCGGCCGATCCGCGTCGACGACGAGCACCCGGGCGAGGGAGCGGGCGAGGTTCAGCGCGGCGGAGAGGCCGGCCGGGCCCCCGCCGACGACGAGCACGTCGTAGACGTCGTCAGTCATGGCCGTCCGCCTGCGGAGGCAGCGCGGCGACCAGCGGGTGGTCGAACGCGTAGGGGCCGACCTTGGCGGCGCCGCCCGGGGAGCCGATCTCGTCGAAGAACTCGACGTTGGCCTTGTAGTAGTCGCCCCACTCGTCGGGGAGGTCGTCCTCGTAGTAGATGGCCTCGACCGGGCACACCGGCTCGCAGGCGCCGCAGTCCACGCACTCATCCGGGTGGATGTACAAGGAGCGCTCACCCTCGTAGATGCAGTCGACAGGGCACTCGTCGATGCACGCCCTGTCCTTGACGTCCACGCAGGGCAGCGCGATCACATAGGTCATCGGATGCGCGCCCCGGCGTCCGAGAGCGCGGCGCTGCGCGAGATCTCCACCTGATCCTCGCGCGGCACCACCTTGACCCGCTCGCGCACGTGCCGGTGGGCTGCGCCCAGGGCGCGCTCGTGCGCGTCGAGCTCGAGCCACCCGTCCCACGTGGTCACCTCCACCTCGCGCTCGGCGAGCAGCTCGAGGATGTCCGCGGTCTCCACGGGAGCGACCAGACGGCCTGCATCGACATCCTCGAGGAGGTTCGCGATCGTCTCCGTCGCGTCGGACTTGGTGTGTCCGATCAGACCCACGGGGCCGCGCTTGATCCAGCCGGTCGCGTACACGCCCGGGGCGCCGTCCACGCGGCCGCCCTCGTTGGGCACCACACCGCGGCGCTCGTCGAACGGCACCTCGACCACCGGGGATCCGAAGTAGCCGACCGCGCGGTAGACGGCCGTGACCGGGTAGTCGCGGAACACGCCCGTGCCCGAGACCGATCCGTCGGCGTTCGGCGCGGTGCGCTCGAACCGGATCCCCTCCACGCGGTCGGATCCGGTGATCTCCACCGGTGCATGCCAGAAGTGCAGGTGCAGGCGACGAGGGTTGCCCGTCGGCTCCCCGCGGTTCTCCGGGCGGTCGCGCCAGGAGTTCAGCGTGCGGAGCATGATCTTGAGCTGGTTCGTCGACGCGGACGCGGGATCCACTCCGTCGAAGTCGGCGTCGTCGAGGAGGATGTCCACGCCCGCGACCTCTCCGAGCTCGCGCAGCTCGATCGGGGTGAACTTGATGTCGGCGGGCCCGCGGCGGCCGAACACGTGCACGTCGGTGACCGCCGAGGCCTCGAGGCCCTCGAGCACGTTGTCGGGCACCTCGGTGCTGCGGAGGTTCTCGGGCAGCTTCGCGAGGATGCGCGCCACGTCGAGGGCCACGTTGCCGTTTCCGATCACGGCGACCTGCTCGTCGACGAGCGGCCAGGTGCGCGGGACGTCGGGATGCCCGTCGAACCAGGACACGAAGTCAGCAGCGCCGTGGGATCCGGGGAGATCCACGCCCGGGATGCGCAGCGCGGCGTCGCGGATCGCCCCCGTCGCCAGGATCACGGCGTGATAGCGCGCCTGCAACTCGTCGATCGACACGTCGCGACCGACCTCGACGTTGCCGAGGAAGCGGATGACGCGCCGATCGGCGCCCTCCGCGCGCGCGTCGAGCATCTCGTGCAGCGAGTTCACGATGCCCTTGATCCGGGGGTGGTCCGGGGCGACGCCGTAGCGGATCAGGCCATAGGGCGCGGGCAGCGACTCGAACAGATCGATCTCCACGGAGGAGCCGTCCCCGCGGGCGGCGAGGGCGTTCGCGAGGATGTTGCCGGCGTAGATGCCGGCCGGGCCGGCGCCGACGATCGCGACGCGGAGCGGGGCGGAGGGGGCGGGAGCGGTCACGGCTGCAGGGTCTTTCGGTCGAGGGGACGGGGGCGATGAGCGAGCACCGGGGAAACGGGAGGGAGACGGAACGCGGTCTCGAACGAGGTGGCGGGGAACCGCGTTCCGTCGCGGTCGCCTTCGGCGTCCTCGCTCAGCGCGCCGGAAAGGGAGTCGCCCGGCCAGGCGGAGGAGAGGCGCACCACGTCGCCCACGACCACGACGGCGGGATTGCGCACCTGGCGCACGGCGGCGAGGGCGGCGATCGTGGAGAGCGTGCCGATGGTGACGCGCTCGCCGGATCCGTAGCCGTCCTCGACGATCGCGACGGGACAGTCGGCCCCCCGGGCGCCGCGCGCGAGGATGCCGGCGGTGTGCGCGAGGGTGCCGATGCCCATGAGCAGCACGACCGTGTGATCGGATCCGCCGGGCAGCTGCTCGATCGGGTCGTGCGCGCTCGCGACGGTGAAGGCGGTGGCGACGCCTCGGTGGGTGAGCGGGATCCCGGCCACGGCGGGCACCGAGATCGCGCTCGTCACCCCGGGCACGACCCGCACGGCGACGCCCTCGGCCTCGCAGTAGAGCGCCTCTTCGCGACCGCGTCCGAGCACGAACGGATCCCCGCCCTTGAGGCGCACGACCTCGCGACCGGCCCTCGCGTGGCGCACCAGCAGCGCGTTGATCTCGTTCTGCGGCACGGGGTGGTGGCCGGGGGTCTTTCCGACGTCGATCACCTCGGCGGTGAGGACCACGCCCTCGTCCGCGAGCTGGTCCAGCACGGCGCGGGCGCCGAGCCGGTCGGCGACGATCACGTCGGCGTGCTCGAGGGCGCGGAGCCCCCGCAGCGTGAGCAGGCCCGCGTCGCCGGGGCCCGCTCCGACGAGGGTGACGGTTCCGCAGGTCATCGGGCACCTCCGAGCAGGAATCCGCGGCGGCGCAGCACGGCGCGCTCCAGCGGAGCGAACAGCACCAGCTCGATGAGGATGCCGATCGCCAGGATCAGGATGATGGTGGCCAGCACGCCGGGCAGATCCGCGAGCTGTCGGGACTGGTCGAGCATGGTCCCCAGCCCGAAGCCGATCGTCCCGCCGGTCGTGATGATCTCGGCGGCCATGAGCGAGCGCCACGAGAACGCCCATCCCTGCTTGAGCCCGGCGAGATAGCCGGGCAGGGCGGCGGGCAGCACGATCGCGGTGGCGGACTGCCACCGGTTCGCGCCGAGCACCGTGCCCACGCGACGCAGCTGCGGCGGCACCTGGTCGATGCCCGCGAGCAGCCCGTTCACGATCGACGGGATCGCGCCCATCAGGATCACGAAGTACGCGGTCGCATCCGACAGGCCGAACCAGATGATCGCGGCGGGCACCCAGGCCACGCTCGGCAGCACCATGAGCCCGGAGATGAGCGGGCCGGCGGCACGGCGCAGCAGCTTCCACTCGGCCAGAAGCAGGCCGATCGGGGTGCCGATGGCGATCGCGATGAGGAACCCGATGCCGCCGCGCTCGAGGCTCGTGAGCACCGACTCCTGCAGTCGGCCCGCCTGCCAGGCGTCGCCGAGGGCCCCCAGCACCTGGAGCGGGCTGGGCGCCTTGTCGGGGCGCGGCTGGGCGATCACGATGTACGCCTGCCACGCGGCGAGCAGCACCAGCAGCAGGACGACCGGCGGCAGGATCGCCCGCAGACGCTCGCGTCCGCGGGATCCGGATCCGGAGCCGGTCGTCTGCAGGCGATCCAGTCCGGCTTCGAGGCGGGAGAGGTCGTCGTCCGTGCGGCGCCCGGTCTCCGCGCTCGTCGCCGGCGCCGGGGCGGGGCCCGGGGACGCCGCCTCGACGGACCCGGCGACGGGGTCGGTGGTCTCAGTCGGCATTTCGGCGGATCTCCTTCCGCAGCTCGACGGTGATCTCCGCGGCCAGCGCGGACACCTCGGGCGATTCGATCCGGCGGCCGCGGGTGCGGGTCACGCGCCACTCGCGCGCGATGCGGCCGGGACGGCTGCCGAGAAGCACGACGCGCTGGCCGAGGCGGGCCGCCTCGCGGACGTTGTGCGTCACGAACACGATCGTGCGGCCGGTCTCGCGCCAGATGTTCTCCAGCACCTCGTGCAGCAGGTCGCGGGTGATCGCGTCGAGCGCCGCGAAGGGCTCGTCCATCAGCAGCACGGGGCGGTCCTGGGCGAGAGCGCGGGCCAGCGCCACGCGCTGCCGCATCCCGCCCGAGAGCTCGTGCGGGCGCTTGTCCGCCGCATCGGCGAGGTTCACGATCCCGAGCAGGCGCAGCGCCTCGACCCGGCGCTCGGCGCGCGGCACGCCGCGCAGGCGCAGCGCCAGCTCGACGTTGCGGCGCGCGCTCAGCCAGGGCATCAGAGCCGGATCCTGGAACATCACGGCGGCGCCCTCCGCAGGGGCGGTGAGCGTTCCGGCGGACACCGGCTCGAGGCCGGCGATGAGGTTCAGCAGCGTGGACTTGCCGCAGCCGCTCGCGCCGAGCAGGCACACGAACTCCCCGGGGGCGATGTCGAGCGACACGTCGTCCAGCACGACGGGGCCGGAGCCGTACCGCTTGGTGACGTGCGCGAGGCGCACGGCCGGATCCACCGGATCCGACACCGGCGGCACGGGGGAGATCGAGTCGAAGCTCGGCGCGAGCGGTGCGGTCATCGGCTCGTCCCGCGATCCTCAGCACCCGCGCGCGTGGAACACGACGCAGGAGAGTCCGCTGCGCCGAGCGCCGAGAAGGCCTCCGCGTGGCGCGTCTCCGGCGTCGTGTTCTGCGAGCGGGTCATTTCTTCGCACCCAGTCCGCCGTCGCTCACGGCCTTCTCGCCGCGCTCCTTCAGCGCGGCGTTCAGCGCCGTGAGATCGAACAGGCCGTCGATCGAGCCCTTCGTCTGCGTGCCCGCGGTGACGCCGTTCTTGACGAGCGTGGCGAACGCCTTCGCATTCGGATCCGCCGAGAACGACACGTTCGCGAGGGCCTTGCTCAGCACTCCGTCGGCCAGCGGCTTGCCGGTCGCCTTCTGCAGCGCCGTGTTCACGACTCCGCCGACCTCGGTGGGGTTCTTGGCGATCCAGTCGAGGGAGTCGAGGTGGCCGGCCAGAAGCTCCTTCACCGCGTCGGGGTGCTTGTCGGCGAAATCCTTGCTGACCAGCAGGACCGTGGTGGGGAACTTCCCGCCGGGCCAGAGGT
Organism: Microbacterium azadirachtae; assembly: GCF_000956545.1. Taxonomy (GTDB): domain Bacteria; phylum Actinomycetota; class Actinomycetes; order Actinomycetales; family Microbacteriaceae; genus Microbacterium; species Microbacterium azadirachtae. The sequence continues at coordinate 112,157 of NZ_JYIT01000078.1, forward strand.
CGCGCTCGTCCTGCAGCACGTGCGCCCCGGCCTCGACGACCAGACGCGACGCCCACGGTTCGGGCAGCCAGGCGCCGTCGAGCTGTCCGTTCTTGAACAGCGTCAGGGTCTGCGCGTTCTCGGTCGGGGTGATGGTCACGTCGCCGCCGCCGGAGACGCTGGTCTTGAGGCCCTTCGACGACAGCCAGGTGCGCAGCGCCACGTCCTGCGTGTTGCCGAGCTGCGGGGTGGCCAGCGTCTTGCCCTTGAGGTCGTCCGCGCTGGTGATGCCGTCGCGCACCACGAGCGCCGCGCCCCCGCTGGTGGCTCCCGCGATGATGCGCGCCGAGGCGCCGCCCGACTTGATGAACGTGTTGATCGCCGGGTTCGGGCCGATGTACGCGGCGTCGATCGCGCCGGCGGAGAGCGCCTCGATCGCGGCCGGGCCGGCGTTGAACACCTCGGTCTTCAGCTGGGTGTCGCCGAGCTCCTTCTGCAGGAAGCCCTTCTCCACGCCCACGAGCGCGGGCGCGTGCGTCACGGTGGCGAAGTAGCCCAGCCGCAGCGTGTCGAGCTTGTCCGGCGTGGTCGTCGGGGTCGCCGCCTGGGCGGAGGCGCAGCCGGCGAGCATCGCCATCGCGAGTCCGAGGGTCGTGAGGGCCGTGCCGATTCGGGTCTTGCGATTCACTGTCGCCTCCTTAGGCGGTCTTGGGT
>NZ_JYIT01000079.1 GCF_000956545.1 Microbacterium azadirachtae
CCGCGCCGTCGCCCGCCGCCCCTCCGCCGGCTCCGCCCCGCAGCCGGCTGCGCACGCTCGGCGTCTGGGCCCTGTCGATCGTCCTCGTCATCGCGGCATGGGGACTCATCCAGCTGCAGCAGCCCGACGACGCCCCCTACGAGAGCTTCGTCAGCCGCACCACCGTCGGCGAGCCCGCCACCACCCGCAACCTGGCGATGACCGTCACCCGCGTCCGCGCCGCCCATGCGGTCTCGGACGGCCGGCGCTGGCGCGCCGACGGCACGTGGCTCGTCGTCGATTTCGACGCCGCCGCCGTCGTGGACCAGTTCGGAGCCCTGCTGGCCACCTCGAACCTGCACCTCGGCGACCGCACGTACTCCGCCACGGAGCGCGGCGAGAGCGCCCGGAACATGGTGCTGGTCACGGGCGTCCCGCGACACGGGAGCATCGCCTTCGAGGTGCCGCCTGGATCGCTGGAGGGCACCGCGACCCTCGAGTTCGCGGTGGACTACGACACGGACGCCGACGGCGTGATCGAGGTCGTGGTCGATCTCGATCAGGTCGCGATGCAGAACGAGATCACCCTCGATCCGGAGGGGTGGGCACGATGACGGACGACGCGACCCCCATCCGGCGGGGTTGGTGGCGCAGCAACCTCCTCAGCCTCGGCGTGCTGGCGGTGCTGCTGCCGGCGACGGTACTCGGCATCGGCTGGTGGAAGTGGGATCACGCGTTCCCCGGCTCGGGCCAGCCGGTCTGGGCCGTGGAGCCCGGGAAGTCGGGCACCGTGGAGCTGCAGGGCGCGACCTGGGGCCCGGTGCGCTCCAAGGAGGTCGCCGACACCTCCGGACTCGACATGCCCCCGAACGCGAAGCTCATCCTCGTCGGCGTTCCGGTGGATCCGACGGGCGACAAGGGTCCGGGGTGCTGGTCGCCCAAGCTGGTCCAGAAGAGCACGGGGCGGGTCTGGCTGTCGGCGCGCACCGAGCTGGGTCTGCTGTGGAACGACGACGAGCCCGAGGACTGCGTGCCGACGTTCGAGGGCGAGAAGGCCGAGCGCTACGAGCTGGTCCTCCCCTACGTCGTCCCGGACGATGTGGAGGGCCCGTTCTGGGTCGATCTGGAGCCGCTCTCCGCGAAGTCGAAGTACGTACGCTTCAGCATCGATCCCTGAGTCCGGCGACCCCGGTCAGGCCGGCGGCACGGCCGGCGGCACCGGCGCGCCGGGCGGCAGTTTGGTGGTCCGTGACGACGCAGGCTCGCGCAGGGCAGCGCTGGGCAGCGCCCCCGCGGCTGCGGTGATCGCCGCGGCGTCGACCTCGTCCTCTGTCGCGGGCGCGGCCGCATCGCTGCGCGCCTGCTGCGCGCGGCGCAGCATCCCGAACGTGGTGTCGTAGGCGCCGGCCACCACGGCGAGGCGGATCGGCTCCATGATCAGCGGCGGGATCAGGAAGATCACCGGCCAGTACACGTTCCAGAAGAGATCGAGGTCGTGCGGTCCGATCCAACGGCTCACGCCGTAACGCAGCCAGGACTGCGCCACGACGACGACCGTGTAGAGCAGCGCGTACGACGCGATGATGAGCGGCCCGGCGCGCCACATCAGCAGGATCGCGCGCCAGATCGGGAGGAAGCGCGATCCGAGTTCGGCGCCGAGGTCGCGCAGCCGTCGCATCACGGGGTTGGGCACCCGCGCGACCCGCTCGTGCATCTGCACGATGAGCCGGTGCTGGATCTGCAGCTTCTCCGCCACGATCGCCTGCCCGTAGACGACTCCGGCAACCGTGAGCCAAGCCAGCGGCGCGAGGAGCACCGGCCCCGCCTGGCCGAGCAGCCAGCCGATGCCGTCGCCGAGCCAGACGAGGGGAGGCAGCCAGCCCGCGAGCGTCGCGCGGACCTCTCCGAGCCACGCCACGGCCGCCCGCGTGTCGATCCAGGCGGTCACGGCTTGCGTGACGTCCTTCAGCAGCAGCACCGAGAAGAAGACCCAGATCACTTCGCAGTAGACCGCGGCGAGCGCCATCGCACGCGGCAGCCGGTTCGACCAGCGTCCCCATGCCCAGCGGGCGGCGAACGCGCCGACGATGATCAGCACCGTCCACACGTTGAACGACAGCTCGAGCACGTTGTCGCCCGGGTCGAAGGTGCGGTCGGTGCCGAGGGTGGCCCTGATCTCCTCGGTGTTCTTCGCGAGCGCGCGCAGCCCGTAGGCCTGGATGTCCTCGCGGAGCAGGCCCTGCGCGGCGTACACCGCGAAGAAGGGCAGGATGCTCGCCAGCAGAGCCGTGAGGAAACTGCGTCGCCGTTCCGCGGCCGCCTCGGGCACCGGCGCGACGCTCTGCAGCGCACGCAGGCCGTCGCGCATGACGAGCAGCATCCCGACCAGGCTGATGAGGCGCGCGAGCACGGCGATCGGGAGGATCAGCAGCCCGCCGACCGACGTGTACGCGCCCACGACGCCGGCGACCTCGTTCACCACGTAGTGCACGAGGATTCCCGCGAGATACCAGGCCAGCAGCGCAGGCCACCGCATCCACAGCACCCGGCCGGTCGTCCGCAGTATCGCCCCCACGCGCTCAGATTAGCGCGCCCGCCGCGCTTCCCGGGGCCGCGGTGCGATTGCTTCCCGAGCGCCGCGGCCGGTCAGTCCCAGATGCTCGGGGCCGGCGCCTTCGTGGGCGGCAGCGCCGAGGCGGCGGCCCAGTCGTGGATCCAGTCCTCGACGCCCGGCACGTCCTCCGGACGACCCAGCGCCCCGAAGAACTCCTCGTGCGAGACGGTGCCTCCGGTGCGGCGCAGCATGCGCGCGCGCACGATGACCTTGGCGTACACCTCGCCGGCGACCACGGCCCTGTGTTCCATGAACAGCGCCTTGTCGTCGTGGCCGATGAACCGCGACTCGATGTCGAAGCGCTGCCACAGCTCGAGCGACTTGCGGAACGTGATCGTCTCGCTCGAGACCACGGCGTACCACCCGCGCTCCTTCATGGCGTCGAAAAGCCCGGTGCGGATCAGCAGATCCCATCGGCCGAGGTCGAACAGCGACAGGTACCGGCCGTTGTTCATGTGCCGGAGGATGTCGATGTCCGTCGGCAGCGTGGTGAGGCGGATGCGGCCGACGGCCGTCGGGGCGAGGCTCTGGCCGCGGCGGGCACGACGGCGGGCGGACAGGATGACGAGCATGGTGCGCCAGATCACGTTCACAGCAGGAGCGTAGTGAATCCGGCACGGATCACGAGGATCGCTTGTCGGATCTCCACAGAGCGTTCGAGGCGCGAAACGCGACTGAAATGCATGTCGCCGCTCGATTTCGCGTCAGCGCACGGCACGCGTAGAGTCGCGAACATGAGCGCCGAAGCCCTTCCCACCGTCACCGTCCGGCCCGTTCGCGATGTGGATGCCGAAGCGCTCGGCCGCGTGCACGCGAAGTGCTGGCACGAGACCTACGACCACCTGATCAGCACCGCCACGCTCGAGGCCGTGTCGCCCAAGCGCCTGGCGGAGCTGTGGACGCACTGGGCGTCCCAGGGCGAGGAGTACCGCATGAGCGCGGCGCTCGTCGACGGCGAGATCGTCGGGTTCGTGGGCTCGGGTCCCGCCCGCGACGACAACCCGCCGGCCGAGCGCGAGCTCTACTTCATCTACCTCCTCGATGCCTGGCACGGCACCGGCATCGGCCAGCGGCTCTTCGAGGCCGCCGTCGCCGCCGGCGAGCGCTGCTACCTGTGGGTCGCCGAGGACAACCCCCGCGCACACCGCTTCTACGCGCGCAACGGGTTCACCCTCGACGGCGCGTCGCAGCAGGAGCCGTTCCTGGGCGAGACGATCAAGGAAGTCCGCTTCGTCCGCTGAGCCGCCCTCCTCGGCCGAAACCCCCGCACACCGTCGAAACCCCCTCCGAGCTCCGTCGCTCGGAGGGGGTATCGGCGTGTGGTGGGGGTTTCGGGATCGGATCCGGTCCCGCGAGGGCGGGGGCGGATCCGGCGCGGTCAGCGGCCGGAGACCTGGCCGAACAGCTTCGCGATGGGGGCGAGCACGAGCGGCCGCGCGGCGATCCAGCCGCCGGCGATCACGGCGAGCGACAGCAGGAACACCCAGAACCCGGTCCAGGTCACCGCGTCCTGGGCGGCGAACATGTGGTTCAGGTTGCGGAGCATCCCGGTCAGCAGCACCAGTGCGACGTGCACCACGATGAACGCTACGAAGAAGAGCATCGTCGGGAAGTGCAGCGCGCGGGCGACCTCGATCGGGTAGGCCTTCGAGAGGCCCTCGGCCTTCTTGGGCCACAGCCCCGACATGCGGAATCCCGTGGCGATCGCGACGGGCGCGGCCAGGAACACCACCGTGAAGTAGGCGAGCTGCTGCAGGCTGTTGTAGTTCACCCAGCCGTTCTCGGTCGGCCAGTCGAACGAGACGTACTGCAGCGCCGCCGACAGCGCGTTCGGGAAGACCTCCCAGCTGGTCGGCACGAGCCGCATCCACTGCCCCGTGACGAACAGCAGCACGATGAACACCACGCCGTTGAGGATCCAGAGCAGATCCAGCCCCTGATGGAACCACAGCGTGAGGCTGATCTTGCCCTTCGGGTTGCCGCGCGGCGTCCAGAAGGCGGTCGGCCTCTTCTCGCTGCGCACCCGGAGGCCGGAGCGGATGATCAGCGTCATCAGGAACACGTTGAAGAAATGCTGCCAGCCGATCCACGCGGGAAGGCCGACGGGGGCGCCGGCGGGCAGGTGGTACTCGCCTGGGTACGTGGTGAGGAAGTCCTGCATGAACGGGAGGCTGAGGAACGCCCGCACGATCGCGATCCCCGCGCCGGCCAGCACCGCGAGGCCCGCGGCGGCGAACAGCCCTCCGATCGCCTGCGGCCAGGTGGGGCTGAGCTTCGAGGGAGCAGGCTCGGCGGACACGCGGCGCGGAGCGGAGCCGTTCCACACGGTGCGGGTGAAGGGCAGAGGGGCGGACACGTCGGGACGACGCGCCACCGCGCTCGCCGCCGCGGAAGTCGCCGCCGCCGTGGTCGCCGGCTCCGCGGTCGCGGGTTCAGCGCTCGGCAAGGCCGCAGCAGCCTGTTCGAGGACCTCGGACACCGCGGCGGGCGCCGCCGACGCACGCACGGACCCCGCGGGCGGCCACGGATCGCCGCCTGCCACGCGCGGCAGACCGCGGCGCAGAGAGGTTCCGGGAGCCGTGGCACGCTCAGCCGAGGGGAGATCGGGAGCGGAGGCGGCGGGCGCAGCGGGGGTCGCGGCCGGAGCGCTGGACGAGGCCTGCGGAGCCTCCGCAGTGCGCGCGGCGTCGGTCTGCACCACCGGCGCGGGGACGCTCGCAGCGCCTCCCGGCACCGCGACACCGGCCGGGGGCCACGGCTCGCCTCCGCTCACCCGCGGCAGTCCCCGGCGGAGGGGGGATCCGCCCGCTGCCGCGCCGGATCCCTCGCGAAGCCGATCCGCCGACGCCGAGACCGTCGTCGCCTGTTCCGCGGCTTTCGGCGCGACGTCCTCCCCCACCGATGTCACCACCGACGCAGCAGAGAGGGAACCCCCCGCTGCGGGGGCGCTCGGAGCAGCGGAATCCACCGCGACGGATCGCTCATCGCCGGATGCGGCGTCGGCGGACGCGAGCGCATCGGACGCGACCACGCCGGCGGGCGGCCAGGCGTCCCCGCCCGGGGTGCGCGGCAGTCCCCTCCGCAGAGTGGCCATGGTTACTTCTTCCGCGCGCGCAGCTGCTCGATCACCTGCGGCACGACGGTGAACAGGTCGCCCACGATGCCGAAGTCCGCGACGTCGAAGATCGGCGACTCGGGATCCTTGTTGATCGCGACGATCGTCTTGGCGGTCTGCATGCCCGCGCGGTGCTGGATGGCACCCGAGATGCCCAGCGCGACGTAGAGCTGCGGCGACACCGAGACGCCGGTCTGACCCACCTGGTGCGCGTACGGGATGTAGCCGGCGTCGACGGCGGCACGGGAGGCGCCGATCGCGCCGCCCAGCTCGTCGGCCAGCTCTTCGACAAGAGCGAAGTTCTCCTTGGATCCGAGCCCGCGGCCGCCCGAGACGACGACCTTGGCACCGCGGAGCTCGGGGCGCGACGAGGTCGCCTCGACGGCCTCGATCGCGGATCCCGTCGCCGCTGCGGCCCCGGACGGCTCGACGGCGAGCGCCTCGACGCGGGCGTCGGTGACGGCCTCGGCGCGGGCGTCGATCGCACCCTGGCGCACCGTGATGATCGGGGCGTCGAACGTGGGCGCCGAATCGGTGAGGAACGCGCCGCCGTAGACCGAATGGTGCGCGACCACGCCCTCCTCGTCACGGGAGACGCCGATCGCGTCGACCGACAGCGCCAGGTGCTCGCGCACGGCCAGGCGTCCGGCGACGTCCCGCCCGGCGATCGAGTTCGAGACGAGCACCGCATCCGGCCGCACGGCACGGTACGCGGCCTGCAGCGCGTCGACGACGGGCACGGTGACCCCGGCCGCGTCGATGTCGGCGGTGAGCACGACCTGCGCGCCCGCGGAGACGGCGGCGTCGACCGCCGCCTGGGCGGTGCCCGCCGGGGCGGCGACGAGGGCGATCGGAGCGCCCAGCTGCGCGGCGGCGCCGAGAAGGCCCGCGGTCGACGGCGACGCGGCTCCCGCGGGGGTCACGTCGACGAGCACGAGGATCGCGTTGTCCGGGTACGCCATGATCACACCAGCCTGTTCTGCACGAGGAACTCGACGAGCTGCGCCGCGGCGTCGCCCTCGTCCGTGATCTTCACGCCCGCCGCGCGCGGCGGCTTCTCGGCCGCGGCCGTGAGGATGGTCTGCGGCGCCTCCGCCGGGTCGGCGCTGACGCCGAGGTCGGCGAGGGTGAGCACCTCGAGCGGCTTCTTCTTCGCCGCCATGATGCCCTTGAAGTTCGGGAACCGCGCGTCGGGCAGGGCCTCGGTGATGGAGATCACGGCGGGGAGCGGCACGGTCACCTGCTGGGAGCCGAAGTCGGTCGCGCGCGTTCCGGTCACGGCGTCGGCACCGATCTCGACCGCGCTCAGGGCGGTGGCCTGGGCGAACCCGAGGTGCTCCGCGAGCATCGCCGGGATCACGCCCGCCGAGCCGTCGGTGGAGAGGTTCCCGGTGATGACCAGGTCGGGCTCGCCGCGGCGGATCGCCGCCGCCAGCACCGCGGCCGTGACGCCCAGGTCCGCGCCCTGCAGTGCCTCGTCGACCACGTGGACGGCTGATCCTGCGCCGATGGCGAGCGCGCGGCGGATCGACGCCGTCGCCGACTCCGGCGCCATCGACAGCGCGACGACCTCGGTGCCGGGGTTCGCATCGGCGTGGCTCAGGGCCACCTCGAGGGCCCGCTCGGTGATCTCGTCGAGCACCACCTCTCCGGCGCCGCGGTCGGCCAGACCCGTCTCCAGGTCGAGCTTGCGGTCCCCGTAGGTGTCGGGCACCTCTTTCACCAGGACGAAGATCTTCATCGAGCCTCCTCACGCGAGCTTGGCCGGCCACCCGGCCGCAGGCGGGATCGCCCCGGTTACCGGGCGATAACGTGGTGCCAGCGTACCTCAGCGGCGGGGTCGGATCCGACTCCCTCCAGGGCTCCCGGACGCCCTCTGGCGCAACCCTCCAAGCCGCGCGCCGCCTCGCCGGGGACGGTTTGGCGGAGCACCACGAACGGTGTCCGCGACGGCCGCGGGAAGCCCGGGATCCGGTGACCGCCCCGGTAACGTAGGGACATGGCCCGCCCGCATCCGCTGCCCATCGATCCCCTCGCCGAGGCGAAGCGGCAGTGGCTCGCGCACGGCTGGACCGATGCCGCCGACGGCATGTCGCTCGTGACCTCGGTGATGCGCGCGCAGCAGCTCCTGCTCGCCCGCGTGGACGCGGCTCTGCGCCCGTTCACCCTCTCCTTCGCCCGGTACGAGGTGCTGCGCCTGCTCGCGTTCAGCCGCACCGGGACGCTTCCGCTCTCCAGCGTCGTCGCACGCCTGCAGGTGCATGCGACGAGCGTGTCCAGCACCGCGGACCGCCTCGTGCGCGACGGGCTCATCGCTCGCCATCGCGACCCTCACGACGGACGCGCCGCGCTGCTCGAGCTCACCGAGACCGGTCGCGAACTCGTCGAGCGCGCCACCACGGCGCTCAACGACGAGGTGTTCGCCGATCCCGGGATCTCCGCAGAGGACGCCGCCGACCTCGTCGCGATCGTGGCGCGCATGCGCAAGGCCGCCGGGGACTTCGCCGACCCGCGCCCGCAGCCGGATCCGCTCTGATGGGATCCTTCGTCCTCGAGCGGACCTAGGCTGACGGTCATGAGCGAACTCAGGATCCGCACCACCCTCGAGCCCATGGGACCGGCAGGGGCGATCGTGCTCAGCGATGCGCAGGTCGCCGAGCTGAGCACCGCCAAGGCCTTCCCCGTCGTGGTCACGGTCGGCGAGAAGACCGCGCGACTGCGCCTGGCCAGGATGGGCGGCAAGAACCTCATCGGCTTCAGCAAGGCGAACCGCGCCGCGATCGGCGTCGAGCTCGGCGACGAGTTCGACGCGGTGATCGCGGCCGACACCGCCGAGCGCACGGCCGAGGTGCCCGAGGCGCTCGCCGCGGCCCTCGCCGAGGCGGGGCTGACCGGCGCCTTCGAAGCGCTCAGCTTCACGCGTCGCAAGGAGCTCGCCGGGTCGGTCGCCGACGCCAAGCAGGAGGCGACCCGCGAGCGCCGCATCGCAAAGGCGCTCGACGAACTCCGCGCCTGACCGGCCGCTCCCCCGGATCCCGCTCGCCGGTCGCGGATTGCACTGACCGGGCCGCCGGGATCCGTTCACTGGTCGCAGATTGCGGGATTCCAGTGCTCAAAGCCACAATCCGCGACCAGCGAGCCGACCGCCGAGACGGCGAACCATGTCCCCACTAAGTTGTGCACAACTGAATTGTCTGCAATGCTTCTGTCATGGCCGCAACAGACGAGATGGTGTGCTTCGCGCTCTACGCCGCGACGCGGGCGACGACCCAGGCCTATCGGGCGCTCCTCGCGCCCTGGGGCCTCACCTACCCGCAGTACCTCGTGATGGTGACGCTGTGGCTGGATGGCGAGCAGACCGTGTCGTCGCTCGGCGACCGCCTGCAGCTCGACTCCGGCACGCTCTCGCCGCTGCTGCGGCGGATGGAGCAGAGCGACCTGATCGTGCGCGAGCGGCGCTCCCCCGATGAGCGCGTCGTCTCGATCGCCGTCACCGATCGCGGCCGCCGTCTGCGCGGTGAGCTCAGCGACATCCCCCGCCAGATCGCCGAGGGCTTCGCCCTCCCCGACCGCACCAGCGCCGAGGACCTCATCCGCCGGCTGCACGAGATCTCGTCCTCGATGCACGCCGTGGCCACCGACGCGGCCCGACCCTGAACCCGCCCACCTCGACCAGAAGACCAGAAGGAGATCACCCATGGACGTCCTCTACACCGCCGAAGCCATCGCGACCGGAGCAGGCCGCAACGGCCGCGTCGTCACCACCGACCGCCGCGTCGACCTCGACCTCGCCATCCCGCGCGAGATGGGCGGATCCGGCGACGGAGCGAACCCCGAGCAGCTCTTCGCGGCCGGGTACAGCGCCTGCTTCCACTCCGCGCTGCAGGCCGTCGCCCGCACCCAGAAGGTCGCGATCGCCGACTCCTCGGTCGCCGGCCGCGTGCAGATCGGCCCGAACGGCCAGGGCGGCTACCAGCTGGCCGTGCGCCTGGACGTCGTGCTCCCCGGCCTCGAGCTCGCGCAGGCCCAGGCGCTCGCCGACGCCGCGCACCAGGTCTGCCCCTACTCGAACGCGACCCGCGGCAACATCGAGGTGACGGTCGTCGTCTCCGAGGACTGATCCCGTGCCGCGTCGGGTTCCCGCCCACTCCCGGCGCGGCGCACGTCCGGCGGATGCGGCTCAGTCGCCCTCGTACACGTAGGCGTCGAACCGGGCGGGGATGTTCATCCGCTGCCAGGCGAGCTCCTCGTCGCGGCGAGAGCGGTCGCCCGGAAACGCACGGGCGGTGTGCCGCGGCACCTGCCGGCTGTGCCCGGCGAGATGCGCGACCGCCACCGCCTGGCCGCACACGCGTGCGGCCGCGACGGCACTCGGATCCTGCGCCTCGCGCGCCGCCTCGTGACACGCGAACGCCTTCTCCCGCACGGCGTCGATGTCGAGCTCGCCGCGCAGGAACGCCTCGGCCGCGGCCAGCGCCTCTCGGGGCCGGTCGTCGTCCGGACGCTCGGCCTGGAACAGCGGCAGGAGACGCTCGGCGCACGCGATGGTCCATCCGACCAGCTCGCGACGGTCGTCCTCGCTCAGGCGCAGGTCCTCGGGGTCGGGCAGCGCACCATCGGCGAACAGCGGCACCACGTTGGACACGTCGCCGGCGGGGTCGGCGGACGCGGTCCGGCGACGGGGATCCGAAGCGGATCCGAGAGGGCGGATGTCGGCCACGTCGGTCACCGGTTCACGAACTGCGGAGGACGCTTCTCGCGGAAGGCCGCCATGCCCTCCTTCTGGTCGACGGTGTCGAACAGCGACGCGAAGGCCTCGCGCTCGATGTCCAGCCCGACCGCGAGCGTCGTCTCCATGGCGGCGTCGAGCGCGGCCTTGGCGGCGATGATCGAGGGCAGCGACTTGGCCGCGATCGACGCCGCCAGGGTCGACGCCTCCGCGAGCAGATCCGCGGCCGGCACGACGCGCGACACCAGGCCGGCGCGCTCCGCCTCCTCCGCGCCCATGATGCGCCCGGACAACACCAGCTCGGCCGCCTTGTAGTAGCCGACGGCGCGGATCAGGCGCTGTGTGCCGCCCATGCCCGGGATCACGCCCAGGTTCACCTCGGGCTGGCCGAACTTCGCCGTGTCCGCCGCCAGGATGATGTCGCACATCATCGCGAGCTCGCATCCGCCGCCCAGGGCGAATCCGGACACGGCGGCGATCACCGGAGTCCGCACCGCGGCGAAGTCGCGCCACACGCCGAAGTGGTCGGTCGCGATCATCTCGGCCGCCGACATCGACTCCATCTCCTTGATGTCGGCCCCGGCGGCGAACGCCTTCTCCGAGCCGGTGACCACGATCGCCCCGATGCCCTCGTCCGCGTCGAACGCGGTGGCGGCGGCGGTGACCTCCGCGGCGACCTGCGAGTTCAGCGCATTCAACGCCTGCGGACGGTTGAGGGTGATCCAGCCGACCCGCCCGCGCTGCTCCGTGAGGATCGTCTCGTACTCGGCCATGTCCCGTCCTTTCGCCGCACCGTCGTGGCGCTTCCAGTATCCCCGATGTCGGTGAACGGACGGTGTCCGCACCCTCTCCGGCCGCAGCCCGGCCCCCGTTCCGCTCCCGCCTGGCCTGCCCCGCGCGGGTCCCTGCTGCACCGTTTCCCTCCCTCTAGCGCCTTTCCCTCCCCTGGGCACCGCATGTCCGGGGAGGGGAACAGGCCCCGGGGAGGGAAACACATGCCCTAAGAACTCCCGCGCCGCGACAGGATCGGGATTCCCGCTGCGGATCCGTCAGGAGGCGTCGCGGATGTCGGTGATGATCCCGGAGAAGTCACGCCCGGCACCCGCGCCCGCGGCGAACTCCGCGTAGATCTCCTGTGCGAGCCGGCCCATGCGCGCCTCCGTGCCCGTCCCCTCGATCGCCTGCAGCGCGAGCCCGAGGTCCTTCGCCATGAGGGCGCCGGCGAACCCCGGCCGGTAGTCGCGGTTGGCGGGGCTCGTCGGCACCGGCCCCGGCACCGGGCAGTTCGTCGTGATCGCCCAGCACTGCCCCGACGCCTGCGACACCACGTCGAACAGTGCCTGATGCTCCAGGCCCAGCCGCTCACCGAGCACGAACGCCTCGGCGACGGCGATCTGGGAGACCCCCAGGATCATGTTGTTGCACACCTTGGCGGCCTGCCCGAGCCCGGGTCCTCCGCAGTGCACGATGCGCTTGCCCATGACCTCCAGCAGGGGAAGGGCGGTGGCGAAGTCCTCGTCCGATCCACCCACCATGAAGGCGAGCGTGCCGTTCTCGGCGCCCACCACGCCGCCCGACACCGGGGCGTCGACGTTGCGGTGCCCTGCCTCGACCGCGAGGGCGTGCGCCGTCCGCGCCTCATCGACCGCGATCGTCGAGCACTCGATGAACAGCGTGCCGGGATCCGCAGCGCCCAGCAGCTCGTCCTGGTAGGCCGAGATCACATGCCTGCCGGCGGGGAACATCGTGATGACGACCTCCGCGCCGGCCACCGCGTCGACTCCGAACTGAGCGATCGGCACGCCCGCCGCCGATGCCGCATCGACCGCTGCGGGCATGACGTCGAAGCCGCGGACCTCGTGGCCGGCCTTGATCAGGTTGAGCGCCATCGGCAGGCCCATGTGGCCGAGACCGAGGAACGCCACGCGCGTCATGATGCGCTCCGCATCTGCTGGGATCCGGCAGGGCGCAGCATCTCGCGTCCGACGATGAGTCGCATGATCTCGTTCGTCCCTTCCAGGATCTGATGCACCCGCAGATCACGGACGACCCTCTCGATCCCGTAGTCCTGAAGGTACCCGTAGCCGCCGTGCAGCTGAAGGGCGCGGTTGGCGACGTCGAAACCGGCGTCGGTCGCGAAGCGCTTGGCCATCGCGCAGCGCATCGTGGCGTCCGGCGCCTTCTGGTCCACGGCCTGCGCGCCGTCGCGCACCATGAGCCGCGCGGCCTGCAGATCCGTGCGCATGTCGGCGACGGCGAACAGGATCGACTGCTTCTCGGCGAGCGGCTCGCCGAACGCCTCCCGCTCGTGCACGTACTGCACCGCGCGGTCGAGGGCCCACTGCGCGCCGCCGATCGAGCAGGCGGCGATATTGAGCCGCCCGCCGTTGAGCGCGCTCATCGCGATCGCGAAGCCCTGCCCCTCGGATCCGAGCATGTTCGACGCGGGCACCCGCACACCGTCCAGGACGACCTGGCGGGTCGGCTGCGCGTGCCAGCCCATCTTCTTCTCCGGGGCCCCGAAGCTCAGGCCGGCCGTGTCCCCGGGGACGAGGAACGCAGAGATGCCGCGCGCGCCCGGCGCGCCCGTGCGCGCCATCACGATGTAGACCGCGGCCTCGCCGGCGCCCGAGATGAACTGCTTCACGCCGGTCAGCACGTAGTCGTCGCCGTCGCGGGTCGCGCTCGTGGCGAGGGCCGCGGCGTCGGAGCCCGCGCCCGGCTCGGTGAGGCAGTAGCTGCCGAGACCTTCCATGGAGACGAGCTCGGGCATCCAGCGATCGAGCTGCGCCTCGCTGCCGTAGCTGTCGATCATCCAGACGACCATGTTGTGGATCGAGATGTACGCCGCGATCGTGGGGTCGCCCTTCGCGAGCTCCTCGAAGATCGCGACCGTGTCGACGCGCTCGAGGCCGGTGCCGCCGGACTGCTCGCGCGCATAGATGCCGCCGAGGCCCAGCTCCCCGGCACGGCGCAGGGTGTCGCGGGGGAACAGGTGCTTCTCGTCGCGCTCGGCGGCGAAAGGGGCGAGCTCGGTCTCGGCGAACTCGCGCACGGCGCCGAGGATGGCGGCGCGCTCTTCCGCGGTCATCGCGACCGGGGTGGTGACGGTGGTCATGGTGTGCTCCTCGTGGGTCGCAGCTGTCGTGAGCGGGGACGGATCAGTGCATCGTCGGGATGACGAAGCTGGCGCCCTCGCGCACCCCGGCGGCGGGCCAGCGGCTGGTCACGGTCTTGGTCTTCGTGTAGAAGCGGAAGGCGTCGGCGCCGTGCTGGTTCAGATCACCGAACCCGCTGCGCTTCCAGCCGCCGAAGGTGAAGTACGCGATCGGCACCGGGATCGGGACGTTCACCCCGACCATCCCCACGTTCACCCGGGCCACGAAGTCGCGGGCGGCGTCGCCGTCGCGCGTGAAGATGCCCACGCCGTTGCCGAACTCGTGCTCCGACGCCATGCGCAGCGCCTCCTCGTAGTCGGCCGCGCGGGCCACCACGAGCACCGGGCCGAAGATCTCCTCCCGGTAGATCGACATGTCCGTCGTCACCCGGTCGAACAGGGTCGGGCCGAGATAGAACCCCTGCTCGTGGCCCGGCACGGAGAACCCGCGACCGTCCACGACGAGGTCGGCGCCCGCATCGATCCCCTGCTGGATGTAGCCGGTCACGCGATCGACCGCGGCGGCGTTCACGAGCGGGCCGTAGTCCACGCCCGGCGCGTCGGACGGACCGACCTTCAGCTTCTCGATCCGCTCCACGAGCTTCGCCGTGAGCGCGTCGGCGGTGTCGTCGCCGACCGGGACGGCCACCGAGATCGCCATGCAGCGCTCCCCCGCCGAGCCGTAGCCCGCGCCGATGAGCGCGTCGGCCGCCTGGTCCAGATCGGCGTCCGGCATGACCACCAGGTGGTTCTTCGCGCCGCCGAAGCACTGGGCGCGCTTGCCGTGCGCGTTCGCCGTCGAGTAGATGTACTCGGCGATCGGCGTGGATCCGACGAAGCCGATCGCGCGCACCCGCTCGTCGGTGAGCAGCACGTCGACGGCCTCCTTGTCGCCGTGCACGACGTTGAGGATGCCCGCCGGGAGCCCGGCCTCCAGGAACAGCTCGGCGATCCGCACGGGCACCGAGGGGTCGCGCTCGCTGGGCTTGAGGATGAACGCGTTGCCGGCGGCGATGGCCGGACCCATCTGCCAGAGCGGGATCATCGCGGGGAAGTTGAACGGCGTGATGCCCGCCACCACGCCGAGCGGCTGGCGCATCGAGTAGACGTCGATGCCGGCGCCCACGCCCGTGGAGTACTCGCCCTTGAGCAGGTGCGGGGCGCCGATGCAGAACTCGATCACCTCGACGCCGCGCTGGATGTCGCCCCGAGCATCGTCGACGGTCTTGCCGTGCTCGCTGGACAGCAGCGCGGCCAGCTCATCGGTCTCGTCGCGGAGGAGCTCGAGGAAGCGCATGAGCACCCGCGCGCGCTTCTGCGGGTTCGTCGCCGCCCAGCCCGGCTGCGCCGCCTCCGCGTCGGCGATCGCCGCGCGCACCTCATGCGCGCTCGCGAGCGGCACGCGCGCCTGCACGGCGCCGGTCGAGGGGTCGAAGACCTCGCCCCAGCGCCCTCCGTTCGCCTCCGGGCTGCCGGGGATCCCGGATCCTCCGATGAAGTGGGTGATGTCGCGGACCATCGTGTGCTCCTGGTTCTGCGTCGTCGTCGACGCGGACTCCAGATTACATGGCCGTCCATGTAGTTACGAGGGCTTCCATGTAATTCATCGACACCTGGCGGCCAGTTCACCTCCCCGTCACCTTGAGCACGTACAACAGATCTCGCGCGGGCCGCAGACGCTGACCGGATCGGGTGCTCGTCTTCCCCGCGCTTCAGGGATCCGCCCGGCTTTCTCGCACGGGCGTCCAGCGGTCACGAACCGCAGGACCCCCGCCGAATCGGGTCGGCGGGGGTCCTCTCGTTCGCGGGGCTCAGCGGCTCACTGCTCCCAGGTGACCTGGGGGCTCGGCTTGCCGAAGTCCACCGTGGGGGTCTCCAGATAGCCGCCGAAGGTGACCGTGTAGGTCTGGCCGTCGCTGCCCTGCAGACTCATGTCGACGGGGATCGAGTCGTACGCGGAGACCACCGTGGGCGAGGATCCGTTGCTCTCAGGCTGCAGCGCGTCGAGGGCGGCGCTGCCGTCCGCCGTGAGCGTGCGCGTGACGGTTCCCTCCACCGGGCTCGCACCGGAGAGGTCGATCGCGGTGATGTCCATGCCGCAGGGCGTGGCCAGGGTCTTCATGGCCACGCACGCCTCGACCGCCGAGCGCACGAGCGAGCGGAACTGGGAGACCCCCGCATCGTTGAGCTTGGTGCGGACGTCGTAGAGGGCCGACGCGTCGTCGTAGGACGCGATCGCGAAGGTCGAGTCGCCGTCGATCGAGAAGTACTTGGAGTCCAGCGCGATCTGGTAGGTGCCGGGGAACACGTACGCATCCGTGATGTCGGCGGTCGGCACGCCGTTGAACGTCGCGTCGAGCCCGCGCAGGCTGTCCAGCGAGATCGGCGTCACGCCGTTCGTGATCTTCCAGGCGTCCTTGACCTTGTACACCTCGTACGTGGTCGACACGGTGCGGCCGCCGACCTCGAAGCTCGCCGCGACGGCGCCGGAGTACTTGCCCTCGCCGCCCTTCTTCACCGTGATGTGGCTGACCCCGCCGAGCTTGTCGGAGGCCTTCAGCACGGAGTCGGTGAGCAGCTTCTTGTCCGGGACGCTCTCGAGGTAGCCGAGGGCCGTCTTCGCGTCGCCCTTCGAGACGGCGGTCAGGTAGGCCTTCACCGTGTCGGCGGCCGTGACGGACGAGCGGGTCAGGGCGGGCACCACGAGCAGCGCCACGACGAGGATCGCGACGATCACCAGGGCCGCGCCGCCGCCGATCAGGCCCCAGAGCAGACCCTTCGAGGTCTTCTTCGGAGGCTGCCCGCCGGGGGCCTGGCCCGGCTGCGCGCCGTAGGGCTGCCCCGGGTACGGCTGCGCGACCGGTGCGCCGTAGGGCTGCCCCGGATACGAGGGCGCCGGCTGCGCGCCGTAAGCCTGCCCGGGCTGCGCGCCGTAGGGCTGCCCCGGCTGACCGGGATAGGCCTGCGTCGACTGTCCCGACTGTGCGCCGTAAGGCTGACCCGGCTGGCCGGGGTAGGCCTGCGCCTGCGTGGCCGGGTACTCCTGCGCCGGCTGGCCAGGGTACGACTGCGCAGCGCCGGAGGACGGGGCGGCGGAAGGCTGGCCCGGCGCCGCGGCTCCGGGAACCACGGGTGCGGGATAGGACCCCGGGGGCGGGAACGCCTCGGTGGGGAAGGCCTCGGTCGGCTGTTCGGGTGCGGCGGGCGCGGCCTCGGGCGCGGGCGCCGTCTCGGGCGCGGCCTCGGCCGGCTGCGCGGGCACGGCAGGAGCGGCCTCGGGAGGACCTGCCTCGATCGGCGCTGCATCGGCCGGGGCGCCGTCGGCCGGGGCCGGGGCGGGTGCGTCCGCGGGCGGTGGCGGCGTCGGCTGCTGCGCCGTGGATCCGAAATCGAGCTCGTGGCCGCCCTGCAGCGGCTCCCCCTCAGTTGGCATGGACAACACGATACTCAGCGCGGGGCCCCTGCTCGATGGGCAGAACTCCCCGGCCGTTCCGTCTATTTGCGTCAAACCGTGGCTTTTGACCCTCGGAACCCACGGTTTGACGCAAATAGACGGAACCGACGGAACGGGTCCCCCAGGCTCAGAGGGCCTGGATGCGCCAGGAGGCGACGTGCTCGCCGCGTGGGGGGAGCACCGTGAGTCCCGCGCCCGAGTTGTAGGCGTCGGGGGCGCACGTCATCGGCTCGACCGCGAGACCGATCCGGTGCGTCGCGGGATCCGCGGGCGTGTCGGCCGTGTGGATCTGCATCCACCGGCACGCCTCGTCCGCGTGCAGCGCGACCCCGCGGCCGTCGCGGGCACGCACCTCGACGGAGGCGATCCCGTCCGTGGCCGCCAGCTCCGTGAACGCATGGTCGATGAAGGTCGCGCCGATCCGGCGAGCCGCGCGGAAGTCCCACTGCGGATGCGCGTCGACGGGCTCGAGCGCGACCGGGCTCAACCGGTCGGGCGTGACCGTCAGGACGGCCGACGCGGGGAGGAGGAGAGTCCACCCGTCCACGGGAGGCGCCTCGTCCTCGGCGTCGCCCGCCACGAGATACGGGTGCGGCCCGGTGCCCCAGGGCGCTGGATCCGTTCCGGTGTTGCGCCCGGTCACCGTCTGGGTGAGCCCGTCCGCGCCCAGGCGGTACTCCACCACGACCTCGACGCGGAACGGATACCCGGCCTGCGGTTCGATGGTCGTGGCGAGCACCACGCGGTCCGGCTCCACCACGCGCGCGACGAACGCGCTCCACGCGACGAGGCCATGCAGCGCGTGCCCGCGCTCCGGTTCGGTCAGCGGCAGCCGATGCTCCGCCCCGCCGAAGGCGTAGCGCCCGTCGACGACCCGATTGGGCCAGGGCGCGAGCGTGGCCCCGCGGTAGTTCGGACGCACCTGGTCGGCCGCGAACGGCACCACGAGGTCCCGTCCTTCGAACCGCAGCGCGCGCAGCGTGGCGCCCACCGAGGCGATGTCGGCCTCATAGCCCTCCGCGGCGAGCGCGAACTGCCGCCCGGAGCGCGGCAGCGGTTCCTCGTCCGCCATCACAGTCCCTGCGCGAGGCGGTAGTACGCCTGGTTCCACCGCACCCGCTGCTGGAACTCCGGCAGGGTGGTGCTCTCGTCGATCACGAGCAGCTCCACCTCGGCCATCTCGGCGAAGTCTCGGAACGCCTCGATCCCGACGGCGGTCGACATCACCGTGTGGTGCGCGGCCCCGGCGGTCAGCCAGGCCGCCGCGGACGTCGTGAAGTCGGGCTGCGGCTTCCAGACGGCACGGCCGACCGGAAGGTTCGGCAGAGCCGCGCGCGGGGCGACGTTCTCGACGACGTTGGCGGTCAGGCGGAATCGATCGCGCATGTCGCTCAGCGCGACGACGATCGCGGATCCCGGATCCGCCGTGAACACCAGCCGCACCGGGTCGTCCTTGCCGCCGATGCCCAGCGGATGGATCTCGAGCGTGGGCTTCTGCGTGGTCAGCGACGGCGAGACCTCGAGCATGTGCGCGCCCAGGATGAGCTCGTCACCGGGCGTCAGGTCGTAGGTGTAGTCCTCCATGAGGCTCGCACCTCCGGGAAGGCCGGCGCCCATGACGTTCGCGATGCGCACGAGCACCGCCGTCTTCCAGTCGCCTTCGGCGCCGAAGCCGTAGCCCTCGGCCATGAGCCGCTGGACGGCGAGGCCCGGGAGCTGCTTCAGCGCGCCGAGATCCTCGAACGAGGTCGTGAACGCCGCGAACCCGCCCTCCTCGAGGAACGAGCGCAGCCCGAGCTCGATCGCCGCGCCGTCGCGCAGGGACGAATGCCGCTCCCCGCCCTTGCGCAGCTCGGGCACCACCGCGTATCGCTCCTCGTACTCCGCCACGAGCGCGTCGATGTCGGACTCCGCCGCCGCGGCGACCGCCTCGGCGAGCTCGTTGACGCCCCACGTGTTGACCTGCACGCCGAAGCGCAGCTCGGCCTCCGTCTTGTCCCCCTCGGTCACGGCGACGTAGCGCATGTTGTCGCCGAAGCGCGCGAGCTTCATCGAGCGGCTCGCGGCCAGGCCGGCCGCGGCCCGCTGCCAGATGCCCAGCTCCCGCTGCACGCGGGGGTCGGACGCGTGTCCGACGATCGTCTTGCGGGGCACCCCGAGGCGCGTCTGGATGTAGCCGAACTCGCGGTCGCCGTGGGCGGCCTGGTTCAGGTTCATGAAGTCGAAGTCGATGTCGGCCCAGGGCAGCTCCACGTTGGCCTGGGTGTGCAGGTGCGCGAGCGGCTTCTGCAGGGCGTCGAGGCCGGCGATCCACATCTTCGCCGGGCTGAACGTGTGCATCCAGGCGATCAGGCCGATCACCCGGTCGTCGGCGTTCGCCTCGAGGGCGGTGCGCCGGATCGCCGCGGAGTCGGTGAGCACCGGCTTCCACACGATGCGCACCGGCACGTCGCCGGCCTCGTCGAGGATCCGCGCGATCTGCTGCGACTGGTCTGCGACCTGCGCGAGCGTCTGCGGACCGTACAGGTGCTGGCTGCCCGTGAGGAACCAGACCTCGTAGCCGTCGAGGGAGGTGGTCAGTGTCGGCATCATCGGCCTTTCTGTGTGCCGGTCGTCGAGCGAGGAGCGCAGCCGGGCGACGCGTCGCTCAACGACCGGAGGGAAGGGAGGCCACCGCGGCGGCCTCGATGGCGAGTCCCGCACGGTAGCGGTCGAGGTAGGCGGCGAAGCCGGCGGCGTCGGCGGGATCCGGGTCCGCGACGACGAGCGCGGCCGAGGCGAACACCCGCCGGTCGAGGTATGCACCGAGGTCGAGCTCCCCGGCGTGCGCGAGATAGGACGCGAGCACGGCGATCCCCCACGCCCCGCCCTCGGAGGCCGCCTCACCGATCGCGACGGGGGCGCCCAGCGCCGCAGCGAGGAAGCGCTGCGCGACGCCGGCCGTGCGGAACATGCCCCCGTGGGCGAACATGCGGTCGAGCCGCACGCCCTCGGCGGCGAGGGTCTGCATGCCCAGTGCGAGCGTCCCGAATACGCCGTAGAGCTGCGCGCGCATGACGTTCGCCAGGGTGAAGGCGCTGCCGGGGGTGCGCACCAGCAGGGGCCGCCCCTCCGTCAGCCCCGCGATCGGCTCCCCCGCGAGGTGGTTGTAGGCGAGCACTCCCCCGGCGTCGGCGTCGCCGTCGAGCGCCTCGCGGAAGAGCGCCTCGAAGGCGGTGTCGTCGCTCACCGGCGCCCCGGCCGCGGTGGCGAACCGCGTGAACAGCCCCGCCCAGGCGGCGAGCTCGCTCGCGCCGTTGTTGCAGTGCACCATCGCGACCGCGTCGCCCGCCGGCGTCGTGACGAGGTCGATCTCCTGGTGCACGCCGTCGAGCGGACGCTCGAGCACGACCATCGCGAAGATGCTCGTGCCGGCGCTCACGTTCCCCGTGCGCGGGGCGACGGCGTTGGTGGCGACCATCCCGGTGCCGGCGTCGCCCTCGGGCGGGCACAGCGGGATGCCGGGCGCGAGCGTTCCGGAGGGATCCAGCAGCAGCGCCCCGTCGGCGGTGAGCGCCCCCGCGTCCGCGCCCGCGGGCAGCACCGCCGGAAGCAGGTCCGTCAGGGGCGCGGGCAGCCGCCCGGCGGCGAGGGCGTCGTACGCGCGCGCCTTGGCGGCGTCGTAGGCTCCCGTCGCGGCGTCGATCGGGAACATCCCCGAGGCGTCGCCGACACCCAGGACCCGCCGCCCCGTGAGCCGCTCGTGCACGTATCCGGCGAGGGTGTTCACGCTCGCGATGCGCGGCAGGTGGACCTCCCCGTCGACGACCGCCTGGTGCAGATGCGCGATCGACCAGCGCAGCGGGATGTTCACCCCGAGCAGCTCGGTGAGCTCGGCGGCCGCGACGGCGGTGTTGGTGTTGCGCCAGGTGCGGAAGGGCACCAGCAGTTCGCCCGCGGCGTCGAACGCCAGGTATCCGTGCATCATGGCCGAGATCCCGAGGGCTCCGAACGTCGTCGGCCGCACGCCGTACCGGTCGTGCACGTCCGCGACCAGCGCGGCATAGGCCGCCTGGAGGCCGGCCCAGACCTCGTCCAGGCCGTAGGTCCACAGGCCGTCTTCGAGCCGGTTCTCCCAGGCGGCGGACCCGGAGGCGAGCACGACGGACGGATCGGATCCGATCAGGCACGCCTTGATGCGGGTGGATCCGAGCTCGATCCCCAGGCTCGTCCGGCCGGAGAGGATGTCGTCGCGCGCGCTCATCGGCGGGCGTCCGCGCTCTGGCCGTACACGTTCTGGTAGCGGTCGAAGAGGCGGTCGATCGCCTCCTGCGGGAGCGGGATGAGCGGCCCGGCCTCTCGCGCGTGGTGCACGGTGCGCGCCACGTCCTCGACCATGACGGCGGCCTTGACCGCGTCCGCCGCATTCACGCCGATCGTGAACGGTCCGTGGTTCTGCATGAGCACCGCACGGCTGCGGTGCCCACGCAGAGTCTCGACGATCCCCCGGCCGATCGAGTCGTCGCCGATGATCGCGAACGGCCCGACGGGGATCGGACCGCCGAACTCGTCCGCCATGGCGGTGATGACGCAGGGGATCTCCTCACCGCGCGCCGCCCAGGCCACGGCGTACGTGGAATGCGTGTGCACCACCCCGCCGACCTCGGGCATGTGCCGGTAGACGTACGCGTGGGCGGCGGTGTCGCTGGACGGGGCGCGGTCGCTGCCGGCGGTGCCCGGCACCACCGCGCCGTCGAGATCGCAGAGGATCATGTTCTCGGGCGCCAGGTCGTCGTAGCTCACGCCGGAGGGCTTGATGACGAAGAGGTCGCCGCTGCCGTCGTCGGAGAGGCGGACCCGGCCCGACACGTTGCCGCCGGTCCAGACCACGAGACCGTAGCGCACGAGCTCGGCGTGCAGCCGGGCGACGTCGGCGCGGACGGCGTCGATCGCCTGCTCGATCTCGGGGGCGGAACGGGTCATGCGGATCCTCTCGGTGGCGCCCGAGATGCTCCTGGGCGACTGTGACCGGTCACGGACAAGTGTGACACCCGGGCACCGGGTCGTCAAGACCTCGACGCCGCGGCGCTCAGGCGCTCAGCCGCTCAGCCGCTCAGGCGGAGGGTGCGACCACCGAGTCGCGGATCACCAGCACCGGCGCGATCGGATCGGCCGCGTGCCGATCGGCATCCGCCGCGGCGTCCGCACCAGTCCGACCGCCGGCACCGGATCCGCTGCGGGCGATGACGCGCGCCACGGCGCGTCGTGCGAGCTCCTCGAAGTCCTGGCGCACGGTGGTCAGCGGCGGCCAGGCGTACGCCGCCTCCGGCACGTCGTCGAAGCCGACGATGCTGATCCGCTGCGGCACCGAGATCCCCGCCGCGCGCAGGCCCCCGAGGAGACCGAGCGCCATCTGGTCGTTGGCGGCGAACACCGCCGTCGCGCCCGACGCGATCACGTCCGCGGCGGCCTCGTGACCCGAGCGCGGGCTCCAGTCGCCGGCGAACACCGGCCCCTGCGGCAGCCCCCGCGCGGCGAGCTCCTCGGCGAAGCCCGCGGTGCGCGCCTCCGCCTCGAGCCAGTCGCGAGGGCCGGCGAGATGCGCGATCCGCTCGTGCCCGGCGTCGGCGAGCGTCGCCACGGCGAGGCGGGCGCCGGCCCGCTGGTCGACCGAGAAGTCCGCGCGCTCCGCCGCGTGCAGGATCACGGTCGGGATCCCGGTGCCGAGAGCGTCGAGCACGTCGAGCGTGCGGGCGTGCGGGGCGAACACGATGAGGCCGTCCACGGCCTGACCCCGCAGGTGCTCGATCGCCGCGGTCACCGAGGCGCCGTCGCCGGAGTCGGCGAAGGCCGCCGTGAGCCAGTAGCCGGCCTCGCGCGCCGAGGCCTCGATCGCCGCCATGCTGCGCGAAGGGCCGTACTGCAGCGCATCCGAGGCGAGCACCCCGATCGTGCGGGTGCGGTGCGTGCCCAGCGCCCTGGCGGCGTTGTTCATGCGATAGCCGAGCTCCTCCATCGCCGCCACCACTCGGGCGTGCGTATCGGGCGCGACATCCGGATGGTCGTTGAGCACGCGCGACACGGTCTGCCGGGAGACACCCGCGAGCGCGGCCACGTCCCGCACCCCGACGGCGCGCTGCGGCTTCGAGTCACTCACGCCTGCGAGTGTACGGGGCGCGGGCCCCTGCACTCCGGCAGGCCGGGTCAGCGGGCCAGGCCGAGCCGCTCGAGGGAGGCGTTGCGGAAGCGCCCGGACGGATCCATGCGGTCCGCGAGCGTGACGAAGTCGCCCCAGCGCGGCGTGCGCCGGCGGATCTCCGCGGGAGCGAGCGTCGCGAGCTTGCCCCAGTGCGGGCGTGCCGTGTCCGGCAGGGCCTCCTCGATCACCGGGAGCAGCGCCTCGACGGCCGGCTGATCCCGACGCCACGTGAAGTGCACGCCGACGGCCGGCTCCCCGTAGGACGAGCTCAGCCAGAGGTCGTCGGCCGCGACCGTGCGGATCTCGTTCACGAGCAGCAGCGGGGCGATCCGGTCGGCGAGGGCGCGGACCGCCTCGATCGCGCGCACCGCGTCGCGCCGCGGCACGAGGTACTCGCTCTGCAGCTCCTCCCCCGCCGACGGCGTGAACGCGAGCCGGAAGTGCGGCAGCCGCTCGTGCCACGGGCCGGCCTCGCCGAGCTGGGGCGTGCACGCCTCCGCCGAGACGCCGAGGATCGGATGCCTCGGCACCGTCGCCGCCGTGGCGCCGAGCCGCGCGAGCAGATCCCGGTCGGGACCCGGCTCGCCCACGCGGTTCTTCACCCACAGCTGGTCGGCACGGTCGCGGTCCGTCCATCGGCTGAAGATGCTGACGCTGGTGCCGAGCGCAGTGACCCGATCGAACTCGGCGAGCACCGCGTCCCACGCAGGACCCTCGTGCACGGTCTGCGCCACGTCGTAGGCGGGTTCGACGTCGAGCTCGAGCTCCACGATCACGCCGAGCGCTCCGAGGGAGACGATCGCTCCGGGGAAATCCGGGTCGCCGCGCCGCAGGACGCGCTCCCCCTCGGGCCCCGCGAGCGTGATCGCCCGCACGGCCGTGGCGAGGGATCCGATGGCGTCGCCGGATCCGTGCGTGCCCGTCGACACCGCCCCCGCGACGGAGATGTGGGGCAGCGACGCGAGGTTCGCGAGGGCCAGACCGCGCCGCTGCAGCTCCGCCCCGAGCTCGCCGTACCGGAGGCCCGCCGAGACGCGCACCGCGCCGGGAGAGACCTGATCGATCACGACGGGCATCTCCGCGAGGTCGATGAGGGTGCCGTCGGTGTCGGCGATGGCGCTGAAGCTGTGCCGGGATCCGAGCGGACGCAGGGGGCCCGGTGTCGCAAGCGCGCTCACCAGCTCGTCGCGGCTGCGCGGGCGGGCGACCGCCCGCGCGCTGTACGACACGTTGCCGGCCCAGTTCGTCCCGATGCTCATCGCCACATCATAGAGGCGCGACAGTGCCACCCGCCGCGGCTGTTACATCGATAGAACGGCGTCGGCGCCCGAGCCGACGTCCCGGGCATAGGCTGATCGCATGGCCGGAAGCACGCGCGCGACGATGCGCGACGTCGCGTCGCTGGCCGGGGTGTCGGCGAAGACCGTGTCGAACGTCGTCACGGGGTCCGTGTTCGTGCGGGACGACACCCGCGAACGCGTCGAAGAGGCGATGCGCAAGCTCGACTTCGTGCCCAACCTCAGTGCCCGGAGCCTGCGCAACGGCCGCTCCGGGGTCATCGCGCTCGCCCTCCCCTACCTGGCCACGTCGTTCTCCGCGGAGCTGCTCGACCACATCGTGCAGGCGGCCCGCTCCCGGGGGCTCGCGGTGCAGGTCGAGCAGACCGGATCCGAGCCGCGCCGCGAGCGCGAACTGCTCTCGCGCGCCCGCGCGCACCTCGTCGACGGGCTGATCCTGAATCCGATCCGGCTCGAGGACAGCGCGCTCACCGACGCCGACCGCCAGCTGCCGGTGGTGCTCATCGGCGAAGTCGAGCACCAGCTCGCCGATCATGTCGGGATCGACAGCGTCGCCGGGGCGGCCGAGCTGACCCGGCACGTGATCGCCCGCGGCGCCCGCCGGATCGCCGTCGTCGGCGGCGACGACCAGCACGCGATCGCGACCGCCACCAGCCGGCTCCGCCTGCAGGGGGTGCGCCAGGCACTCGCCGAGGCCGGCCTGCCCGCGGATCCGCGCCTGACCGCGAACCACGCCGACTGGACGATGAGCGGGGGCGCGGCCGCGATGACCGAGCTGCTCACCCGCGGCGTGCCCTTCGACGCCGTCCTCGCCTTCACCGACTCCCTCGCCGCCGGTGCCCTGCACGTGCTGCACGAGCGCGGCATCAGGGTGCCGGAGGACGTGCTCGTCACCGGCTTCGACGACGTGGAGCTCGCCCGCTTCACCGATCCCGCCCTGTCCACGGTGCAGATCGACCGGGCCGCCTTCGCCGCCGCCGCGGTCGACCTGCTCGCGGAGCGGATCGCCGATCCGACCGGCACCCCGCGCACGATCACGGTGCCGCACCGGCTCATCGTGCGCGACAGCACCGCCGCCGCCCCCCGAGGCTGGACGCCCGCGCGCTGACGGCTCGGCGCGATGAGCGCGCGAGCGCCGCGTGCGGCACGATGCGCGGCCGCCGCTGCAGCGCGCGAACGCCCCACCCGGGCACGCTGTGCCGCCGCCGCAGCGAGACCCCGGTCTTCCAAGATGGAAAACGCGCCCCCACCGGAGCTCCGGGCAGCGTTTTCCATCTCGCCGCCACGCGCGCCACGTCCCGAAGAGGGAGAACACACCGCGGACCGGCGCCCCGGCGACGTCATCCATCTCCCGGACGCGCGAACGCGCCACCCGGGCACAGTGCGCAGCCCCCCGCAGCGAGACGAACCCCGTCCTGTCACGCGGATCCGTGACCGGTCTCAGTTACCTCTTGCGCGGCATATTTCATCGATGTAATGATGTCGGAGTTCCCCGATCGTCCACGAAGGAGTGACGATGACACCACCTCTCGATCTGAACCGGCGGCAGTTCCTCGGCGCCGCGGGTCTCGCCGCCGGCACGGCCCTGCTCGCCGGCTGCGCCCCGTCCGCCAGCGCCGCCGGCACGCGCACGCTGCAGTTCTGGCACCTCCTCTCCGGCGGCGACGGCGTCACGATGTCGGGCCTGCTCGACG
Source organism: Microbacterium azadirachtae (assembly GCF_000956545.1). Lineage (GTDB taxonomy): Bacteria > Actinomycetota > Actinomycetes > Actinomycetales > Microbacteriaceae > Microbacterium > Microbacterium azadirachtae. The sequence continues at coordinate 26,219 of NZ_JYIT01000079.1, forward strand.
CCGTGAACACCGCCCAGGCCGACTACCGGATCCGTCCGACCGTGCTCGCCTGGGGCACGCCCTACTACACGAAACTCGCGATGGCCGCGGCCGGCGGGCGTGCCCCCGACGTCGCGATCATGCACGCCACCCGCGTGCTGGGCTGGGCTCCCGGCGGCCTCCTGGACGCCTGGGACACCGGACGACTCGCAGACCTCGGCGTGGATGCGTCGACCTTCCCGGATCCGATCTGGAAGAAGGGGGAGGTCGACGGCAAGCGCCTCAGCATCGCGCTCGACGCGCACCCCTTCGTGCTCATGTACAACACCGATGTCTGCCGCAAGGCGGGTGTGCTCGGCGCCGACGGGCGACTGAAGGAGGCGAAGAGCCCGGACGAGTTCCTCGCCATGGTCGACGCGATCGCCGGGGTCACCGGCGGGCACGGCCTCTCCTACGGCTATCTCGGCGACGGCTCTCAGATGTGGCGGCTCTTCTACACGCTCTACACCCAGCACGGCATCGAGATGGAGATGCCGCAGGGCGGATCCGCCGTGATCGACAAGGACGCGGCCGTCGCCTCGCTCGAGTTCATGCAGAAGCTGCTCGACGGGAAACGGGCGGCGAAGCAGGCCGACTACGGCACCGCGGTCGCCGAGTTCGCCACCGGCAAGAGCGGCATGTTCCTCAGCGGCGTCTGGGAGCTGCGCACCATGCAGGCGGCCAAGATCCCCTTCGACATCGCGATGATCCCGCCGCTGTTCGGCACGCGCACCGCCTACGCCGACTCGCACTCCTTCGTCCTGCCGCACCAGTCGCATCCCGACCCGGCGAGCCGCGATCTCGTCTACCGGTTCGTGGCCGACATGCTCAAGGGCTCCTTCGGCTGGGCGGAGGCGGGGCACATCCCCGCCTACCTCCCCGTCACGGAGTCCCCCGAGTACGCCGACCTGCTGCCCCAGGCGCACTATGCCGAGGCAGCCGGGTACGTGCGCTACGACCCGCCCGCGTGGTTCACCGGCTCCGGCTCCAACTTCCAGGGGCAGTTCGGCGCTGCGGCGCAGCCCGCCCTGCTCGGCGGGGGCAGCCCCGCCGACGCCATCGCCCGCTTCGAGGAGGCGGTCACGCGCTTCCTCGCCCAACCCAATCCGGCCGACCCGGAAGGAGCACGGAGATGACCGCGACGGCCACCACCACGACCATCGTCACCGGCCGGGCCGCGACCCGCGCCGCACGCCGGCACGCCGGCGGATCCCGCGGCGGGGAGCAGCTGATCGGCTGGGTGTTCCTGGCCCCGTTCCTCGTCGCGTTCGCGCTGTTCCTCGCCTGGCCGATCCTGCACGGGCTCTACCTGAGCTTCACCGACCAGTCGCTCACCGGATCCGGCGGAGGCTTCGTCGGCGTCGCGAACTACGTCGAGGCCCTCGGCGACCCGGTCATGTGGGGCGCCTTCGGCAACACCGTGTGGTTCACGGTGCTGTCCACCATCCCCCTTGTCGTCATCGCCCTCCTCATGGCGGTGCTCGTCGACCGCGGACTGCCGGGCCAGTGGCTCTGGCGGCTCTCGTTCTTCATGCCGTACCTGCTCGCCTCCACGGTGATCTCGCAGATCTGGATCTGGATCTTCAATCCCCAGATCGGCGCGGCGAACAACGTGCTGAAGGCGTTCGGCCTCGAGCCCATCGCCTGGCTGCAGGATCCGGCCGTGAACATGCTCGCGATCGTCATCGCGACCGTGTGGTGGACGATCGGCTTCAACTTCCTGCTCTACCTCGCGGCCCTGCAGAACATCCCGCAGCAGCAGTACGAGGCGGCGGCGCTCGACGGCGCCGGCGGCTGGCGGCAGTTCTGGTCGATCACGCTCCCCCAGCTGGGACCTGCGACCACCCTCATCGGCCTCCTGCAGATCCTGGCGTCGCTCAAGCTGTTCGACCAGGCGTACCAGATGCTCGGCGGCCTCTCCAGCGACACCACGCGCTCGATCGTGCAGTACATCTACGAGACCGGCTTCGTCGGCTACCGCTTCGGCTACTCGGCGGCGATCTCCTACGTGTTCTTCGCGATCATCATCATCCTCGGCGTCGCGCAGGCGCTGATCACCCGTCGGCGGAAGGACGTCCGATGACCACCGCGACCCGCACCCTCGTCGCTCCCGGCGCCGCGCGCGCCCGCACCCGCCGGCCGATCGGCCGCCGGTTCACCGTCCTGACCGTCGTCGCGTTCGCGGTGCTGCTGGTCCTCGCGATCGGCTGGCTGCTGCCGTTCCTGTGGGCGGTGGCCACGGCGTTCAAGACCGAGACCGACGCCGCCTCCGGCGACCCCGGCTGGATCGGGGCGAGCGGTCCGACCGTCCAGGCGTTCTCCGCGATCCTCGGGCAGGGCAACGTCTACCTCTGGGCCTGGAACAGCCTGTGGACCGCGACCGCCGTCACCGTGCTCACGGTGACGATCTCGGCCCTCGCGGCGTACGCCTTCTCGCGGCTCGACTTCCGCGGACGCAAGTGGCTGTTCGTCGTCATCGTGGCCGCCATCGTCGTGCCGCCGCAGGTGCTGATCATCCCGCTGTTCTACGAGATGCTGGCCTTCAACCTGGTCGACACGCACTGGGGCCTGATCCTGCCGCAGGTCGTGGCTCCGGCGATGGTTTTCATCCTGAAGCGGTTCTTCGACGCGGTCCCGATCGAGCTCGAGGACGCCGCACGCGTCGACGGCGCGAGCAGGTTCCGGGTGTTCTGGTCGATCGTGCTGCCGCTGAGCCGCCCGATCCTCGCCTCCGTCGCGATCTTCGTGTTCATCGGCGCGTGGAACAACTTCCTCTGGCCGTTCCTCGTGATCAACGACACCGGGCTCATGACGCTGCCGGTCGGCCTGCAGACCGTCATCAGCGCCTACGGGGTGCAGTACGCGCAGGTCATGGCCCAGGCCGTGCTCGCCGCCCTCCCCCTCATCGTCGTGTTCCTCATCTTCCAGAAGCAGATCGTCAAGGGAGTCGCCACCAGCGGCTTCGGCGGTCAGTGACCCGACCCGAAAGGATCCTCATGACCCACGCCCGCATCACCGTCGACCGCGACTTCACGATCGCCGAGGTGCCGCGCCGCCTGTTCGGCCAGTTCGTCGAGCACATGGGCCGCTGCGTCTACACCGGCATCTACGAGCCCGGCCACCCGGCGGCGGACGCCCGCGGATTCCGCACCGACGTGCTCGAGCTCGTGCGCGAGCTCGGCCCGACGGTCGTGCGCTACCCCGGCGGCAATTTCGTCTCCGGCTACCGCTGGGAGGACGGGGTCGGCCCCGTCGCCGATCGCCCGGTGCGCATGGACGGCGCCTGGCACACGATCGAGACGAACGCGTTCGGCCTGCACGAGTTCATGGACTGGTCGCGCGAGGCCGAGGTCGAGGTCATGGAGGCCATCAACCTCGGCACCCGCGGCGTCGAGGAGGCCAGGGCGCTCGTCGAGTACGCCAACCACCCCGGCGGCACGTACTGGTCGGACCTGCGCCGCCGCAACGGCGCGGAGGATCCGTTCGGGATCAAGCTGTGGTGCCTCGGCAACGAGCTGGACGGCCCCTGGCAGATCGGGCACAAGACCGCGCACGAGTACGGACGCCTCGCCCAGGAGACGGCCAAGGCGATGAAGCTCGTGGACCCTGAGATCGAGCTCGTCGCGGTCGGATCGTCGAACCGGCAGATGCCCACCTTCGGCACCTGGGAGCACACCGTGCTCACGCACGCGTACGAGGAGGTCGACTACATCTCCATGCACGCGTACTACCGCGAGCAGGACGGCGACGCGGCCTCGTTCCTCGCCGAGGGCGTGGAGATGGACACGTTCATCGACGGCGTCATCTCGACGATCGACGCCGTCAAGGCCGCCGGCAAGCACAGCAAGCAGGTGAACATCTCGTTCGACGAGTGGAACGTCTGGGACTTCGACCGGTTCAACGACGTCGAGGAGGGCGAGGTGGCTGCGGCCGGCTGGCGCGAGCACCCGCGGCTCATCGAGGACACCTACACCGTGACCGACGCGGTCGTCGTCGGCACCTTCCTGCACAGCCTGCTGCGCCACGGCGACCGCGTGAAGATCGCCAACCAGGCGCAGCTCGTCAACGTGATCGCCCCCATCCGCTCCGAGGAGGGCGGCCCCGCCTGGCGGCAGACCATCTTCTGGCCGTTCGCGCGGATGGCGCGGATGGCGAAGGGCCGGATCCTGCGGCTCGCGATCTCGTCGACCAAGGGCGAGACGGCCCGGTTCGGCGATGTGGACGAGGTCGACGCCGTGGCGACGTGGGACGAGTCGTCGGGACGGCTCGCGCTGTTCGTCGCGAACCGCTCGCTCGCGTCGGAGGCCACGGTCGACCTCGACCTGCACGGCCTGCGGGCGACCGCGGTGCGCTCGGCCGAGGTGCTCACGGTGCCCGACGACGGAGACCGCCTCACGGCGAACGTCGAGCACGCGCCGGATGCGGTCGGGCTGCGGCCGCTCGACGGCGTCGCGATCGACGACGGCGCGGTCCGCCTCACGCTGCCGGCCCTGTCGTGGTCGGCGGTGGAGTTCGAGGTCGCCCGCGGCTGACCCTCTGGGTCGTCGAGCGCCCCGGAGGCGAGACGAGACGCGGTGCTCCTGCGAGGGCACCGCGTCTCGTCTCGGTCGCCTCCGGCGGCGTCGCTCGACACCCCGAGGAGGGACTCAGCCCAGGGGGTCGGCCAGCAGGCGCGCGAAGGCGGCGTCGGCGGCGCCGATCAGCAGCCGGTCGGCGCCGAGCGCGGCCGCGGAGATCGCCAGCCCCTCGGCCGACGCGGCGAGCGCACGCCGGCGCACGTCCTCGTCGAAGGCGTCCGGATCCAGATCCCGCAGGATCGCCAGGAAGCCGCCCAGCACGATCATCGCCGGGTTGAGCACGTTGACGGCGTTGCCGAGGGTCGCCGCGAGGATCCGGCGCTGCCGCGCGGTCTCGTCCATCGCGGCGCGGTCGGTCGACGCGGTCAGCGCCGCGCGCAACTCCGCGTCGTCGGGTGCCGTGAGCCCCGCGGCCTGCACCAGGCGCGCCCGGTTGACCTCGTCCTCCAGCACCCCGCCGTCGACGCGGCGGTCTGCGACGTCGGCCACGCTGGCCGCCGTCTGCCCCCACTCGCCCGCATAGCCGCCGACGCCGCCGATGAGCCGCCCGTGCAGGATGAGCCCGCCGCCGATGCCGCTCGCACCGCCGTTGAGGTAGACGACATCCTCATGCTCCCTGGCTGCACCGAAGAGCCGCTCGGCCCGCGCGCCGAGAGACGCGTCGTTGCCCACCACGACGTCGACGCCGAGGGCCGCCGCGAGCGGGCCGGCGATGTCGGCGTCGCGCCAGTCCAGGTGCGGGGCGAACCGGACGAGGCCGTCCGAAGCCCGCACCAGGCCGGGCACCGCAAGACCGACGCCCTCGATGCGCACGCCGTGCAGCGCGCCGTCGCGCCAGCCGTCCACGACGCGGGCGACGATCTCGACGACGTCGGCGACGCCGGGCTGCTCGACGGGGATCCGCTCCCGCTCGCGCACCGCGCCGCCCAGCGCGACGGCCCCGAGCTCGACGGCGTCGATCTCGGGGTTGACGCCGATGGCGACCACGCCGGGGCTGGCTGCGACCATCGGCGAGGGGCGGCCCACGCGGCGCGTGGGATCCGGCTCGTGCTCCTCCACCAGCCCGGCCTCGACCAGTCGCCCGACCAGGTCCGAGACGGTGGAGCGGTTCAGGCCCGTCTCCGCCGTGATGACGGCGCGGGACCGCGGGCCGGAGTGGTGCACGAGGCGGAGGACCTCGGCGAGGTTGGTGCGCCGCACCCCCTCGACGGTCGTCGCGCGTTCGTTCATCCGGCGTCTCGCTTCCTGCACGCGGTGGGACTCCAGGCTACCGATCGCCGTGGTCCGCCTGCGCAGGCGCGTATGCGAAACGCGTGATGCGCACTTCGCCGCTCGGTTCGGCGCCCGCGCTCGTGGCGTACGCCCCGATCCAGAGCCCGAGGAAGCCACCGGTGGCCGAGGCGTCCAGGTCGCGCCCGTCCGCCGACTCCAGGTCCCGCCCTGCATGCCGGAACGCGTAGTCGTATCCGCGCCCGCTGACGACGAGCTCCACCTCCGGCGCCTCCGCCGGCGCCCCGTGATCGCGCCGCAGCACCTCGCCGCCGAGGCAGCGCTCGGACGTAAGCCGGAGCCCGTCCGGGGTGCGGGTGACGGCGACCGCGACGTGGTCCCGCTCGGACTGCCGCAGCACGACCCCCGCGCTCTCGCCCTCGGCGAGCCCGCGCACGTCCAGTGTGCAGCGCACGTCGACGTCGGCGTGCTGCTGCCTCACGCCCAGGAACGCGGGCGCCGACGGATCGTGCAGCGACGCGGCGCGCACCGGAAGCCGCCAGACGTCGCCCTCCGCGATCGCGACCTCGGCCGGCAGGGCGCGCAGCGCCGTCCACCGGGGGTCGGCGGGGGCGACGACGCCGGCGACGCGGTCGTCCGGCTGCCATGAGCCGGCACGCGGCGCTTCGGTCGCCCAGGGGATCGCGACCGCGCTCGGCAGCCGCCCCTCTCCGGGGGCGAAGACCGGCCAGCCGTCCTCCCACACGACAGGGCAGAGGAAGGTCTCCCGGCCGAGCGGGTAGTGCCGTCCGTCGTCGGCGCGCATCGCGAGCATCACGGCGAACCAGGATCCGTCCGCCGCCTGCACGAGATCCGCGTGTCCGGCGCCGATCACCGGGCTGGTCCGTCCCAGCTGCCGATGCGTGAACACCGGGTTCGCCCGGTCGCCGGCATAGGGTCCGGCGATCTCGTCCGCACGCGCCGCACTGACCGCGTGGTGGAACTCGGTGCCGCCCTCGGCCGCGATCAGCAGCCAGCGCCCGTCGACGCGGTACAGATGCGGCCCTTCGGCCCACACGGCACCGCGCACCGCGCCCCGCCAGATCACGTGCTCCGCACCCACGAGGCGGCGCTCGGCGGGGGCGTACTCGCGCACCCAGACCTCGGTCTGATCGTGCCATTCCGGGGCGGTCGCCAGTCGGGTGCCGTGCAGCCACACGCGTCCCTCGTCGTCGAAGGCGATCGACGGATCGATCCCCGCGGCGTCGAGCATCACCGGGTCGCTCCAGGGGCCCGCCGGGTCGCTCGCCGTCACCAGGAAGTTCCCGCCCCGGGACCCGTCGTCCCGGTCGACGAGCGTGCACACGACCCAGAACAGCCCGAGACCGTGGCGGATGGTCGGCGCGTACAGCCCTCCGGAGGATCCGATCCCGTCGAAGTCGAGCATGCCCGGCCGATCGATCACGTGCGCGACCGTCTCCCAGCGGATCAGGTCGCGGGAGCGCAGCACCGGAAGGCCTGGCAGGTACTCGAACGTGGAGGTGACGAGGTAGTACCACTCGCCCACCCGGCAGATCGACGGATCCGGATGGCACCCGGGAAGGATCGGGTTCGCCGCCGCGATCACGCGACCGACACCGTCACCAGGCGGGCGTCGGCGGCGCCGACCGCGTGCACCTCGCCCGTCAGCACCACCGGGAGCGCCGCCGTGGCCGCTCCGGGAAGCGTCCGGCGCGCACGAGCGCGCTCATTCGAGATGGCCCCGCCGGTCACCCCGCCGAGCTCCGGCGCCGGGGCGGAGGCCTCGGCGTGGGCCGCGGCCCAGACGCGCACCTCCCCCGGCTCGACCACCCGGGTGAGCGTGCGATCGGAGAAGGCGAAGCGGGCGGCGGGCACGGTGAAGCGCAGCGTGCGGCGCTCCCCGGGATCGAGCTCGACGCGCGTATATCCGAGCAGCTGCGCCACCGGACGCGTGACGCTCGCCACGACGTCCCGCCCGTACAGCTGCACGACCTCGGCACCACGGGAGGCGCCGGTGTTCGCCACCGTCACGGTCGCGACGAGGTCGCCGTCGGTGCGGGCCTCGGCGGAGACGGCGAACCCCTCGTAGGCGAACGTCGTGTACGAGAGCCCGAAGCCGAACGGACGCAGCGGCGTCGGATCCGTCGACGTGACGTCCGAGGGGCCGCCGAGGATCGGGTGCAGGTAGCTGTACGGCTGCGCGCCCGCGGATCGCGGCAGGCTCACCGGCAGCCGCCCCGAGGGCGAGACGGCTCCGGTGAGCACGTCCGCGATCGCCGTGCCGCCCTCCTCGCCGGGGAAGAAGGCCTGCAGCACCGCACCGGGGCGGCCCTGGGCGCCGTCGAGCGCCCAGTCGATCGCGTAGGGGCGGCCGGAGAGCACGACCATGACGACGGGGGTGCCGGTGGCCACGACCCGCTCGACGAGCTCGCGCTGGACGCCCGGGAGATCCAGCGACTCCACGTCGTTGCCCTCGCCGACGGTCCCCCGCCCGAAGAGCCCCGCCTGGTCCCCGACGACGACGATCGCCACATCGGCGTCCGCGGCGGCGCGCTCGGCGTCGGCGAATCCGGCGCGGTCGTCGCCGTCGACCTCGGATCCGCGCACGTGCACGACCTCTGCCCCCGGGAGAGCGGCGGCCAGCGCCTCGCGCACGGTGGGCATCTCGATCCCCAGCTCGTGATCGGGGTGGTGCGCGAGCACGTGGTTCGCGAACGAGTAGCAGCCCTGCAGCGCCTCCGTGCGGTCGGCGTTGGGGCCGATGAGCGCGATGCGCCCCGCTGTCGCGGCCAGCGGCAGGACGCCGTCGTTCGACAGCAGCACGAGGGATTCCGCGGCCAGCCGCCGCGCGACGGAGCGGTGCCGCGGGGTGTCGAGGTCGACCGCGACCGGGGCGTCGTCCTCGAAGACGCCGGGCTCGAGGAGTCCGAGCTGCTCCTTCTGGGCGAGCACCCGGATGACGGCGCGGTCGAGGTACGCCTCGTCGAGCGCACCGCTGCGCACCCGGCCCACCAGCGGCTCCAGATACGCGTCGCCGGAGGGCAGCTCCACGTCGATCCCGGCCCGCAGCGCGAGCTCGGCGGCCGCGCCCCGGTCGGCGGCGATCGCGTGCATGACCTCCAGGAACGCGATGGCGAAGTAGTCGGCCACCACGACGCCGTCGAAGCCCAGACGCTGCCGGAGGAGCCCCGTCAGCAGGGCCGGATCCGACGCGACCGGCACACCGTCGATCTCGGCGTAGCTGTTCATGACGCTGCGGACGCCGCCGTCCCGGATCGCCATCTCGAACGGCGGCAGGAAGACGTCGGCCACCTCGCGCGGCCCCGCCGACACCGGGGCGTGGTTGCGCCCGGCGCGGGAGCCCGAGTACCCGAGGAAGTGCTTGAGCGTGGCGTGCACCCCGGCGGACTGCAGGCCCTGGACGTACGCCGTCCCCACCGTGCCCACGAGGTAGGGGTCCTCGCCGATGCACTCGTCCACGCGCCCCCAGCGGGGGTCGCGCACCACGTCGAGCACCGGGGCGAGCCCCTGGTGGATGCCGAGCGTGCGCATCGACTCCCCGATGAGCGCACCCATCTCGGCGACGAGCTCCGGGTCGAACGAGGCGCCCCACGCCAGCGGCGTCGGGAAGGTCGCGGCCTTCCATGCGGCGAGCCCGGTCAGGCACTCCTCGTGCACGAGAGCCGGGATCCCGAGTCGCGTCTCGCGCTTCAGCCGGCGCTGCTCCTCCCAGAGCCACGCGGCGCGCTGCGCAGGCTCGACGGGCCGGGTGCCGTAGACGCGCGTGAAGTGGCCGATGCCCTCGCGGGTGATCTCGGCGAGCGTGTCGTGGCGTCCCGCGGCCGCCATCTCGTGCTGCAGGGGCGCCACGACCTCTCCGCCCTGATCGAGCCAGTATCCGACGAGCTGCGCGGCCTTCTCCTCGAGCGTCATCTCTGCGAGCAGCTCCCCCACTCGGGGGGAGGCGATCGGGAAGGCCGGGATCTCCTCCGTCGCGGCGACGGTCTCCAGGGACGTGTCCGAAGTCATGCTCAGCCCTTCACCGCGCCGGTCAGGCCGCCCACGATGCGGCGTTCGAAGAGGCTGAAGAAGATGAGCGCGGGCAGCATCGACAGCGAGGTGTAGGCGAGCACCCGGGCGGTGTCGACCGAGTACTGCGAGGAGAAGTTCTGCACGCCCAGCGGCAGGGTGAACAGGTTCGGATCGTTGAGGATGAACAGCGGCAGCATGTAGCCGTTCCAGGATCCGACGAACGCGAGGATGCCGACCGTCACGACGCCGGGCAGGCTGAGCGGGATCACCATCCGCCAGAAGAAGCCGAGACGGGAGGCCCCGTCGATCGCCGCCGCCTCCTCGAGCTCCTTCGGGATCGCCTTCAGGAACGGCACGAGGATGATGATCGTGCCGGGCAGCGCGAACGCGATCTGGGGCACGATGATCCCGGCCAGGCTGTTCACCAGTCCGAGGTTGCGGATCAGCAGGTACAGCGGCGTGATCGCGACGGTGACGGGGAACATCAGCCCCGCGGCGAACAGCGAGTACATCACCGGCTTGGCGGCGTACTCGTACCGCGCGAGCACGTACGCCGCCATCACGCCGAGCAGCACCGCGCCGAGGGTCGTGCCGATCGCCACGATCGTCGAGTTGAGCAGGGCGGTCCAGAACTCGGATCCCGCGAGCACGTCGGAGTAGTTGGCGAACTGCCAGGGCGCCGGGAAGCCGGACGGGTCCTTCGTGATCTGCGAGTTCGTGCGGAACCCGCCGATGATGATGTAGAGCACCGGCGTGATGCAGATCGTCACGAGCACGATCGCGATCAGGTACAGCCCGGGGCTCCCCCACGGGGCCTTCTCGGAACGGCGTTCGCCGCGGCGGCCGCGCGGCTGCACGATCGCCGTGGTGCGGAGGGTGTCGGTGGTCATCGTCGGGCCTTTCCGCTGTCGCCGGTCAGGGCGCCGTCGGTGTCGCGCCGCAGCACGAAGCGCTGGTAGATCAGGGCGACGACGAGCGTGATAAGGAAGAGCATCACGGCCACCGCGTTGCCGAAGCCGTAGCTGCCGGCCAGATGCCCGTTCTGGTACATGTAGGTCGCCATCGTCGAGGTGCCGGCCGTGGCGGAGATGTACTGACCCCAGATGATGTTGACGAGGTCGAACAGCTGCAGGGCGCCGATGATCGACAGGAATGCCCAGATCCGGATCGTCGGCCCCAGCAGCGGCACCGTGATGTTCCACTGGATCTTCCAGAACCCGGCGCCGTCGATCGCCGCCGCCTCGAAGAGCTCCTCCGGGATGGACTGCATCCCCGCGAGCATGAGGATGACCGCGAAGCCGATGTACTTCCACGTGATGATGATCATCAGCGTCCACAGCGCGAGCTTCGGATCCGCGAGCCACGAGTGCTGCAGGAAGCCGAGCCCGAGCTTGCCGAGCAGCGAGTTGAGCGCTCCCGTGTCCTGCATCATCAGGTTCCAGCCCGTGCCGACGATGACCTCGGAGATCACGTACGGCACGAAGATCAGCACGCGGATCAGCGACCGCCCGCGGAACTTCTGGTTCAGCAGCAGGGCGAACAGGATCGCGATCGGCCCCTGCAGCACGAGCGAGAGCACGACGATCGCGAAATTGTGCACGACTGCATCGCGGAACGTGTGGTCCTGCCACATGTGGACGTAGTTGTCGAGGCCGACGAACTGCGTCGGCCAGCCGAAACCGTTCCACTTGAAGAAGCCGTAGACGGACGCCATCCCCACGGGGAGGATGACGAATCCGACGAACATCAGCAGGGCGGGTCCCGAGAGCAGCGCGATCTCACCGCGCTTGCGCCAGTCGGCGCGTGCTCGCCGCACCGGGGCCGGGGAGGCCCCGGTCCCGGTGCGGCGGCTGCTCTCAGGCACGGCCCCGGCCATCACCTGGGTGCCGGTCATCGCTCTCGCTCAGCCCCTCGCCGCAGCGTCGGTGATCTTCTGGATGAGCGTCTTCGGGTCGCCCTGGCCGGCGAGCATCTCGACGACGCCCGTGTTCAGCGCGTTGCCCACGTTCTGCCCGAGCGCCGTGTCGAGCCAGAGCGCCACGTAGGGCGCGTTGGCGTAGGCCTCCATCAGGGGCTTCAGCGAGGCGTTGTCGACGGCGCCCTTGGCGTCCTGGTTGGCCGGGATGGTCTGGAACGCGTGGGCGTAATTCTCCTGCTGCGCCTTCGACGCGACGAAGTCGAGGAACTTCTCGCAGGACGACGGAGACTTGTCGGAGCAGGAGTACCCGTCGACGCCGCCCATCATCGCGCCGGGCTCGCCCTTGCCCCCGGAGACCTCGGGGAACGGGAACCAGTCGAGGTCGGCCAGCGGCTTCTGATCCGGGGTCAGGCTCGCGATCACACCCGGATCCCAGGCGCCCATGAGCTCCATCGCCGCTTTGTGGTTGGCGACCAGACCGGCGGAGGAGTTCGCGCCCTGCTGGGCCGAGGTGGTGAGGAATCCCTCGTTGAACGGCTCGACCTGCGCGAACTTCTGCAGGTTGTCCGCCGCGGTCAGCCAGCAGCCGTCCTTGAAGTCCTTCTTGGTGGCGAGGTTCGTGATGAGGTCCTTGCCGCAGGCGCGCACCGCGAAGAAGTAGTACCAGTGCGCGGCCGGCCAGGCGTCCTTCGCCCCCAGCGCGATCGGGGCGATGCCGGCGGCCTTGAGCTTGACGATGGCCGCCTCGAGGTCGTCCATGGTCTTCGGCGTCTCGGTGATCCCCGCCTTGGCGAAGAGATCCTTGCTGTAGAAGAGGCCTCCCGGCAGCACCGCCATGGGCACGCCGTACAGCTTGCCGTCGACGGTGAACGCGCTCAGCGCCGCGTCTCCGATCGCCTTCTTGACGTCGGGATCGATCTTGTCGCTCAGGTCCTTGACCTTGCCCGCCGCCACGACGTCGGCGAGCTTGCTGCCGCCGCGCGCCATGAACACGTCGGGCATGTCGCCCGAGTTGACGGCGGTCTGCAGCTTGCCGTCCATGTCCTCGTTCTGGATCGAGGTGACCTTCACGGTGACGTCGGGGTTGGCCTTCTGGAACGCGGCGGCCGCGTCCGTCCAGAACTTCTTGCCGTCGCCGGTGGTCGAGTTCTGCCACACCGTCAGCGTCTGCTTGCCGCCGCCGTCGCCGCTGCCGGAACCTCCGGAGCAGCCGGTGAGGGCGATCGCCCCCACGGCTGCGAGCGCCACGGCGGCGGTCAGCACCTTGCGGATCTTCATGCTGTGTTTCTCCTCATCGTCGAGTTCCAGCACCGCGTCGACAATTTGTTGCCGACTACAGCGAATGTGCCGTCGGCCTACTCTGACACTCGGATCCTGCGCATGTCAAACGATATCGATAACGTTTTCGCTCGGTATGTTGGAGCCATGAGCCGCCGCATCACGATTCACGACGTCGCCCACGCGGCGGGCGTCTCCGTCGCGACCGTCTCGAAGGCGATCAACGGTCGCGACGGCGTCTCGCCCACGACGCTCGAGCACGTGCAAGAGGTCGTGGCACGACTCGGATACGAGAGCTCCCTCGTCGCCACCTCCATGCGCCGGCGCAGGACCGACGTGATCGGCGTGCTCGTGGCCGAGTTCGAGCCCTTCGCCGTGCAGCTGCTGCAGGGGGTGTCGGCCGCGCTGCAGGGCACCCGGTTCGACGTGCTCGCCTATGCCGGGAGCGTGTCGGCGGGCGAGCACCTCGGCTGGGAGCGGCGGTCGCTGTCGCGCCTCGGCGGGACGCTCATCGACGGCGCCATCGTGGTCACCCCGACGACCATGCCCTCCGACGCGACCGTACCGCTCGTCGCGATCGACCCGCAGGCGGAGCCGGACGGCACGGCCTCGGTGAGCGTGCACAACGCCGAGGGCGCCTACGCCGCCACCACGCACCTGATCTCCCTGGGGCACCGCCGCATCGCGCATCTGCGCGGCCGCACCGATCTGGAGTCGGCCCACCAGCGCGAGGACGGCTACCGGCGCGCGCTCGACACCGCGGGGATCCCCTTCGACCCGGCGCTCGTCGTCGACGGCGGGTACCGCACCGCGAGCACGACCGGGGGCGCGCACGCCCTGCTGGATCTGGCCGCGCCGCCGACCGCGGTGTTCGCCGCGAACGACCAGTCCGCGATCGAGATGATCCGCGTCGCAGCCGCACGGGGCCTGAGCGTCCCCCAGGATCTGTCCGTGGTGGGCTTCGACGATGTGCCCGAGGCCGCGGCGCACATCCCGCAGCTGACGACCGTGCGCCAACCCCTCACCGAGATGGGCGCCGAGGCCGTGCGCCTGCTGCTGGCGATGCTCGACGGCGCCCCGCGCGAGCACGTGCGGCTGCCGGCCGAGCTGATCGTGCGCGCCTCCACGGCCACCCCGCGCTGACCCTCCTGCACCCCAGGAGCGCGCCGCGACCCCGCGCACGGGACGTTGCGCCGACCTGACCTCGCTGATATGTTCGCTGCTACAACATTTCACCGACGTCGCTGAAGGCGGTTCACCATGTCACTCACCCCCACCCGCGAGGACAAGTTCTCGTTCGGTCTCTGGACCGTCGGATACAACGGCGCCGACCCGTTCGGCGGCCCGACCCGCCCGGCTCTGGACGTGGTCCACGTCGTCGAGAAGCTCGCGGAGCTCGGCGCCTACGGCCTGACGTTCCACGACGACGACCTGTTCGCGTTCGGATCCACCGAGGCGGAGCGCCAGACGCAGATCGACCGTCTGAAGGGCGCGCTGGCCGACACCGGCCTCGTGGTGCCGATGGTGACCACCAACCTGTTCAGCGCACCGGTCTTCAAGGACGGCGGCTTCACCTCGAACGACCGCGCCGTGCGCCGCTTCGCGCTGCGCAAGGTGCTGCGTCAGCTCGACCTCGGTGCCGAGCTGGGCGCCCAGACGTTCGTCATGTGGGGCGGCCGCGAGGGCGCGGAGTACGACTCCGCCAAGGACATCCGCGCCGCGCTGGAGCGCTACCGCGAGGCCGTGAACCTCCTCGGCGACTACGTGACCGACAAGGGCTACGACATCCGCTTCGCGATCGAGCCGAAGCCGAACGAGCCCCGCGGCGACATCCTGCTCCCCACCCTCGGCCACGCCCTCGCGTTCATCGACTCGCTCGAGCGCCCCGAGCTCGTGGGCCTCAACCCCGAGGTCGGCCACGAGCAGATGGCGGGGCTCAACTTCGCCGCCGGCATCGCACAGGCGCTGTACCACGGCAAGCTCTTCCACATCGACCTGAACGGCCAGCGCGGGATCAAGTACGACCAGGATCTCGTCTTCGGGCACGGCGATCTGCACAACGCCTTCGCGCTCGTGGACCTGCTCGAGAACGGCGGCCCCGGCGGGGTCCCCGCCTACGACGGCCCGAGGCACTTCGACTACAAGCCCTCCCGCACCGAGGACGAGACGGGCGTCTGGGACTCGGCGAGCGCGAACATGCGCACCTACCTGCTGCTGAAGGAGCGCGCCGCGGCCTTCCGCGCCGACCCGGAGGTGCAGGAGGCGCTCGCCGCCGCCCGCGTCGACGAGCTCTCCACGCCGACGCTGGCCGAGGGCGAGGGCTATACCGGGCTGCTGTCGGACGCGTCCGCCTACGAGGACTTCGACGCGAACGCCTACTTCGGCGCCCAGGGCTTCGGCTTCGTGCGCCTGCAGCAGCTCGCGACCGAGCACCTCCTCGGGGCCCGCTGACACCCGCGCTCCCCCGGGCACCGAGACCCCCTCCGAGCGCCGAAACCCCCGCGCAGATGCGCTGCGCAGAGGGGGTCTCGGCGCCCGGGAGGGGTCTCGACCCCTCGAACTCCACGGAAGGAAGCTGACATGACGCTGGTGATGGGCGTGGACTCGTCCACGCAGTCGTGCAAGGTCGTGGTGGTCGACACCGCGTCCGGATCCGTCGTGCGCACCGGGCGCGCAGCGCATCCGGACGGCACGGCGGTCGACCCCGAGGTGTGGTGGCGCGCGCTGAACGCCGCGATCGCCGACGCGGGCGGCATGGACGACGTCGACGCCTGGTCGGTCGGCGGCCAGCAGCACGGGATGGTCGTGCTCGACGACTCCGGATCCGTGATCCGCGACGCCCTGCTGTGGAACGACACCCGCTCGGCCGGCGCCGCGGAGGAGCTCATCGCGGAGTTCGGCGCCACCGCGCTCGCCGCGCGCACGGGTCTCGTGCCGGTCGCGTCGTTCACCATCACCAAGCTGCGCTGGCTGCGCGACGCGGAGCCGCAGAACGCGGCACGCGTGGCCGCCGTCGCGCTGCCGCACGACTGGCTGACCTGGCGCCTGCGCGGCTACGGACCGGCCGGGGGCTCCGCGCGCGGACCGGTGCTGGACGAGCTCGTCACCGACCGCTCCGACGCCAGCGGCACCGGCTACTGGAATCCGGCCGACGGCGGCTACGACCGCGAGCTGCTCACGGCGGCGCTCGGCCGCGACGCGGTCCTGCCGCGGGTGCTGGGTCCGGCCGAATCGGTCGCGGACGCGGCCAGCCGGCGCGTCGCCCCGGGCGCCGGGGACAACGCCGCGGCGGCGCTCGGCCTCGGCGCGGAGCCGGGCGACGTCGTCGTGTCGATCGGTACGTCGGGCACCGTGTGCGCGATCAGCCGCGCGCCCATCGCCGACCCGTCCGGCACCGTCGCGGGGTTCGCCGACGCGACCGGGCACTTCCTGCCGCTCGTCGCGACGTTGAACGCCGCGCGGGTGCTCGACGTCACCGCCGCCCTGCTGGGCGTCGGGCACGACGAGCTCAGCGACCTCGCACTGCACGCGCCGGCGGGCGCCGGCGGCCTCACCCTGCTGCCGTACTTCGAGGGCGAGCGCACCCCGAACCTCCCCGACGCGACCGCATCGCTGACCGGCATGACTCTGGCCTCGACCACGCGCGCCAACCTCGCGCGTGCCGCCGTGGAGGGGATGCTGCGCGGCCTCGGCGCCGGCCTCGACGCCCTCCGCGACCTCGGCATCCCCCTCGAGCGCGCCCTGCTCATCGGCGGGGGCGCGCAGTCCGAGGCGGTGCGCCGGATCGCGCCGGAGATCCTCGGCGTGCCGGTCGAGGTGCCGGCTCCGGGCGAGTACGTCGCCCTGGGGGCCGCCCGCCAGGCGGCGTCGGTCGTCGCGGGCCACTGACCGCGGACACTGCTGGCGGTGTCCCGGCGTCGCCTCCGGAGGCGCCGCCGGGGCATCCGCAACATCCGGGAAACACGGGATGCGTACACTCGGGGACGCCACAAGCACGCACTCCCCCGAAGGACCCACCCATGTCCGGTACGCCGTCATCCGCGCCCATCACCGTGTCGATCCGCCGCGAGGTCGATCCCACCCGCATCGCCGAGGCCACCGCCTGGGTGCAGACCGGGGTGAACCTCGCCAGCGCCCACCCGGGCTTCCTCGGATCCGGCTGGGTGCGCGACGGCGAGGACTCCCACCACTGGCACATGCTGTACCGCTTCACGGACGAGGCGGCGCTCGACGCCTGGGAGGCCTCGAGCGAGCGGGCGTGGTGGCTGTCGATGGGCGAGGGCTTCGTGCGCAGCGAGCGCACGAAGCGGCGCACCGGCATCGAGGGCTGGTTCGACGAGCCGTCCACCGAGACGATCTCGGTGCCCACCTCGACGGGCGCGACCACCGTGATGGTGGCCCCGTCGCCGCCGCGCTGGAAGCAGGCCGTGTCGATCTGGCTGGGCTTCTTCCCGGTGAACCTCGTCTTCACGTACCTGATGAGCCCGGTGCCCGGCTGGAACGGACTGCCGATCTGGCTGCGCGTGCTCACGACGACGGTCGTCCTCACGCCGATCATGACCTACTGGGTGCTGCCCTGGGTCACCCGCACGCTGCGGCACTGGCTGAACCGCTGACCGCCGCGGCGGGCGCGGTGCGTCAGCGCAGCGCCTCCTCCGGCTCCGGCACCGCTTCCGGATCCACGTCGTCCGCCACGGGCTCGCCGAGCTTCACGAGCACCACTCCGACCAGCACGAGCGCGCCGCCGAAGGCCTGCAGCAGCCCCGGCAGCTGGCCCAGGAACAGCCAGCCGAACAGCAGCGCCGCGATCACCTCGGAGAGGGCGACGAACGAGGCGACACGAGACCCCAGCCGGCGCGTCGACACGATGCCGAGCACGTAGGCCAGCGCCGTGGCGACGACGCCGACGGCGAGCACGGGGACGAACCACGGCAGGGTGCCGAAGCGATAGGCGACGTCCTGGGTCGTCCACGTCATCGGCAGGATCCCGGCGACACCGGCGACGCTCAGCCCGAGCGCCCCGATCAGCAGCCCGAGCCCCGCCAGGGCGATGGGCGGGAGCCCGGTGTCGCCGCGTCCGGACAGCAGGAAGTAGGTGGCCGCGCCGACCATCGCACCGAGCGCCCACAGGATCCCCACGGGATCGATGCGGGAGCCGGTGAAGATCTCCAGCATGAGGATCAGCCCCACGAACGCGACCAGCGCGCCGATGATGCCGCGCACGCCTGGGCGTTCGCCGCGCCGCAGCCAGAGCCAGAGTACGACCGCGATCGGCGCCGTGTACTCGATGAGCAGGGCGATCCCGACGTCCATGACGGCGACGGCCTGGAAGAAGCACAGCTGCGCCGCGGTGACGGCGAGCAGCCCGTAGCCGACGATCATGCCGGCATTCCTGCGCACCGCGCCCCATCGCCCGCGGAGGGCGAGCAGGGTCGGCACGAGGAGGACGAGCGCGGCGACCCACATGCGGGCCGTCACGGCGGCCCCGGGGCTCCAGCCGGCGTCCATGAGCCCGCGCGCCCAAGCCCCGCTCATCCCGAAGGAGAGCGCCGCACCGAAGGCGAACACGAGCCCGGAGCGCACGCCCGTCGTCCGCATGTCATTCACCACCGTGCTCATGACATGTGACGTTACTCGGGGCGGATGTAAGATGTCAACATGATCTTCACCGATGACACCGAGGAGACGCTGCGGGCCGCGGTCTGGCTTGTCAACTCGGCTGAGGAACCGGACACCCTCCTGTCGCCGAGCGACGAGGCGGACTTCCTCAGCGGATACGGGTACACCGGCCGGATCGACCGCGATCAGCCCGAGGTGGACGCGCTGCGGGCACTGCGCCCCCAGCTGCGGACGATTCTGCTCGCGCCGCGCGACGAGATGGCCGTCGCCGTGAACGAGGCGCTCGCGGGGGTCTCCCTGGCCCTGCGCCTCACCCGGCACGGAGCCATGGACTGGCACCTGCACGCGGTGGCCGACGACCGCCCCCTCGCCGAGCGCGTGCTCGTGGAGACGGCGATGGCACTCATCGACGTGATCCGCGCGGAGGAGGGATCCCGCATCTCGGTGTGCGCGGACGAGACCTGCGACGCGATCGCCCTCGACCTGTCGCGCAACCGCTCGAAGCGCTACTGCTCGACGACCTGCGCCAACCGCAACGCCGTCGCCGCCTATCGCGCCCGTCGCGCCGAGGCCTGATCCGGAGCATCCGCGGCACGACGCCCGGCGGCGGGACGGCCGAGGCGTGCGCCGGCCACCACACGGCTTCCGTGCCGCTGCTTCGTCGACCCCGCGGGAAAACGCTTACTGAATGTGCGTTGATCGCTTCACAAACGATTATCGATTAGTGTATCGTCGCGGATGCCCCCCACCCGCATCAGGAAGGATCAACGATGATCAAGGGCCGCCTCATCCCCGCCGCAGGCCTCGCCGCGCTCGCCGCCGTCGCCCTCGCCGGCTGCAGCACCGCCGCCGCGCCCTCGGGCTCCGACGCCACCGGCTCCTCGAAGGTGACGCTGCACGTGCTCGTCAACGTCACGCCCAACCTCACCGAGGAGTACTGGAACTCCCTCGTCACGCCGTTCGAGAAGAAGAACCCGGACATCGACGTCGTCATCCAGAACCCCGGCGCCGAGGGCGTCGCGGCTGCGGTCCCGCGCCTGCTCGCCTCGGGCGACGCTCCCGACGTCGTGCAGTCGCTGGCCCCCACGGCCGAGCTCGCCCCCGAGCTCGTGGACCTGTCGAAGTACGCCTGGGCCAAGAAGGGCCCGCTCGCCGACCAGTACTCGATCGACGGGAAGAACTACATGGCGGGAATCGGCGTGCAGCTGCAGAGCCTCGTCTTCTACAACAAGAAGGCGTTCAGCGACGCGGGCATCGCCGCCCCTCCGAAGACGGTCGACGAGCTCACCGAGGACCTCGGCAAGATCAAGGCCGCCGGCTGGCAGGTGCCCGTGCAGACCGGCGGCGACTGGATGACCAGCCACACGCTCCAGGTACTCGGGCTGCCCACGATCGTGTCGCAGGATCCGAAGTTCTACCAGGACATCTCCGCGGGCAAGACCACGTTCAGCAAGGCATACGGACCGGCGGTCGAAACCTATGCGGAGTGGGTGTCGAAGGGGTACATCCCCAAGGAGGCCCTGGGCATCAAGTACCCCGACGCCGAACAGGCGTTCCTCAGCGGCAAGAGCGCGATCTACCCCATGGGCAGCTGGTTCGTCGGGTCCCAGGCCAAGGCGGCCGACTCCGCCGACATCGGCGTGTTCCGCGCCCCGGCCGAGAAGGCCTCGGAGGCCCCGGCGATGGGCGCGAACATCGCGAGCCCCTACTCGATCCTGAACACGAGCAAGAACCAGGAGGCCGCGGCCAAGCTCATCGAGTACCTCACGACCGACAAGGCCGCCGTCGCGTCGCAGCTCAAGGTCGATGGCAACTACCGGGACGGCTACACGTACGAGATGAGCCCCCTCGGCGAGGAGCTCCAGAAGATCGTGTCCGACACCAAGGCGTCCTCGTACACCCCGACCGGCGGCGGCTACGGCGAGCGCACCATGCCGACCGGGTACTCCGGCGAGATCAACACCCAGACCCAGGCGCTGCTGGGCGGCGCCCCGGCGGCCGACGTGCTCAAGAGCATGGACGACTGGTTCGCCGCGAACGCGGGCTGACGCCGGGGGCGATGAGATCGTGACGATCACGCGTTCCTCCGGGGGCGGGACGGCTGCGGCCGCCCGTCCCCGGGACCCCGCGGCCGAGGAGGAGAGCAGGAGCAGCGCCGCCCGCGCCGGGACGACCACCCGGGGCCCCCGCAGAGTGAGCACGGCGCGCCGCCTGCAGCGCGCTCTCCCCGGCTTCCTCATGAGCGCCCCGGCCGTGGCCGTGTTCATCGCGATGTTCGTGATCCCGATGATCCTGGCCTGCGTGCTGAGCTTCACGAACTGGAACGGCTACAGCCTGCGCTTCACCTTCATCGGCTGGGAGAACTACATCCACGCGTTCCGCAACCCGCGCTCCGCGCAGGCGGCCCTGTTCACGGGCGTGATCGCGGTCGCCGGCACGATCCTGTGCAACGGGGTCGGTCTGGCGATCGCGGCGCTGATCTCCGGATCCGGTCGCGCGAACGCGCTGCTGCGCACCGTCTTCTTCTACCCCTATGTGATCAGCGGCCTGATCATCGGGTTCCTCTGGTCGGCGATGCTGGCCCCGCAAGGCGCGGTGAACGGCGTCCTCGGGGCGATCGGCCTCGGACCTCTGCCGTTCCTCACGGATCCGACGTTCGCCAAGGCGAGCGTGATCCTCACGATCGTGTGGTCGCACTTCGGCTTCAACATGATCCTGTTCCTCGCCGGCATCAAGTCCGTGCCCGCGGAGTACTACGAGGCGGCGACGGTGGACGGGGCGAGCCGCGGAGAGCAGTTCCGCAGCATCACGTTCCCCCTGATCGCCCCCGTGTTCACCGTGAACCTCGTGCTCACGCTCGTCGGCCTGCTGAAGGCGTACGACGTCGTGCTGGCGCTCACCGACGGCGGGCCCGCGGGGTCGACGCAGACCATCGTCTACCAGATCCTCAAGGACTCGTTCGCCCGCTCGGCGCTCGGCCTCGGCGCCGCGCAGTCCGTCATCCTGCTCATCGTCACGGCGGCGGTCGGGCTGGCCGTGACCCTCATCCGCCGCCGAGCCGAGCAGAAGGTCGTGGACGACTGATGAGCACCGCCACCAGCCTCAACCCGGCGGTGCGCCCGCCGTCCTCCCGCGGCCGCGTCCGCCGTTCCGCGGGGCGCACGCGGGCGCCGCTCCTGGCCCGTCTCGCGCGCGGGATCGTGCTGACGGCCGTCGCGGTCGTCATGATCGTGCCGCTGTACACGATGGTGATCAACGCCTTCAAGCCGCAGAAGGAGATCATCGAGAACCCGCTGCTGATCACCCCGCAGAGCTTCACCCCCGAATTCCTCTGGGCCGCCATCACGAGCAGCAAGTTCAACGTGATCGCCGCGTACGGCGTGACTCTCCTGTTCGTCGTGCTCGTCAACGTGTGCTGCATCCTGCTGTCGGCCCCGGTCGCGTACGTGATCGCGCGGGGACGCTCGAAATGGCACATGGGACTGCTGCTGCTGTTCGTGTCCGGCCTGTTCATCCCGGGTCAGGTCACCCTGATCCCCGTGGTGTTCGTGCTGCGCGTGCTCGGGCTCATCAACACGATCCCCGGATTCATCCTGTTCGAGACGGCGGCCACCCTCCCGGTGACGATCTTCCTGTTCTCCGCCTACCTGCGGTCGGTGCCGCGGGACATCGACGAGGCCGCGGCGCTCGACGGCGCCGGACGCATCCGCGCCTTCTGGACGTGCATCTTCCCGATCATGCGCCCGGTCGTCGCGACGATCGTGGTGCTGAACTCGATCGGGGTGTGGAACGACTTCGTGAGCCCGCAGATCATCCTCGGCCCGAGCTCGGGGATCTACACCGTGACGACCGGCGTGTACGCCGCGGTCGGGGAGTTCTCCACCGACTACACACAGGTGTTCCCGACCCTGCTGCTCGCCATCGCCCCCGCGCTGGTCTTCTTCGTCCTCATGCAGAGGCACATCATCGGCGGCCTCGCCGCCGGAGCCACGAAGGGCTGACGATGACCCATCTGATCACCTCGCCGCTGCGCGCGATCCCCGCCTGGGCCGTGCTGCAGCGCCGCCTGTTCGACGAGGTCGAGGACGCCAGGCGGCTGTTCGCCGAGCGGTACACCCTGCCGGACGGACGGCTCCGCGGCGTCGCGGAGTTCGAGGACCGCGACGGCGTGGACGACCTGTACGAGCCGTTCTTCAACTGGCCCGCGTTCTACCTCCTCGGAGGCGCGGACGCGGCGCTCGCCGACGCCAAGCGCTGCTGGGAGGGCGTGACCGCCCAGCTCGCCGAAGCCGGCATGCTCACCGACGAGTACGAGAACGGCTACGACTGGTTCCACCAGGGCGAGTCGGTGCTGCTGTTCGCGGGCATCCGTGCAGCGGACCCCTCCGACGCGGTCTTCGCCGAGCGCGCGCGCCGCTTCGCCGCGCTCTTCACCGATCCCGCGCGCGGCAACTACGACGCCGAGCACAACATCATCCGCGCCCCGCACAACGGCGCGCTCGGCGCCCGCGCAGGCCTGGAGGATCCGCAGCCGGAGGGATCCCCGCTCGCCGGGCGGGTGCGCCCCTACTCCGCCGAGCGCGCGGAGATGCGCCCGTACGGGCTGCCGATCCAGGGGCTCGACGGGATCGCGGAATGGGACGATCTGGCCGACCCCGGCAACGCGCAGCGCATGGCGGACGAGATGCAGCGCCGCGCCGCCGGCGACGTCCCCGTGAACCTCGCCGCGACCTCGCTGCCTGTGCTGCGCTGGCTCGACGACGGGGACGAGGGATCCGCGGCCTGGATCCGCCGCTATGTCGAGGGGTGGGTTGCGCGCGCGGCGGCGAACGACGGCCTCGTGCCCGACAACGTCGGCCCCGACGGGACCGTCGGGGCCCTGCAGGACGGCCGCTGGTGGGGCGGTCACTACGGCTGGGCCTGGCCGCACGGCTTCCACTCGGTGGCCATGAGCGCCCTCATCGGCGCGATCAACCACTCCCTCGTGAGCGGCCGGGACGACGCCCTCGACCTGGTGCGATCCGCGCTCGACACGGTGCTGGCGCACGCGATCCCCGGATCCGTGGAGGACTCCGTCTACAGTCTGCGCGGCGGCTGGCGCGCCCGCCTGGGCGATGCCGCGTCGCGCCCCGGCCTGCTCGTGCCCTACCGTCACGGCATCGAGGGCTGGTTCGACTTCGGCCCGCTGCAGCTCGATGTGCCGGTGTGGCTGTGGTGGTGGAGCCGCACGCCGGCCGATCGCGCGCTGCTCGACCGCGCCCGCGCGGGGCTTCCCGAGGGGACCGACCTCGTGGCGCCGTTCCGCGACAAGGAGGAGGCGGGGCACGAGGCCGGCTGGATCGCGTTCCTGGACGGAGAGCTGCCCGACTACCCGGAGCGCGCCCTGGAGATGGCGCTGGGCCAGGTGTCGCGCCGGGTGGCGATGATGCTCGGCGACGACGCCGATCCCGACGCCGCGCACCTGCATTTCTGGCAGCGGGTCAACCCCGTGGTCACGGAGGTGCTCACGCAGCTCGTCGGCGGCGCTCCGCAGATGCTCTACAACGGCGGCCTCCCCTTCACCGCGCTCCGCTACGAGGACGTCGACCTCGGACGCCCCGGGCTCCCCCGCGACGTGGCCGCACTGGTGCACCGCATCGACGACGCGGGCGTCGGGCTGCGCCTGGTCAACACGTCCGTGGTGCGGTCCCGCACCGTGCGGGTCCGCGGCGGTCGCTTCGGCGCCGACCGGATCGTCCGGGTCAGCGCGACCGTCGAGACCCCTGGGTCCTTCCCCGGCGCGTCCGGCTCGTACCGCGCGGCGCAGAAGCCGATGCGGACCGTCACGTGGGGCTGTGACGACGACCTCGTCGTCACCCTGCCGCCGGCGCACGTCGCCGACCTCGACCTGATCATCGCCCGCGGGGCAGGAACGCCCCGCCTCGACCCCGGAGGAGACGCATGAGCGCCGACCTGATCCGCCCCGACTTCGCCCTGCCCGTGCGCGGCGCGGCCTACGCCCGTCCGCCACGGGAGCTCGTGGAGGACTTCGGCGGCCTCTCCTCTGCCACCGCGTGCGCCAAGCTGCACGGTCTCGGGATCCGGCACAGCTACGTCGACGGGCCGGAGCCCCTCGCCGCCGGCAGCCGTGTGGTCGGATCCGCGCTCACCCTGCAGTTCATGCCGCAGCGCGAGGACATGGCCTCCGGGCAGGGCCAGGAGTACGCCGAGCGGCACACCGCGCTCTGGCACGTGCTCGAGGCCGTGCAGCCGGGCGACGTGCTCGTGATCCAGGCGTACGGCAGCCGCTTCTCCGGGTGCATCGGCGACATCCTCGCGCGCTACTTCGCGCGCAAGGGCGGCGCGGGGATCGTCGTCGACGGACGGATCCGCGACGCCGGCAGGATCCGCGAGCTCGGCATCCCGGTGTGGTCCACGGGCACGACGCCGCACTACGCGTCGCAGTCCGAGCTGGTGCCCTGGGCGTATGACGTGCCGGTGGCCGTGGGCGGCGCCCTGTGCATGCCGGGCGACCTCGTCGTCGCCGACGACGACGGCCCGGTGGTCGTGCCGCAGGCGATGGCGCGCCAGGTGATCGACTCGGCCCGCGACCACGAGGAGTGGGAGGTGTTCAGCCGCGCGCGCCTCGACGACGGCGCCCGCCTGAGCGACTACTACCCCCTCACCCCCGACACCCGCGAGGAGTACGAGGCATGGCGTTCCGTGCAGAGCTCCGTCCGCTGAGTCCGGGGCCGGTCGGCGACGTCGCCCTGCGCGACGACCTCGGCCTCGGCTGCGCGCCCATCGGCAACCTCTACACGCCGGTCGCCGACGACGACGCCGTCGCCACGGTGCGCGCGGCGCTGGACGACGGGGTCCGCTTCTTCGACACGGCCCCGCACTACGGCGCCGGTGAGAGCGAGCGCCGGCTCGGGCTCGCCCTCCAGGGCGTGCCGCGGGACGACTACGTGATCGCGACCAAGGTGGGACGGCGGATCGTCGACGCCGCCGGGGATCCGGTCGCCGGATCCGCATCCGGGCACGACACCGTCGCCGACCTCAGCCGCGACGGCGTGCTCCGCAGCCTCGAGGCGAGCCTCGCGCGGCTGCGCACCGACCGGATCGATCTGCTGCACCTGCACGACCCGCTCGACGTCGACGCGGGCCTGGCCGGAGCCATGACCGCGCTCGTCGAGCTGCGGGACCAGGGCGTGGTGCGCGCGATCGGTGTGGGCATGGGCAGACTCGCCCCGCTGATCCGGTTCGCCGCCGAGGCCCCGGTCGACGTGATCATGGAGGCCGGGCGGCTCACTCTCCTCGACCGCACCGCCGAGGACGAGCTCCTGCCCCTCACCGCGTCGCGCGGCATCGGCGTGATCGCGGCCGGCGTCTACAACACCGGGATCCTGGTCGCGCCGCAGACCGCGCCGTACTACGAGTACAAGCCCGCACCCCCGGAGCTCGTCGCCCGTGCGCTGGCGCTCCAGGACGCGTGTCGCGCCCACGGCGTCGAGCTCGCGACCGCGGCGGCGCGCTTCCCGCTGCGGCACGGCGCCGAGGGCGTGGTCATCGGCGCGCGCACCCCCACCGAGGTGGCCGCGTTCGTGCACGGCCACGACGTGCGGATCCCGGACGCGCTGTGGTCCGAGCTCGATCGCATCGCCGCCCCGGGGACGGCCGTCTCCTGATGCGGATCGTCGACGCGCACGTGCACCTGTGGGACGTCGACGCCCTGCCGCTCCCGTGGTTCCGCGAGGAGCTGGGGCTCCCCCGCCGCGCCCTGCCCGAGGACCTCGGCGCGCTGCTGCGCGCGACGGGCGCAGGCGCCGCGATCGCAGTGCAGGCGGCGGACTCGGTGGCCGAGGCCGAATGGCTCGCCGATGTCGCGGAGCGGGATCCGCTGGTGCGGCGCGCGGTGCTGCAGTACGCCCCCTCCCCCGGCGCCCCGCTCGGGCGCACCGCGACCGCGTCGGGTCCGTCGACGACGGGGATCCGGGCCGCCGTGCCGCAGTTCGCCCCCGACCTGTCCGATGTCGAGGGCCTGGACGGCCTCGCCGCCGCGGCCGGGGAGGCGGGACTCGTCGTGGAGCTGCTGCTGCGCCCCGAGCAACTGTCGGGAGCCGCCGCCCTCGCCCGCCGCCACCCCGCCACGACGTTCGTCCTGTGCCATCTGGGGCTGGGCGCGTCCGTGCCGGATGCGGGGTGGATCCGCGATCTCGTCACGGCCGCCGCCGCGCCGAACCTGCACGCGAAGACCTCCGGCGTCGTGCACCCCTCGCGCTCGGCGGCGGAGCTGCGCCGCATCCTCGGCGCGGCGCTCGACGCGTTCGGCGCCGGTCGCCTGCTGCACGGCAGCGACTGGCCGATCTCGGCGCGGCACACGCCCTACGAGGCGGTCGCGGCACGGATCGCCGATGCGCTCCCCGCACTGTCCGCCGCAGACGCCGAGGCGCTCTGGGCGGGCACCGCCGAACGGCTCTACCGGCTCTGAGCGCCGACCCCGCGGCGCGGAGACTCAGTCGTTGAGCAGCGTGCCCGCCGCGTGCGCGCGGAAGAGGGCCGAAGCCGCCTCGGCGTCGCCGCCGTCGAGCACGTCCAGCAGCCCCTTGTGCCAGTCGGCGACCTCGTGCCAGTCGCCGGTGAAGGCCGGATCTCCCAGCACATGCATCACGCGCAGGCTCGGCTCGAGCAGATCCCACATCCGGGGCAGGTACACGTTGCCGCTCGCCTCGATCACGGCGCGATGGAAGGCGAAGTCGAGCTCGCGGAACCGCGACAGATCGGCGGCCTCCGCGGCCTCGTGCATCTGGGCGATCAGGGTGGAGAGCGCGCTGCGGCGCTCCTCGTCGAGCGCCCCGCAGGCCAGCCGGCCCGCGAGCGCCTCGAGCTCGACGCGGGCGGTCTTGGCCTGCGCCGCCTCCTCCGGCGAATAGCTCGCGACGAAGCTGCCCAGGTGCCGCACCTGCGACACCAGCCCCTCGTGCGTGAGCCGCTTGAGCGCGTCGCGCACGGGCGCCTGGCTCACCTGCAGCTGGCGCGCCAGCTGCGACTCGACCAGCTGCTCGCCCGGCGCGAGCGAGGAGTCCTTGATCATGCCCTTGATCATCGAGTAGATCTGATCCGACAGCAGCCCTCGCTGCAGGGTCGTCGAGGCCAGCGCGTCCGTCATAGTGCTCATTCTAGGTCCATTATCGACTATCGCTAATGACGCACCGCGGACGTCCACGCGCCCGCGATGAGCCGGGATCCGGCGGGTGTCGGGTGCACGCCGTCGGGCGCGAGCCCGGCCGGATCCCGCCCCTCGGCCGCCTGGGCGAGCACGTCGTGCAGCGGCACCCGCAGCGCGTCGAACTCCGCGGCGAGGCGGGCCACGGCCGCGCGCTTGTCCGCGAGCTCGTCGAGCCAGGCCCGCTGCTCCGGGCGCACCGGGAGCAGGTACGGCTCCATGAGGACGAGCCTCGGCGCGCAGGTCTGCACCGCGCGTTCCAGCAGCCCTCGGTACGTCTGCTCGAACACCCCTGTGGGCGTCGGATCGTCGCTGTCGAACCGCCGCCAGACCTCGTTGATCCCGACGTACACGGTCAGCAGCTCCGGCCTGGTCGGCAGAAGATCGACGCTCCAGCGCGCCTCGAGGTCCGCCACCCGGTCTCCCGCGACGCCGAGATTGCGCACGATCGCGCCCTCCGCGATCAGGCCCGGCGCCAGCAGCGACACGTAGCCGTCGCCGAAGGATCCGGGATCCGCGCGGTCGCGCCCTGCGTCGGTGATCGAGTCTCCGATGAACGTCACCCGCACCGGGGCACCTCCGCTTCGTCTTGCTTGATCTTGGGCCGCACCGAGACGTCCAGCGTGGTCGACTGCCCCTCGTAGGCGATCGTCAGCACCTGGTGCGGGCGGACCTTGCTGCTGTCGAATCCGCTCACCATATCCTCCGCGACCTGCGCGGTCGTCAGGGTGCCGTCACTCCAGCGCACGCCCAGCAGCATGCCGGTCACGTCCAGCGCGTCCCCCACCACGTAGCGGGTCTTCGGATCCGCGTCGGCCGCCCAGCAGATCCCGGTGATCGTCGCGGGCGGAGGCGTCGGCCGCACGGCGAGGGTGTTGGTCTTGGCGTAGTGGTAGACGTTGAAGAACCCGTCCGCGCCGATGCGCAGGTTCTGCCGCGCATCGAGCGTGTTCCACACGGTCTTGCCGTCCACCCGCAGCACCACGCGGGTGCCGCCCGTCTCCTTCACGGCGCCCACCTCGATCCGATGCGTGCTGTTCGGCGCGATGACCGTGTTGGGGATCACGTCGAGCATCGTCTGCCCGGGAGACCAGCTCTGCAGCTCGAACGTGTCCTGCTTGACGAGGAACAGATAGCCGGTGTTCGAGTTCTGCCACGCCGGGATCCCGGTCTGGTCCGATCGCACCTGGAACCCGTACCAGCCGCCGTCGAAGGCGCCGAAGTCCGCGTCGAACTGCAGCAGTGCGTCGCCGAAGCGCTCGGCCTTGTAGCCGTGCACGCCCTGGCCGGTGATCGTCACGCCGGCGTCGCCGACCGAGATCACGTCGGATGCGCTCCAGTTCGCGGCGTCCTTGAGCTGCGCATCGAGCCGCACCGTCGGGTAGGCCGCGTCGGCCACCGTCACGGCGACCGCCGCGGTCGCCGCCGGCTCCGCCACGCTCGCGGCCGTGATCGTGGTCGCTCCCGCGCCGACCGCGGCGATGCGGCCGGTCGCGTCGACCGTCGCGATCGACGGATCGGCGCTCGTCCACGCGACGCGCAGGTCGCTCGCATCCTCCGGCGCGATCTTCGCGGCGACGCTGCGCCGCTCTCCGACGTTCATCGAGACCGAGGCGGCGTCGACGGTCAGTCCGGTCACCGGCACGGCGGAGATCGAGAACCCGATGTCGTCGACGTCGAGCGAGGGATAGCCCTCGACGTAGAAGCCGACCCGGCCGGCGGCACCCGGCGCCGGATCCGCGCCGTCCAGCACGAGCGTCCCGCCCACCGAGATCCGGATGCGGCCGTCCTGCACCGCCATCCGCACGTGCGAGGTCTTGCCCGCGGGCAGGGCCTGATCGGCCGGGAGCACCTTCTCGGCGACGACCTTCCACGCGTCGTCGAAGATCGTCCAGGTCGGGCCGGCGGCGGCGTTGCGGTAGCGCACGTACCCGCCGCCCTTGCCGTTGCGGTCGTAGATCACGAACCCGGATCCCGCCGGCGCGGCGCCCGCAGGGGTGGTCACGTCGAGGTCGAGGACGAAGGAGGTGAAGTCCCGCGGGAGCACGGCGTTCGCGCCCTTCACGATGCGATAGACGTGATCGCCCGTCCCGTCGTCGACGACCTTGCGGTTCGGATCGGTCGGCCACCCGTTCGACCCCGACTCGAAGTCGGTGAAGTGCAGCACGCCGTCGCCCTCGTCCACCGTCACGGCGACCGTGGCGGTGAGCGCCGGGTTCGACGCGGCCGTCGCGGTGACGGTGGTCGTGCCGGGGGCGGCCCCGGAGATCGTGCCGTCGGCCGCCACCGTGGCGATGGCGGGATCGGCCGAGACGTAGGTCGCCTTCGCGTCGGCCGCGTTCCACGGGAGCGGAACGGCGGCGGCGCGCACGTCGTGGCCGACGTCGACGCGCACGGCGTCGGTCGGGAACGCGATGCCCTCCAGCGCCACCCGGTCGGGCGACTGGGACTGGCCGACCTTGCCCTGCAGGCCGATCTTGTCGAAGGCGATCGCCTGGAACCCGGGGATCTGCGCGAACACCGCGGCATCGGGCTTGAGGCGGTAGTCGCCGTGCGCCGCATCCACGAAGCCGGGGTCGGAGGTCGCGACCAGGTTGGTCTCGTAGTTCAGCAGGTTCTTGCCGTCCTTGGCGCCCTGCGCGTTCAGGCCCGACGGCTTGCGGTTCGGGTTCCACACCACGTTCTGCGCGAAGGTGCTGTGGTCGGGGAAGTAGTGGTCGTCCTCGAAGAAGTGCGCCAGCTCCGGGTACTTCTCCAGGTAGGGGGTTCCGACGAAGTCGTGGTTGTCGGCGAACACCTGCTTCCACGCGGGCATGTAGTCGCGGTCGACCACGTTGCCCTCCTGGTTGCCCATCCACTGCTCGTAGTTGTCGTAGGGCACGAGGTTGTCGATGAAGACGTTGTTGCGCGCCTCGATGTAGTCGGCGGACCCGCTCTTGATGCCCGAGTTGCCCATGTTCACGAAGACGTTCTTCGTGATCTCCAGATCCCAGGTGAAGTTGTCGGCGTAGATCCCCTCGACGCCGGCCATCCCCACCCCGATGTCGTGGAAGTAGTTCTCGCGGAACACGTGACCGCGCTGCTGAGGCGTCTTGCCGGAGTTCATGTAGATCGCGCCGAGGTCGTGGAACTGCTTGCAGACGTCGTACACCTCGTTGCGCTCGAACAGGTGGTCGTTGCCGTAGACGATGATGCCCGGATGCGGGGCGTCGTGGATCTTGTTGTTCTTGGCGACGTTGCCGACGCCGTCGAACATCACCCCGGGGTTGTAGGCCTTGTGGTAGTACGCGAAGTCGGCGATCTCGGAGTTCTCCACGCGGTTGCGGCCGGGAGCGAGCGTGGTCTTGTCGCCGCCCTGCAGCACCACGCCGATGCCGCCGATGTGCGTGAGCCTGCTGTCCGTCACGGCGTGATCCGTGCCCCCGCGGTTCACCGGGATGCCGTCGTAGGTGTAGCGGCCCGGCGAGTTGATGAGCACGCCGCCGTCGGAGAAGTTGCGGATGTCGCTGTGCGAGACCGTCACGTGCGAGCCGCCGAGGATCACGGCCGCCGTGGCGCGTCCGTACTCGAGGGCGAGGTCGTCGAAGGTCACGTAGGAGGCGCCGTCCGTGCGCAGCATCGGGTCCTTGAGCGTGGTCACCGTGATGTCGCCGCGACCGGCCGTGAACGCCGCGTTCGGCATCAGGTAGAGGACGCCCTTGTCCCGGTCGATGTAGTACTCGCCCGGCGTGTCGAGCTCCTCGAGCAGGTTCTGCGCGAAGTGGAAGTCGGGGAACCAGCTCTTCATGATCCCGCTCATCTCGCCGTAGCGGAGCGTGATCGTCTTCTTCTCCGTGTCGATGGACTGGATCCTGTTGTACGACCACTCCCAGCTGTAGCCGAAGATTCCGTCGAGCCACACGTCGCCGGCCTGGGTCCAGTACTTCGGCCGGTCGTAGCCGTAGGTGAACGTGCCGCCGCGGTCCTGCAGGTCCGCGTCCTTGCGCGTGGGGCCGGGATCCACGATGTCGCCCATCTGCACCGTGGGCTTGGCGGCGTCGGCGTTCGGCCAGCGCGCGAGCGTCATCCCCTGCCCCTCGATGTAGAGCTCCATCGGCGGCGTGGTGCTGACGTCGTTGGCCTTCCAGTAGCCGTGACGGCTGAGCTGGCCGTAGTCGGTGAGCCCCAGGGCGCGCAGGTCGATCTGCCGCACCTTGTCGCGCGCCGAGGTCTCGACGATGCGGTCGCGCACCGCCGGGTCGGTCACGCCCGTGAACCCGTCCTTCGGCAGGGTCCGCCCGCCGGAGAGCGTCGCCCGCTCACCCGGGTAGGAGCGGTACGTGATGGGCGCGTCCGCGGTGCCCGAGTCCTGCGCCCCGAGCTGGAACGATGCGTCCCGCTGATACGTCCCCTGCCGGAGGTAGACGGTCGTCCCTCCCGCCGGCAGGGATCCTGACCCCTTGAGCGCGCGGATGCGGTCGCGAGCCCCTTCGAGCGTGGCCAGGGGCGCATCGATCGCGCCCGAGGCGGCGTCGTCGCCTCCGGGCGCGATGTAGAGGGCGCCGTCCGCGGCGGCCGCTGCGGACGCGGCGCCCGCGGAGAGGGCCGTGCCGAGCAGGGCGGCGAGGGCGAGTGTCGTCAGTGCACGCTTCATCGCGTCTCCGATGTCTGAGAGGGGTGCCGCGGGGCGGCGTCTTCACAACCCTTCGGACACTAGCGCAATCGATAATCGACTATCAAGCATCGATCCATTGAAGAGGAGCCGAGGAAGAGAGGTGAACGAGCGCATGTCACAGATTCTTTCAATTCACATCAACTGCGCTCGTTACCTGATCGTGATCCGGTCGTGTTGACGTGAACACAACCTGCCGGAAATACTGAGGACTCGAGCCGGAAACCCCCGATCCCGCTCTCCCGCTCTTCCCCGGTCAAGGATGCCCAAGATGACAGAAGCAATCAGCTCTTCACGGAAAACAACAGGCGCGAAGCCTCGTCGCCTCAGTGACGGGATGTTCGCGTTCCTGCTCACCGTGCCCGGGCTCGCCCTGCTCCTCGCCGTGGTCGTCTATCCGCTGATCACGGCGCTCGTCACGGCGTTCTTCAAACAGAGCCTCGTCACCCCCGGGCGCGAGTTCGTCGGACTGCAGAACATCATCGACGTGCTGCAGGGCGACTTCTTCCGCCTGCTCGGCCAGACGCTGGTGTTCACGCTCGGGACCACGATCGCGCCGTTCGTGATCGGCTTCGGCCTCGCGCTGGCGCTCAGCACGAGGATCCGCGGCACCAAGGTGCTCCGCGGCGTCATGCTCATCCCGTGGCTCATCCCCGGGGTCGTGGTCTCGTTCCTGTGGATGTGGATCTTCAACGCCAACTACGGGGTGATGAACGCCCTGCTCGAGGGCGTCGGACTCATCGACGAGCCCCAGGCATGGCTCGCGCACCCCGCGACCGCCATGATCGCCGTCATCGTCGCGAAGACGTGGCAGTCGTTCCCCTGGATGATGGTCATGCTCCTCGCCGGCCTGCAGACCGTGCCCCACGAACTGCACGAGGCGGCCGAGATCGACGGCGCGGGCACCGTGCGCCGGTTCTTCTCCATCACCGTGCCGCAGATGCGCGGCATCATCGGACTCGTCCTGCTCCTGGAGTTCATCTGGAACTTCCAGCACTTCGACATCATCTACGTGCTCACCGGCGGCGGTCCCGCCGGCGCCACGCAGACGTTCGCCACCGCGGTGTACGAAACCGCGTTCACGGGCTTCGACCTCGGCCATGCCGGAGCGATCGGCCTGCTCTGGATGATCCTGCTGCTCGGCCTCGTCGTCGTCTACGTCCGCTTCTCGGAGAGAGGGGAGAAGCGATGACCGCCGTCCTCGAGCAGCACGCTCCTGCCACCACGACCACCACCCCGCCCGCTCCCCGCCGCCGTCGCCTGCGCAGCGACCGCCGCGCGGTGAAGGTCAGCGCCTGGATCGCGATCGTGATCTTCGGCGGGTTCGCGCTGCTGCCGGTGTACTGGCTGCTGGCCACCTCGCTGACGCCGCGCACGCAGGTGTTCTCCTATCCGCCGCGCCTTTTCCCGAGCGAGATCACGTTCGACGCGTACGCGGCCCTCGCGGCCAATCCGGCGCTGTTCGGATACCTCCGCAACAGCATCGTCGTCTCGGTGATCACGGCCGTGCTGTCCGTGATCGTCTCGGCCTACATGGGCTACGCGTTCTCGAAGTTCCGCTACCGGGGCCGCCGCAGCCTCATGTACTTCGTCCTGGCGTCGCAGATGTTCCCCCAGGCCCTGCTGCTGATCACGCTGTACGCGGTGTTCTCGGCATACGGCCTGCTGAACACCTACACCGCCCTGGTGCTCTCGTTCACGACCTTCACGCTCCCCCTGTGCGTGTGGATGCTGAAGGGCTTCTTCGACACGATCCCGGACGAGCTCATCGAAGCGGCCAGGGTCGACGGCGCCTCCCGCCTCCGGATCATCCACTCGATCGTGATGCCGCTGGCCGCACCCGGCCTCGTCGCTGCCGGCCTGTTCGCGTTCGTGCGCGGCTGGAACGACTTCATCTTCGCCCTCACCCTCGCCGGCCCCGACAAGCAGACCCTGCCGCCGGGCCTCGTCAACACGTTCATCGGAGAGGCCTCGACCGCGTGGCCCGAGCTGATGGCCGCCTCCCTGGTGGTGTCCCTCCCGGTCGCCATCGCCTTCATCGCCCTGCAGCGGTACCTCGTCGGCGGACTCACCGCCGGCGCCGTCAAGGGCTGACCGCACCCCCTCGAAGAAGAGAGAATCGCATGACCTCCACCCCCATCTCCCGCCGCCGGCTGCTCTCCCTCGCCGGGCTCGGCGCCGCCGGCATCGCGCTCGCCGGCTGCATGCCCAGCGGAGGCGGCGCCGCCCCCAGCGCGACCCCGTCGGGTCTCGCTGCCGGATCCTTCACGCCCGCCGGCTTCTCCTTCGCGAGCTGGTCGCTCACCGAGGAGGCCGCTGCGCCGGCCATCAAGGCCCTGCTGGACGGCTACAAGAGCACGCAGAAGGTCGACATCGCCGAGGTCTCGTTCCCGTACAACGAGTACTTCAAGCAGCTCATGCTGCAGGTGCGCGGCGGCCAGTTCACCGGCGCCGCACACGTCGACGTGGCCTGGCTGGCGTCGCTGGCGGCCCTCGGCAAGCTGCAGGACGTGTCCGGGCTCACGAAGGATCGCGGCTACACGGCCGCGGCGCTCAAGGCGGCGCAGTTCGACGGCGTGCAGTACGGCTTCCCGTGGACGATCGGCGCGATCGGCCTCGTCACCAACTCGGAGCTGCTGGCGAAGGCCGGCGTCGACGAGTT
The DNA here is from genome assembly GCF_000956545.1 of Microbacterium azadirachtae. GTDB lineage: Bacteria > Actinomycetota > Actinomycetes > Actinomycetales > Microbacteriaceae > Microbacterium > Microbacterium azadirachtae. Next base: position 61,409 of record NZ_JYIT01000079.1, read on the forward strand.
CCCCGTGACGGTCGACGACTACGAGAAGGCGCTCAAGAAGCTCAAGGCGCTCGGCAACGGGCTGATCCCCTATGCCGCCTCGACCAAGGCCGCGCAGCTGAAGGACATCCTCATCTGGATGCAGACCTTCGGCAGCCCGCTGGTGAAGGACGGCAAGGTCGCGATCGGCGACGACGAGAGCGTCGAGGCCGTCACCTGGTACAAGTCCCTGTACGACCAGGGCCTGATCGCCGCCGACGTCGACCGCTTCGACGCGCGTTCCCTGTTCTCGCAGGGCCGCACGGCGATCTACGACGATGCGCCGGTCGGCCGCGGCGCGGTCACCAAGGACTCCCCGGACAAGGATCTCGCGAGCAAGCTGGTCCCGCAGTCGCGCCCGGTGCTGAAGAAGGGCGACACGCCGCGGGCTCTGGTCTGGGGCGGAGCGATCGTGGTCGTCGGAGACGACAAGGGCACCCGCACCGCCGCCGACTTCGGCCAGTGGTCCACGAGCGACCTCGACGCCGTGCTCGGCGACTACAAGCTGCGCGGTCTGCCGCCGGTCACCAACGAGGCGCAGTCCTCCTCCGAGGTCGCCGCCGACGCCTTCGGCAAGCGGTTCGCCGAGCGGATCACCAAGACCGCCACGACCAACCCGTTCTGGGTGTATCCGCAGTACGCGCAGATCGAGACCGTCGTCGCCGAGCGCGTGCAGGCGGTGCTCGTGGGCCAGCAGAGCCCCCAGGACGCCATGTCGCAGGCCGGCGAGGCCGCTCAGAAGCTGATCGGCTGAGGCCCCCGATGACTCCTCGCACCTGGGCGGGCGTCGCGGCCGCAGCCGCTGTGACGCTCTCCGTGCTCGCCGCTCCCGCCGCGGGCGCGGATCCGGCCTCCCCGTCCCTGGAGACCGTGCCGGTCACCGTCGACGCCTCGAACCAGTCCGGCTGGTGGAACCCGCTTGCCGTGGTCGGCGGCACCACGTACTTCGCGTACAACGTGACCGCCAACACCGGCCGGCACCAGGTGCACCTGGCGGCGCGCGCCGCCGACGGCGCCTGGACGACCGGATGCCTGCGCACGTCCGCGGGGGCCTGCGCGGACTTCCTCGACGACAACGGGCACAACCAGCCCTCGATCGTCGTGGACGGATCCGGTCAGATCCATGCGTTCGTCTCGATGCACCACGAGCCGTGGCACTACTTCCGCTCGACGGTCGCGGGCGACGTGACCTCGCTCGTCGACGTCAGCGCCGAGATGCCCGACCAGGGCGCCGCGATCTCCTATCCGGTGACCGCGCCCGGCGCGAACGGCGACGCCTGGCTCATGGTGCGCGTGGGAGCGGACCCCCAGGGCCGACGAGACGGCGTCCTGTACCACTACACGCCCGCGACCGGCACGTGGACGCGCGAGGCGGTGATCGCCTCCGCCGTGGGCTATTCGTTCTACGCCGACGACCTCACCGTCGACGACAGCGGACGCGTGCACATCCTCTGGGAGTGGGGGCCGTGGCCCGCCGGACCCTATCGCCACCTCGGCTCGTACGTCGTCTACGACCCGGCCACCAAGGTCTTCCGCGACGTCGCAGGCACGGCGCTCACGGCGCCCGTCCGGCCGACGGATCCGGGCGCGACGGTCTGGCGCACCTTCGCCCCCGGGGAGACCGTGAACACCGTCTCCCCGGACGCGCCCGCGGTGCAGACGGCGAAGATGGCGATCGCCGGCGGACAACTCGTGGGCGTCTCGTATCGCTACGCGGAGCAGGGCTCCACGGCGTTCGACGTGCACTGGGCGACGTGGAGCGGCACCGGCTGGACGGACCAGACGCTGATCGACACCCACGCCCTCGGCGGCGGGATCGACACCATCGCCGCCGTCGACGCCACCCGCTCCGGATCCGAGACCCGCGTCTACGCCGTGCTGTCGATGCCGGACTGCGGCACGGCGCGCAGCCAGGTCGTGATGCTTTCCTCGACGGGCTCGGCGTGGTCGGCGACGGCGATCGGCGCCCCGGTGTCCGGGCAGCAGCGCCTGCGCGCCGCCACGGCGGCCGACGGCGGCGACGTGCTGTACCTCTCCGCACCGGAGAAAGGCACGCTGACCTACGGCCGGGTGCCGCGCACCGGCACGACATCGACCGCGACCGTGGCCGACGTCGTGGCCGGGATCCGCGGCGACTCCGGCGGTCAGAACCTCGCCCGCACGGGAACGGCGACCGCCACGTCGCAGCTGCGCGCCGACACCGGTCCGGAGCGCGCGATCGACGGCGTCTGCACCGACGCGAGCCGGTGGATCTCCTCGACGACCGACGCGCACCCCGTCTACACGGTGGCCTGGGCCCAGGCGCAGCCGCTCGAGCTCGTCCGGGTGCGCAGCGGCTACTCGGTCGGCGACCCCGCCCTCTCCGTGCTCAGGGACTTCCGCGTCGAGGTGCGCACCGCCGCGGGCTGGACCCCGATCGGATCGTTCACGGGGAACACCGCCACCACCGTCACCGCGAACGCCGGCGGGGCGACCGCCGACGCGGTGCGCCTGGTGATCCAGACGCCGTCCGCGTCGACCACCAACGTGGCGCGCGTCTACGAGGTCGAGGCGATCGCCGCCACGCCCTGATCCTCGGGCGGGCGCCGTCCGCCGGCGCCCGCCCGTCCCTCCGTCATGCCTACCGATGTGAATCCAGAACCTCCAGGAGCAGAACCCATGCGCACGCAGACCGTCGATGCCGACATCGTCGTCGTCGGAGGAGGCCTCGCCGGCGTCAGCGCGGCCGTGGCCGCGGCCCGACTCGGGCGCCGTGTGGCGCTGATCAACAACCGGCCCGTGCTCGGCGGCAACTCGTCGTCGGAGGTGCGGGTGTGGGTGTGCGGCGCGACCGCGCACGGCAACCAGCGGTGGGCGCGCGAGACCGGCATCATCGGCGAGCTGTACCGGGAGAACCAGTACCGCAACCCCGACGGCAACCCGATCTACTGGGACGACGTGGTGCTGGACACGGTGCGCCGAGAGCCGAACATCGCGCTCTTCCTCAACACCGAGGTCGTCGATGCGAGCGCCGAGGGACCCGACGACGCCCGCCGTGTGCGCTCGGTGACCGGATGGACCCTCGGATCCGAGATCCGCACGACCTTCCGCGCTCCCTTCTTCCTCGACTGCACCGGCGACGGCCTCGTCGGCGCGCTCGTCGGCGCACGGCACCGCCTCGGCAAGGAGGGCCGTGACGAGTTCGGCGAGGACTGGGCTCCCGAGGAGCCCGAGCGCGAGTTCCTCGGCTCGACCCTGCTCTTCTACACGAAGGACGCGGGGCACCCCGTGAAGTACGTCGCCCCGGAGAGCGCGAAGGACATCACGACGACGCCCATCCCGTCCTCGCGCATCATCCGCTCCGGCGACAGCGGCGCGCACTACTGGTGGATCGAGTGGGGCGGCCGCCTCGACATCGTCCACGACAACGAGCGGATCCGCGACGAGCTGCGCTCGGTGATCCTGGGCATCTGGGACCACATCAAGAACTCCGGCGAGTTCGACGCCGACACCCTCACGCTGGAGTGGATCGGGAACCTGCCCGGCAAGCGGGAGTACCGCCGCTTCATCGGCGACCACACGCTCACGCAGAACGACGTGCTCGCGCAGACGTCGTTCGACGACGGGGTGGCCTTCGGCGGCTGGTCGATCGACCTGCACCCCGCCGACGGGATGTACGCCACCGGCGCCGGGGCGCTGCAGCGCTTCAGCGAGGGCGTGTTCGAGATCCCGTTCCGCTCCCTGTACTCGGTGAACGTCGAGAACCTGCTCATGGCGGGACGCAACGTCTCGGCGACGCACATCGCGTTCGGCGCCGCGCGAGTGATGGCGACGTGCGCGGCGATGGGCGAGGCCGCCGGCGCCGCCGCCGCGATGTGCGTCGAGCACGAGGTCACGCCGCGCGAGCTGCACGCGACCCGTCGCTCAGAGCTGCGGCAGCTGCTGCTGCGGGCCGACGCCTCCCTGATCGGCGTGGAGAACGAGGATCCGGACGACCTCGCACGCACCGCGACCGTCACGGCATCGTCGACCCGCTCCGTCGTCGGCGCCGAGGCGCCGGATCCCGAGGCGCACGCGCTCGTCGACGATCTCGGACTCGTGGTGCCGGTGCACCCGCGCCTGGACGCCGTGCACCTGCTGCTGTCGGCGGACGAGGACACGGAGCTCACGGTCGAGGTGCATTCCACCGGTCGCCGGCAGAACGTGATCCCCGCGCGGCTCGAGCACCGCACGACCGTGCGGGTGCCCGGCGGGGCGCCGGCCTGGATCCGGGCGGATGCGGCGTTCGCGCCGGAGGCGCCCGAGAACGCCGTCGTCGTGCTGCGGGCGAACCCGGCCGTCCGCGTGCACCTCACGGAGAAGGGAGTGCCCCTCGCACCGGGCGTGCTCACCCTGGTGCACCGCGCCGACAACGACGACCAGAACGTGCAGATCAGCCAGGACGAGCTGCTCGTGCAGTGGCCGACCAAGCCGCTGCGCGGCCGCGCCGTCGTGTTCCGTGCCGAACCGGAGAGCGACGCGCTGGCCCCTCAGCGCGCGGTGTCCGGCTTCAACCGGCCCTTCGGCGGCCCGAACATGTGGGCCTCCGCTCCCCTCGCCGACGGGCCGGCCTGGCTGCGGCTGGACTGGCCGCAGCCGGTCGCCGCCCGCGAGATGCGCCTCGTCTTCGACGACGACCTCGACCTCGAGCTGAACACGCTGCACCACCACCGCAGCCCCGACGAGATCCTCCCGCAGCTGGTGCGCGACTACCGCCTGGAGGTGCAGCGGGCCGGATCCGACGACTGGACGGTCGTCGCCGACGAGACCGCGAACCGACATCGCCTCCGCGTGCATCCCGTGCCCGCCGAGGCCGGGCCGTTCTCCGCGGCCCGCCTCGTCATCACCGCGACGAACGGCGCGCCCGAGGCGCGCGTGGTGGCCTTCCGGGTGCAGTCGTGACCGACGGCGCTAACGTGAGGGGCACCGGTCGAGCACGCCCGGTCCGTCGCACGATCACCGGGAGGTCCGTGATGCGCTCCTCCGATCCGCATCGACCCGAGGCGCAGCGCTCCGTGCCCGTCATCCGCGCGCCGCGCACGGGCCTGATCGCGCTCGCGGTGCCCAACCTCGAAGAGCCGTACTTCGCCGAGCTGACCTCCCTGCTCGTGCGCCGCGCGGACGAGCGGGGGCTCGCGGTGCTCATCGTGCAGACCGAGGGCGATCACGGTCGCGAGATCGCGGTCGCCGACGGCGTGGGACTCCCCCCCATCGACGGCCTGATCCACATCCCGCGCTCGCTCACGGTCAGCGATCTCACCCGGCGCACCTCGCCCGGCCCCCTCGTGCTGCTCGGGGAGCACATCCAGACGAGCCCGTTCACGCACATCACGATCGACAACCGCGCGGCCGCCCGTCTCGCGACCGAGCACCTGCTCTCCGACGGCCGCCGCCGGATCGCCTTCATCGGACGCCGCGACGCCCGTCCGTCCGATGCGGCCGACCGCCGTCATGCCGGCTACGTCGAGGCGCTCGCGCACGCCGCCCTCCCCGCGGATCCCGCCGCCGTCGCCCAGGTCGCGGCGTTCACCGCCGAGGAGGGTGAGCGCGCCACCGCGGAGATGCTCGCGGCGCTCCCCGACCTGGACGGCATCGTGTGCGCCAACGACTCGATCGCGCTCGGCGCGCTCGTCGCCCTGCATGCCGCGGGGCGCGCCGTGCCCGCCGACGTCGCGGTCACCGGGATCGACGACATCCGCGCCGCGCGCTTCGCGATCCCCGCTCTCACGACCGTCGCGCCCGATCACGAGCAGCTCGTCGACGCCGCCTTCACGGAGCTGGAGCGTCAGCTCACCGCCCCGCCGGGCGCCGACCTCCCCGTGCGACACGTCACCGTCGGGATCCGTCTGATCGAACGCGCGAGCACCGTCTCCGCCGCGGCCGACGACGCGGCTCCCGCGCGCCGGGGCGGCGCGCGGCGATGAGATCCGCCCGCTCAGCTCACGTGGTCGCCCGCGATGAGCAGCTCGCCGACGTGCGCGCCGAGCTGCTCCCTGGCGGTCTGATCCAGCCCCGCGTCGATCACGAGACGGTCGATGTCGCTGAGGTCCGCGATCGTCGTGAGGCCGACGAGACCCCAGCGCCGATGATCGGCGAGCACCACGACCTCGCGCCCTGCGGCCATGAACGCGCGGTCCGTCTCCGCCTCGAGCAGGTTCATGGTCGTCATCCCGGCCTGCACGTCGAGTCCGTGCACGTCGAGGAACACGATGTCGCAGTGCAGCTGCTCGAGGGCGCGGACGGCGACCGGCCCGACCAGGGCCTGCGCCGGCGTGCGCACTCCCCCGGTGAGCACGACGGTCTGCGTGTACGGCTCGTCGGCCCGGTCGGGGCGCGCGAACAGATCCGAGACGCCCAGCGCGTTCGTCACGATCGTCAGCTCCGGCACGGCGGCGAGCGCTTCGGCGAGCGCGAGCGAGATCGCCCCGCCGGAGATGCCGACGGCCATGCCCGGTTCGACCAGGCCGGCCGCGAGGGCCGCCACCTCCCGGCGCTCACGCGACACCGACGCGGCGGGGGCCCGGACGGATGCGGCGCCGAGGGCCGCCCTGACGCCTCCGCGCACCTTGCGCACGGCGCCCTCGTCGGCCAGGAGGTCGATGTCGCGGCGGATCGTCATCGGGCTCACGCCGAGAAGGCCGGAGAGCTCCGGGATGGTCGCGGTGCCGTGCTCGCGGACGTGCGCGAGGACGCGCTCACGTCGCTCCGATACCAGCACCCGCGCTCCTTCCGATCGAGGCTCCAGTCTGCCACGTGCGCACCTCGCCGGCCGGTCCCGGGCCGCGCGCGAACCGCATGCTCCCGGCGCGAGACCGCCGCGACGTCGTCCGGACGGAGCCGCCGATGAGCGCCCCCGCCCCCTACGACGGCTGGTTCCCCGACGCTCCCCTCGACGGCACCTACGGCTTCGACCTGCCCGCGCTGCAGGCCGTCGCGCCGGTCGCCGCGCCGGACGGCTTCGGAGCCCGCTGGCAGGCCTGGCGCGCGGCCGCCGCCCGCATCGACGCCGACCCCGTGATCGTCGCGCAGGGCGAACGTGACGGCAGGAGCCTGTCGATCGTGGAGCACACCGGCGCCGACGGCACGCGGCTGCGCGCGTGGGTCGCCCAGCCCCTCGACGTCCCGGCGGAGATCGCGCTCGTGCACGGGCACGGCTACGGCGGGCGGGACGAGCCGGGCTTCGCGCGTGTGCCGGACGACGCGGCGGTGATCTTCCCCGTCGCGCGCGGCCTGGGCGCGCTCAACGCCGGCGTCGGTGCGCCGCCCGTGCGGGACGAGCACGTCATCGCGGGGATCGAGGATCCCGAGCGCTTCGTGCTGGGCCTGTGCGCCCGCGACCTCTGGCTCGCCGCGGACGCGCTGCTCGCGATCACCGGACCGCTCCCGCTCGCCTACGTCGGCGAGAGCTTCGGCGGCGGCATCGGCGCGCTGGCGCTGCCGTGGGACGATCGCTACGTCGCGGCGACGCTCGTCGTGCCGAGCTTCGGCCAGTACGACGAGCGGCTCGCGGTGCCCTGCCTCGGCAGCGGCGAGGCGATGCGCCGCCACGTGCGCGCGCACCCCGAGGCCCGCGAGGTGCTGCGCTGGTTCGACGCCTCGTCGGCGATGCTCGCCAACCGGATCCCGGTGCGGGTGGAAGCGGCCCTCTGGGATGCGAACGTGCCGCCGCCGGGACAGTTCGCGATCGCCCACGCGGTGGCGCAGTCGGCCGGCGCGCTGGAGCTCGCCGTGCTGCCCGCAGGCCATGCGGAGTACCCCGGCCGCGACGGGATCACCCGGTCGGCCGAGCGCGCGGGCCTGGCGCATCTGGCACGAGCCCGCCGAAGGGAATCGCCCTCTGCTCGCCGTTTCGAGGAGCGGAGCTCGTCGTCTTCGGGGCCGTTCGGGAGCGGACATCGCTCCTTGAGCGGAGAGCCTCCCGGCTACCCTCGATGACATGACCTCCGACTGGACCGGATCCGCCATCGCCCTGCTCGAAGCGGATGCGAATCGCAGCGCCGACACGCACCTGCACGTGTTCCCGCTGCCCGCGGAGTGGGGCGTCGACCTGTACCTCAAGGACGAGTCGGTGCATCCGACCGGATCCCTGAAGCACCGCCTCGCGCGCTCGCTGATCCTGTACGGCCTCGTGAACGGCCGCATCCACGAGGGCACGACGCTCGTCGAGGCCTCGAGCGGATCGACGGCCGTGTCCGAGGCGTACTTCGCGCGGATGCTGGGCCTGCCGTTCGTGACGGTCGTGCCGCGGTCGACCAGCCAGGAGAAGATCGACCTCATCGAGTTCTACGGCGGCCGCTGCCACTTCGTGGACTCCGGCGCCGCGATGTACGCCGAGGCGGAGCGGCTCGCCTCCGAGTGCGGCGGCCACTACCTCGACCAGTTCACCTACGCCGAGCGCGCGACCGACTGGCGGGGCAACAACAACATCGCGGAGAGCGTGTTCAGCCAGCTGAGCCGCGAGCGCCACCCGATCCCGAGCTGGATCGTGGTCGGCGCGGGCACCGGCGGCACGAGCGCCACGTTCGGGCGCTACGTGCGCTACCGCCGCCACGACACCCGCATCGCGGTCGTGGATCCGGAGGGCTCCGCGTTCTACGGCGGCTGGCGCAGCAGCGATGCGTCGTTCACGACCGGGACCCCGAGTCGCATCGAGGGCATCGGCCGGCCGCGCGTCGAGCCGTCCTTCGTGCCCGGCGTCATCGACGAGATGATCCCGGTGCCCGATGCCGCGTCGATCGCCGCGATCCGGCTGCTGAAACAGCGCACGCTGCACTGGGCGGGCGGCTCCACCGGGACGAACCTCGTCGGCGCGTTCCAGCTCATCGCCCGCATGCTGCGCTCCGGCGAGCGCGGCAGCGTCGTGACCCTGATCTGCGACGGCGGCGCCCGCTACCTCGACACGTACTACTCCGACGAGTGGGTCGCCGCGAAGGGCTGGGATCTCGCTCCGCACCGCGCACGCATGGAGCACTTCCTCACCACCGGGGAGTGGGCGGAGGACTGATCCCTCCCCCCGCCTGTCGACGCGCCGGGGCGCTCTGGTCGCACGATCCCCGCTCCCCTACGCTGACGGCATGACCACGCTCATCCTCACCGTCGTCGGATCCGACCGCCCCGGCCTCGTTGCGACCGTCGCCCATATCGTCGACGAGCACGGCGGCAACTGGGAGAACAGCCGGCTGGCGGAGCTCGCGGGGACCTTCGCCGGCGTGATCCAGGTGTCGGTCCCGATCGAGCGGGTCGAGGAGCTGCGCGCCTCGCTGAGCGGCCTCGAAGGGCTCCTCACGATCGCCGTGCACGCCGGATCCGGATCCGAGCCGGCAGAGGCTCCGCAGGAGCTGTCGATCCGGGTGCTCGGCAACGATCAGCCGGGCATCGTGCGCGAGATCTCGGCGGTCCTGAACGCGAGCGCCCTGAGCATCGAGAGCATGACGACCGAGACCCGCGACGCGGCGATGGCCGGCGGGCGGCTGTTCGAGGCGTCGATCCTCGCCCGCATCCCGGCGGAGGCGGATCCGGAGGCTCTCCGCGGAGCCCTGGAGCGGATCGCGCACGACCTCCAGGTCGACATCACGGTCGGCTGAGAGCGTCCCCGGCCGTTGAGCGAGGACGCCGAAGGCGACCGAGACGAAACTCCTCGCTCGACGACCCCGAAGAGTCGTCAGACGAGCCGCTCCTTGGGCGATACGTCGTAGGTGTCCTGGGGGTCGTCGTTCACGACACCCGCGAGCGCGTCGTCGATCGCCGCGAGGGTGTCGGCGTCGAGCACCACGCCCGAGGCCTTGACCGTGTCGGCGAGCTGCTCGGGCCGGGACGCGCCGACGAGGGCGGCCGCGACGTTTTTGTTCTGCAGCACCCAGGCGATCGCGAGCTGCGGCATCGTGAGCCCGGCCTGCGCCGCGATCGGCTTCAGGCGCTGCACGGCCGTGAGGATGTCGTCCTGCAGGAAGCGCTGGATGAAGTGCGCCCCCGAGTGCGGATCCGTCGCGCGCGATCCCTCCGGCACCGGCTGACCCGGCAGGTACTTGCCGCTCAGCACGCCCTGCGCCATCGGCGACCACACGATCTGCGAGATGCCCAGCTCCTCCGAGGCCGGGACGACCTTGCCCTCGATCACACGATGCAGCATCGAGTACTGCGGCTGGTTCGAGATGAGCTGCACGCCGAGCTGCGTGGCCAGGGCGTGCCCCTCCCGCAGCTGCTCCGCGGTCCACTCGGACACGCCGATGTAGAGCGCCTTGCCCTGGCGGACGACGTCGGCGAACGCCTGGAAGGTCTCCTCGAGCGGCGTCTCGTAGTCGAACCGGTGCGCCTGGTACAGGTCGACGTAGTCGGTGCCGAGGCGCTGGAGGGATCCATTGATCGACTCCAGGATGTGCTTGCGGCTCAGACCGGTGTCGTTCGGGCCCTTGGGGCCGGTCGGGAAGTACACCTTGGTGAAGATCTCGAGGCTCTCGCGGCGCTGTCCTTCGAGAGCCTTGCCGAGCACGACCTCGGCGGCCGTGTTGGCGTACGTGTCTGCGGTGTCGAACGTCGTGATTCCGGCGTCGAGCGCGGCGTGCACCGTCTTGACGGCCGCGGCGTCCTCGACCTGCGAGGCGTGCGTGACCCAGTTGCCGTAGGTGATCTCGGAGACCTTCAGACCGCTGTTGCCCAGGTATCGGTAGTTGACCATGGCTCCAGCGTAGGCGTGACCGGACACAGCCGGGGCCGCCCGTGTCATCCTTCGTGACGGATCACTCCGACATCTGCTTGCGCAGCCAGAACTCCGTCTGGGCCACGTGTCCCGCCGCCGCCGCGGACGCCGCCGCAGGATCGCGGGCGATCAGGCCCCGCACGATCGCGCGGTGCCCGGCGTCCGAGAGGATCTTGAGCTGGGCGGCGTCCTCGTCGTCGAAGATCCGGTACTGGCGGGTGCGCGAGCGCAGCACCTCGAGGAGGCTGGTGAGCGCGGCGTTGCCGGCGAGCTCGGCGATGCGCATGTGGAACTCGTGGTCCAGACGCGACGCCTCGTCGTGATCGGGGCACTCGGCGATCCGCTCGACGAGATCGGTGAGCCCGGACAGCAGCGCGTCGTCGCCGCGGGCCGCCGCGATCGACGCCGCGTGCGCCTCGAGAGGCCGGCGGATCTCCACGAGCTCCAGGATCGCGTCGAGGGGCAGCACGTCCACGGTGAGCGAGAGGCCGCGGATCAGGTCGGCCGGGCGCAGGCTGCTGACGTAGCTGCCGGATCCGTGGCGCGTCTCCAGCACGCCGAGCGCGGAGAGGGTGCGGATCGCCTCCCGCACCGACCCGCGAGAGACGCCCAGCTGCTCGCCGAGCTCGCCCTCGCTCGGCAGTTTGTCCCCGGGCCTCAGCTCACCGTCGGCGATGAGGGCCCGCAGTCCGTGCAGGGCGGTCTCGCGAGCGCTCATGCTTCTCCTTCGATCCGTTCCCTTGAGTGTGCCGTTTCGCACGCGCCAGGGGTAGTTGTTCTACGACTAGGGCGAAACTTGATCGTAACAGTGGCTATTTCCAGGGTTTCATGCCAAAGTTGTGCGACAAGTCACCCCGTTCCCGACCGTGAGGATCCCCGCGCACCATGTCCGACGCCGACACGACCGTCCGCACCTCCGCCGTGCGCCTGGCCTCCTTCGAGCGCGCACGCGACGCGTGGCCGCTGGATCCGGCGATCGTGCACCTGAACCACGGATCCTTCGGCGCCGTGCCGCGCGAGGTCGTCGCGGCACAGGATGCGCTGCGCCGCGAGGCCGACCTCAGCCCCGTCGGCTGGTTCCCGCGGATCGCGGAGAAGGTCGAGGCGGCGCGGGCGGCGACGGCGCCGTTCGTCGGCGCGGACGCGGCCGACACGGCCTTCGTTCCCAACGCCTCAGCCGCCGCGACGGTCGTCTACAACGCGCTGCAGCTGACCGCCGACGACGAGATCCTCGTCACCGACCACGGCTACGGGGCCGTCACGATGGGGGCGGCCCGGCTCGCGCGGCGCTTCGGCGCCCGGCTGCGCACCGTGCCCCTGGGTCTCGTCGACGACGCCGAGACGATCCTCGCCCGCTTCGCCGAGGCGATCGGCCCGCGCACCCGCCTCGTCGTGGTCGACCAGATCACATCCTCCACCGCCCGCCGCTTCCCCACGGCGGAGATCACGGCTCTGGCGCACACGCGCGGCGCGCGCGTACTGGTCGACGGCGCGCACGCCCCCGGCCTCGTCGCCGACGCCGCGGTGGCCGGCGGCGGCGACTGGTGGTTCGGGAACCTGCACAAGTGGCCGTGCGCCCCTCGGGGCTCCGCCCTGTTCGTCACCCGCGCGTCGGATCGGGACGACCTGTGGCCGCTCATCGACTCCTGGGCGGCGGAGGATGCGTTCCCCGCGCGCTTCGACACCCAGGGCACGATCGACGCGACGACGTACCTCGCCTCCCCTGCCGCGATCGACTTCATCGAGCGCGAGCACGGCTGGGAGCGCACGCGGCGCACGATGACCGACCTCGCCGACGCGGGCGCGCAGATCATCGCCGAGGCGTTCGAGGCGTACTCGGACGAGCCCGCGCTCGTGGACCAGCCGATGCCGGTGCCCTCGATGCGGCTGATCCGGCTCCCGCTCGGAATCGGGAGATCGCGTGAGGAGGCCGACGCGCTCCGCATGCGGCTGTTCGACGAGGTCGGCGTGGAGACGGCGTTCACGAGCTTCGCCGGCGCCGGCTACTTCCGGCTCTCCGTGCACCTCTACACCGAGATGACCGACTTCGAGGCGTTCGCGGAACGCTGCGTCCCCCGCATCCTCGAACTCGCGCGCGCCTGAGCGTGCGGACACGACCGAACCTGCAAGACACCCAACGAAAGGACGTTCCATGGTGAAGCGCACCCGACTCGCCTCCATCGCCGGGATGGGCATCGTCGCCCTCCTGGCCCTCACCGCCTGTTCCGGCGGAGCATCGGGCGGAAGCGGATCCGCGGGCGGCAAGGTCACCCTCCAGATGGTGGAGAGCCTGACCAACCCCGACCGCACGAAGCTCATCCGCAGCCTGCTCGACGACTTCCAGAAGGCCAACCCCGACATCACCGTCAAGCTGGTCTCGCCGCCCACCGAGCAGGCCGACACCACGATCCAGCAGATGCTCCAGGCGGGCAAGGGCATCGACGTGCTCGAGACGCGCGACATCACGGTCGGGCCGTTCTCGAACAACCACTGGCTCTACGACATGTCCAAGGACCTGAAGAGCTGGGACGGCTGGGGCGAGCTCACCGACAACGCGAAGAAGGCGGCCGATTCCGGCGGCAAGACCTGGTTCGTGCCCTACGGCTTCTACGGGCTGTCGCTGTTCTACCGCACCGACCTCGTCAAGGACGCGGGCTTCGACGGCCCGCCGCACTCCTGGAAGGACCTGCTCGAGCAGGCGTCGAAGATCCAGGATCCCGGCAAGAACCAGTACGGCTACGCGTTCCGCGGCGGCAAGAACGCGAACTCCAACGTGGTCGCCGCGATCGAGGCCTACACGATCGACGACCTGGACACGTCGAACGCGTTCCTGCTCAAGGACGGCAAGACGATCTTCTCCTCGCCCGACGCCCAGCAGGCCGTCGACGACTACTTCGCCCTGTTCAAGAAGGCCTCCCCGCCGTCGGCCGTCTCCTGGGGCTACCCCGAGATGGTCGCGGGCTTCACGAACGGCACGACCGCGTTCCTCCTGCAGGATCCGGAGGTCATCGCGACCGTGTCGGCGTCGAGCCTGAAGAAGGACCAGTGGAGCACCGCCCCGCTGCTCGTCGGGCCCAGCGGCAAGGCGGCGCAGCCCCTCGCCGTCGCCGGCTGGGGCATCGCGCAGTCGAGCCAGCACAAGGAGGCGGCGGTCAAGCTCGTCGAGTACCTCTCCTCGGCGAACCCGGCGACGACCTTCGCCCAGAAGAACAGCCTCGTGCCGATCATCGCGGCGGCCGCGAAGGATCCGTTCTACTCGACCGGTCCGTGGACGAGCTACGTCACGATGACCGAGCGCCCCGACACCTACGTCAACGTCCAGCAGCCGCGCGGCGAGGCGTGGTGGACCGAGTGGATCCAGAAGTCCGACCAGGACGTGCAGAGCGTGCTCCTGGGCAACATGACGACCAAGGACCTGCTGAAGTCGTGGGACGAGTACTGGACCACGAAGTACAAGAAGGGCTGACGTCGTGACCTCGACCTCCGCCGCCGAGCGCCCGGCCGGTACGTCCGGCCGGGCCGCTCGGCCCGAGCAGGCCCGCCCCGCGCCCTCGGCGCCGGGGCGGCGCCGCCGGACGTTCCGCGCGCGCCATGCGCTGACCATCCTGGGCTTCCTCGCCCCGGCGATCGTCTTCGTGTGCTGGTTCACCTACTTCCCGATGCTGCAGGGCGCGCGCATGGCGTTCCTCGACTACAAGCTCTGGGACCTGACATCGACGCCTTTCGTCGGGTTCGACAACATCGCGCGGGTGCTCTCCGACCCGGTCTTCCCCACCGTCGCGGGCAACACCGTGCTCTGGGTCGTCGGCTCGCTCGTCCCGCAGTTCGTGATCGGCTTCCTGATCGCCCTGGCGCTGCGCCAGCGCTTCCGGTTCCGCGGCGTCTACCAGGCGCTCGTGTTCTTCCCGTGGGCGGTCTCGGGGTTCCTGATCGGCATGCTGTTCCGCTGGATGTTCAACGCCGAGTTCGGCGTCGTCAACGACCTGCTCATGAAGGCGCACCTCATCTCGGCGCCGCTGCCGTGGCTCGCCGACCCGAAGCTCGCCATGTTCGCGGTGATCCTGGCGAACGTCTGGTACGGCGTGACCTTCTTCGCGATCATGATCCTCGCCGCGCTCCAGTCGGTGCCGGACGAGGTGCTCGAGGCGGCCAGCCTGGACGGGGCGGGCAAGGCGCGCCAGCTGTTCTCGATCGTGATCCCGTACATCTCCACGACGCTGCTCCTCACCGTGCTGCTGCGGGTGATCTGGATCTTCAACTTCCCCGACATCATCTGGGCGATGACCGGCGGCGGCCCCGCCAACCGCACGCACATCATCACCACCTGGATGATCAACTTCACGCAGCAGGGCGACTACGGCACCGCCAGCGCGATCGGACTGGTCGTCGTCGCCGTGCTGTTCGTGTTCTGCGCGTTCTACCTGTTCGCGATGAGGAAGGCCACCCGATGACCGCGACGATGACCCTGACGACGGGACGCGCGCAGGCCTCGCGGCCGGTGCGGCGCTCGCGCTCGCGGATCACGGCGGGCGGGGTGATCAAGGTCGTGGGGCTCGCCCTGTGGCTGCTCATCACGCTGTTCCCGCTCTACTGGATCGTGCTCACCTCGTTCAAGTCGCCGCAGACCGTGAACCGGTTCCCGATCGAGTACTGGCCGTCCGAGCCGTCGATCGAGAACTACACGCGGCTCTTCTCCGACGCGAACTTCGGGGTCTTCCTCGGCAACTCGGCGCTCGTCTCGCTGGTCGCCGGGGCCACCTCGACGCTGATCGCCCTGCTCAGCTCGTACGTGATCGCGCGCTTCGAGTTCCGCGGCAAGGGCGCGGTGCTGATCGCGTTCCTGCTGACGCAGATGATCCCGGCCTTCATCGCGCTCGGCCCGCTCTACACGATGATGACCGACCTCGGTCTGGTCGACGGCAAGTTCGGCCTGATCCTGGTCTACATCGCGGTGTGCATCCCGTTCTCGACGGTGATGCTGCGCGGGTTCTTCGAGAACGTGCCCGACGCGCTCGAGGAGTCGGCGATGATCGACGGCTGCTCGCGGCTGGGAGCGCTGTTCCGGATCCTGGTCCCGGTGATGACCCCCGGGATCATCGCGGCGTTCATCTTCAACTTCGTGAACTGCTGGAACGAGCTGTTCCTGTCGGTCGTGCTCATGCAGTCGGAGGAGAACCGCACGGTCCCCGCCGCGCTGAACGCCTTCATCTCGACCTTCAACGTCGACTGGGGCTCGATGTCGGCCGCGGCCGTTCTCACGATCCTGCCGACCATGGTGCTGTTCGCGGTCGCGAGCCGCTGGATCGTCGCCGGCCTCACCGCGGGCTCGGTCAAGGAGTAGCGCGCGACGCGAAAGGGCCCCCTCCCGTGCGATCGGAGGGGGCCCTTTCGTGTCGACTCAGACCCGAGCGGTCTCCGGCGACGCCGGATGCGCGGAGCCCGGGACCGGGTGCGCGGAGCCCGGCGCCGGGTGCGCGGAGGCGACGCCGGGGTGCGCGGGCACCGGCCACGACGCCGCACCGGACGACACGGCCCCCTGCGCCCGGTGCGGCTCGGCGGCGACCTGCGCGGGCACGGCCGCCGGCTCGGACGGTGCTGGGGATCCCGCCGGCATCGGGGACTCGCTCGTGTCCGCAGCCGCGGCGGCGGTCTCGGCCTCGTGCGCGTCGGCGAAGGCGCGATGCCGCGCCTCCTCCGCGATGATCGCGGCACGGTCGCGGTACCCCTTCGAGGTGACGCGGTCGAGCTCGACCTGCTTCGCGATGGCCTCGGCCTTCTCGTACAGGGAGGGATCGCCCCAGCTGGTCAGCACCTTCACGATCACCGGGAGCAGTTCGATCATGAAGAAGAGCGCCGCGATGAGCCAGTGCGCGAAGCCCAGGACCGGCTCCTTGGCGGACAGTCTGTCGAGCGCCGAGATCTGGCTGAGCAGGCCGACGGCGCCGGCGTTCGTGCCCGCCACGTCGGCCGCGCGGGCGTTGTAGGCGTCGAGCGCGGTCTTGTACGCCTGCTCCGCCGCCGGGATCTGGTCCTTGGCCTGCTGGCGGTTCTGCGCCTCGGAGGCCGAGGTCGCCGACTTCGACGAGCTGTCCGCCGACTCCAGGTCCGTGTTGGCCTGGCGCAGCTGCGCGGCGAGCGCGTCGTAGGTCTGCTGCGCCTGGTCGAGCTGCGACTTCGCGGCGGCCGAGCTCGCGCCGTCGCCCTGCACCCCGGTGCAGCCGGGCACGGTGCCCGCGCCCTGTCCGGTGAGCTCGCACTGGTAGAGCGCGCGGGCCTGGTCGATGACCTTCTGCTGGTCGGCCATCTGAGCCGTGACCTTGGCGACCGTGTCCTGCGCCGCCTTCTGCGAGGCCGAGTCGCTCGAGGTGCCCTTCACGATTCCGGTGGAGGCCTGGTTCTGCAGATCGGCGAGGCGCTGCGACGCGGCGTCGAGGGCCTTCTTCTCCGGACCGGTCGCGACGGCCTTCTGGTCGCTCTGCGCCTGCACCAGGTTGGTCGCGGTGACCTCGCGGGCGATGTCGTTGTGGAACGCCTGGAGCACGATCGGCTCCGCTACGACGAATCCGATGATGGCGGCCATCAGCACACGCGGGAGCGCGAGGCCGAGCAGCCGCCACACGCTGCGGGTGGACCGCATGGTCGAGGTGAGGAAGCGGTCGAGGTTGAAGATCAGCAGCGCCCAGACCACGGCGAGCGGGACCGCGAGCCACACCAGCACCTGCACGCCCGTGGTGAGGGCGAACAGCATCGACAGCGCCGAGACGAGCGCCGTGCCCGCGAGGACGAAGAACATCTGCACGAAGCGCGGCTGCTCGCTCGGCACACGGTCGAGGATCGCGCCGTCGGCGCCGCCGAGGATCGCGAGCCGGCGCCAGAACCAGCCCTGCGGGCGGGGCTGGCGCGGCGCCTTGGGCCGCTTCGGCGGCTTCACGGGCCGCGACGGCGCGACCGGGTCCTCCGCGGCGGCGAAGAACGCCTCGGCATCCGCGGGCGCGGGCTCGGGAGCCTCCGGCGCCGCCTCGGCGGGTTCGGGCGCCGGAACGTCGCCGGGTCGAACTCGACGATGGGTGCGACCGTCTGGATCCCCGCGTTGTTGACGAGGATGTCGGCATCGAAGCGCTGCGCCGCCAGGGCGTCGAGATCGCCGAGGTCCAGCGCGAGGCTCTCCCCGCCGATCTCCGCGGCGAGATCCGCCGCGCCGTCGGCGTCGCGGTCGATCACCACCACGTGCGCGCCGTTCCGCGCGAGGACCCGGGCGCAGGCCGCGCCGATCCCGCTCCCGCCGCCCGTGACCAGAGCAGTGCGCCCCGTCAGATCCGTGCTGTTCCCCCGGGGTCCCTGTTCCGCCATGCCTGCAACGTACTTCACGAGAGTGCACGCCGGGAAGAGAGCCAGCTATGCAAAACTGCACATATGGACGCGCACTTCCCCGCACCGCCGCTCAGCGCCGACGACCTCCTGGTGCTGCTCGCCGTCGCTCGCAGCGGCCGGTTCACGAGCGCCGGCCAGCAACTCGGCCTCAACCACACGACCGTCGCCCGGCGCATCGCGGCGCTGGAGACCCAGCTCGGCGGCCGCGTGCTCTCCCGCGAGGGCGCGGGCTGGGAGCTCACCCCGCTCGGCTCGCGCGCACTCGCCGCGGCCGAGGGCGTGGAGCGGGCGCTCGGCCGGCTCGACGATCGCGACGGCGGCCGCATCGGCGGCCTGATCCGGCTCTCCGCGACGGACGGGTTCAGCGGCTTCGTGGCGGCCCCGGCGATGGCGGCGCTGCGCAGGATCCATCCCGACGTCTCGTTCGAGATCATCACCTCGACTCGGCAGGCCTCCCAGCAGCGCACGGGCGCGGATCTGGAGGTCGTGGTCGGGCGGCCTCAGGTGCGCCGCGCCCGCGCGATCCACCTGGCCGACTACGCGCTCGGCCTCTACGCCAGCCGAGAGTGGCTGCGCACGCATCCCGCTCCGCAGGATCCTGCCGAGCTGGCGGGGCAGCCGCTCGTCTACTTCATCGAGTCGATGCTGCACGTCGACTCCCTGGACGACGCACGCCGGGCGGTGCCGGGCATGGTGGACTCGGTCGCGAGCACCAACGTCTACGTGCACGTCGACGCGACGCGCGGCGGAGCCGGATACGGGCTGCTCCCCGCGTTCCTCGCCGACCGTCACGACGACCTCGTGCGTGTGCTGCCCGACCGGATCGACGAACGGCTGCCCTACTGGCTCATCGCCCGCCCCGAGGCGCTGAACCAGCCGGCGATCGCGGCGTTCCTGGAGGCGCTGCAGGCCCGGCTCCGCGAGATCCGCCCGCAGCTCCTCGGCGAGCGCTGACCGCGGCGCCCCGATCGGCGTGCGCGGGCGAGTGCGCGGTGGCACTCTGGTGTCCATGAAGACCCTGCTCCTGGCCCGTCACGCCAAGTCCGACTGGGACGTGGCGGGCCTGCGCGATCACGACCGGCCGCTGAACGCGCGCGGCCTCAGGGACGCCCCCGCGATGGCCCGGCGACTGCGCGACGAGGGCGTGAGCCTGCAGCGCGTCGTCTCGAGCACGGCCGTCCGCGCCCGGCGGACGGCCGAGGAGTACGCGGCGGCCTTCGCGCTCCCGGTGGTCGAGGAGCCCGACCTCTACGCGGCCCACGCCGCACGGATCCTGCGGGTCGCCGCCGCCCTGCCCGACGACGCGGACGTCGCGATGCTCGTCGGCCACAACCCCGGGATGACGGACGCGGTGGCCGAGCTGACCGGATCCTGGGTCGAGTTCCCGACCTGCGCGGTCGCCGAATGCACGATCGACATCGGATCCTGGGCCGAGCTGATCGAGGGATCCGGCCGCTTGCGCCGCCTGCGCACCCCGCACGACTGACGCCCCGGATCCGCCGAAACCCCCACGTCGCACCCAGACCCCCCCTACGGCCACGCACCGGCGTGGAGGTTTCGGCGCTCTGCGGGGGTTTCGGCGGAAGTGGACGGCCAGAGACGGCCGGCCGCGAGCCCGGACCCGGGTCAGGCCATCGCGGCGGCGGCGGCCTCGTCCTCGGTGGTGGCGACGAGCTGGCCGCACGCGCCGTCGATCTCCTTGCCGCGGGTGTCGCGCAGGGTCGTGGGGATGCCGGCGTCGTTGAGGCGACGCACGAACTCGTCCTGCACGTCCTTCTCCGACGCGGTCCAGATGGATCCGGGCGTCGGGTTCAGCGGGATCGGGTTCACGTGCACCCAGCCGCGACCGCGGGCGTTGAGCTTCTCCGCCAGCAGGTCGGCGCGCCACGGGTGGTCGTTCATGTCCTTGATGAGCGCGTACTCGATCGAGACCCGGCGGCCGGTCTTCTCGAAGTAGCCGCGTGCGGCGTCGAGCGCCTCGTCGACCTTCCACCGCGAGTTCACCGGGATGAGCTCGTCGCGCAGCTGGTCGTCCGGCGCGTGCAGCGACAGCGCGAAGGTGACCGGGATGTCCTCGTCCGCGAGCTTGTTGATGGCCGGGACGAGCCCGACCGTCGACACGGTGATGCCGCGGGCGCTCATGCCGAGCCCCTCTGGCTGCGGGGCGATCATGACGCGCACGGCGTCCATCACCCGCTTGTAGTTGGCCAGCGGCTCGCCCATGCCCATGAAGACGATGTTGCTGACGCGCTCCATCGAATGGTCGTCGGCCTTCTTGCCGCCCAGCCCGCCTTCGGCGATGAGGCGGTTCGCGCGCACGATCTGCTCGACGATCTCCGCCGTCGACATGTTGCGCGTGAGTCCCGCCTGCCCGGTGGCACAGAACGGGCAGTTCATGCCGCAGCCGGCCTGGCTCGACACGCAGAGCGTGATGCGGCCCGGGTAGCGCATCAGCACGGACTCGACGAGCGCACCGTCGTGCAGCCGCCAGAGGAACTTGATCGTGTCACCGCGGTCGGTCTCCAGACGTCGCACCTCGGTGAGCAGCGGCGGGAGCATGCCGGCGACGAGCTCGTCTCGCTGCCCCGCAGGCAGGTCGGTCATGTGCGCGGGATCCGACGTGTAGTGCGTGAAGTAGTGCGTCGCGAGCTGCTTCGCGCGGAAGCCGGGCAGTCCCAGCTCCTTCACCTTCTCGACGCGCTCGGCAGGCGTGAGGTCGGCGAGGTGCACGGGCGGCTTGCCCCGCTTGGGACTGGCGAACTGCAGGAGCGGACGCCCCTCGGCGTCCTTCTTCTGCGTCCATCCTTCGGTGGCGGGGCGCACCTGGGCGGTGCGCTTCGCGGGCGCGCCGGAGCGGGCGGACGCAGGAGTGTCGGACATGTCTTCCAGGGTAGGGCCTTGCAGGTGCGAAGGTCCTGGATGCCGTGTCCTGACGGGTGCACGACGGACCGCTGGAGGCGCGCGCCGCCACGGCCCCGTACCCTGGCGGCATGGAGCTGTGGATCTGGATCCTTCTCGCCGTCGTGATCGCCGCCCTGCTCGTCGTGATCGTCACGACGATGCGCGCGATCCGCCCGAAGGCGCCGGGGCCGCTCGACGCGGGCGTGGCCGCGCCCTCCCTCGCATCGCCCGCCCGGCCGCTGTCAGCGCGCGATCCGCGCCCGGCGCCGCCGGCCGCGCTGACGCCCGCGGTCACCGCCCGGATCGACGCACTGGTCGCCGCCGAGCAGCGGATCTCGGCGATCAAGGTGCTCCGCGAGGCGAGCGGGCTCTCCCTGCGCGAGGCGAAGGACCGGATCGACACATGGACGCCGTCCGCCCCTGCCGTCCGCCCGGCGGTCACGCCGCCGTACCCGCAGGCCGGGTCGGCGTCCGACGCGCTGGCACGCCTCTCCCCCGAGGTGCGCGCAGAGATCGGCCGCCTGGTCGCCGCGGACCAGAAGATCTCGGCGATCAAGCTGCTGCGCGAGGCGACGGGTCTCGGCCTGAAGGACTCCAAGGACGCCGTCGACGCCTGGCGCTGATCGCGCACGGAGGAGATCCGGCCGAAGGCGCCGATCGCGCCGTGCTCAGTGCCGCCCGGTGACGACGTCGGCGATGCGGGCGATCGGCGAGGTGGTCGCCCTTCCCGCCGCCTCGGCCCGGTCGGCCATGCCGTACGCGGCGTACAGGCCCGTCGTCGCGATCCAGCGCAGCGGCTCGGGCTCCCACCGGCGCACCCGGTGGTTCACCCAGGGGAGCCCGACGATCTCGGAGTCGTGCTCCAGGATGAGGTCGGCGATCGTGCGCCCGGCGAGGTTGGTCGCCGTCACCCCGGTGCCCACATAGCCGCCGCCCCAGGCGATGCCGGTGCGCCGGTCGAGGCCGACCGTGGCCGCCCAGTCGCGGGGCACCCCCAGCACCCCCGACCAGGCGTGCTCGATCGCGGCGCCGGCCGTGGCGGGGAAGAACCGGTGCAGGATACCCTCGAGCGTCTGCACCGTGGACAGCGGCGTCCTGCCGTCGGTGTCGGTGCGGGATCCGTACCGGTAGGGCTTGCCGCGGCCTCCGATCGCGATCCGGTCGTCCGCGGTGCGCTGGGCGTACATGTACACGTGCGCGAAGTCGCCGAGCACCTCGCCGCCGCTCCAGCGCAGCTCGTCCCACACGGCGGCGGGCAGCGGCTCGGTCGCGATGAGGGAGGAGTTCATCGGCAGCCACACCCGGTGCAGGCCCTTGAGGTTCGCGGTGAAGCCCTCGGTGGCGCGCACGATGTGCTCCGCCGCGACCGTGCCGTGGTCGGTGGTCAGCCGGCGCGGCGCGATCTCCTGCACGGTGGTGCGCTCGTAGATCTCGACGCCGAGGCGCTCGACCGCGTCCGCGAGTCCCGCCACGAGCCGGGCGGGCTGGATCCGGGCGGCGTGCGGATGCCACACCGCCGCGCGGGTGTCGCGCACGGCGATCCTCGCCGTCGCCTCCGCCGCTTCGAGCACCGTGAGGTCCGTGTGCCGCCACGCCCGTTCCTCCGCGGCGAAGGCACGCAGCCGCGCCTCCTGCGCGGGCGTGCGGGCGACCGTGAACTCGCCGCCCTTCACGATGTCCGCATCGATGCCCTCTGCAGCGGCGACCCGGATCACCTCGTCGACGGTCTCGTTCATCGCCCGCTGGAACCGTTCGGCGGCGTCGCGACCGTGACCGGATGCGTACCGCTCCCGCCCTCCGGTGATCGAGTTCGTCAGCCACCCGCCGTTGCGGCCGGAGGCCCCGTACCCGGCATGCCGCTGCTCGATGACCGCGATCCGCAGCGCCGGACGCGCCTTCTTCAGGTAGTACGCGGTCCACAGACCCGTGTACCCCGCGCCCACCACGGCCACGTCGACCGTCAGATCGCCGGGGAGCTCCGGACGCGGCGTCGGCGCGCCGATCTCGTGCCACCAGTGCGAGACGTCTCCGTTGAGCATGCGAGGGTTTCCTTCGTCGGGTCGCGATCGGCGACGTCGCCGGATCCGCTCGATTCTACGGACCCGCCCTCAGCCGAGACGCGGACTCAAGTGGTATACCATTTATATGCCCTCCTCCGCGTCCTCCCGCACCCGCGCCGCCCGCGCGGTCGCCGGGCTCGGCGCTGCCGCGGTGCTGCTCGCCGGATGCACGACGACGGCCACGGAGCCCTTCGCGACCGTCACCAGCACACCGCCGGCGACCGCAGCCCCGTCCCCTGCCGCATCGAGAACCGAGGCCGAGATGACCACCCTGAACTCCCGCCTGTTCGACGCCGCGTCCGCCGGAGACGCCGACGCGGTGCGCACGGCGATCGCCGCCGGCGCCGACCTCGAGGCGCGCGGCGCGGGAGGGATGACGCCGCTCGTCGCCGCCACCAAGGGGAACCGGATCGAGGCGGCGCTCGCCCTCATCGACGCCGGCGCGGACGTGAACGCCAAGGACGACATCGTCGACTCGGCGTACCTCTCTGCGGGTGCGCGCGGCCACGACGAGATCCTGCGCGCGACGCTCGCGCACGGGGCCGATCTGCGCAGCACGAATCGCTACGGCGGGACCGCGCTGATCCCCGCGTCAGAGCGCGGCCATCTACAGACCGTCAGGATCCTGCTCGCCGCGGGCGTGGATCCGAATCACGTCAACAACCTGCACTGGACCGCGCTGCACGAGGCGATCGTGCTCGGCGACGGCTCGGCCGTGTACGCCGAGATCGTGCGCGCGCTCGTCGCCGGCGGCGCCGATGTCACGATCCGCGACGGCGACGGCGTGCTGCCGCGCGACCTCGCCGCCTCGCGCGGCTACCGCGAGATCGTCGCGGCGATCGACGCGGCCTGATCCGGACGGACGGCGGAGGATCCGGCTGCTCCGCGTGCTCGGGAGGCCGGATCCTCGATGCTCAGTCCAGGAAGATGTCCGGGAACAGCTGGTCGTCGGGGGTGCCGGGCACGGCCGCATAGCGGGAGAAGTCGGTGACCCCCTCGGCCTCGAGCACGTCCTCCACGATGAGCGTCTGGCCGGTGTACTCGCGCGCGGGCTTCGTCAGCACCGCGTAGGCGGCGTCGGCGTAGACCTCGGGCGTGCGGCTGACCTTCATCATCCGGTCGCCGCCGAGCGCGAACTGCACCGCGGCCGTCGCGATCGTGGTCCGCGGCCACAGCGTGTTCGCGGCGATGCCGGCGTCGGCGAACTCGGCCGCGAGACCCAGGGTCGTCATCGTCATGCCGTACTTCGCCAGCGTGTAGCCCGTGTGCGCGCCCAGCCAGCGCGGCGTGAGGTTCAACGGCGGCGAGAGCGAGAGGATGTGCGGGTTCGGGGCGTCCTTCAGCACCGGGACCGCCGCGCGCGACAGCATGAACGTGCCGCGCACGTTGACGTCCTGCATCAGGTCGTACTTCTTCGCGGCCAGGTCGAGGGATCCGGACAGATCGATCACGCTCGCGTTGTTGACGACGACGTCGATGCCGCCGAACTCGCCCTGCGTCTTCATCACGGCGTCGATCACGCTCTCGTCGTCGCGCACGTCGCCGACGATCGGCAGCGCCTGGCCGCCGGCTGCGCGGATCTGCTCCGCCGCCGAGTGCACGGTGCCCTCGAGCTTCGGATGCGGGGTGTCCGTCTTCGCGAGCAGCGCGATGTTGGCGCCGTCGGCGGCCGCCCGGAGGGCGATCGCGAGGCCGATGCCCCGGCTGCCGCCCGACATCAGGATGGTCTTCCCCGCGAGGGGCTTGTTCTCGGTCATGTCTTCCTCGGGTTCGTGGGTGTCTCGCCGTGCGCCGCGGGTGCGGATCCGGTCATCTCGGGGCCATGCGGATGGCGCCGTCGAGGCGGATCGTCTCGCCGTTGAGGTAGCCGTTCTCGACGATCTGCTGCACGAGCGACGCGTACTCGTCGGGACGACCGAGACGGGCCGGGTACGGCACCTGCTCGCCCAGGGAGTCCTGCGCCGCCTGCGGCAGGCCCGCGAGCATCGGCGTCTCCATGATCCCGGGGGCGATCGTGCACACGCGGATCCCGTAGCGGGCGAGCTCCCGGGCGATCGGCAGCGTCATCGCGTGCACGCCGCCCTTGGACGCCGAGTACGCCGGCTGTCCGATCTGCCCGTCGAAGGCCGCGACGCTGGCCGTGTTGACGATGACCCCGCGATCCCCTCCCTCGGCGGGCTCGTTCGCCGCGATGACGGCGGAGGCCTGCGAGATGACGTTGAACGTGCCGACGAGGTTGATCCGGATGATCCGCTCGAAGGCGGCGAGATCGGCCGGGTTGCCGTCGCGGTCCAGCACCTTCGCGGGCGGCGCGATGCCCGCGCAGTTCACCACGATGCGCAGCGGGGCCGCGGCCTGCGCGGCGGCGACGGCCGCCGCGACCTCCTCGGCACTGGTGACGTCGGCCGGGGCGAAGACGCCGCCGAGCTCCGCGGCGATGTCCGCGCCCTGCGACGAGGGCAGGTCGACGATGGTGACGGTCGCCCCCGCGGCGGCGAGGCGACGGGCGGTGGCGAGGCCGAGCCCCGAGGCGCCACCGGTGACGAGAGCTCCGGATCCTGCGATCTGCATCAGCCCCTCCTTCTGGAACAGCACTGTTCCGTCAAACCTGCAACTGAGTCTCAGTTTACGTGAGTCTGCGTCTCACGGAGACGCGGATCCGCATTCGCGCGGACGGCGAAGCGGGTGTTTGCTGAGCACATGGACATTCGTCTCAAGCGAGCCTATGACGCCACGGCCCCGGATGACGGGTTCCGCGTGCTCGTGGACCGGCTCTGGCCCCGGGGCGTCTCGAAGGAGCGCGCTGCGATCGACCTGTGGGCGAAGGACACGGCGCCGTCGCCGCCGCTGCGCACCGCCTGGCACCACGCCCCTCCGACGGAGTGGGCGGCGTATGCCGACCGGTACCGCGACGAGCTCGCGCACGAGGCGGCTCCCGCCCTCGCCGCGCTCGCGGACACGCTCCGCCCGCAGCCGGTGGTGACGCTGGTCTACGCCGCGCACGACCCGGTGCACAACCACGCCGTGGTGCTCACCCAGGCGCTGCGCGCCGCGCTCGGCGACTGATGCTCACCGGCAGGATGGATCCATGAGCATCCCGGCCGTCGACCTGCCCGTGCCGGAGCGGGTGCGGGCGCTCGCCGGGTCCGCGGCGCTCACGCCGGTGTGGGAGAACGGGATCGGCGGGCTCACGTTCCGCACCGATGACGGCCGGTTCATCAAGTGGGGCCCGCGCCATCTCGAGAGCACCATGCGCGCCGAGGCGGAGCGGATGGTGTGGGCGCGCACGTGGACGCGGGTGCCCGCGGTGCTCGCGCACGGCGAGGACGAGCGCCACGAATGGCTCGTGACCGCCGCGCTCCCGGGGCGCAGCGCGGTGGAGCCGCACTGGATCGCGCGCCCGGAGGCGGCGGTGCGCGGCGTCGGCGCCGCCCTGCGCGCCCTGCACGATGCGCTCCCCGCGGCGCAGTGCCCGTGGAGCTGGGACGTGCCCGAGCGACTCGCGAACGCCGCCCGGCGCGGAGTCGTCGTGCCGCCGGCGCTGCACGAACGGCCGCCGGTCGACCGGCTCGTGGTCTGCCACGGCGACGCATGCGTGCCGAACACCCTGCTGGACGACCGGGGCCGCGGCGTCGCGCACGTCGACCTCGCCGCGCTCGGCGTCGCGGACCGATGGGCCGACATCGCGGTCGCCTCGATGAGCACCGAGTGGAACTACGGGCCCGGGTACGAGGAACTGCTCATCGAGGCCTACGGCGTCGCCCCGGATCCGGAGCGCCTCGCCTACTACCGCGATCTCTGGAACGCGACCTGACGGATCCGGATCCGGGAGGCGCGGAGGCGGCCTCAGTGGTCGCGCAGCAGGCGGATGAGCTCCTGCTTGCGCTTGCCGGAGTAGCCGTGCAGTCCGAGCTCCTTGGCCCGGTGCCGCAGGTCCTCGACGGTCCAGTCGTCGTACGAGCCCGACTCGCCGCCGCGTCGTCCGACCGCGCCGCGCCCCTCCTTCGCCGCCGCGTTCGAGATGCGCGCGGCCTTCTCCTTCGAGTTCCCTTCATCGCGCAGCTTCTCGTAGAGTTCGGGATCCTTGAGCTCCGGTTGACGGGGCATGGTGCACTCCTTCCTCTCGTGGAGGGGCCACGGTAGGCACGCGCGGCGAACCCGGGCACAGGGGTTGACAAAGCCGGCCTGCCCCCCTGCCACGCCGCGCGGCGCACGTCAAGACGGTGGCGGCCCGGCGGCGCGACGCACGACGCTGACCCCATGGAGGACCACACGGACACCTCGCGCCCGCCCGCGACGCGCGCGACGCAGGCGACCTCGCAGGCCTCGCAGGCCTCGCAGGAGGACGTCTCCCGGCGCTGGGAGCGGATCCTGCAGGAGGTGCGCGTCACGCAGACCGGCACGCAGATCATCACCGGCTTCCTGCTGTCCGTGGCGTTCCAGCAGACCTTCGCGAAGCTGCCGGGGCATGCCAGGGGGATCTACCTGGTGCTGGTCGTCCTCGCGTGCGTCGCGACGCTGCTCGGGCTCCTGCCCGTCGTGCAGCACCGCAGACTCCCGGAGCGCGACCCTGACCGGCGGCTCGTCGCGTCGGGCTCGCGGATCCTCATCGCGCTGCTCCTGCTCGTCACTCTGCTCGCGATCGGCGTGGCCGTCTTCATCTTCGACGTGGTGCTCGGCGGCGTCGCCGCGCTCGTCGCCGGAATCGTGGCGTTCGTCGCGGGCGTGCTCGTCTGGACGCTCCCCGTCCATTCGCGCGCGCGGCGCCCCCGGCACGCGTGAACGTTCACGCAGACGGATCCATCGCCGCTGTCAAGGCCCTCGCGGTGATCCGCCGCGTCGCGGATCCTGGGCACAGCATCACGGCCCCTGACGGAACAGGAGCCGGGAGGAGAGAGCGACATGAGCGAGATCTCGGACGAAGGCCAGCTGCCGCCGAACGTGCATCACCCGCGGCCGGAGAAGCCGGCGAGCACGGACGAGGAGGCCGACCGCGAGCGCGTCGAAGAGGGCGCCGAGGGCGATGGCGACGAGCCTCGTCACGACGAGGGCGCCGACCGGCAGCCGCCCGCCGACACCCCGCACGCGCGCCGAGGCGACACCGACGACCCCTACGCGAAGCAGGGCGAGGATCCGTACGCCGAGCCGGCGAAGAGCCCGCGGCGCACCGGGCACGACGGGGCCTCGGGCGACGGGACCTCGGAGGGGACCGTCGGCACCGGCGCGTCGGGCACGGGCGCCGCGGGCACGGCGGAGCCGCCGGACTGACGGCTCCGCCGGGTGCACTACTGGAGGTGGCCGCCCTCGTCGAACTGCATCTCGTCGACCTGGGAGGGCTCCGGGATCAGGCGCAGGCCCGCGGGCGTGTTCGCCAGCTGGCTCAGGGCCTCGATCCAGATCCGGTTGAGCGGCGGGCGCCGACCCCCGTGATAGGTGAACACCATCGTGCAGCCCGGGTGCACCCAGACGGACGTACGGCCGTGCCCGATGCTCGGATCGTCCTTCCACGTGAAGTAGAACGGCTCGCCGCGACGCAGCTTGTTGGCCACCACCATCTGCAGATGCGCGAGCGCGCGATCGTCGAGGTCGACGTGCGTCTGGCCTTCGTAGCTGAACCTGCCCATGTCTCTTCTGGTCTCCTCGTCCTGCCCCGCGCACACGCCATCCCCACCCTTCATCATGGTGCGGCACGGCACCGCCCGGCAGCCCCTCGACGCACGCGCCGCGCCCGTGCTACACGCGCGCGAACGCGCGGAACACAATGGAAGACAGGCCACCGACAGGAGATCCGCAGTGGGAGTCATCTACTACGGCGGGGCGGAGACCCCGATCCGCATCGAGGACGGCGTCCTCGCGCACCTGAAGGTCGTGATCGCGACCAAGCTGCGCCGGAACGAGAGCTTCACGCTCTCCTTCCAGCACGGCGACGGCGAACCCACCGGGCGCACCACGATCTGGCTGCATCCGGCGATCCCGCTGCGGTTCGTCTTCGACGAGCCCGTCGCGCCGGAGCTGGATCCTGCGCTGATCCAGGATCTCGCCAACTCCGCGAACACGTCGGGCGGCATCGCGCTGATGCCCGAGCATGTGTTGCGCGGGCGTCACGAGCCCTCGGAAGGCACGGCCTCGGAGGCCCCCTCGACTGACGCGGCCTCCTCGAGCTCCTGACCCGGGACGCCCCGGGATCATACGTTCCGGCGGCGCGCACCGGAACCCCCGGGCGCGAAGACCCGGCGCGCCGTACCGTGCCGGCATGAGGAGCATCATGATCAGCACGATGGATGCGGTCGTCGATATCGACCGTCCCGTCGACGAGGTGTACCGGCGATGGACCGACTTCGACGACCTGCCCGATCTGCTGCCCAGCGTCGAACGCGTCGAGCGCGTGGACGACGACGTGACGCACTGGGATGCGCGCGTCGGCGGGCTGCGTCGCTCCTTCTACGCCACCACCGTGGAGGAGATCCCGAACCAGCAGATCAGCTGGACGAGCGACACCGGCCGGCAGCACAACGGGATCGTGATGTTCACGCGGCTGACGTCCGACCGCACCCGGCTCGAGCTGCGGCTCGCCTGGGTGCCGGAGTCGTTCCTGGAGCGCACCGGGGCGCGGCTCGGGATCGATCGCCAGATCGCCGAGCGCGACCTGGCGCGATTCACGCAGCGCGTCGAGGACGCTCCGGCGATCGAGCCCCCCGTTCCGTGGTGAGCGGTCCGTCACGAAAGGAGCATGTCATGTCGAATCCCGAGGTCCCGGTCCTGCCCGAGATCCATCACTGGTGGCCGCGCCTGTCGGCCCACGCCAAGCAGCTGCTCGAGGACGCAGAGGACGGCGTCGTGGTCGACGAGGTGCGCGAGGAGATCGAGCGGATCACCGGCACGACGGTCGACCCGTCCGCGCGTCTCAGCGACGGCGACCGCCGGTTCATCCGCACCCAGCAGGAGATGGTCGACTAGCTAGCCGGCGAGGAATCCGGATAGTCGGGCCGCGGTTCCTGGAGCTGCTGATCGGAGAACTCGCCGCCCTCGCGTCCGCCGAACGGGCGCCCGTGGTCGGCGAACTCGTCGCGCATGAACACGAGACGCCACGGCCCGATCGTGAACCGCGCGCCCGTGCGCAGGATCTCGTCGCCGCGACGCTCCTCGTCCTGCGACTTCTCCAGGTTCGCGCTGGTCTCACCCGGTCCCTGCATCGTGAGCACGTACTCGTCGCGCGAGTCGTGCCGGATCGATGCGTGCACGGGGTCGGCGCCCGGGAGCCGCAGATCGCACTCCTGGGCCGAGCCGATCGTCGCCCCGTCGACCGGGATGTCGTAGACCGACCGGCTCTCTCGAGAGGAGACCAGCAGCCGGGGGTGTCCCGCACCCCAGTCCGCGTGGGTGGTAGGGCCGGTCTGCTCCTGGGTGTCGTCCATGTCCTGTTCCTTCCGTGGGTCGCCGCATCGGGCGGTCTGGTCGGGGGCGGTGCGCGGCGCTGGTCAGAGGTGCCGGCCGCCGGTGACGGGGATGATGCCGCCGGAGACGTAGGAGGCGTCCTCCGAGGCGAGGAACACGTAGGCGCCGGCGAGCTCCGCCGGCTGGCCCGCGCGGCCCAGCGGGGTGTCCTCGCCGAACGTGGGCAGCTTGTCCGGCCAGCCCGTCGCGGGGATCAGCGGGGTCCAGATGGGTCCGGGCGCCACGCCGTTCACCCGGATGCCGTGCGGGCCCTGCTGCTCCGCCAGCGTCTGCACGAACGAGACGAGCGCCGCCTTCGTCAGCGCGTAGTCGAACAGCCCGGGCGAGGGGTCGTATCCCTGGATCGACGTCGTCGCGATGATCGACGACCCCGGCCGCAGGTGCGGCAGCGCGGCCTGCGCGAGCCAGAACGGCGCGTACAGGTTGGTGTGCATGACCCGGTCGAACTCCTCGGTCGGGATCTCGTCCACCTCGCCGCGGCTGCGCTGGTAGCCGGCGTTCAGCACCAGGATGTCGAGCCCGTCAAGGCTCTCCGCGGCATCCGCGATCACGTCCTCGCACTGCTGCTCCTCGGTGAGGTCGCCCGGCAGGAGCACGGCCTGACGGCCCGC
Source organism: Microbacterium azadirachtae (assembly GCF_000956545.1). Classification (GTDB taxonomy): domain Bacteria; phylum Actinomycetota; class Actinomycetes; order Actinomycetales; family Microbacteriaceae; genus Microbacterium; species Microbacterium azadirachtae. The sequence continues at coordinate 92,539 of NZ_JYIT01000079.1, forward strand.
CTTGCGGACCCACTCCGCCGTCTCCTCCGCGTCCGCCTGCTCCTCGGGCAGGTAGCTGATCGCGATGTCGGCCCCCTCGCGGGCGAACGCGATCGCGACGGCGCGCCCGATGCCGGAGTCGCCCCCGGTGATCAGTGCGTGGCGGTCGGGCAGGCGGCCCGAGCCGCGGTACGTCTCCTCGCCGTGGTCCGGGCGCGGTTCGGTCTCCTCCAACAGGCCCGGCTGATCGGTGTGCGGATCCGGCGGGTCCGGAAGCGGCGGATACTTCGTCCTGGGGTCGGTCATCCTGTGGCTCATGCGCGGCACGCTATTCCGACGGGCTTTCCTGACACAGGGGCTTGACGCTCGCGGCCGTACGGCCTACAGACCCCGATCCCGGCGAACATCCCTCCTCCCGCGCGGTATCCCCCTGCACAGCCGCTGTCAAGGGCCGTGACTTCCCCGTGCGCGCAGGAGAGCCTTCCGGGGAGCGATGGGAAAGACATGTCGACGATGACAGGCCCCCGATTCGAGATGCGCCGGCTCACCGAGAGCGAGTGGCTGATCCTCGATGACCGATACGAGTCCACCGACGCGCGGCACACCGTCGCGTGCGTGAGCCGGGTGTCGGTCGATCAGGTCGACGTCGTCTGGCTGCGGCCCGTCACCGGACGGCGCCGGTTCGCGACGGTCGCCGACGTGCTCGAGGCCGTGCGCAGCACGCTCTCCGCGGCGGATCCGGCGCGCGAGCCCGCCTGATCCGCGACCCCTGCCATCCCGAGGCCCCCGCCGTCAAGCCCCTGGGCCGTGCGACGCGTCGGTGCCTACGGTGGTCGAGCGGCCGCACCCGTGTGCCGCGGAAGGAGTCCGTCATGAACATCCTCTTCATCGTCATCATCGTGGTGGCGGTCATCCTGGCCATCACCGGTGGTCTCGTGCAGTCGCTGAACTTCCTGCTGTGGGTGGGACTGGTGCTGCTCGTCCTGGCCGTGATCGCCTGGCTGATCCGGTCGCTCACCGGCAGCCGCACGCCCTGACCGACGCCGGACACGGAAGGAGCCGCCGATGACCGTCAGGCTCAACGAGAAAGCCCTCTAGCCCCCGCAGGACGGCCCTCCACCCCGTGCAAGATGGAAAACGTCGCCCCGGCCCTCGCGCAAGCGACGTTTTCCATCTTCCGCACCGCCCGCAGCGGGCCGGATCCGCGCCGCTGTCAGCTCACCCGGCAGAGGATCTCTCCGTGCAGCAGCGAGATCCAGCCATCGTCCGATGCCGCCCACTCCCGCCAGCCGTCGCTGACGCGCTGCAGGTCGGCGGGCGTCGCGGCGCCGGAGTCCAGGAGCTGCGGCGCGATCGCCGAGCCGAGGATCCGATCCGCCCACATGCCGCCCCACCAGGCGCGGTCCTCCTCGTTCGCGTAGCACCAGGTGCTCGAGGTCGCCACCACGTCGGTGAGGCCCGCGGCGTGCGCCCAGGACAGCAGCCGTCGCCCCGCGTCGGGCTCGCCGCCGTTGGCGCGCGCCGCCGTGTAGTACAGCGCGAGCCACTCGTCCAGCGCCGGGACGGCCGGCCACCATTGGAAGCCGCCGTAGTCGCTGTCGCGCACCGCGACGATCCCGCCCGGCCTGGTCACGCGCGCGAGCTCGCGCAGCGCCTGCACCGGATCCGCGACGTGCTGCAGCACCTGATGCGCATGGGTCACGTCGAAGCTGTCGTCGGGGAAGTCGAGCGCGTGCACATCGGCGACGTGGAGCTCGATGTTGTGCACGCCGCGGTCGGCGGCGGTGGCGCGGCTCAGATCCAGTTCGGCCTCGCCGACCTCGGTGGCGACGACCTCGGCCACCCGCTCTGCGAGATCCGCCGTGATCGTGCCGGGCCCGGCGCCCACGTCGAGCAGGCGATCGGTCGGGCGCAGGTGTGGCAGCAGGTGCGCCGCCGAGTTCTGCGCCGTGCGCCAGCGGTGCGATCGCAGCACCGAGTCGTGGTGTCCATGGGTGTAGCCGGCCATCGGGTCTCCTCCGGGTCAGGGGCGTTCGTCCTCAGCGTCCCGGTTCGAGGAGCCGTGCGGAAGACCGTAGTCTTCCTAGGAGCGCCGCACCCTCCCGCGCGACGCGGATCCTGTCTTCCCGAGCTCCCGGAGGCTGCGGATGTCGAACGCACTCGGCGATTTCCTCCGCGCCCGGCGCACCGACGCCCGGCTGCAGGCCGACGCGCCGCGCACCGGCGGCCGCCGCCGCACGACCGGGCTGCGCCGCGAGGAGGTCGCGACCGCCGCGGGCATCAGCGCCGACTACTACACGCGCCTCGAACAGGGCCGCGAGACCCATCCGAGCGATGCGGTGCTCGACGCGCTCGCCCGTGCGCTGCAGCTCGACCCGGACGCCGCCGACCACCTGCGCCGGCTGCGGGACGCCCACCCCGCCACCGCCCGCACCGAATCGCCGGCCGCGCCCGCGGTCGACGAGGGCCTGATCGCCCGCATGGCGCTGCTGGTCGATGCCGTGCGCCCCAACCCGGCTTATGTGCTGGATCGGCTCAGCACGGTCGTGGCGGCCAACCCCGAGGGGCTCGCGCTGCACGAGGGACTCGCCGACCTGCCTCCGGCCCAGCGCAACACCTGCCGGTCGCTGCTGCTCGACCCGCGCGCCCGCGAGACGTTCGTGGAGTGGGAGGAGCTGGCCCGCGGGGCCGTCGCCCACCTGCGCGCCGCGAACGTGGACGACCTGCAGGATCCGCAGCTCGTCGCGCTCGTCGCCGAGCTCGGCGCCGCCAGCCCCCTGTTCCGCACCTGGTGGAGCGGCCATCTGGTGCAGCGCCGGCGCGGCGACATCACGCACGTCCGCGGTGCCGACGGCACGGTCAGCGCGCGGCGCTACGAGGTGCTGCACCTGCCGGAGGACGGCGTGCGGATGACGCTCTGGCTGCCCGCCCTCTGAGGCCGGATCCCGGCCGCCGGCCCGGCCACCAGATCCTGTCGCCGACGAGCGCGAAGATCGCGGGCACGATCACGGTGCGCACCACGAGGGTGTCCACGATCACGCCGACGCCGACGATCAGTCCGAGCTGGCCGAGCGTGACGAGGGGCAGCACGCCGAGCGCGGCGAACACCGCCGCGAGCACGATGCCGGCGCTCGTGATCACGCCGCCCGTGTGCGCGATCGCCTCGACCATGCCCTGACGGGTGCCGTGCACGGCGGCCTCCGCCCGCGCGCGGTGCACCAGGAAGATCGTGTAGTCGATCCCCAGCGCGACCAGGAACAGGAACGCGAGCAGCGGGACCTGCAGATCCAGCGCGTGCTGGCCGAACAGCACCCGACTGAGCCAGGCCCCGGCACCGATCGCGGCGACCGCGCTGGCGAGGTTCACCAGGAGCAGCAGCACCGGCGCGACGAGCGAGCGCAGCAGCACCAGCAGCACCAGGAAGCTGACCAGCAGCACGAGCGGCGCGACGAGCAGCAGATCCTGCTGGTTGCCGCTGCGAGCGTCCAGATCCGTCGCCACCGCCCCGCCGACGACGGCGTGCGCCTCCGGCACGGCGTGGACGGCGGTGCGCAGCGCGCGGATCTGGTCGAGGCTGGCACCGGATCCGGGGGCGTACTCCCCCGTCACCCTGATCTTCGTGAGGTCGCCGTCCTCGGTCACGCCGACCGGCTGCACGCGCACGACTCCCTCGACGCTCTTCGCCGCAGCCACGACGTCGTCCGCCTTCGTCGTGTCCGCGACGATCAGGACCGGCTGGGCCTCCCCCGGCGGGAAGTGCGCGGAGAACACCTCGAGTCCTGCCGCCGACTCCGACGGCACCCGGAACTTCTCCACCTGGTCGAGGCCGACCGTCGTGCCGACGAGGCCCGCCGCCATCACGGCGAGCAGTGCCGCTCCGGCGAGCAGTCCCGCACGGGGTCGTCGCGCGACACCGCCGGCGACCGCCCGCCAGGCCCGTCCCTGCCGCCGCTCCTGGCCGGGACGCGGCACGAACGGCCAGAACACGCCGCGCCCGCACACGGCGAGGAGCGGCGGAAGCAGGAACAGCACCGTGCCGAGCGCGATCAGGAGCCCGATCGCACTCGAGACGCCGAGCCCGTGCGTGCCGGGGATCACCGCCAGCACCAGGGTCAGCAGGGCGAGCACCACGGTCACGTTCGACGCGACGATCGCCGGCGCCGTCCGGCGCCAGGCGGTGCTCAGAGCGCGCCGGTGGTCGGTCTCGCGCTGCAGCTCCTCGCGGTAGCGCGAGATCAGCAGGAGGGCATAGTTGGTGCCCGCGCCGAACACCAGCACGCTGATGATCCCCGCGTCGAACTGCAGGCCCCAGGCGGATCCGGCCGCGGCGGTGATCCGGCCGGCGAGCCCGTCGGCGAGGGCGACGACCACGAGCGGGATCAGCCACAGGATCGGCGAGCGATAGGTCACGATGAGCAGCACGGCGACGATGAGGATCGTCACGATGAGCAGCGTGAAGTCGGCCCCCTCGAACGAGGAGGCGATGTCGGCGCCGAACGCGGGGCCGCCCGTCACCTGCAGGGTCAGCCCGTCCGGGGCGTGCGCGGCCGTGTCCGCCCGCAGCGCCGCGATGACCTTCGCCGTGTCGGCATTGCTCGCGCCCACCGTGATCGGCACGACGATCGCGCCGGCCTTCTTGTCCTCGCTCACCAGAGGACCGGTCGGGTCGGCGGCCGCCACGGGGCGCAGCGACGGCATCAGCTGCTTCAGCCCGGCCAGATCCGCAGCGCTCAGCTCCGTCCCGTCGTCACGCGAGGCGACGACGATCACGGACTGGCGGTCGGCGTTCGGGAATTCCGACAGCAGCGCGGCCGCCTTCGTCGACTCGGCGTCGGCCGGGGCCTGTGCGCTGCCACCGGGCGCCTTGGCCGAGCCGAAGGCGCCGAACAGCAGTACGAGGAGGACGAGGACGAGACCGAGCGAGACCCACGCGCCGCGGCGCGAGGTCAGCACGTCGGAGAGGCGCGGGCGCGCGGCAGGTTCTGACATGCCTCCAGTCCATCGCCGCAGGGTCCGCGTGACATCGTGCACAAGGTTGATCGAAAGATCGATCGAAGGGACGAGACCGGATCCGGGGCAGCCTCGCAACGCCGAACGCGGCCCCCTCCGGGGACCGCGTTCGTGGTGCCGGGCGCCCCGAGATCTCGGGGCGCCCGGGGAATGAGGACGTCAGTACCGCAGGCCGTGGCCGAACCGGAAGGTCGGGTCCTCGGTGTCGAACGCGACGTCGGTGCGGCTCGCGGCGACGGCCGCATCCGAGCGCGGCAGGTCGAACGGGAGCGAGCCCTGCGGACCGCGCTCGCCGAACAGCACCCGCAGCACGGCCTCGTCCGACGCTCCGTAGTCGGCGAGCACGGCGCGCGCCGACTCCTCCAGGCCGCCGAGCACGGCAGGACGGTCGAGGTAGATGTCGATCACCGTGGGGACGGCCTCGGCGATCGCCGTCAGTCGCGCGTGCTCCTCGGGCGGGAACTCCAGGGATCCGGAGTGGAAGAGGTCGCTGAATCCGCCGCGGTCCCGGTCCTCGAACGGCGCCTTGATCCGCAGGATCGCGACGTCGGCGTCCTCCGGGGCGGTCACGACGTCGGCGTATCGGGCGAGCGCCTCCGCGGCGACGCCCTCGGCGTAGACCTTCACGCCGCGCGTCAGCGGCAGGATCGGGGATCCACCGTCCACCGCCGTGTTCGTGAGCAGGGTGAGCGAGTCGCTCTGCGCGTCGAGGCCCTCCTGGACGAAGTCGGCACGACCGACGACGGCGGCCGCGTGCTCCTCGTCGACGAACGGGTTCTCGAACAGCCCCAGCCGGAACTTCTCGCGCAGCAGCCGTCGCACCGACACGTCCAGGCGCGCCTCCGAGACCTCGCCCCGTTCGACGAGACCGAGGAGCTCCTCGGTGCAGAGCTCGCCGCCGAACTGGTCGATCCCCGCGTCGAGCGCCTTGACCATGCGCTCCGGCCGGGTGAGGTGCTCGACGCCCCAGGCGCGGGCGGGCATGTCGGCGCCGAACACGACGACGTCGGTGAGCAGGCCCCAGTCGGTGCAGACGATCCCGTCGAAGCCGAGCCGGTCGCGCAGCAGATCCGTGAGCACGTCCTTGTTGAACCCGAAGCCGACCTCCTCCCAGTCGGTGCCGATCGGCTGACCGTAGTACGGCATCATCTGGGTCGCGCCGGCGCCGATCGCGGCGATGAAGGGGCGCAGGTGGTACTCCTGCTCGCCACCCGGATAGACCTGCTCCTTGCCCCACTCGAAGTGCGGATCCTCGCCGTCGAGCTGCGGACCGCCGCCCGGGAAGTGCTTGACCATCGTCGCCACGGACTCGGGGCCGAGCTCGGCGCCCTGGAATCCGCGGATATAGCCCACCACGAGGCGCGACGTGAGGTCCGCGTCCTCGCCGAACGTGCCCGCGATCCGCGACCAGCGCGGCTCGGTGGCCAGATCGATCTGCGGATGCAGCGCGACGCGCAGGCCGACCGCGACGTACTCCTGCCGTGCGATGTCGGCGAAGCGCTCGAGCCGCTCCGGGGATCCGAGGGCCGCGAAGCCGAGCGTCTCCGGCCACTGCGAGAAGGGCCCCGCCATGAGCGAGGTGAGGGGGTTGTCGCTGAACGAGTGCCGCGGGTCGGTGGAGAGCGTGACCGGGATCCCGAGCGGCGTGTCCAGCGCCATGCGCTGCAGGGCGTTGTGCCAGGCGGCGAACTCGCGTCCGCCCGGGGCGGCGCCGAGCAGGTTGAAGTGGCTCATCCGGCGTTTGCGCACCATGGAGGCGAGGGAGGGCAGGCCGAACGTCGGGTTGCCCTCTTCGAGCTCGGCGAAGGCCGCCATGGTGTGGAACAGCATCCCCACCTTGTCGGCGAGCTCCATCCGGCCGAGGAGGTCCTCGACCCGCTCGTCGATCGGCAGCGAGGCGTCGCGGTAGGGCAGCACGGCTTCGTTCACGGTGTCCGTCATTGTGATGTTCTCCTCTACTTGACCGACTTGATGAACCAGACGCTGACCGCGCCGAGCACGCTCAGCACGATCGCGATCGGGAAGAGCGCGCCGTATCCGAATGCCAGCACGATCGCGCCGGCGACGCCGGGGGCGAACGTCTGCGGCAGCGTCGCGGCGATGTTCACGACACCGAGGTCCTTGGCGAAGTTCTTCGCGGACGGCAGCACCTGGCTCATGAGGGCGGTGTCGACGGCCTGGAACATCCCGAATCCGAAGCCGCTGATCACGGTCATGATCATCCACGACGTGTAGGAGGGGGCGATCATCGGGAACACCAGCGCGACCGCCATGAGCAGGGAGGATCCGAAGACGAACGGCTTGCGTCGGCCCACCTTGTCGGAGAGCGGACCGGAGATCACCGTCGCGACGAGGATGCCCACGAGGCTGAGGATGCCGAGCAGCGGGATGACGGAGAAGGGATCCTTCACGCCGAGGTAGTTCTTCAGGATCAGCAGCTGGAACCCGGTGACCGCGAAGTATCCGGTGTACAGCAGCAGCCGGCCCGTGAAGGCCCAGAAGAAGTCGGGATGCTTGATCGGGCTGACCCAGAACGTGCGCAGGAACTCGCCGAAGCTGAACGGCTCGTTCCGGAAGTTGAGGCTGGAGTGATCGGGGTTCGCGACGACGAACCCGAGCAGCACGACGACCGCGAAGACGGCGAAGACGATGTAGCCGAGCGTGATCGTGTGCGCGAGCTGCGATCCGATGATCTGTCCGCCGAGCGCGCCGAACATGAGGCCGATGCCGGAGAGCGCGGCGAACGTGCCGCGGCGGGCGACCGGAACCCGGTCCGGGAGGATCGCGGAGAGCGGACCCTGCGCGAAGTTGTAGGCGACCTGGATCAGCGTCCACGCGACGATGATGCCCGCGAGGCTGTTCATGAAGCCGAGGGCGATGAGCGCGGCGCCGCCCACGATCGCGCCCGCGATGATCCACGGCGCGCGGCGGCCGAACCGCGAACGGGTGCGGTCGGACAGCTGTCCGGCGGCGGGCTGGGCGATCATCGCGCCGAGCGCGCCGATCGTGGACACGATCGCGATGTTCGCGACCTGGGTCTTCTCGTCGGGGAACATCGCGATGAGCTGCGCCTGCAGCAGGATGCCGGGGACCGCGCCCCAGATCACGAAGATCGCGAAGTTCGCCGGGATGATCCATCCCAGCAGACGTCGGACGCCCTTGATCGGGGCGGGCGGGTCGTCCTCGCCGGACGCGGTGGCCACGAACGTGGTCTCCGTGAGGGGCGGACGCAGCTCTTCGGGCGTGTCGGATGATGTCGACGTCATTGTCAGTCCTTGGGGGCGAGCGGTGGGATCGGGTCGGGCCGACGAAGGCGCTCGACGCGTCCTCGGAACCGGCTGTTCGCACGCTAGCATGAAAAACCGGCACAAGTGTAGGTTTTTGTTCAGAGCGGTGCCCGGCCGCGGATCGCGCACCGGTCGCGACCCTCTCCGGCGCCGGGGGACGCATACGATGGGACACCGATGACGACCGAACGCGGATACACCACGGGCAGGGCCCGGCGGGAGCGGATCATCGCGGCCGCGACCGCGCTGTTCGGACGCGTCGGCTTCAACAGCGCCACGATGCTCGAGATCGCGCAGGTCTGCGAGATCTCCCGCGCGGGCCTGGCCCACCACTTCCCCACCAAGGAATCGCTGATGGAGGCGGTGCTGGAGACCCGGGACCGCGAGGACCGCGAGCGTTTCCGGCGCAACGGCTCCCAGGGCCAGGACGGCATCGGCGTGCTGCGCGGCATGGTGGACCTCGCCCGGCACAACAGCGAGGTCGGCGGCATCATCGCCCTGTACGCCGTGCTCTCGGCCGAGGCGGCGGATCCCGCGCATCCGGCCCACGACTACTTCGTGCGGCGTTACGCCAGGATCCGCTCCGGCACGGCCAAGGCGCTGCGCGACGCCCGCGCCGCGGGCTACCTGGCCGCCCACGTCGACGAGGACCGCGCCGCCGCCGAGCTCACCGCGCTCATGGACGGCCTCCAGCTGCAGTGGCTGCTCGACCCCGCGTCGGTCGACATGGCGGAGACCGTGCGCCGCCGCATCCAGGAGCTGCTCGTGGTGCCGCTCGACCCCGCCCGCTGAGCGAGCGCGGCAGCCCCGGCCCCTGAGCGCACGAAGCGAGACGAAGGGCGCCTACGACCAGACGAAGCGGAAGGTGCCCGCCAGGACGGCCGCCGCGATCGACAGCGCCATGATGCCCGCCCCGCCCGCGAGCGCGATCGCGTCGCGGGCGTGGAGCCGCGACGGACGCGACCACGTGCGCGGGATCTCGGATCCGAATCCGCGAGCCTCCATCGCGAGGGCCAGCTTGGTGCCGCGACGGACGGCGAACACGAGCAGCACGAACGACATCGTGACGAACCGGCGCAGCACGCCGCGATCGCCCACGCCGCGCGCTCGGCGGGCGAGCGACATCGTGCGCCAGTCGTCGAGGAACAGCCCGAGCATGCGCGTGCCCGCGAGCACCCCGAGCACGAACCTGCTGGGCAGGTGCGCAACCTGGGCGAGGGCGTCCGCGAGCGCGGTCGGATCCATGCGGGCGAACAGCAGGATGGTCGGAAGGCCGAGCGCCACGACGCGGATCGACACCGCGACGGCGAGCTGGATCGACGCCTCGCTGATGTGCGCGAACCCGAAGCTGAAGAAGACCTTCCCTCCCGGCGCGGCGTAGAGCAGCATGCTGATCCCCGCGATCGGCGCCACGACGAGCAGCAGCGCGAGCCGGCGCAGCACGGTGCCCAGACGGAGCCCGCTGAGCGGGAGGCACAGCAGCTGCAGGCCGATCGCGACGAGGCCGCTCGTCACGTCGATCGACGCGAACAGCGGGATCGACAGCAGCAGCGCCAGCAGGATCCGGGTGACCGGATTGACCCCGTCGATCCACGCCCCGGCCTCGGCTCGACCCCCCTCCGGACGCAATGCAGGAGATCCCGCGTCTTCTGCCCCGGATCCGGGCCCACCGGCGGCGTTTCTCCTGCGTTGTGTGCGGCCGAGGTCGAGGCGCGTCATGCCGCCTCCTCGGTCCGGGCCGCGTCGGCCGCGTCGGCAGGGACGAGGGCGATCCGGTGGCCGCCGAGGTGGCGGATCACGTCGTCGTCGTGCGTCACCGCGATCACGGCGGTGCCGCGGGCGATCTCCTCCTGCAGCAGGCTCACGATCCCGATCCAGCCCCGCCGGTCCTGCCCGAAGGTCGGCTCGTCCAGCACGACCACGGCGGGCGCCGCGGCGAGCACGGTGGCCACCGACAGCCGCCGCTTCTGACCGCCCGAGAGCGTGAACGGGTTGGCGGCGGCGAGCGCCGTGAGGCCGAGCCGGTCGAGCAGGGCGTCGACGACGGCATCGACACGCGGGGCCTCCCAGCCGAGGGCCCGCGGACCCACCGCGAGCTCGTCGCGCACGGTCTGCGTGAGGAACTGATGCTCCGGATCCTGGAACACCATCCCGATGCGGGTGAGCAGCTCGCGCGAGGTCCACGCCGACGGGCGACGGCCGCGTCGCCCGCGGAGCTCCTCCTCGGCCTCCACCAGCCCCCGCAGCGGATCCAGGAGACCGGCGAGGGTCAGGGCCAGCGTGGACTTGCCGGCACCGTTGGGGCCGACGATGACCGTCGCGGCAGCGTCCGGCACCGTCAGGTCGAGGCCGCTCTGCACCGCGGAACGGCGGTCGCGCGACACCGCGAGATCCCGGGTCGTGAGCACGCCCTCCCCGGCCGACGGCGCCGGCGGCAGCACCGGGAGGTCGACCGGGTGGCCCGGCACCCACACGCCCGCGTCGGCCAGAGCGTCGCCGTACGCGCCGAAGACGTCGGCGGGCGTGCCGTCGGCGAGCAGTCCGCCGTCGGCGCCCACGACGATGACGCGCGTCATCAGGTCGGCCCAGATCCCGGTGCGGTGCTCGATGACGACCAGCGTCGCGCCCGTCGCCTCGACCGCCCGCTCGACGCTCGCGCGGATCTCGCGCACGCCGTCCGGATCGAGGTTGGCCGTCGGCTCGTCCAGCAGCAGCAGCCCGGGCCGCATCGCGAGCGCGCCCGCGAGGGCCAGGCGCTGCTTCTGCCCGCCGGACAGGGCGGACGTCCGGCGGTCGAGCGGCACGTCGAGACCCACTGCGTCGAGCGCCTGTCGGACTCGCTCGGGGATCTCCGCCGCGGGGACGCCGAGGTTCTCACAGCCGAACGCGACGTCGTCGCCGACCCGGCTCAGCACGACGCCGGCATCCGGATCCTGCAGCACCAGGCCGATGCGCCCGCGGCGGCTCTCCGGATCCGCGCCGTCGACGAGAAGGGATCCGCTGCGCTCGCCCTCGTCGGCGTCGCCGAGCAGCCCCGCCATCCCGGTCAGGAGGGTGGACTTGCCCGCGCCGGAGGCGCCGAGCAGCAGCACGCGCTCGCCGGGCTCGATCGTGAAGGACACGTCGCTGACCGCGGGCAGGCGGCGGCCGGCGTAGCGCCAGCCCCACCGGTCCGCGACGACGCGGGCCGCACCCGCGGTCATGTCAGACCTCGCGACGCAGCTCGCGTCCGGCGGCGAAGCGGCTGAGCGCACCGGTCGCGGCGAGCGCGCGCACCAGCAGCCAGCCGAGCACGCCGGCGAGCACCGCACCCGACACGACGAGGGTGCCGAGGTAGATCGCGTTGAACTCGAGGCTCTTCAGGATGTTCGGCGAGCTGCCGTAGAACAGCTCGAACACCCAGGCGCCCACCGCCGCGGCGACACCGGAGAGCGCGGCCACCGGCAGCGAGAAGCGACGGTAGAGGAAGACGGCGAAGATCAGCTCGGCACCCAGGCCCTGCGCGATGCCCTCGAGCACCGTGGATACTCCCCAGATGTTGCCGATCAGCATCGAGACGACCGCCGCGACGACCTCGACCACGAGCGCCGCACCGGGCTTGCGGATGACGAGTCCGCCGACGACGCCGCCCAGCAGCCAGATCCCGACGGCGATGCCTCCGAGGCCCGGGGTGAGTGCGTCGGCAGCCGAGAACCAGGCGTAGCCGATGGTGTTCCAGACCCAGAAGACCAGGCCGATCGCGACGCCCAGGACGGCGGCGACGACAATGTCGACGACCCGCCAGTTCAGGCGGCGCGCGACCGCTCCCGTGCTCGCGTTGCGTGCGGTTGCCGTTGCATGCATGACTGTTGCTCCTCCCTGCGCCGGCATGATCCGGATCAGGTTCGACGGTCGAAGCGCGATTCGCTCCCTCTCAGCCCGGCTCGCCGGACTCCCGTGGTGATCCGCCCATCTTAGCCCCGGCCGAGAGGCGCCGCGACCGGCGGCGTCGCACCCGGTCGCCGCCCGTTCCGGAGCGCCGGATCCCGCTCCGGAACGCACGAGGGGCGCGCGGTGACCGGCGTGCGCGCGGATTCCCGCGGCAGAACGGCGTTCGGCTGCCGGTGATCGACACGGCCTCCAGATACGGTAGGAGGGTGAACGAAGACGACGGCCCGGCGGCCGCACAGGGCGATCCCGAGCTCGTCGACGCCCCGGCCGAGACCGCCGCAGCGGATTCGGCGTCCGCCGTCGCGACGCTCGACGCCCCGGCCGAGGTCGCCGAGTCCTCGGACGACCCGATCGCAGGCGATGCCCCTCCCCCGGAGGACCCGAACGCCCCGGCCACCGACGCCCCCGTCCCCGGGGGCCCGGTCGTCGCCGCCGACGCCGTCGACTCCGCGGAGACGGTCGAGCCCGCGGGTCTGTTCCCGGCGCCGGCGCCCGTCCCCGAGGCCGGCCTCCTCTTCCCGCCGACCGACGCTGCCGTCCCGGCCGATCCTGCCTCCTCGGCCGCGACCGGCACGGTCCTCGTCGACGCCGCCTCCGCCGACGCCCCCGCTGCCACGTCCGGCGCCGCGCGTACCGAGGTGCGACCGCTGCCGTCGGCCTCGCTCGTCCGCGGGCCCGATCGCACCCCGACCGCCGCGCTGGCCTGGGTCGACGTCGCCCGCATCGGTTCGACGACCACGGCCGCGGAGCCGGCCTCCTCGCCCGCGCTGCTCGCCGACGCCCCGCGGCGGAGCCTCGTCCGGCCCGCCGTGCTGCTGCCGATCGCGGGCCTGCTCGCGGTCGCCGTGGCCTACGGCGCCACGACCGCGCTCTGGCCCCTCAACGCCGTGAAGCCGACCACGACGGCGGTGGCGTTCCAGCCCGTGGCCGCCCCGGCCGCGGCGGCCGCGTGGCCGACGACCGGCAGCGCCGCGGTCAGCGTGCAGGGCATCGGCACGGTCGCATCCGCCGACCAGCAGGTCCCGATGGCCAGCATCACGAAGCTCGTGACCGTGCTGATCGCCCTCGACAAGATGCCTCTGAAGCCCGGGGAGCAGGGCCCCTCCTTCGCGTTCACCCAGGCGGACAGCGACGACTACCTGAACTATCTGCGACAGGATCAGTCGGCTCTGGACGTTCCCGTGGATGGATCCCTCACGCAGTACCAGCTGTTCGAGGGGATCCTGCTCGGGTCCGCCAACAACTACGCCGATCGCCTCGCCCGCGAGCTCTGGGGCTCCAATGAGAACTACGCCGCCGCGGCCAATCAGTGGCTGGCCCAGCACGACCTCGGCGACATCCGCGTCGTGACCCCCTCCGGCTTCGACTTCGGCAACGTCGCCACCCCTCGCGCGCTCATCCAGCTGGGCGAAATCGCGGAAAAGAACCCGGTCATCGCCTCGATCGTGAAGCAGAAGAGCGTCGAGCTGCCCGGTGCCGGGATCGTGGAGAACACGAACGGCCTGATCGATGACGCGGGCATCGTCGGCATCAAGACGGGCACGATCGGCGACGGCGACGACACCCGGTACAACCTGCTCTCCGCGAAGGACGTGGCCGACGGCACCACCACGGTGCGCATCTTCGTCGCCGCGCTCGGACAGAGCAGCGATCAGGGTCGGGTCGACGTCTCACGGGCGCTCTACGCCGACGTCGAGGCAGCACTGAAGAACCAGCCGCAGACGGTGACCAAGGGTGCGACGCTCGGCACGGTCGACACCGCCTGGGGCGAGACGTCGCAGGTCATCGCCGCCGACGACGCCCGCGTCACCCTGTGGAACGGCGCTTCGGCGTCGGCCACGACGAAGTTCGCGCTGGGCGACACGTGGAAGGCCGGCGCGAAGGCCGGGACGCTCGCCCTCAAGGGTCCGCTGGATGCGACGACGGTGCCGCTCACGCTGCGCACCGAGCTGAAGGGACCGAGTCTCTGGTGGCGGCTGAGTCACCCTCTCGAGCTGTTCGGTCTGACCAAGTAGGGGCACGAGCGCGTCCGCGCGGTCGGACGCTCTCGGCATCTGCCACCGCGAGAACGACGGAGCGCCGCCGCCCTGGCCAGGACGACGGCGCTCGTGCCGTGATGATCGCGGTGCGTCTCAGAGATCGTCCGACCGCGGGGCGTCTGCCGCCTCCGCCGACTCGACCGCCCGCTCGGCCACCGCGACCGGAGCGGAGCCGGCTCCGGCGACCGCAGCGCCTCCTGCTTCGACCTCCGAGGCGACCGAGCCCTCTGCGGGCACGGTGACGGTCCCGGTGACGAGTGCGGCGTCGGCATCGGTGTCGCTCGCCGCCTGCTCGAACTGCGACTGGTAGAGCCGCCAGTACGCGCCCTCGGCCGCGATCAGCTGCTCGTGCGTGCCCTTCTCCACGATGTCGCCGTGCTCCATCACGAGGATGAGGTCGGCATCGCGGATCGTGGACAGACGGTGCGCGATCACGAACGACGTCCGGCCGTGCCGCAGCGCCGCCATGGCGTGCTGCAGCAGCAGCTCGGTGCGGGTGTCGACGGCCGACGTGGCCTCGTCCAGGATGAGGATCGACGGCTGCGCCACGAACGCGCGTGCGATCGTGATCAGCTGGCGCTCACCGGCCGACACGTTCGACGCGTCCTCGTCGAGCTTCGTCTCATAGCCCTCGGGGAGGGCGTGCACGAAGCGGTCGACGTAGGTCGCCTTGGCCGCCTCGATGACCTCGTCATCGCTCGCCGTGGAACGGCCGTACCGGATGTTCTCCCGGATCGTGCCCGCGAACAGCCACGGATCCTGCAGCACCATGCCGGTGCGGGAGCGCAGATCCGACCGCTCCATCTCGGCGATGTCCTGCCCGTCGAGCAGGATGCGGCCGCCGCTGAGCTCGTAGAACCGCATGATGAGGTTCACCAGCGTGGTCTTGCCCGCGCCGGTCGGGCCGACGATCGCGACGGTCTGCCCGGGCTCCACGCGGAACGACAGGTCGGTGATGAGCGGCCGGTCCTCCGTGTAGGAGAAGGCGACGTGCTCGAACTCGATCACGCCCTTGCCGTCGGTGACGGTGGGGGCGTCGTCGATGTCCGGATCCTGCTCCTCCGCGTCCAGCAGCTCGAAGACGCGCTCGGCCGAGGCGGTGCCCGACTGCACGACCGCCGCCATGCCTCCCAGCTCGCTCAGCGGCTGGGTGAACTGCTGCGAGTACTGGATGAACGCCTGCACGTCGCCCAGACGGATCTGGCCGCTCGCGACCATGAGGCCGCCGAGCACGGCGAGGCCGACGTACGTCAGGCTCCCGATGAACGTCATCGCCGGCATGATGATGCCGGACAGGAACTGCGCCTTGAACGCGGCCTGGTACAGATCCTCGTTCTCGACCTGGAACTTCTCCAGCGCGTCCTTCTCGCGGCCGAACACCTTCACCAGGGCGTGGCCCGAGAAGGCCTCCTCGACGCGGGCGTTCAGGCGGCCGACCTTCTTCCACTGGATGCCGAACGCCTTCTGCGAGCGCGGCCCGATGACGCCGAAGATCACGGCCATCAGCGGCAGCGCCACGAGGGCGACGAGCGCCAGCTGCCAGGAGATCGAGAACATCATGATCAGCACGCCGATCACCGTGAGCACCGAGGTGAGCGCCCCGGACAGCGACTGCTGCATGGTCTGCGTGATGTTGTCGATGTCGTTCGTGACGCGCGAGATCAGCTCGCCGCGCTGCACCTTGTCGAAGTACGACAGCGGCAGGCGGTTGATCTTCGCCTCGACGTCCTCCCGCAGGCGCCACATCGTGCGCACCATGATGACGTTGATGACGTAGCCCTGGATCCAGCTCAGCAGGGCGGAGCCGACGTAGATCGCCAGCACCGCGGTGATCACCCAGCGCAGCTGGTCGAAGTGGATCCCGTCGCCGACCCGGAAGTCGCCGAACGCGGCAACCATGTCGGCGAACTGGTTCTGGCCGCCCTGGCGCAGCGTCTCGACGACCTGGCTCTTCGGCGTGCCCGCGGGGAAACCGGGGAAGTCGCCGTTGGGCTGGCCGAGCGTCTTGGAGATCACGCCCTCGTAGATGATGTTCGTCGCGTTGCCGAGCACCTTGGGCGCGGCGACGGACAGCACGACCCCGATCGCGCCGAAGATCGACACGAGCACGAACCACACGGCGCTGGGCTTGAGCAGCCCGATCATGCGCTTGAAGCTCGGGCCGAACTGGCTCGCCTTGCCGGGCGCGGGCCCGTCGAACATGCCGCCACCCTGCAGGCGCGCCTTCTCGGCCTGCTCGGCCTCCTCGCGCTCCTCGTCGGTCATCTCCGCCGTCGCGGTCGCGGCACCGCCGGCGTACTTCGCCCGACGCGCCTCCATGCGGGCGGCCCGAGCGGCCTTCTTGTCGGTGTTGTCGGTCATGCGTCCACCCCCAGCTGCGACTCGACGATCTCTCGATAGGTGTCGCTGGTCTCGAGCAGCTGCTCGTGCGTGCCGACCGCGACCATCGTGCCGCCTTCGAGCACCACGATCCGGTCGGCGTCGGTGATGGTCGACACGCGCTGCGCGACGACGATCTTGGTCACGTGCGGGAGCTCGCGCCACAGCGCCTGACGGAGTCGGGCGTCCGTGGTGAGGTCGAGCGCCGAGAACGAGTCGTCGAAGACCAGGATCTCGGGCTGATGCACGATCGCGCGGGCGATCGCGAGGCGCTGGCGCTGGCCGCCCGAGACGTTCGTCCCACCCTGGGTGATCGAGGAGTCGAGCCCCTTCGGCATCTCCGAGACGAAGTCCTTCGCCTGGGCGATCTCGAGCGCCGCCCACAGCTCCTCGTCGGTCGCGTCCTCCTTGCCGAAGCGGAGGTTCGAGGCGACCGTGCCGCTGAACAGGAACGGCCGCTGCGGCACGAGCCCGATGCTCCTCCACAGCGCGTCGACGTCGGCCTCGCGCACGTCCGTGCCGCCGACCGCCACCGCGCCGCCGGTCACATCGAACAGGCGCGGGATCAGCGAGACGAGGGTCGTCTTGCCCGCACCTGTAGATCCGACGATCGCGACGGTCTCACCCGGCTCCGCGCCGAAGCTGATGCCGGTCAGCACCGGCGACTCGGCACCCGGGTAGGTGAACTCGACGTCGTCGAACGCGACGGCGCCCGGTGCCGGGAACCGCACCACGCCGTCGACCGGACGGCTCATGGTCTGCTCGGCGTCGAGCACCTCGCCGACGCGCTCGGCCGAGACCGCGGCGCGCGGGATCATCATCGCCATGAAGCTGGACATGATGACGCCCATCATGATCTGCCCGATGTACTGCATGAACGCGAACAGCGTGCCGACCTCGACGTTGCCGTTGTCGACCTCGATGCCGCCGAACCAGATCACGCCCACGATGGTGACGTTGAGGATCAGCATGAACAGCGGGAACAGCAGCACGAACAGGGAACCGACGTTGCGTCCGACCACCATGATGTCGGTGTTCGCGCCGCGGAAGCGCTCCTCCTCGATGCGCTCGCGCACGAAGGCGCGCACGACGCGCACGCCGGTGAGCTGCTCGCGCATGATGCGGTTGACGTTGTCGAGCTTGCCCTGGTAGCTGCGGAACAGCGGAACCATGCGGCCGATGATGATGCCGGCCACGATCAGCAGCACGGGCACCGACACCGCGATGAGCCAGCTCAGCTGGAGGTTGGTCTGCACGGCCATGACGATGCCGCCGATGGCGAGGAGCGGGGCCGTGACGAACATCGTCGAGCCCATCATCGCCAGCATCTGCACCTGCTGGACGTCGTTGGTGTTGCGGGTGATCAGCGAACCGGCGCCGAACTGCGAGACCTCGCGCTCGGAGAATCCGCTCACGCGGGAGAACACGTCGGCGCGGATGTCGCGACCGGCGCCCATCGCTGCACGCGCCGCGAAGTACGTGGCGATGACGGAGGCGATGATCTGGCCGAGCGATACGGCGAGCATCAGGGCGCCGTGCGACCAGATGAAGCCGGTATCGGCCTTCGCGACGCCCTTGTCGATGATGTCGGCATTGAGCCGTGGCAGGTACAGGGAGGCCAGGGCGCTGGCGAACTGGAACACCAGCACGCCGAGCAGCAGCCACTTGTACCGCGACAGATAGCGGAACAGGATCTTTCCGAGCACAGGCGGACTTTCCTTTTGGGAGCGGACTTCCCAGGGGGAAGAGGATCGGCCGAGAATCGGCCAGGAAACACCCTGCCACGAGGCGCCGACATTCACATCCCCCGTGAGGAGGATCCGCTCGAATCTTCGCTGACGGCGAACGAATCCCTGCTCCGCCGATATTTCCGGATCCGGTTGAGGAACCCGGGACCGGGGCTTCAGCGCCCGACGATGAGGTGCGGGCGCGGCCCCTCGAGCCGCGCGATCCCGATCTTGACCTCGGTCAGCTCCGCCTGCAGCCCATCGATGCGCGCCGAAAGGGAACCGTCTACTCCATCGATCCGGGCGGACAGCGTCTCCTCGACCCGGTCGATCCTCGCCGACAGCTTTCCTTCGACCCCGTCGATCCGCGCCGACAGCTTTCCCTCGACCCCGTCGATCCTGCGGACCACCCAGGCGAAACCTGCGAACATGCCGCTGCCGAGGGTGACCAGCACGGCGAACGCCGTGACCACCACCCCGATGAGCTCGACGGACATGTACATGCCCTCCATTCTGCGCGTCCCCCGGGCGCTGCACCAGCGACGATAGGCGACGGAACGGAAGGAGTCGCACCCCTGTCCGCGACCGGTGGACTGCCCGACCAGGTGCGCGGCTGTGCGGACCGCGCTCAGCTCCAGAGCGGGACGGGCGGCACGTAGTCGCGCGCCTCGGCGGCGGCGTCGGGGGTGAGGTCGGCGAGCGTCTGCGGATCCCAGCGCGGGTTGCGGTCCTTGTCGACGAGCTGGGCGCGGATGCCCTCCACGAGATCCGGGTGGTGGTGCACGAACCACAGCACCCGGCGGTACTCCCCCGCCAGCGCATCGCGCACCGACGCCATCGCGCGGGCCTCGCGCACGGCGTCGAGCGTGACGACGAGGGCGGTGGGCGCGAGCGACTCGAGCAGGTCGGCGGTCGCCGCCGCCCCGTCCGGTTCGCCCGGAAGCGCCCGGAGGCGCGCGACGACCTCCGGCACCGTGTCCGCGGAGAAGGCCTCGTCGATCCACCCCTGCTGCGCGGCGAGCGCGGACGGTTCCGGCGTCTCGTCGAACAGCATGACGATCTCGCTCGGCCCGGTCGGATCCGCCCGGTGCGCGAGAGCGTCCCGGAGCGCGTCGATGCGCTCCGACGGCACGAAGAAGTCGGCGAACCCCGCGTACAGCGCGTCGGAGCCGTCCATCGTCCCGGCGGTCAGGGCCAGATACTCGCCCAGGCGTCCCGGCGCTCGGGCGAGCAGCCAGGTGCCGCCCACGTCGGGGGTGAAGCCGATCCGCACCTCCGGCATCGCGAGCTGCGAGCGCTCCGTGACGACGCGGATGGCGGCGTGCCCGGCCACGCCGATGCCGCCCCCCATCGTGATGCCGTCCGCGACCGCGACGATCGGCTTGGGGTACTCGGCGATGGCGGCGTTCATCGCGTACTCCTCGCGGAAGAAGTCGACCGTGTCGGCGCTGCGACCGGCCGTGATCTGCGCGTGCAGCTCTCGTACGTCGCCCCCCGCACACAGCCCGCGCTCCCCCGCGCCGTCGATGAAGACGATCTCGATGTCGCTGTCATCGCGCCAGGCGTCCAGCGCGGCGTGCACCGCGCGGATCATACCGACGTTCAGCGCGTTCAGCGCGCGCGGCCGGTTGAGCGTGATCCTGCCCAGCGCCCCATCGGTGCGCACCAACACCTCGGGCTCGACGACGGCGGCGGACGGGGCCTCTTCGACAGTGCTCACGGATGCCACGTTACCGCGCCCAATCAGGCGGAATGGCCCGGATCAACCTGCGTTTTCACTCCCCATCCGGCAGGATAGAGGGGTACTGCCGTATCGATGAGAGGCCGCGGATGACCGACGGACAAGTGCTCGAGTTCTCGCATGCGACGAAGCGCTTCGGCGTTCTCACCGCCGTCGACGACCTCTCCGCCCGCATCGAGCCCGGCGCGGTGACCGCCTTCCTCGGTCCCAACGGGGCGGGCAAGACCACGTCGCTGCGCATGCTGCTCGGCCAGATCCGGCCCACCTCCGGCACTGCGACCATCGGCGGCGTCTCGCACGCCGAGCTGCGCCACCCGCTCCGCACCATCGGATCCGTGCTCGAGGAGGCCGTCTACCGGCCCCGTCGCACGGCGCCCCGCCAGCTGTCCATCGCGGCCAAGGCGAACGGGATCCCGCTGTCGCGCGTGGACGAGGTCCTCTCGCTCGTCGGTCTGCAGAACGAGACCGAGACGCGCATCGGCGCCTACTCCCTCGGCATGCGCCAGCGCCTGAGCGTCGCGGGCGCCCTTCTGGGCGATCCCGGTGCGCTCGTGCTGGACGAGCCGGCGAACGGCCTGGATCCCGAGGGCATCCGGTGGATGCGTCTGCTCATGCGGCGCCTCGCCGACGAGGGCCGCACCGTTCTGGTCTCCTCGCACGTGCTGAGCGAGATCGAGCAGATCGCCGACAACGTGCTCGTGCTCTCCAAGGGCCGCCTGGTGTATGCGGACAGCATCGGAAAGCTGTCGGATCCCACGACGGGTTCCGTGGTCGTCGACGCGGAGGACCGCGCCGCGCTCACGACCGCCCTGAGCGAGGCCGGGCTGACCTTCGACGTGCTGCGCTCGGGGCTCACGGTGCACAACACCGACGCCGCCGCGGTCGGCGCCGTCGCCGCGTCCGCCGGTCTCGCGCTCACCACACTGCAGCAGCGTGGACCGAGCCTGGAGGAGGTCTTCCTCGACCTCGTGCACGGCCGCCGCGATCCCCTCACCGGGTCCGTCCCGGTGCTGACGGCGCCCGCCGCGGAGGAGACCCCCGCCACGGACGACGCGGCAGAGGCCGCAGCGGCCCCGGACGCCGACGCCGAGGGCGCGGGAGCTCCGGCCGCGGAGGACGGGACGCCGTCGGCCGGACTGTTCGGCGCGGCTGTGGCCGTGCCCGCCGTCGCCGCCACCGGTGCGGGCGTCGCCGGCCTGTTCGAGAAGACCGGCCCGGCGGCCGCCGAGGCCGGCACCGTCGCGATCCCGACCACCCGCCGCGAGGCCGCCGAGTTCGCCGCCGCGCAGAGCGCCCAGGGCGAAGAGGAGGCCCAGGGCTCCGAGGGCTCCGATGAGCGCGCGTCCGTCGCCGCCGACGACGCGGGCGATGAGGGCGACGAGGCCGCCCCGGCGGGAGCGGATGCCGCAGAAGGATCCGAGGAGACCTCGTCGGACGGCGTGGCTCCGTCGGACGGTGAGGCCGCCGAGGGATCCGCCGACGCCGAGCAGGCGCCGGCCGAGGACGACGACGAGGCACCCCAGGGCGACGAGCACGGAGAGGCGTCCGCGGAGGACGACGAGGACTCCGAAGCCGCCTCGGAGGCGGACGGATCCGAGGTCGACGACAAGGTCGGATCCGAGACCGCCGCGACCGACGACGGGGAGGGCGAGCAGGCCGAGACTGCGGAGGAGCAGCCCACCGAGGGGGGCGAGGACGAGAGCACGATCGCCGCGGGCATCGCGCTGACCGCCCCGGTCGCGGCCGACTACACCCCCGGAGAGCCGCAGCACGACGCTCCGCTCACCCACGACGCCGACGCGGCGGATGAGGCCGAGGGTTCCGCTCTCGGCTCCTTCGAGACCGCCGCCCTGACGATCCCGGCGGAGGCGACCTCGGTGTCGTTCGACGACCTGATCACGGGCGTGCCCTCGGCGGTGCAGTCCACCGAGGACGACGACGCCCCCGAGGACGCGGAACCCGCCGCGGCATCCGAGGACGGCGAGGCGCAGGACACCGCGGACGAAACGTCTGCGGACGAAGCACCTGCGGACGATGCCGGCCACGAGGTGGACGACGCCCCGACCGCCGCGACGACCGTGATCACGACTCCTCACGCCGACGACGAGTTCGCCACTCCCGAGCCCAGCACCGAGACCACGGAGATCGCCGGCATCGAGATCTTCGCGGCCCTGGCCGAGGGCCGCACGCAGGAGATCCAGGTGATCCTCGACGAGACGCCCGAGGAGGACGACGACCTCGAGGATGTGACGCAGGGCGAGATCCATCACGACGAGGATCCGCGCGCCGCCGCCGTCAGCGCATCGCTGGCCGCAGCCGCCCGGGCCTTCTACACCGATGACGCCCCGTCGTACACGCCGGGACCCGCCGCCGACGAGCAGCCCGCCGCCGAGGAGCGCGAGGAGCAGCCCGCAGCGGACGAGCACGCCCCCGACGAGCACGCCCAGGGGGAGCACGCGGACGGCGAGCACGCCCCCGAGGAGCACCACGAGGGCGACCGCAACGACGACGGGCAGCACCCGGAGCACCACGGGAACTGACCCCGGCACAGGCTCGCGAAGCGGCGATCGTCCGAGGACGGTCGCCGCTTCGGCGTTCCGGGACGGTGCACGCGTCGCCACGGCGGCGGCATCGGCACCGGCTCAGGCGGGGCGGACCGCCGGCTTGCGCTTGCGGGAGGGCTTGGCCGGCTCGGCGACGGGGATCGCGCCGGTGGCGGCGATGTCGGTCACCTCGGCGAGCTCGCTCGTGGCATCCAGGCGCAGCGCCTGGGCGAGCGCGAGGCCGTGCCTCGTGGTGAGGACGAGACGCTGGAACTCCGCCCCCTCGAGATCGATCACGACGCTGGGCTTATGACGCCGGATCAGGACGAAGTCGTCGCCGTTCGCCGACTTCCAGGTGCCCGCGGCGAGCACCAGCGGCACATGCGTGCCGGGGCTGCCGACGCCGCGGAGCCAGGTCCAGGCGTCATCGGTGAGCTGCACCTTCACGATCGCCTCGCGGGCGATGTGGAGGTTGTCGCGGCGGAACGAGACGGCGCGCTCGAGCGGAGACAGCTCCACCTCGAGGCGGGTCCGGTCCAGCAGCAGCGTCACCATTCCTCCAGTCTGCCAGCGCCGTCGCGGATCCGCCCGCGAGGCACCTCACAGGACGGCAACGATCGCACTGGCGGGGATCCACAATCCGGCATCCCCGCCCGCGTCCGTCGCCCCGACCCACATCCCCCCTCTTTGCTCGCTCGTCGCGGATTGCGGCTTTCCGCGGCGCTGAACCGCGATCTGCGACGAGTGAGCGAAGTGCGGGAGGCGGCAAGCGAGCGAAGTGCCGGGGGCGACCCAGCGAGCGAAGGGAGGGGCTGGTCAGGCGGTCGCGCGCGCCGCGGCCTCAGCCGCCCGAGGCAGGGCCGCCTCGATCGCGGCGAGCTCGGCCTCGCCGTGGGCGGCGGTGAGGAACCAGGCCTCGAAGACGCTGGGCGGGAGGGCGACGCCCTGCTCACGCATCGCGTGGAAGAACGGCGCGTACCGGAACACCTGCTGCGCCTGAGCCTCGGCGTAGTCGCGCGGCGCCCGCTCGGCGAAGGCCACGCCGAAGAGGTTGCCGGCGCGGGGCACGGCGTGCACGACGCCGGCCGCGGTCAGCGCGCCGTCCAGCGCCGTCGACAGCCGCGCCGCCGCCGCGTCGATCCGCGCGTAGACCTCGGGGGTCGCGAGCCGCAGCGTCGCGAGGCCCGCGGCGACCGAGAGGGGGTTCCCGCTCAGGGTGCCCGCCTGGTAGACGGGGCCGGTGGGCGCGAGGCGGTCCATGACCTCCGCGCGGCCGCCGAGCGCGGCGAGCGGCATCCCGCCGCCCACGACCTTGCCGAACGTGATGATGTCGGGGAGGTACTCCTCCCCCGCCTCCTGCTGCAGACCCCAGAAGCCCGCGGGGTGCACGCGGAAGCCGGTGAGCACCTCGTCGAGGATCATCAGCGCGCCGTGCGCGTGCGTGGTCTCGGCGATCAGGCGGTTGAAGCCCGGAACGGGCGCGACCACGCCCATGTTGGCCGCCGAGGCCTCCACGATGACGGCGGCGATGCGGTCGCCGTGCTCGGCGAACACCGCGGCGAGCGCCTCCGGGGAGTTGTAGTCGATGACGAGCGTCTGCGCCGCGATCGGCGCCGGGACGCCCGCGGATCCGGGAAGGGCGAGGGTCGCGACACCGGATCCGGCGGCGGCCAGCAGCCCGTCCGAATGCCCGTGGTAATGACCGGCGAACTTCACGAGGAGGTCACGGCCGGTGACGCCGCGGGCGAGCCGGATCGCGGTCATCGTGGCCTCGGTGCCCGTGGAGACCAGGCGCACGCGCTCGACGGGGCGCACCTCGCCGTGCCGCACCCGATCGGCGATGAGCGCGGCCAGCTCGACCTCGCCCTCAGTGGGGGCGCCGAACGACAGTCCGCGGGTCGCCGCCTCCTGCACCGCGGCGACGATCTCCGGGTGCGCGTGCCCGAGCAGTGCCGGACCCCACGACGCGACGAGGTCGAGGTACACGGAGCCGGCCGCGTCGGTCACGGTGGCGCCCTCGGCGCGGGCGAGGAACCGCGGCGTGCCGCCGACCGAGCCGTAGGCGCGCACGGGCGAGTTCACCCCTCCGGGGATCACAGCGCGGGCGGCGTCGAACAGGTCGTCATTGCGGTCGGTCATGGGTCCATTCTCCCTAGGGAGCCGGTGCTCCTCATCGTCTCGAAGCGCGCACGTGGCTCCATCCGGGCCCCCGATCCCCCCATGTGCGCGCTGTGAATGCAGTGGGCCGATTCAGCCGCGGGCGATCCAGCGCGCGGCCTCGGTCGCCCAGTACGTCAGCACGACATCGGCGCCGGCGCGGCGGATCGAAAGGAGCGATTCCAGGATCGTGCGCTCCCGGTCGAGCCAGCCGTTCTGCGCGGCGGCCTCGATCATCGCGTACTCGCCCGAGACCTGGTACGCCCACACGGGCACCCGCACGGCGTCGCGCACCTCGCGCAGCACGTCGAGGAAGGCCATCGCCGGCTTCACCATGACGACGTCCGCACCCTCGGCCTCGTCCAGAAGCGCCTCGCGCACGCCCTCGCGCCGGTTGCCCGGGTCGAGCTGGTACGTGCGACGGTCCCCCTGCAGCTGGGAGTCGACGGCCTCGCGGAACGGGCCGTAGAACGCGCTCGCGTACTTCGCGGCGTAGCCGAGCAGGAGCACGTCCTGGAAGCCCTCCGCGTCCAGCGCGTGCCGCACGGCGGCCACCTGGCCGTCCATCATCCCGGAGAGCCCGAGCAACTGCGAGCCTGCGCGCGCCTGGGCGAGCGCCATGGCGACGTACCGCTCCAGGGTGGCGTCGTTGTCGACCGAGCCGTCGGCGGCGAGCACGCCGCAGTGGCCGTGGTCGGTGAACTCGTCCAGGCACAGATCGGTCTGCACGACGAGCGCGTCGCCGACCTCCGCCGCCACCGCGGCGGTGGCCAGGTTGAGGATCCCGTCCGGGTCGTCGGCCCCGGATCCCACGGCGTCTCGCACCGCGGGGACGCCGAACAGCATGATGCCGGTCACGCCGGCCTCCGCCGCCTCCGCCGCGGCGCGGCGGAGCGAGTCGACCGTGTGCTGCAGGACGCCCGGCATGGACCCGATCGGCGTCGGATCCGTGAGGCCCTCGCGCACGAAGGCGGGGAGCACCAGGTGGCGCGGGAGCAGATCCGTCTCGCGCGCGAGCGACCGCACCGCTGCGGACTGCCGCAGCCGGCGCGGGCGGACGTCGGGGAAACCGGCCGAGGCGCCGAGTCCGCCGCTCACGGGGCGAACTCGTCGGCGGCGTGCGGGAGCGTGAAGTGCGAGACCGCCTCGATCAGCGCGTCGACGGTCTGCGCGTCCGCGACGACCGTGATCGGCAGGCCGGCCTTCTTCGCGTCCTTTGCGGTGCGCGGGCCGATCGCGGCGAGGAGCGTGGTGTCCGGGATGTCCGGGAACTGCGCGCGCACCTGCTCCGCCACCGAGCCGCTCGTGACGAGGATCGCGTTGATCCGCCCGTTCTGGACGTCGCGCATGATCCGCTCGGTGACCGGGACGCCGACGGTGCGGTAGGCGACCACGCTCGAGACGTGGTGTCCCGCCTTCTTGAGCGACTTGGTCAGCAGCGGCTTCGCGATCTCGCTGCGCAGGGTCAGGATCCTCTTGGGCTCCGGCTCCAGGGCGATGATCTGGCGGGCCATGCCCTCGGCGGAGTTGTCGTCCTCCGGCACGAGATCCACGTGGTAGCCGACCGCCATGAGGGCGGCGGCGGTGGTCTCGCCGACGGCGGCGATCTTGGTCGTCGAGGGGATCTCGGCCCGGTGCGCGAAGAGCACGTCGACAGTGGTCGCGCTGGTGATCGTGAGCCAGTCGAACTCGCCGTGCTCGAGCTTCACCAGGGCGTCGTCGAGGGCGGCCTGGTCGTTGGTCGGCGCGAAGTTGATCAGGGGGGCGACCACGGGGACCGCGCCCTGGGCGCGCAGGCTGGCGGCGACGCCGTCGCCCCAGGGGCCGCCGCGCGGCACGAGCACGCGCCAGCCGGTGAGCGGCTTGGCCTCTTGCTTCGATTCAGTCATCATCATCGGGTTCAGGAGCGCGGAAGAAGGTCAGCCGCCCCACGTTCGAGCAGCCGATGGGCAACAGACGACCCGATCTCGCGTGCTGCGGCGATCGGGTCTGCACCATCGGCAGAGTCCGCGCCGTTGCCCCTGCCGTTGGCTTGAATATACTCCTCGGCCGACCCCTCCGCCTCCACGGTTCCTGGACGCAGCGCCTCGGTGACGTCGATCCCGATGCGCCATCCGTCGTGCGGGGCGTAGACCACCGCGCGCACCCGGAGGTCGGCGCCGGAGAGCTCGGCGTGCGCCGCCATCGGCGCCTGGCACCCGGAGTCCAGCCCGGCCAGGACCGCTCGTTCCGCGGTCACCGCGATGCGGGTCGCCTCGTCGTCCAGCGCGGCGAGCGCCGCGAGCAGGTCGACCGGGGCGTCGGCCGTGGTCTCGACGGCGAGCGCGCCCTGACCGGGTGCGGTCGGCCACTCCGCGAGCCCCAGGCTCTCGACCTTCAGCGCGCCGATCGGGTCGCCCTCGAGCCGGCTGAGCCCGGCCGCCGCCAGGATCACGGCGTCGAGCTCGCCCGATGCCACCCGCTGCAGCCGCGAGTCGACATTGCCGCGCAGATCGACCGTGCGCAGACGCGGGTTGCGCACGTGCACCTGTGCGATCCGACGCGGGGATCCGGTGCCGATCGTGGATCCGGCCTTCAGCTCGTGCAGTGGCGTGCCGTCACGGGTGACGGCGACGTCGCGCGCGTCCGCCCGCGCCGGGATCGCCGCGATGACCAGTCCGTCCGGCACGGTCGTGGGCAGATCCTTCAGGGAGTGCACCAGCAGGTCGCACTCGCCGCGGAGGAGGGCGTCGCGCAGCGCCGTGGCGAACACGCCCTGGCCGCCGATCTCGCTCAGCGAGGCGCGGTTGGTGTCGCCCTCGCTCGTGATCGGCACGAGTTCGACGCGACGTCCAGACACCTGCTCCAAGGCCTGCGCGACCTGGCCGGACTGAGCCTGCGCGAGGGCGCTGCGGCGGGTGCCGAGCCGGAGCGCGCCAGCGGTCACTGCAGGACCTCGGCGATCTCGTCGAACCGCAGCCGGCGCCCCGTGTAGAACGGCACCTCCTCCTTCACGTACCGGCGGGCGTCGGTGTAGCGGAGATCTCGCATGAGGTCGACGAGCTCCGTGGGGTCGTCGGCCTCCAGCGGAAGCAGCCATTCGTAGTCGCCCAGCGCGAACGCCGCGACCGTGTTGGCGATGACCCCGCGGAACGCGGCGCCCTTGCGGCCGTGCTCGGCGAGCATGCGGCGACGCTCGTCCTCCTCGATGAGGTACCACTCGGGAGTGCGCACGAACGGGTACAGGCACAGCCAGCCCTTGGCGTCGACGCCGCGGAGGAATCCGGGGACGTGGGCGCGGTTGAACTCGGCGTCGCGGTGCACGCCCATGACGTTCCAGACCGGCAGCAGCGTGCGCAGCAGCTCGGTGCGGCGCAGGCGGCGCAGCGCCTTCTGCAGCTCCTCGGGACTCGGGCCGTGCAGCCACACCATCAGATCGGCGTCGGCCTTGAGGCCGGACACGTCGTAGAAGCCGCGGACGCTGATGCCGCCGTCCTCGATGTGACGGACGATGTCCTCCAGCTCGGTGGAGTCGGTCTCGAGCACGGGTGCGGCGGGGTCGCGTCGCCACACGGCCCAGAGCGTGTAGCCCTCGGGCGAGGCGTCGGAGTCGGCAGCGAGCACGGGCGTTTCTGCAGCTTCAGCCATGGATCCAGTCTGCCCCCTCCACCTATGGACGGGTGACCGATGACGGATCCGGAGCCGGATCCGCGCGGCACGATCTGCACACGACGCGACGATCTGCACGCGATCGCGCCGGATCCGTGTGCGGATCGTCGCCGGATGTGCAGATCGTCGCGCGGGGAGAGGGGCGCCGAAGGCGCGCGCGGCTCAGCGGGCGATGCTGCGGGCGACCGCCCAGACCACGCCGCCGACGACGGCGGCGACACCGACCGCTGCGGCGACCGCGCCGACCGGGTTGCGCTGGGCGAAGAGGCGCGCCCTGCCCCCGGCCTTCTGCAGCTGACGAGGCACGTTGGTCTTGTCCTCGATCGCGAGCAGAGCGGCCTTCAGCTCGGCGCGCGCCGAGGCGACCGGGTCGACGATGCCCACAGGCACGGCCGTGCGCGGGATGTTCGGATCAGCGGCCATCGCCGGCCTCCTTCACGATGCGGACGTCGGTGGCCACGGCCTGCGCGGGGTTCTCCCGTCGCAGCACCCGGCGGAACTTCAGGATCCCGAGCAGCGCGAACACGAGCACGACGAGCAGCAGGATGCCGAACGTGATGATCGCGGAGAGCCACACCGGGAACCACGAGGAGAGCCCGGCGATCGAGAACACGAGCACGACCGGCACCGCCCAGAACAGGAAGAACAGGGCGACGAGGAACCAGACGCTGCCGATGCCCGCATCCTTCGAGGTGCGCGCGACCCAGGTCTTGGCCGCGTCGATCTCGGCCTTGACGAGGTTGCTGACGAGATCGGGGAGATCGCCGAGCAGCGTCAGCAGACTGTCGTCGGCGCGATCCCGGTAGTCCCTGACCATGTCAGGCTCCTGCGGCGGGCTTCTTCGGCCCGCTCCTGGGAGCCGACGTCGAGCGCGGCTTCTTCTCCGCCTCCGCGGCGGCGACGGTCTCCTCCGCGGCCTGCTTGACCTCCGCGGCGACCGACTTGCCGCTCGCGATGGTCGAGTCCACGCGCTGGCCCGGCGTGCCGTCGGAGGTCGCCGCCTTCACGATCTTGACGGCGCCGGTCCAGAGGGCCTGCGGCACGGCCGCGGCCTGGGTCTTCGCGAAGTCCTGCACCTTGTGCACCTGCGCCTGCACCGGGTCGAGGTTCCAGACCTTGAGCCATTGCTTCTTGATCTGCTCGTACCGTTCGCGCCCTGCACGGGTGCCCAGCACATAGCCGACGCCGAGTCCGACGACGAGTCCGATCTTCCCCTTCATGGGGTCCCCTCACGTTGTGGTCGGTCTATCCGGACCTCCAGCGTAACCCTGTATTCCGTTTTCGGCATCTAAAGGTCTTCGGCCGAACGAGAACCCCGTCGCGGCGCGGCGCGCGCTCAGCCCCAGAGCAGCGCGTGCCGGATCCGCTCGGCCTCCGCTCTGGCGTGCGGGACGACCTGCGCCAGCCCCGTGCCGCTGAGCCACGCACCGGTCGCGGCGATGCCCGGGGCGTCGGCGATCGCGGCGGCCGCGGCGCTCCGCCGCTCTGCCGCGCCCAGCACCGCGGAGGGCTGCGCCTGCACGAAGCGGGAGCGGTGACTGCCGCGGAGCTGCTCCGGACGCAGCTCGACTCCCAGCAGCGCGGACGCCTCGGCGAGCGCGAGCGCGGCGGCGGCCTCGTCGTCGAGCGCGGCGGTCGCCGGCTCCTCGCCCTGGGATCCGAAGGACACGCGCACGACGTGCCGCGAGCCCGCCCGCTCGCGCAGCCAGGCCCACTTCGCGGTGCTGTGCGTGAGCGCTTTCGCGGTGTGGCTGCCGGGCACCGTCAGCACGCCGGATCCGCGCGGCGCCGCGTCGAGCACCGGGGCGTCGAGCACGAGGGTGACGATCTCGATGCGCGGGGAGGATCCGGCGGCGACCGCTGCGAGCGCGGGGACGTGCGGGGCGAGCAGGCGCCGGGCCGTCGCCTCGTCGGCGGCCAGGATCACGGCGTCGAAGAGCTCGGGCTCGGCGGGACCATCGCCGGGCCCGGCACCATCCGCCACCTCGGCGGGCGCGGACTCGGCGACGCGCACGGTCCAGCCGTCGCCGTCCCGATAGAGGGCCTCCACGGGCGCCGCCGTGCGCACCTCGGATCCCAGCAGCTCGATGCGCGCGACGAGCGCGTCCACGAGGCCCGCCATACCGCCCTCGAGCCCCTGCACAGCGGCGCCCGGAGCACGCTCGGAGCCGCCGGTGAGCTCGGCCACCGCCCCGGAGAGGGATCCGGCACGGGTCAGCGCGGCGTTCAGCGCGGGGGCGGCGACGTCGACGTCGATGTCGTCGGGGTGCGCGGAGTACACGCCGGTGCTGACCGGCGCCACGAGCCGATCCCGCACGCGGGGACCCATGCGCTTGTGCACGAGGCGCCCCAGGCTGTGGTCGTGACCGATCGTGAGCGGCGGGCGCAGCCGGTCTAGCCAGGCGCGCCAGGTGCCGCGCCATCCGATCACACGGCGCACGTCCTCGGCGAACGGATTGGCCGGGATGCCGAGCAGACCGCCCTTCGGCAGCGGCGCCGCACCCGAGGGGATCCCCGCGACCCAGGCCCCGCCTGGCTGAGGCGTGCGCACCCGGTCGCCGAGGCCGAGGTCGTCGATGAGGGCGCGCACGTGTCCTCCGCGCACCGCGAAGCTCTCCGCGCCGGCGTCGAACACGAGCCCGTCGGCCTCCCCCGGCTGCACGGCTCCTCCGGCCCTGCCCTGCGCCTCGAACACGGTCGCGTGCGCGCCGATCGCGGCGACGGCCTCCGCCGCCACGAGACCGGCGATCCCGCCGCCGACCACGGCGACCCGCAGCCGCGCCGCACGCTCCGCCAGCTCCGGCGCGTGCGCCGCCTCGGGGGCGTCGGAGCCCGCCTTCGCGCCCGGATCGGTCATCGCGCGCCCTCGACCGCGGGCTCGACGCGCACGGCGTGCACAAGCTCCACGATGCGGGTGAGCACAGTCGGGTCGGTCTCGGGCGGAACCCCGTGACCGAGGTTCAGGATGTGCGCGCGGGCCGCGGCGCCGCGGCGCAGCACGTCGCGCACGTGCGCCTCGAGCACCGGCCAGGGCGCCGTCAGCAGGGCCGGGTCGATGTTGCCCTGCACGGTGACGTCGTCGCCGAGCATCGCCGCGGCCTCGTCCAGCGGCAGGCGCCAGTCGACGCCCACGGCGTCGGCACGGCCGTCGAGGCGCATGTCGGCCAGGAACGGCCCGGTCCCGACGCCGAAGTGGATGACCGGGGCATCGACGCCGTCCACGGCGGCCGCCGAGTGCGGCGCCACGAAGGCGCGGTAGTCGGAGGGGCTCAACGAGCCCGCCCAGGAGTCGAACAGCTGCACGGCGCTCGCGCCGGCCGTGCGCTGCGCCGCGAGGAACGTCCGCGAGACCTCGGCGAGCCAGCCCGCGAGGCGGTTCCAGGACTCCGGATCCGTATGCATCATGGCGCGTGCGCGCAGGTGCTCCTTGGACGGACCTCCCTCGACGAGGTACGCGGCCAGGGTGAACGGCGCTCCGGCGAAGCCGATCAGCGGCGTGCGGTCGCCGAGCTCTGCCACCACGAGGCGCACGGCCTCCTGGATCTGCGTCGTGTCGAGGGATGCGGGGTCGATCGCGGTGATGCGGGCGACGTCGGCGGCCGAGCGCACGGGATCGGCGAACACGGGTCCGCGGCCCGGCTCGATCTCGACCTCGACGCCCGCAAGCCGCAGCGGCACCACGATGTCGCTGAAGAAGATGCCGGCGTCCACGCCATGCCGGCGCACGGGCTGCAGCGTGATCTCCGCAGCAAGGTCGGGCGTCAGGCAGGCGTCCAGCATGCGGGTGCCGACGCGCAGGTCGCGGTACTCGGGCAGCGAGCGGCCCGCCTGCCGCATGAACCACACCGGGGTCGTCTCGGGGCGGGTTCCGGAAAGAGCGCGCAGCAGCGGGGCGTCGTCGAGGGGCATGGATCCATTCTCCCCGACGCCTGCTTAGCGGCCGATGGGGATCCGGCGCCGCCCGCGTGGATCCGCCTCGTGCCACAGAGGCGGCGACGATCACCGGGCGCACGAGCGCCCTCGCGGCGGCTGGCGCGCCGCAGGGCCAGGCGGCAGAATGCTGGGCAGGGATCCGCCGTCCCCGGTCGCGACGATGGCGCACCGCGCACCACCCGAGAGAGCAGACCGTTGGACGCCGCGACCCCGCCCGTGACGTCGGCCCCCGGTGGCCACGGCCTCCCCGGCCTCCGCTTCGGCGCCTCCGGCCCGCGCTCCGGCGGCCACGGCCTCCCCGCGCCTCGGTTCGGCGGCGACCCGGGCGCGGGGAGGCCGTGGCCGCCGGAGCGCGGGCCGGAGGCGCCGAAGCGGAGG
>NZ_JYIT01000080.1 GCF_000956545.1 Microbacterium azadirachtae
CCGCAATCGGCGACCAGTGGACAGGAGCGGAGCCGCCATCTGGTTCGGTGGTCGCAGATTGCGGGTTACACCGCTCCGAAACCGCAAAGCGCGACCAGCGAACCGCACGAAGAGCACCCCCTCCGCCCCGTGGTCGCGGATTGCGGGTTACACCGCTCCGAACCCGCAAAGCGCGACCAGCGAACCGCGGCAGGGGGCGGGATCGAACCGATTCGATCCGCGAGTTTCCGCGAACAGCGCCGTCCCGGTACCCTGATCGCATGGCCGAGATCGAGCAGCAGTCCGCCCCCGGATCCGAGTGGTGGCGCACCGCCGTCATCTACCAGATCTACCCGCGGTCCTTCGCGGACGCGAACGGCGACGGGATCGGCGACCTGCCGGGCATCACGTCGCGCCTCGACGCGCTCAGCGAGCTCGGCGTCGACGCGATCTGGCTGAGCCCGTTCATGCCGAGCCCGCAGAAGGATGCGGGCTACGACGTCTCCGACTACCGCGGCGTGGATCCGCTGTTCGGCACGCTCGACGACTTCGACGCCATGCTCGCCGCGGCGCACGAGCGCGGGATCCGCGTGATCGTCGACCTCGTGCCGAACCACTCCTCCGACCAGCACGCCTGGTTCCAGGAGGCCCTCGCCGCCGCCCCGGGGAGCCCGGAGCGCGCGCGCTACATCTTCCGCGACGGCCGAGGCGAGAACGGCGAGCTGCCGCCGAACAACTGGCAGAGCGTGTTCGGCGGCGGCATGTGGACCCGCGTGACCGAGGCCGACGGCCGGCCGGGTCAGTGGTACCTGCACATCTTCGACACCAGCCAGCCCGACTTCGACTGGACCAATGAAGAGGTGCGCGAGGAGTTCCGCGGCGTGCTGCGGTTCTGGCTCGACCGGGGCGTCGACGGATTCCGCGTCGACGTCGCGCACGGGATGATCAAGAAGGCCGGGCTGCCCGACTACACGCCCGACGACGGCGCCGACTCGATGGGCGGCGACCAGGAGGACGTGCCCTACTGGGGCCAGCCGGGCGTGCACGAGATCTACCGCGAGTGGCACGAGGTCCTCGCCGCCTACGACGGCGACCGCGCGCTGTGCGCCGAGGCCTGGATGCCCACGCTCGACCAGATCGCGCTCTGGGTGCGCCCCGACGAGATGAACCAGGCGTTCAACTTCAACTACCTCATGACGCCGTGGAAGGCCGACGAGCTGCGCGACGTCATCCGCGATTCCCTCGACGCGTTCGGCGCGGTCGGGGCCCCGAGCACGTGGGTGCTGTCGAACCACGACGTGGTGCGGCACGCCTCGCGCCTCGCCCTCACCTGGGACAACCCGCAGGGCGAGGGCATCGGCCCGCGCGACGAGCCCAAGCCCGACCGCGCCGTCGGCCTCGCGCGCGCCCGCGCCGCGACGACCGTGATGCTGTCGCTGCCCGGATCCGCCTACCTCTATCAGGGCGAGGAGCTGGGCCTGCCCGAGGCGATGGAGATCCCGGACGAGTTCCGGCAGGATCCCACCTGGTTCCGCACCGAGGGCGAGCGCTACGGCCGCGACGGCTGCCGCGTGCCGCTGCCGTGGGGCGGCACCACGCCGTCGTACGGCTTCAACGACACGGGCGCCTCGTGGCTGCCGCAGCCGGCCGAGTGGGCCGAGTACGCCCGCGCGCTCCAGGAGCAGTCCGACGCCTCGACCCTGTCGCTGTACCGGGAGCTGCTGCGCCTGCGCCGCGCGCGCGGACTCGGAGCCGGCTCGCTGGTCTGGGAGGACCTGGGATCCGACGCGGTCGCGTTCCGCCGCGGCGAGCTGCACGTCGCGGCCAACCTCGGCACCGCGCCCCTCGCGCTGCCCGCCGGGGCGACGGTGGTCGTGCACAGCGCACCGGACGCCGGCGCCGTGCTGCCGCCCGACTCCGCCGCCTGGTACACGCTCGCCTGAGGCCGCCGCCGCGGCTCCGGCGTCCGGGATCCCCCCGCCCGCGGACGAGTCTGCGGAATTCCGGCGCGAGCGATCCCTCCGAGGAGGGATCCGGATCCGCTCAGGCGGGCTCGACCGCCCCGAGCGGCGGCTCGGCGGCGCCGACCACGTCGGACGAGCGACGCCGCCGATGCGTCACCGCCGTGGCGAGCTGCACCGCGAGGGTCACCGCCAGCACGACGCCCGACAGCGGCAGCAGCTGATCCGGCAGGGCGCCCGCGGCCAGGGCGACGCCGCCGAGGGCGCTTCCCAGCGCGCTGCCGAGCATCATGGCGCTGTTGTTCAGAGCGAGCACCAGCGCGGCGACCGCGGGCGGCACCATCGTCGCGAGGCGCGTCTGCGCTGCGACGCCGGATCCGCCGTTGAAGAAGGCGCAGGCGAGGAACCAGGCGAGCCCCGCGACGGCCCCCGCGATGCCGGGCAGCATCAGGCCCGCCCAGCCGAGCAGGGCGGCGGCGAGCACGGTGGCCACGATCACCGTGAGCACGGCGACCGGACCACGGCGGTCGGTCACGCGGCCCGACACGATGTTGCCGACCAGGCTCACGATGCCGTAGCCGAACAGGGCGCCGATCATCGGATACCCCTCGCCGATGCGCGGGCCGAGGATGAGCGTCGCGTAGGTGAAGCAGAGGTAGCTCGCGCACATGAGCCCCATGGGCACCACGAGGACGGCGAGGATCGCCGGCCGGGTGAGCGGGCTCAGCGCGGCGCGCAGCGAGAGCGGCGGGAGGTGCAGGCGCGGTACGCGCGCGAGGATGCCGATGAGCGCCGCGGTGCCGACGCCCACGACGAGGAACAGCGGGATCCGCCAGTCGGCCTGGCCGATCACCAGCCCGATCGGCACACCGAGGGCCGTCGCGAACAGGAAGCCGCCCATCACGAGCGAGAGCGCGCGTCCGCGGTAGTGCTCGGGGGTGCGTGCGATCACGTAGGAGCCGATGACCGCGTTCAGCAGCGCGCCGCCCAGCGCCGAGACGACGCGGCCGGTCATCGCCCAGAAGTACGACGGCGCGAGGCCGACCAGCAGGTTGCCGACCACGAAGACGGCCAGGGCGAGCACGATCGTGGCCTTGCGCTCCCAGCGTCCGGTGAGCGCGCCGAGCACCGGTCCGGCGATCGCCCCGGTCGCCGCGAACACGCTCATGAGCTGTCCGGCGGCGGCCGCGTCCACGCGCAGGTCGGTGGCGATCTGGGGCAGCAGCCCCGCCAGCACATAGCCGTCGATCCCCATCGAGAAGGTCGCGACGGCGAGCCAGATCAGGGCGCCGGCCCGGAAGCCGGTGTCGTCAGCAGTCGTTCGCACCACGTCATCCAAGCAGAGCGGATCCGCCGCCCGGAAACTTTTGCGAGGATTCCGGACGAATTGTCGGATCCGGCTCAGCCCTGCACCTCGAAGCCGACCGCCAGCAGCGTCTCCTCACGGGACGACGGCCCCACCAGGAGCTCGAACGCCCCCGGCTCGACCCGGCGGATCCCTGCGGCGTCGACGATCGTGCACGCGGCGACCGGCAGCTCCAGCCGAACCCGCGCCGACTCCCCCGCCGCGAGCTCGACCTGACGGAACCCCTTGAGCTCCTTGTCGGTCCAGCTCGCGCTCGTGACCACGTCGCGCACGTACGCCTGCACGGTCTCGCGCACGGGACGGGATCCGGTGTTGGCGACGGTGACCTCGGCGACGATCGTGTCCTCCGTGCCGAGCGTCGCCGAGGCGAGCGCGAGGCCCGAGTACTCGACCGTCGTGTACGACCGGCCCTCGCCGAACGCCCAGGCGGGCGCCTGCGTGAGGTCGGCGTAGCGGGCGCCGTGCTGTCCGCGGATCTGGTTGTAGTAGGTCGGCTGCTGCCCGGCGTGCCGCGCGAACGAGATCGGCAGCCGTCCGGACGGCTCGATCGCCCCGGTGATCAGTTCGGCGATCGCCGCCCCGCCGCGCATCCCCGGGTTCGCCGCCCAGATCACGGCCGCGGCGTTCGCCACCGAGGCCGGCAGCACGAGCGGCTTGGAGGCCAGCAGCACCACGACGACGGGCGTGCCGGTCGCGATCACCGCGTCGAGCAGGGCTTGCTGGCCGCCGAGGAGCTCGAGCGTCGCCGTGGAACGCCCCTCGCCGACGACCTCGATCCGATCGCCGACCACCGCGACGACGACGTCCGCGGCCTCGGCGGCGGCCACCGCGTGCGCCCGCTGCGCATCGTCGATCGGGGCCGCCACCACCACCGGCGGTCGCGGCTGCCCGTCGGGGAACGTCGGCCCGAGCGGATCCTCCTCGAGCGTGAGGATGTCGGCGCCCTGCGCGTACTGCACGGCAAGGCCCTCGACGCCGCGGAGCCCGTCGAGCACGGTGGTGATCATCTCGCGCGGCTGGCCCTCCAGCCATCCGGCCTGTCCCGAGCCGCCGGCCCAGTCGCCCAGCTGCGTCTGCGCGTCGTCGGCCAGTGGGCCCACGACGGCGACGCGGACCGGATCCGCCGTCCCGGCCGCGGGGCTCAGAGGGAGCGTGCCGTCGTTCTCGAGAAGGACGAGGGAGCGGCGGGCGACGTCGAGGTTGAGCACGGCGTGCGCGGAGGAACCGATGACGGTGTCGAGACGCTCGGACGGCAGGCGGGGATCCTCGAAGAGCCCGAGGTCGAACTTCAGGGTCAGGATCCGCGCGACGGCGGCATCGAAGGCATCGGGGGCGAGCATGCCGTTCTGCACGGCTTCGAGCGCGCCCTCGTAGAACCCCGGCGTGGTCATCACCATGTCGTTGCCCGCCTTCACGGCGGCCGCGGCGGCGTGCGCGTGGTCGGGCTGCACCTTCTGCTCCCACACCATCCGGCCCACGTTGTCCCAGTCCGTGATCAACGTGCCCGTGTATCCCCACTCACCGCGCAGCACCTCGCTGAGCAGCCAGTCGTTGACGGTGATCGGCACCCCGTCCATGCTCTGATACCCGAGCATGAAGGTGCGGCATCCCTCCTTGGCGACCCGCTCGAACGGCGGCAGGAACCAGGACCGCAGCTTGCGGCGGGAGATGTCCGCCTCGGACGCGTCCCGCCCGCCCTGCGTCTCCGAGTACCCCGCGAAGTGCTTCGCCGTCGCGAGGATCGCGGTCGGATCCGCGAGCCCCTCGCCCTGATATCCACGCACCATCGCGCTGGCGAGCTCGCCGATCAGGAACGGGTCCTCCCCGAACGTCTCGCCCACCCGTCCCCACCGCAGATCCCGTGCGATGCAGAGCACCGGGGAGAACGTCCAATGGATCCCCGTCGCCGAGACCTCCACCGCCGTCGCCCGCGCCACCTGCTCGATCAGTGCCGGATCCCAGGACGCGGCCATCCCCAGCTGGGTCGGGTAGATCGTCGCCCCCTCCCAGAACGAATGCCCGTGGATGCAGTCCTCCGCCACCAGCAGCGGGATTCCGAGTCGAGTCTGCGCGGTGAGCCGGTTCGCCTCGACGATCCGCTCCGGCGACGTGTGCAGGATCGACCCCGCATGCCGGCGCAGCACGTGATCGGCCAGGTCGTCGCGCGCATCCAGCTGCAGCATCTGACCCACCTTCTCCTCCACCGACATCCGGCCGAGGAGATCCGCCACGCGTTCGGCCGTGCTGAGTCGGGGGTCGCGGAAGGGCAGGGCGTCGCTCATGCAGTGGTGCTCTCTGTATCGGATCCGGTCTTCGCCGGGGAGGATTCGGTGCGCACCGCGGTCACGGCCGCGTTCGCGTCGATGCCGCGCTTCTTCAGGGCGCGGGCCCGCTCTCCGGCGGAGCGCAGGCGGGGGTTCACGTACTCGTCGATGCCGAAGTTGATCAGCGCGAGCGCGACCCCGAGGAGCGCGATGCAGAGGCCCGCGGGGACGTACCACCACCAGTAGTCCGGGAACGCGCTGTTCTGCTGGGCCCAGAACAGGATGGTGCCCCAGTTGAGGTTCGACACCGGGATGACGCCGATGAACGCGAGGGTCGTGAGTCCGAGCACCGCGGCGGTCATGGTGCCCACGAAGCTCGACGCGATGATCGCCATGAGGTTCGGGAGCATCTCCACCAGGATGATCCGGTGCAGCGGCTCGCCGTTCGCGCGGGCCGCCTGGATGAAGTCTCGGTTGCGCAGCGACATCGTCTGCGCGCGCAGCACCCGCGCGCCCCACGCCCACCCGGTCAGGCCGAGCACCGCCGCGATGACGACGAGAGGCGGATCCTGGAACTGCGAGGCGATGATGATCATCAGCGGCAGGCCGGGCAGCACGAGGAACACGTTCGACAGCGCCGACAGCGACTCGCTCTTCCAGCCGCGCAGGTAGCCGGCGGTCACGCCGACCACGATCGCGACCACGGTCGCCATGATCGTGGCGAGGAAGCCGACCACGAGCACGCCGCGCGTGCCGTAGACGAGCTGGCTGAACACGTCCTCGCCGATGTGGGTCGTGCCGAGCAGGTGCTGCCAGGACGGCGGCTCCAGCGTCGCGTCGAGGTGCTGCGCGGTGGGGCTGTAGGGCGCGATCAGGGGTGCGAAGATCGCCACGAGCGTGAACACCCCGAGGATGATCAGCCCGGCGGCCGACTTGCGGTTGCCGAACATCGCGAGCGATGCGCGCAGCTGGGTCCAGAAGGTGCGCCGCGGCGCGGGTCGGCGCTCGGCGGCGAGCAGCGCCGCGGTCTCGGGCGCGCCGGCGGCCGGCTGCGCGAGCTCGGGGGGAACGGGAGTCGTCATGATCAGGCCTCCGTCTGCCGGGTGCGCGGGTCGAGGATGGCGTAGGCGATGTCGGCGATGATGTTCGCCACGAGCACCGCCATCACGAGCACCAGGAAGATGCCCTGCATGAGCGCGTAGTCCTTCGCGTTCGTGGCGCCGAGCAGCAGCAGCCCGATGCCGGGGTAGGAGAACACCATCTCCATGACGATCGTGCCGCCCACGATGAAGCCGAGCGACAGGGCGAAGCTCTGGATCTGCGGCAGCACCGCGTTGCGCGCCGCGTAGCGCCAGAGCACCCGGCGGTTGGGCATGCCCTTGGCCTGGGCGACGGTGATGTAGTCCTCGTCGAGCACGGTGAGCATCATGTTCCGCATGCCGAGCACCCAGCCGCCGAGCGAGGCGATCACGATCGTGATCACCGGCAGCGCGGCGTGCGAGAGCACCTGCCCGATGAACTCGGCGTTCCAGCCCGGATCCACGCCGACCTCGTAGGCGTGGCCGGCGGGGAACCAGCCGAGCAGCGTCGAGAACAGCGCGATGAAGATGAGCCCGAGCCAGAAGTAGGGCACGGTGCCGAGGAACGTCGTCACCGGCACGAGCACGTCCAGGCGTCCGCCGCGTCGCCACCCGATCACGGCGCCCAGCACCGTTCCGATGAGGAAGGAGACGATCGTGGCGAAGCCGACCAGCCCCAGCGTCCACGGCAGGGCGGCGGCGATCGCGTCGCCGACCGGCGCCATGCCCGTCGAGATCGACACGCCGAGGTCGCCGCGCAGCAGCATCCCCCAGTAGTCGAGGTACTGCTGCCACAGCGGCACCGAGTGGTCGAGTCCGAACATGAGGCGCAGCGCCTTCTCGGCGTCGGGCGTGAGCTGGCCCTGGCTGCGCGCCATGTACGCGTCGACCGCGTCGCCCTTCATCAGCCGCGGGATGAAGAAGTTGATGGTGATCGCCGCCCATGCGGTGAACACGTAGAAGGCCGCCCTGCCCCCGATGAAGCGCCACGGCACGCGCATGCGTCCGCGCTCGGCGCGGGTCGCGGTGGTGCCGACGAGCGTCGGGTCCACCGGTTCGGGCGCGCCGGGCGAGGCCTCGGTCGCAGGTGCGGACGTGTCGGCGCTCATCGCGCACCTCCCGTGGTCTGTGCCTCCCGGCGGCGGAAGAACTCCTCCGGGTCGGGCGAAGCGGCGCGCAGCTCCCGCGTGTACGGGTCGCGCGGGCGCAGGATGACGTCGTCCGCGGGCCCTCGCTCCACGACCCGGCCCTGGTTGAGCACCAGGATCTCGTCGCTGAAGTGGCGTGCGGTCGCCAGGTCATGGGTGATGTAGAGCACGCCCAGCCCCTCCTCGCGCTGCAGATCGGCCAGCAGGTTGAGCACCCCGAGACGGATCGACACGTCCAGCATCGACACCGGCTCGTCCGCGACGAGCAGCGCCGGCCGAGACGCGAGCGCCCGCGCGATCGCGACGCGCTGACGCTGGCCGCCGGAGAGCTCATGGGGCCGCCGCTCCATCACGGCGTCCGGATCCAGGCGCACGCGTTCGAGCAGGCGACGCACCTCGGCCTCGACCTGGTCGCGAGGGACGACGCGGTCCAGGCGCAGCGGGCGCTCCACGTGATGGCGGATCGAGTGGTACGGGTTCAGCGAGGCGAACGGATCCTGGAACACCATGCGCAGCTGCTGCCGGTAGGTGCGCAGGCCCTTGCCCCGCCGCGGGATCGGCGCCCCGTCGAGCAGCACGTCTCCGCGCGTGGGGGTCTCGAGCTGGGTGAGGATCTTGGCGATCGTGGACTTGCCGCTGCCGGACTGGCCGACCAGTCCGATCGTCTGACGGGAGCTCAGGGTGAAGCTGACGTCGTCCAGGGCCTTCAGCTGGCCGGAGCCGCGGACGTTGTAGATCTTGGTGACGCCGCGGAACTCGAGCGTGGTCATCGCACCACCACCCCCCGCTCGCCGGTCAGGCGCGGAAACGAGCGCAGCAGATCGCGCGTGTACTCGTGCTGCGGATCCGTCCACAGCCGCTCGGCGTCGGCGAGCTCGACGATCTCGCCCTCGCGCATCACCGCGATGCGGTCGCTGATCTCCAGCAGCAGCGGCAGGTCGTGGGTGATGAACACGACCGAGAAGCCGAACTCGTGGCGCAGCTGGGAGATCTGCTTCAGGATCTCGCGCTGCACCAGCACGTCCAGCGCCGTGGTGGGCTCGTCCATGACCATGAGCTGCGGCCGGAGCGCGAGGGCCATCGCGATCATCACGCGCTGACGCATGCCGCCGGACAGCTCGTGCGGGTAGGACCGGATCCGCTGGCCGCCGACCTTCACGATCTCGAGCAGGTCGACGACCTCCGCGCGCCGCTGCGCACGGCTCATGCCCGGGCGGTGCACACGGAACACGTCGTCGAGCTGCGCGCCGATCGTCGCCACGGGGTTCAGGGCGTTCATCGCGCCCTGGAACACCATCGACACCTTGTCCCAGCGGAACCGGCGCATCTGCTCGGTGTCGAGGGCGTGCAGGTCGACGTCCGTGCCGTCGGCGTCGTGGAAGACCACGCTGCCGCCGGTGATCACGGCCGGCGGCTTGAGCAGCCGCTGCACACCGTACGCGAGCGTGGTCTTGCCGCTGCCGCTCTCGCCGGCGAGGCCGACGATCTCACCGCGACGGATGTCGATCGTGACGTTCTTCACCGCCCGCACGGGCGGATCCACGTCGTACACGACGGAGAAGTCGCGCACGGAGAGAAGGGTGTCTGTCATGAGGGCATGCTCCGGTAGCGGTCGTTGAGCGAGGCCGCGCGCAGCGCGACTGAGACGAAACGCGGGGCGCTCGCTCAACGACCGAGAGGGATGGACGGTTACTTGCCGGCCGGCTTCAGGTTCATGATGACCTGGACGGCCGAGGGCTGCGTCGGGTCGGCGGTCGCGTACTGGTCCTTCTCGCTCGGCCACCCCGTGAAGGTCCGGGTGTTGTACTCGCCGAGCTGGGGGTGCGTGCCGATCGGGATCGCGGGGACGTCCTCGACGAAGATCTTCTGGATCTTGTTGAGCGCGTCGGTGCGGGTCGCGTCGTCGGACGCCTGCGCGTACTGCTTGAGCAGCGCCGTCGCCTCCGGGTTGCTGTAGCGGCCGAAGTTGTCCGAGACCTTGCCGTCGGCCGCCTGCTCCAGGTACGCCCCGTTCATCACGTCGTCGTAGATGTGCCACGGGTTGGAGCCGGAACCCGACCAGTGCAGCGCGGCGTCGAAGTTCCCCGTCGCCATGTTGGTGAACCAGGTGTCGGCGTCCGGCGTGGCCACCTTGGCGTCCGCGCCCAGCGTGCTCTTGACCTGCGTCGCGACGAG
This sequence comes from Microbacterium azadirachtae, assembly GCF_000956545.1. Classification (GTDB taxonomy): domain Bacteria; phylum Actinomycetota; class Actinomycetes; order Actinomycetales; family Microbacteriaceae; genus Microbacterium; species Microbacterium azadirachtae. The sequence goes on from NZ_JYIT01000080.1 coordinate 9,973, forward strand.
CTGGATCCCGGTGACGTAGTCGTTCCAGCCCTGCGGATCCTGCAGCGTGAACGACACGGGGTTGCCGGACGGGTCGATCAGCGCGCCGTCCTTCCAGGTGTAGCCCGCGTCGGTGAGCACCTTCTTGGCGCCGTCGACGTCGATCGAGAAGGTCTTGTCCTTGTACTCGGGCGCGATGTACTGGTCGCCCGTGGGCTGCGGGATGCCGGTGACGCTGGTGAGCTCGGGGCCGGCGTTGCTGCGTGCCTTCTCCGCGTGCGCCTTGCGGTCGACGACCATGTTCACGGCCTTGCGGAAGGCGACGTCGTTGAACGGCGCCTTCGTGGTGTTGACCAGGACCATGTCCGGGCTCAGCACGTTCGCCCCCCAGAACACGTTGTGCTTCGGATCCTTGTCGACGTAGTTCTTCTGGTAGTCGGTGATGAAGATCTGCGCCCAGTCGGCCTCCTTGCTCTGCAGCGCGCGCAGGAGTCCCGTGTTGTCGTTGTACTCGAGGTACTTGAGCTGGCCGACCGGCACCTTGCCGCCCCAGTAGTCGGTGCGCGCTTTCAGCACCACACCCTGCGAGGAGAAGCTCTTGATCGTGTAGGGGCCGGTGCCGACCGCGTCCTTGACCGGATCCTTGGACGGGTCGGAGATGCTCTTCCACTGGTGCTCGGGGACGATGGTGACCTGCAGCACGTCGCCCTGCTTGACGAACTTCGACTCGCTGAACGAGAGCACGACGTTCCCGCCGTCCTTCTTGACGTCGGCGAGCTTGAGGCCGGCGAGGTCGAGGGCGGGCGTGTTCTTGATCATCGTGTAGGTGAAGACGATGTCGTCGGCGGTGAACGGCTTGCCGTCGCTCCATTTCACGCCGCTGCGCGGAGTGACGGTGAGCTGGGTGTAGTCGGCGTTCCACTCGACCTTGGAGGCGAGCCACGGGGTGGTCTCGTTCTTGCCGACCGGGTTCACGATCGCGAGGGGCTCGTAGATCATCCGGTCGTATCCGAGCGACATCCCCGACCCCGTGGAGATGAAGGGGTTGTTGGTCTGGGTCGACAGGATCGCGGCGCCGTCCGGCTTGGCGACGGTGAGCGAGCCGCCGCCGGACGCGCCGGCGGTGGAGCCCGACGAGCAGCCGGTCAGCGCGACGGCGCTGAGGGCCGCGATCGCCGAGACGACGAGCAGGGTCTTGGTGAGCCTCATTGCTTCTCCTTCTGGGGCACGGCCATCGTGCGCCACCTGGTGCGGGGTCTCGCTTCCGGAACTTTACTTACTAGCGAGAAAGTAAGTAGATGTGAGGTTACCGACGAGTAAGCTGGATGACAAGCGGCGAAGGGGACGAAATGGTCACGACGACGTCGGCGCGCGTGAAATCACGCCCCGAGACCGAGCGCAAGCGCACCGAGATCCTGGACGCGGCGATCGAGATCTTCGGCGCGAAAGGATCCACCAACGGCACCCTCGCCGACATCGCCGAGCAGGTCGGCATGACGCACGCCGGGGTGCTGCACCATTTCGGGTCGAAGCAGAAGCTCCTGCTCGAGGTGCTCGACTACCGGGACAAGAGCGACGTCGCCGAGCTCGCCGATCAGCACATCCCCGACGGCCCCGAGCTGTTCCTGCACCTGGTGAAGACGGCGTTCGCCAACGAGCATCGTCCGGGCATCGTGCAGACGTACACCGTGCTGTCCAACGAGTCGGTGACGGACGGCCATCCCGCGCGCGGCTTCTTCGAGCACCGCTACGAGAAGCTCCGCACCGAGGTGTCCGCCGCGTTCCGCGAGCTGTGCGCGCAGGAGGGCGTGACCGACACCGCCGCGATCGGCACGGCGTCGGCGTCGATCCTCGCGGTCATGGACGGACTGCAGCTGCAGTGGCTGCTGGATCCCTCCGCCGTCGGGCTCGCCGAGGCCAGCGCGTTCGCCATCCGGGCGATCGTGAACGGCGTGCTGCACCCCGGGCCCGCACTCGAGACCTACGCAGGACGCTGACACGGGCCCGCCGCCGGATCCGCGTAGGCTCAGCCCTATGACGATCGACCTCGAAGCGCTCTTCATCGACCTGCACCGCAACCCCGAGCTCTCGTTCCAGGAGGTGCGCACCGCGGGCATCGCCGCCGGTCACCTGCGCGATCTGGGGTTCGAGGTCACCGAGGGGGTCGGACGGACGGGCGTCGTCGGCGTGCTGCGCAACCCTTCGAGAACCTCAGGGACCCCTTCGAGAACCTCAGGGACCCCTTCGAGAACCTCAGGGACCCCTTCGAGAGCCTCAGAGGCCCCGGGGCCCGTCGTGTGGGCGCGGGCCGACATGGACGCCCTCCCCGTCGTCGAGGAGTCGGGGCTGCCCTATGCCAGCACTGCCAAGGGCGTCGACGCCGAAGGGCACGAGGTCGGCATCATGCACGCGTGCGGCCATGACATGCACGTGACCGCCATGATCGGCGCCGCCGAGGAGCTCGTCCGCACCCGCGACGAATGGTCCGGCACCCTGGTCGTCGTCATCCAGCCCGCCGAGGAGTTCGGCGCCGGTGCCCGCGCGATGCTCGACGACGGGGCGCTGGACCGCTTCCCGCGTCCCGACATCGTCATCGGGCAGCACGTGACGCCGTTCCCCGCCGGCGTGATCGGCGTGCGGCCCGGGCCTCAGATGTCGGCCTCCGACGGTCTGCACGTGGTGCTGCACGGCCGGGGCGGACACGGATCCCGGCCGCACTCCACGATCGACCCGGTGGTCATGGCGGCCGCCACGGTGATGCGCCTGCAGACGGTGGTCTCGCGCGAAGTGGATCCGCATGACCTGGCCGTGGTCACGGTGGGCGCCATCCACGCCGGCACCAAGAACAACATCATCCCGGCCGAGGCCACGCTCGATCTCAGCCTGCGCTACCCCGACGACGTCCTGCGCTCCCGGGTGCTGGCGAAGGTCGAGCGCGTGATCAAGGCCGAGGCGATGGCGAGCGGCGCGACCGTCGACCCGACCATCGAGACCCTGCACACGCTGCCCGCCACGATCAACGACGACGCGGCGACCGAGCGCGCGACCGCGGCCTTCCGCGCCGCGTTCGGCGAGGAGAACGTGATCGATCCCGGCCTCTTCACCGGCAGCGAGGACGTGTCGTGGTTCGCCCGCGATGCCGGCGTGCCGCTGGTGTTCTGGTTCTGGGGCGGCATCGCGCCCGCCCGCTACGCCGCCGCGGTGGCGCAGGGCACGGTCGACAGCGAGATCGCCACCAACCACTCCCCGTTCTTCGCGGTCGAGATCCACCCGACGATCGAGGTGGGCGTCCAGGCTCTCACCGTCGCCGCGCGCGAATTCCTGGACTGACGGGCGACGGTCACACGCCGATCGGCGCGTCCGTCTCCGGGTCGTCCGATCCCGGCATCGCGACGGGCGCCTCGGCATTGCGGGCGGCGTCGCGACGCGGGCGCCCTGCGGCCACGACGACGCCGGCCAGCACGAGGAACGCCCCGCCGAGCACGATGGTCCACCAGGGGAAGCCGGGGATGTCCGGCGCCGCACCGGCGGCGTCCAGATCCTTCTGCGGGGTCGGCGTCACGCGCTCGCCCGTGACCAGGATCCGGTGGGTGTTGATGCCGAGCGGGGTGCAGGTCACGAGCGTGACGAGGTCTTCACCCGGCTGGGCGCTCAGCGCCTGCGTCTCCTCGGGGAGGACCACCTTGGTGTCGCGCACCCGATAGGTCAGCACCTGGCCGAACACCTCGACGGTGAACGTGTCCCCGACCTTCAGCTGATCGAGGTTGTCGAACAGCGTCGCGCCGGCGAGGCCGCGATGCGCGGTGAGCACGGAGTGCTGATCGACGCCGCCGATGGGGAGGGACGTGCCCTCGAGATGCCCGACGCCCTTGGTCAGGGTGCTGTCGGAGGTGCCGTGGTAGATCGGCAGGTCGACGCCGATCGCGGCGATGCGCAGCCGGCCCATGACGCCGTCGGCATCGGCCTTGAGCATGCGGGAGTAGTCGAAGCCGGGCGCGGCCGCAGTGCTGGTGGGGACGCGCGATCCCGGCGCGACGAGCGCTCCGCCGACGAGGGCCCGGTTGTACGCCCGCGCCTCGTCGAGCGCCTTCTGCCGCGCATCGGGCGCGGAGCCGCCGACCTCGGAGTCCACCTTCACGATCAGCTGCGACTGGTTGTACTGCGACCACCAGCTCGCCACCGTCGGATACATCAGGACCAGGACGCCGACGAAGGCGACCGCGGCGAGCATCGCGGTCGCCCAGGGCATCCGCCACCGCGCAGGCGGCGCGGGCCTCACGTCCCGACGACGAAGCGGAGCGGTCTGCGTCACGACGGCTCCTCTCTCGGCCTCGGTGGATTGACGTGAAGGGTCCCGTGATCCCGGGCGCGCGACGCGAGCGGGATCACGGGAATGGGGGGAGGAGGGCAGGAGCTCTGGGGGCTCTGCCCTCCTCGGGCCCGTCGGCGACCCCTGCGTGAGGAGTCACCGACGGACGAGGGTTTCAGTGGCGACGAGCGCGCACGCGGCGCACCAGGATCGCACTGACACCGGCCACGACCAGCAGTCCGCCGATGACGGCGAACAGGGTGCTGCCCGCACCACCGGTCAGGGGCAGGTTGGGACCGACCTGCTGGGTGTTGGAGATGGTGATGCTGGTCGGGTTGGCCGAGCCGTTCGCGGTCACCGTGACCTGGGTCCACGGGTCGGCGGGCAGCACGTAGCCGGCCGGGGCCTGGACCTCCTTGAGCCAGTAGTCCTTGCTCTTCACATCGTTGTTGCCGACCCACAGGCCGTCGACCAGGATCTGGCCGTTCGCGTCGGTCGTGACGGGGCCGGCGACCTTGGTGCCGTTCTTGGCGTCGTAGACCTCGAAGATCGCGCCCTGCAGCGTGTTCTTCGTGTTGCCGTCCTGCTTGACGACCTTGAGCGGGCCCCAGTTGGTCTGCGGCGTGTTGGTGGTGCGGTCGGATCCGTTGGTGTTGACGACGGCGGTGTTCAGGATCTGGCCGTCGGCGCCGAGCGAGGTCACGGTCGTGGTGATGTCCGCGGTCACCGCGGTCTTGCCGGCGAGCTTGCCGAGGCCGGTCGCAGTGAAGGTGATCACGGTGTTGCCGGAGACGGTGTAGTCCGTGCCCTCGGTGAGGGTGGTGCCGTCGACCTTGACCACGGCGCCGACGTAGGTCAGGCGCGGGTCGAGGTTGTCCGTGATGGAGAAGCTGCGGTAGGTGTCACCCGCGGCCAGGGCGGGGATCGGGGCGTTGACCGTCCACACGATCTGCGAGCCCAGCACCGGCGCCTTCGGGTCGGCGACGGTCTTCGTCGGCTCCGTCGAGTTCAGCTTGTTCTTCGGGTAGACGTGGACGTTGTAGAGCCACGTGCCCTGGTTCGGGTAGGGCACCGAGACCAGGAACGGCTGCACCGGCGAGACGATGGGGTTCGCGCCGGGGCTGGTCTCCGTCACGAGGTACAGGCCGTACGGCAGGTTCGAGACCACGGCCTGCCCGGAGGCGTCGGTGGTCGCGGTGGTGCCGGTGCCGAGCGAGAACGGCGCCGACGACACGTTCGCGGGGGTCGCGCTCTTCGCCTGGTCCCAGCCGGCAGCGGTGGTGAGGTCGATCGGGGTGCCGTTCGCGCTCACGCGCTGGACGCTGAACTGAACGCCCTCGAGGCCCTGACCGAGCGCGGCGATCTTCGCCGGGTCGGTGATCTGGGTGCCGTCGCCCGCGGCGCCGGGGTCACCGGCGTGCTTGTGGATGGTGAGGGTGCCCGTGGTGCCCGTGATGTTCGACGGGCTCAGGGTGTCGGCGGCGTTGGCGGCCGGCGACACCGCGAGGGCGCCGAGGGCGGCGAGGGCCGCGACTCCGAGCCCGGCTGCGAGCTTGCGCAGCCCGAGAGACCTGCTGGTCATTTCCGTTCCTGCTTTCTTTGTGGTTCGTCGACCGACACCCGTCGGCCGACAGTTGTCGTGCTGTCGGTTGAGGTGGGTGAGGGGTCAGGAGGCGCGGCGCGAGGTGCGGCGGAGTCGGAGGAATCCGAGGAGCGCGAGGGCGGCGAACACGATCGCGCCGCCCGCAAGGAGGAACGCATCGCTTCCGATGCCGCCGGTCAGCGGCAGCACCGCGCCGGGCTGCTGCTCGTTCGGCTGGGCGCCGATGTCGAGCGTGGTGCCGGCGTTGGCCGCGCTCACCGTGAAGGTGAACGATCCGGCCGCGATGTAGCCGGCGGGAGCCAGCGTCTCCTTCGCCGAGTAGGTCCCCCAGGCGAGCTTGTCCAGGCGGAAGGCGCCCGGCGCCGGGTCGAGGTCGGGGCCGGCGCAGGGAGCCGCGGTGCAGTCCTTGACGACGAGTCCCTGGGCGGGCAGGCCGGGGCCGGTGAGGGTCCACTCGGATCCGGCGAGCTGGCCGCCGGTCGCCTTGGACGTCTTGGTCCAGACGACGGATCCGGGCTTGCTCGCGTTGGTGATCGTGCAGACCGCCTTCGCGTTCGCCGCGACGGTGACGGAGGATCCGCTCACGGTCGCGCCGGTGCAGGTCCACGCACCCGCGGCGTAGCCCGCCGGACTGCCGCTCTCGGACAGCGCGTAGGTCCCCGGGGACACGATCGCGCCCGTCACGCTCGCGTCGCCGGTCTTGCCGGTGATCGTCTGCGTGCCCGTCGCGGTGAGCGTCCAGTCGGAGATCGTGGACGTGCCGCCGTAGGTGTTGTCGACCTGCTTCTTGAGGGTCAGGTTCGCCGCGGAGGGCTTGTTCGTGATGGTGCAGGCCACCGCGTCACCGGGGGCCACGCCGGTGATGTCCGCACCGGCGGCGCCGGGCAGGGTCACGGAGCGCTGCGCGCCGCCGAGCGAGGTGACGGTGCAGCTGCCGCTGACGAAGTCCCACCCGCTCTTCTGCGTCTCGGAGACTCGCACGGTCGCCCGCGAGGTCGTCTTGTCGAACGCGACGGTCCAGTTCGCGTCGCCCGAGGCCGGGGTCGTCTGCGTGGTCGCGGCCGGCGTCGAGGTGGCGGTCCCGGTGGTCGCGGTGGTCGCCGCGCCGAGGGTCCAGCCGGAGCCCGGCGCCGGGTTGTTGCCGGCGATGTCGAGCACGGTCTTGTGCACTGCGACGGTCGCCAGCAGCGGCGCGTTCGTGATGGTGCAGACGACGCTGGCGCCCGAGCGGTTCGGGATCGTGAGCTGGCCGGCGGCGTTGGTCGGCACGGTCGCACCGAGGTCGTCGACGCAGGCGAGCGAGCTCGCGTAGTCGGCCAGCGTGCCGGGCGATCCGGCGGCGATCGCCTCGGACACCGTGTAGGTGTTGTTCTGGATCACCGGCAGCGGGCCGATCTGCGCGGTCTGGATCCCGGTGGCGGCCCCGGTGGTCGTCGCGGTCGCGGACTCGGTCGTGCCGCTCTTGACAGACAGGCGGAACTGGTCGCCGACGTGGGCGCGGGCGACGACGTTCTTCTTGACCGTCAGGTTCGCGGGCGAGTTGCAGCTCGCCAGATCCGTGCTGGAGAGGCTGTTGGTGACGTCGCCGCCGATCTGGGCGCCGGTCGACGCGTTGTACTCGCGGACGGTCGAGGCGTTGCCGAGGTACATCGACCCGGTCGTGTTGAACGCCATGCCGTTGATGTTGGAGAACCCGGCCGGTGTGAAGGAGAACGACGGCGACGACGCGAGCTGCCCGCCGGTGCCCGCGGCGAGCGCGGCGGCGGTGACGGAGTAGACGGTCGTCGTGGACGCGCTGCCGACCACGTACAGGTTGCCGTTGGCGTCGAACGCCATGTCGCCGTTGGTGCCGCCGGCAGCCGAGGTGTCGATCGTGCCGACGAGCGAGAAGGCGCCGGTGCTCAGCACGTACTTGTAGATGTAGAAGCTGCCCGACGCGAACCCGCCGAAGAAGTAGTCGCCCGTCTTGAGGTCGATCGCACCGGCGATGAGCGTCGCGGACGTGGTGTAGCTGTCCCCCGTGGACTTCCACGTGGATCCGTCGAAGTACCAGATGGTCGCGGTGCGGCTGTTGTTCGTCCGCTCGTACGCGATCGCGGTGGAGCCGTTCGCGCCGATGCCGAGGCCGTTGAACGACGAGACCCCGAGCGCCGGCGTGCCGACGGACGTGACGGCGCCGTTCGCGACGCGCTGCAGCTGGCCGGTGCCCGACAGCGCGTAGAACGTTCCGGTCGCGCAGACGAGGCCGGCACTCGTGGCCGGTGCGGTGCGCGCCGCGAGCGGGCCCAGCGCGGCAGAGTGCACCGAGGTCGTCGCCGGCGATCCGCTCAGCGAGAGCGATGCGGGTGCGGCCTGCGCGGCGGGCGTTGCGACGAATGCCAGCGCGATGCTCGCCCCCAGCGCCACGACGGCGCGCGCAAAGTGGTCCCCAAGCTTCATTGTGCTCCCCAGCCACAGAAGAAGGGCGTCCGCTCCCCGCGGAACGTCCTTCACGAGAGCCGATCACTCGGCTCTCTCCTCCCCATCGGACCATCCCCTGGCCCGCTGTCGGGAACCCATTTCCCGTGAGTCCCCTACGGCCGCCAATCCCCTGGCGACCTGGATCCCTTCCTCGCCCGCATCCGGCCCCAGGGACGGATGCACTACCGCGCGCGGACAGTGGATCTGTTCAAGACGCTACGACACGTGCGGGTGATTCACAAAATCGACGCCGGTACGTCGCATTTTGGTGCGCGTTCGTCGGAGCGTTCTGGTAGCGGATCCGCGACCCGGCTCGACCCGCGACAGCCGGACCACCCTCGCCGTGGTGTCCGGGTTCCAGATCGTGGCTCTGTTCCAGCGCCTCGCCAGCTCCGCATCCCGCCGCTCGCGCCTCTCCGTCCACGCTCACTGCCCTCCCGAGTCGCACGTCCGCGCCGGTGCGATGCCGTGGATCGTCGCCCACTGGACCTGCAGCTCGTCGCCGAACTGGGGCGCAGGGCCGGGGAGCTCCGGCGTGCATCCGGAGGTGCTGAACCCCCCGATGACCTGCCCGGGGCGAGCGGTGAGGGTGACGGTGTAGACGTCGCCGCCGGGCGCGGCGTTCTCGAGAACCGTGCGGATGGCCGGCCACCCGGGCGCATCCGTGAGCGCGAGATCCGACGGGAGCGCCGGCGCCGCCGATGTCGGGATCCTCACGGAGAGCCGCGGCGGCCCACTCGGGAACACGTCGACGGCGAACCGCAGCTCGTGGTCAGGATCGGCCGCGGCGAAGCCGCGGTAGCCGGCGTCGAAACCTCGCAGGATCGCCCCCAGCGACGCAGGAACAGGCGACTCGATGGTGGAGTCCTCGCCGAGCGAGAGGGTCAGTCGATCGGTGCGCGTCTGCATCGAGAACTCGTCGAGCAGCGCGGCCTGCGCCGAGGGCGAGAGCCGTTCGTCGGCGATCCGCAGGGCGCGGCCGTCGCCGACGGATCCGGAGAGCGGGATTCCGCGTTCCGCCCGGCTGAGCCATTCGCCGACGAAACGGACCCCGGGCGGCGGAGAGCCGGGGGCCACGGTGAACGACGCCTCGGCGACAGCCTCCAGCGCGAGGTGCAGCGATCGTGCACGTGAGCCTGGGATCCCGTACTCGGCACCTCCGCCGCCCTTCGCGGACAGCCAGGTCGTGATCACGCGATGCGCCTCGCCGGCCGTGACGCCGCGCTCGAGCCGGACGTCCGTGTCCCGGGCGATCCCCGCATCGAACCCGCCGTCGTCCACGACGCACTTCGCCGAGGCGACCCCGGGCAACGATTTCAGTGCCTCGCAGGTCGCAGCGGCGGCGCGCTCAGCCTCCCTGACGTCCCCCGGCGCCGAGCACGCGGTGAGGGCGCCCAGCAGTGTCAGCACAGTGAGGGCGGCTGTCGCACGGCGGGCCCCTGCGCCGCCCTGCCGAAGACCGCCCCCTCGCCCTCCCCGGTGCCGTCGCATAGGCACAGAGCCTACCGATCAACTGAATGCCTGTTCAATGCATTCCGGCCCGATTGCCGTCGACCGGCGAGGCGTCGTCGTTCAGGCGAGTGTGAGGAAGAGCTTCTCCAGTTCCTCCGCACTCGGGGACCCCGCGGCATCGGGGTCGGTCAGACACTCGCGCAGCGCCGTGGAGATCACCAGGAAACCGGCGCGGTCCAGCGCCTTTGTGACCGCGGAGAGCTGCTGCACGATCGCGCGGCAGTCCTCGCCTCCCTCCACCGCGGCGATCACCGCCGCAAGCTGACCGTGCGCACGTCGCAACCGGTTCGCGATCTTGCGCACCGCGTCCGGATCGTGCCCCGCTGCGCGCGTCTCGTCGTCTGCGATGCCCTGAGTCGTCTCCCTGCTGACCATGGAGCCAACTATACCCCGGGGAGTATGTTACGGTGATACTCCCGGGAGTATTCGACCATGCCGGGATGAAGGAGCAGAGATGTGCCGTGCAGTGACGTGCAAGACGTGCGGGAAGACCACCTGGGCCGGGTGCGGCCAGCACGTGTCCGAGGTGAAGCGCTCCGTGCCGGCGGCACAGTGGTGCGACGGCCGGCACACACAGGCGCAGATCGACGCGACCAGCCCCGCTCGGAGTGGTCTACTGTCCCGGATCCTCGGTCGATGAGCGCGGCCACGACGCCGCCGCGCCGGATCGTGATCGTGGGTGGCGTGGCGGCCGGGATGAGCGCCGCCGCCCGGGCACGCCGCCTGGACGAGGACGCCGAGATCATCGTCCTCGAGCGGGGCGAGCACGTCTCGTTCGCCAACTGCGGGCTTCCCTACTACGTCGGCGGCGAGATCCAGGATGAGGCCGCGCTGCTCGTGCAGACGCCGGCGAAGCTGCGCGACGCCCTCGACCTCGATGTGCGCGTGCGTCACGATGTCATCGCCCTCGACCCCGCCCGCCGGACAGTGGCCGTACGAGGACCTCAGGGCGAGAAGCAGCTGCGGTATGACGCGCTCATCCTCGCGCCGGGCGCGGCCGCCGTGCGCCCCCCGCTACCCGGACTCGACTCGCCGCGGGTGAGCACCCTGCGGACCGTCGAGGATGCGGTGCGTCTGCGAGCGCGCATCGACGCGCAGGCTTCCCGCCCCGCACGACGCGCCGTCGTGCTCGGCGCCGGCTTCATCGGCCTGGAGGCCGCGGAGGCTCTGAGCCGCCAGGGCCTCGAGGTCGATCTCGTCGAGCTCGCCCCGCATGTCCTCCCGCCTCTGGAAGCCGAGATGGCCGCCCCCGTGACGACCGAGCTGAAGCGGCTCGGGATCTCCGTGCACGCGGGCGTCGCGGCACAGGCCGTGGAGCAGCACGAAGGACACGACACCCTGGTGCTCGCGGACGGGCGACGAATCGAGGCCGATCTCATCCTGCTCTCCGTCGGCGTCCGCCCCGACACCGCGGTCTTCGAGACGGCCGGCGTCGCGTGCGAGCGCGGTGCGATCCTCGTCGACGAACACGGCCGCACGAACGTCCCGCACGTGTATGCCGCGGGAGACGCGGTCCTGTCCGCCGATGCCGTCACGGGACTGCGTCGGCCGGTGGCTCTCGCCGGCCCTGCGAACCGGGCGGGGCGCGGGATCGCCGACCACATCCTCCGCCCCGCATCGGCTCGCCCGCTCCCTGCCCCCGTCGGCACGGCGATCCTGCGCGTCGGCGAGATCACCGCGGCGCTCACCGGGGCGAATGCGGATGCGCTGCGCGCCTCCGGCATCCACACCGACACCCTTCACCTGCACCCCACCCAGCACGCCGGCTACTTCCCGGGAGCGACACAGATGGCGCTCGTCGTCCACATCCGCCGCGGCGACGGTCTCCTGCTGGGCGCGCAGGCGGTCGGCCGCGAGGGCGTGGACAAGAGGATCGACGTGCTCGCGACGGCCATCCGAGCGGGGCTCACCGCGGCCGACCTCATCGACCTCGACCTCGCCTACTCCCCCGTCTACGGCAGCGCGAAGGATCCGGTGAATCTCGTCGGCATGGTGGGCGCGAACGTCACCGACGGCACCCTCGCGCTGTGGTATGCCCAGGACTGGGAGCGGCTCCGGGGCGAGACGCTGGTCCTCGATGTCCGCAGCGCGGCGGAGTACGCCGCAGGGCACCTGCCGGGCGCCCTGCACATCCCGCACACCGAGCTGCGGGGCCGTCTCGACGAGGTGCGCGCCGCCGCCGCGGGCCGCCCGGTGCGAGTGCTGTGCGGCTCCGGCGTGCGGTCGCACATCGCCCACCGGCTCCTCACGCAGTCGGGCTTCGACTCCGCGTCGCTGTCGGGCGGGATGCTCACGGCCCGGGCGGTGCTCGGCGACGAGGTCCTCGTGGCCTGACGTCGCGCCGGGTCCGGATCAGGGCAGCACTACGGTCTCGACGCCCTCCCCGCCGGTTCTCCTGCATCCGTCGTCTCGTCGAGGGGCTCACGGCGGCCCACCGGCGCGCCCGACCCTCCGGCCGGGAGCGCGAACCGGGATGCCCCGGTGAAGGCGGATGGCTCCGCGCCCGTGTGGCGCCGGGTCTGCACCACGAACAGGACGATGCCGAGCGCGACGGCGGCGAGCGACGCCCATACGTTGGCGGGGACGCCCAGGAAGCCGATGCTCGAAGGATCGATGCGGATCGATTCGAGGTAGCTGCGGCCCGCGCCGTACCAGATCAGGTACAGCGCGAGCACCTTGCCCCATTGCAACGCGAAACGGCGCTCGGCCCAGAGGATCACGGCGAAACCGAGCAGGTTCCAGACGATCTCGTAGAGGAACAGCGGCTGGAACAGGGTGCCCGCCGGCAGCCCGGGCGGGAACTTGGAGTTCGTCGCCTCGATCTCAAGGCCCCAGGGCAGCGTGGTCGGCAACCCGAAGAGCTCGTGGTTGAAGTAGTTGCCGAGTCGGCCGAGAGACTGGGCGACCAGCAGCGCCGGCGCGAGGGCGTCCGCCACGCTCCAGAACCGCACCCGAGCGCGGCGGCAGGCGATGGCGATGCCGACGGTGCCGCCGATCAGGGAGCCGTAGAGGGCGTTGCCCCCATCCCAGATCGCGAACACGTTCCACAGGTCGTCCCCGGGAGCGAAGTAGTCGCCCACGTGCGTGAACACATGGTAGAAACGCGCGCACACGATCCCGAGGGGCACCGACCAGAGGGCGATGTCGATCGCGAATCCCGGCTCGATGTCGCGCCTCCTCAGACGCCTGCCGAGGATGAGGGTCGCCGCGATGATGCCGGCGATGATGCACAGCGCGTACGCATGGATCGTCAGCGGACCGACCTGGAACTGCGCCCATTGCTCAGGAGGGCTGGGGATGCTCGTTCTCATTCGATCGCCTTTCGGAGACGGGCACGGCATGAGCCACGCCAAGGGGCGGGTCGCGGAGGCGGCTGTGAACGGCGCAGCAGCCCCGCCTCAGACGTCTCGAGGCACCGTCGGGAGGGCGGCGAGCGGGGCGTGCGCCTCGTGGTGCAGCCGCTCCATGCGGCCGTCGAGCTCGCTGGCGGCATCGGCGGCCGCGGTGAGATCGTCGACGAGGTGCGCGGGCACCTGACCCTGGAACTTGTAGTGGATCTTGTGCTCCAGGCTGGCCCAGAAGTCCATGGCGATCGTGCGGAACTGCACCTCGACCGGCACCATGATCGGCCCGGAGGACAGGAAGACGGGTACCTCGAGGATCGCGTGCAGGCTGCGATAGCCGTTGGCCTTCGGCGTCGCGATGTAGTCCTTCACGATGCGCACCGTGATGTCGTCCTGCGCGGTGAGCAGGTCGAACAGGCGGTAGACGTCGGCCACGAAGCTGCAGGTCACCCGCACCCCGGCGATGTCGGTGATGTGCTGCCGGATCGACGCGAAGTCGGGCTCGACGCCGCGCCGCGCTACCTTCTCCACGATGCTGTCGGGCGACTTCACCCGGCTCTTCACATGCTCGATCGGGTTGTAGGAGTGGTGGTGGGTGAACTCGTCCCGGAGGATCGAGATCTTGGTCTCGATCTCCCGCATCCCGAACTCGTACTCGTGCAGGAAGCGCTGGAACTCGTCGCGCAGCTCCCGCGCCTCCGAGAGGGTCTGATTCAGCGCGTCGTCGTCGAGGGGGACCGTGCTCATGACTGCGACGCTACGCAACGGGCGTTCGGATCTCCTGTGTGTTCGTTCTGAGCGGATCCGGGAGCGACGAGACGCACCGGAGAACGCTCTCCCATAACGCTCCGGGACACGCCCGGCGCCGGACCGGGGCAAAGAGTGATGGAACAGTGATGCAACAACGCGCGCGCGAAATTGCATCGGCCCCGTTCCAGGCGTAATTTAGCCGCTCGTGGCAAATGACAGCCGTGAGAGCGCCGACGCCCCGCAGGTAGCCAAACGCATCCTGCTCGGCGAGCCGCTCAGCACAGAGAAGGCGAACGAGCAGCTCCTCCCGAAGCGGATGGCGTTGCCGATCTTCGCATCCGACGCGCTCTCCTCCGTGGCCTACGGCCCCCAGGAGATGCTGATGACTCTGGGCATCGGCGGGCTGGCGTTCCTCGCGTTCGCCCCGTGGGTCGCGGCAGCCGTCGTGCTGCTGCTGATCGTGATCGTGCTGAGCTACCGCAAGCTCATCCAGGCCTACCCCTCCGGCGGAGGCGACTACGAGGTCGCTTCGAAGAACCTCGGTGAGATCCCCGGCGTCGTCGTGGCCGCCGCACTGCTGGTGGACTACATCCTCACCGTGTCGGTGTCGATCGCCTCGGGCGTCGACAACATCATCTCCGCGGTCCCCCAGCTCGATCCCTTCCGCGTCGAGCTCGCCGTGGGCTTCGTGATCCTCATTGTGATCGTGAACCTGCGCGGCGTGCGCGAGGCGTCGACGTTCTTCGCGGTGCCGACCTACATCTTCATCGGATCCGTCGCCGTGATGATCGTCACGGGTCTCGTGCGCACCTTCCTCGGCGATGTGCCGATCGCCGAGAGCTCGCAGTACGCGATGCACGGCGATCAGCTCGCGAACGCCGCCGTGATCCTGCTGGTGCTGCGCGCCTTCTCGAGCGGCTGCTCCGCCCTGACCGGCGTCGAGGCCGTGTCGAACGGCGTGCAGGCGTTCCGGATCCCGAAGATCGGCAACGCGCAGGCGACGCTCGCCATGATGGGCGGCATCGCGATCCTGCTGTTCACCGGCCTCACCGCGCTCGGCCTCATCACGCAGGTGCACTACGCGGAGGACCCGTGCCGCGACCTCGTCGGCTACGCGTGCGGCCAGCCGCAGCAGAGCCTCATGGCCCAGATCGCGTCGGCCGTGTTCGGCGGCGGCTCCCTGCCCTTCTTCATCATCCAGGCGGCGACCGCGTGCGTCCTGCTGCTCGCGGCCAACACCGCGTTCAACGGCTTCCCGCTGCTCGGCGCCGTGCTCGCGCGCGACGGCTACGCCCCCAAGGCGCTGAACACGCGCGGCGACCGCCTCGTCTTCTCCAACGGCATGATCGTGCTCGGCATCGCCGCGATCGGCGTGCTGGTGCTGTTCCAGGCGAACCTGACGAACCTCATCCAGCTGTACATCATCGGCGTGTTCGTGTCGTTCTCGCTGGGCCAGGTCGGCATGGTGAGGCACTGGAAGGCGCTGCTGCGCAGCACCAAGTCGATGAGCGTGAAGGATGCGCTGCCCGTGCGGCGCACGGCGTACACGGGCCTCGTGATCAACTCGCTCGGCGCCTCGCTGACGATCGCCGTGCTCGTGATCGTCACGATCACGAAGTTCACCCACGGCGCGTGGATGGTCTTCATCGCGATCCCGCTCCTCGCCCTGCTCATGATGGGCGTGAAGCGCTACTACCGCGACGTCGAGCACGAGATCGCGATCGACGACACGACCCACTTCGGATCCGAGGGCGACGTCGCGATCATCCTCGTCAACCGCCTGCAGAAGCCGGTGATCAAGGCGATCGACTACGCGATCGCGGCGAAGCACCAGAAGACGATCGCCCTGCACGTGGCCGCCAACCCGGAGGACGGCGTGCAGCTGCAGAAGGACTGGCAGGAGCACCGGATCCCGATCCCGCTCGTGATCGTGGAGTCGCCCTTCCGCCACTATGCGGCGCCCGTGGAGGCGTACATCAACAAGTACCGGCAGAAGCACGGCCCCGCCGTGGTCACCGTGTACCTGCCGCAGTACATCGTCGGCCACTGGTGGGAGTCGATCCTGCACAACCGCCGCGCCCGCCGTGTGGCGAACCAGCTGATGCTCGTGCACGGCGTGACGATCACGCTCGTCCCGTGGCTGCTCGACTCGTCCGAGCTCATCTACGGCCGCCGGTCGCGCCCGGTGCCCGGCCAGCAGCGTGCAGGCCGCCCTGTGCCGCTCTACGGCGGCGAGGACTCCAAGGCCGCCCGCCGCGTGCAGCGCCCCGCCGGACCGCCCGAGAAGGGCTGAGCGCCCGCCCGGGTCGGCCGTTGACATGACGCCCCGCCCGGCGGGACACTCGGGCTGACCGCGGGTGAACGACCACCGCGCGGCGGCGGAAGGACGATGATGCCCGAGACCAGTGCCCTGATCGACCGGCTCCGCAGCAGGCTCCCGCAGGACGGGCTGGAGGACCGGGATCCCCGCGACGTCACCGGGGCCCTGAGCGCGATGATCGACCTCGCCGAGGGCCGCCGTGCCGGCGAGACGCGCGTGGCCGTGTTCACGCCGACCGTCGCGGAGAACGGCTGGACGTCGCGCCGGACGATCGTGCAGATCTGCACCGACGACGTGCCCTTCCTGGTCGACTCGGTCGCCGCCGCCGTCGCCGAGGAGGGCCCGACCGTCCACCTGCTCCTGCATCCGGTGGTGGCCGTCCGCCGCGACGACGAGGGCGGGATCCTCGAGGTCGGCGGCCTGGGCGGCCGGTCCGAGTCGTGGATGCACCTCGAGACCGACCGGATCCCGACGGCCGAGCAGCGCGAGGCGCTGCGCTCCCGGATCCTCTCCGTCGTCGCCGACGTGCACGCCGCGGTCGCCGACTGGGGCGTACTGCGACGCACCTGCCTCGACATCGTCACCGCGCTGCGCACGTCCCCGCCGCCGACCGCCGCTCCCGCGGAGATCGCCCGCAGCACGGAGTTCCTGAGTTGGCTCGCCGACGACCACTTCACGTTCCTCGGCTACCGCGCCTACGCGCTCGACGCGATCGACGGGGAGGACGTGCTCCGCCCCATCGACGACACCGGCCTCGGCATCCTCCGCGACGCGCCGAGCCGCGTCGTCCATCTGCGGCCCGAGGCCCGCGCGACCGCGCACGAGCCGCGGATCCTGACCATCACGAAGGCCAACTCCCGATCCACCGTGCACCGGCCCGTATACCTCGACTACATCGGTGTGCGCTCGTTCGACGAGGCGGGGAACGTGACCGGGGAGCACCGCTTCCTGGGGCTGTTCACGTCCATCACCTACGCCTCCTCCGTGACCGCGCTGCCGATCGTCGCCGCGAAGGTGACCGCGGTGCTGGCGGCCTCCGGGCACGCGCCGGGGTCGCACTCGGCCAAGGAGCTGGAGCAGATCCTCGAGGACTACCCCCGCGACGAGCTGTTCCAGGACTCGCCGGAGCACCTGCTCGCCGTCGCCACCCGGATCGGCCGGCTGCGCGAACGCCGGGGCGCGGCGATCTTCGCGCGTAGCGACGAGTTCGGCCGGTTCGTGTCGGCGCTGGTCCTGCTGCCGCGCGACCGCTACAACACCCCCGTGCGGCTGCGGATCGAGGCGCTGCTGAAGGACGCCTACGGCGTCGACGCCCTCGAGTACACGGCGAAGGTGGGCGAGTCGCCGCTCGCTCAGCTGCACGTGGTGATGCGGATGCCGAAGGATCGCGATATCCCGGCGGTCGATCCCGCCGACCTCGACGCGCGCCTCGCGGCCGCCCTGCGCACCTGGGACTCGGAGTTCGTCGACGCCCTGCACAGCGCGTACGACGAGGAGACCGCCGGGAGCCTGCACGCCCGCTACAGCGCGGCGTTCCCGGAGTCGTACAAGGAGTTCGCGACTCCCGAGGAGGCCGTCGGCGACGTGGAGCGCCTGGAGCGGCTCGACGCGTCCGGCGGGGTCGCCGTGCACCTGTACGCGGAGGGCGACGACCCGGCGCAGCGCTTCCTGACCGTTGTCAGCGTGGATCCGCGCCCGCTCGCCGAGGTGCTGCCCATGCTCACCGCGCTCGGCGTCGAGGTCGTCGACGACCGCCCGCACACCGTCTCCCTCGCGGACGGCAGCCGGCGGCACATCTCCGACTTCGGCCTGCGGCTGCCTGACGCGTCTCTGTGGGGCGACGAGAGGCGGGCGGCGCAGTTCGAGGACGCGTTCCTGGCGATCTGGACGGGCGCCGCGGAGAACGACAACCTCAACGCCCTGGTCGTGCACGCCGGCCTGGACTGGCGCGACATCGTCATCCTGCGCGCGATCGGCGGCTACCTGCAGCAGATCGGATCCGCGTTCTCGACGGGCTACATCGATCAGGCCCTGATCACGAACCCGGCCATCGCGGTGTCGCTGGTGCAGCTGTTCGCCGCGCGCTTCGACCCCGACACGGCCGACCCTGCCGCGGAGGCGCGCATCCGCGAGGGCGTGCTCCAGGGGCTGGACGGTGTCGCGAGCCTCGACCAGGACCGCATCCTGCGCGCGTTCCTCGGCGTGATCGACGCGACCCTGCGCACCAACTTCTTCCAGCGCGACGCCGAGGGGCATCCGAAGCCGTGGGTGTCGATGAAGCTGGACAGCAAGCGGGTGCCGGATCTTCCGGCGCCGCGGCCGATGGTCGAGATCTGGGTCTACTCCCCCGAGGTCGAGGGCGTGCATCTGCGCTTCGGCGCGGTCGCCCGCGGCGGCCTGCGCTGGAGCGACCGACGCGAGGACTTCCGCACCGAGGTGCTCGGGCTGGTCAAGGCGCAGATGGTCAAGAACGCCGTGATCGTGCCGACCGGTTCGAAGGGCGGGTTCGTCGGCAAGCGGCTGCCCGACCCGGCCGCCGACCGCGGGGCCTGGCTGGAGGCGGGCAAGGCCGCATACCGGACCTTCATCCGCGGGCTGCTGGACCTCACCGACAACCGCATCGGAGCCGGGATCGTCGCGCCCGATCGCGTCGTGCGCAAGGACGGCGACGACCCGTATCTCGTCGTGGCCGCCGACAAGGGCACCGCCACGTTCTCGGACATCGCGAACGGCATCTCCCAGGAGTACGGCTTCTGGCTCGACGACGCCTTCGCCTCGGGCGGCTCCGTCGGCTACGACCACAAGGCGATGGGCATCACGGCCCGCGGCGCGTGGGAGTCGGTGAAACGGCACTTCCGGGAGCTGGGCCACGACACGCAGACCGAGGACTTCACCGTCGTCGGCATCGGCGACATGTCCGGCGACGTGTTCGGCAACGGCATGCTGCTCTCCGAGCACATCCGCCTCATCGCGGCGTTCGACCATCGTCACGTCTTCGTCGACCCGGATCCGGATCCCGCCGCGTCCTTCGCGGAGAGGCTGCGGCTGTTCCGGCTGCCCGGCTCGTCCTGGGGCGACTACGACCCCGCGCTGATCTCCGCGGGAGGCGGCGCCTTCCCGCTCAGCGCCAAGTCGATCCCGGTGTCGCCGCAGCTGCGCGCGGCGCTCGGGCTCGATGACGCCGTGGTGGCGCTCACCCCGAACGAGCTCAAGCGCGCCGTGCTGCTCGCCCCGGTGGATCTGCTGTGGAACGGCGGCATCGGCACCTACGTGAAGGCCTCGACCGAGTCGCACGCGGAGATCGGCGACCGGGCGAACGACGCGATCCGCGTCGACGGACGCGACCTCCGGGTGCGGGTGGTCGGGGAGGGCGGCAACCTCGGCGTCAGCCAGCGGGGCCGCATCGAGGCGGCACATGCGGGCGTGCAGATCAACACCGACGCCATCGACAACTCCGCCGGCGTGGGCACCTCCGACCGCGAGGTCAACATCAAGATCCTCCTCGGCGCGCTCGTGCGCGAGGGCGTGCTGAGCATCGAGGACCGCAACGCCCTGCTCGCGTCGATGACCGACGAGGTGGCGGTGCAGGTGCTGCGCGACAACTACGAGCAGAACGTGCTGCTCGGCAACTCCCGCGCCAACGCCGCGATCATGCTGCCCGTGCACGAGCGGCTGATGGAGAGCCTGGAGGCGCGCGACGAACTCGACCGCGACATCGAGTTCCTGCCGGACCGGCTCGCTGTCCAGGAGCGTGTGGAGGCCGGCGAGGGCCTGACCCGTCCGGAGTTCGCGGTGCTCGTCGCGTACGCCAAGCTCGCGCTCAAGACGGACCTGGCCGCGACCGACCTCGCGGACGACCCGTGGTTCGCCGGAACGCTCGCGGAGTACTTCCCGAGCGCCCTGCGCGAGCGGTTCGCCGAGCGGCTCGCCGAGCATCCGCTGCGCCGCGAGATCATCGTGAACACGGTCGTGAACTCGATGGTCAACCGCGGCGGGATCACGTTCGCCGACCGCGCGGCCGCCGAGACCGGCGCCACCGCCGAGCAGATCGCCCGGGCCTACGTCGCGGCACGGGAGATCTTCGACCTTCGCGGATTCGTCGTCGCCGTCGAGGCCACCGACAACCTCGTCGACACCGCCACCCAGACCCGGCTGTACCTGGACTTCCGGCGACTGCTCGACCGTGCGGCGCGCTGGTTCGTGCAGCACCGCTCGGAGGGCGTCGACATCGGTGCGGAGATCGCCCGGTTCGCCGAGCCGGTGCGGATCCTGTCCGAACGGCTCGCCGGGTTCTTCCACGGAGACGAGGCGGCTCAGTTCGCGGCACGGCAGGCGGCGCTCGCCGCCGCGGGAGTGCCCGAGGATCTCGCGCATCGCGGCGCCCGGCTGCTCGAGGCGCTGCGACTGCTCGACGTGATCGAGCTCGCCCAGGCCAGGAGGTGGGATCTCGAGGACGTCGCGCGCACCTACTTCCTGCTCTCCGGGGAGATCCGGTTCGACGACCTGCTCACCAGCGTCTCGGAGCTCCCGCAGGACGACAGCTGGCAGTCGATGGCCCGCGCGTCCCTGCGCGACGACCTGTACGCCGTGCTCGTGGACCTGACCGCCTCGGTGCAGACCCATGCGGGCGACGTCGAGCTCGACCGGCGGTACGCCCGGTGGCTCGAAGGCGGCGGCAGCACGGCGCAGCGGGCCGCCGCCGCGCTCGCGGCGGCCTCCGCGGTCCCCCACCCCGGCATCGCCGTGCTGTCCGTCGCGCTGCGGCGGCTGCGCTCGCTCGTGCGCTGACGGCATCGGCGTTTCGCGGGCCGCTCCCGCCCGCGTCCGTCGGCAGGCCGTATGGATCCGGCGGGGAGCCGTAGGGAATCCGTGAGGACGCCGTTCCCGCGGTGACGGACCCGGTTCGATCGGATCCGTGCTCGACATCATCTACGTCGCGGGAACGCTCGCGCTGTTCGCCCTGGTCGCGCTGATCGCCCGAGGGGTGGAGAAGCTGTGATCGTCATCGAGATCATCGCGGCCGCCCTCGCGGTCGTCGCGATCGGCTACCTCGTGGTCGCCCTCGTCGCCCCGGAGAAGTTCTGATGGGCGCCGCGGACATCTGGCTGGGCGTGCTCCAGGCCGCCACCCTCATCGCCGTCCTCGTGCTCCTGTACCGCCCGCTCGGCGACTACATGGCACGGGTCTACACCGGGGCCAGGGATCTGCGCGTGGAGCGCGGCCTCTACCGCCTCATCGGCGTGGATCCGTCGTCGGAGCAGACCTGGCGCGCCTACGCCCGCAGCGTCCTCGCGTTCTCCGTGGTCGGCCTGCTGCTGCTGTACCTGCTGCAGCGCGTGCAGCAGGTACTCCCGCTCTCGCTGGGCCTGCCCGCGGTGCCCGAGGGGCTCGCGTTCAACACGGCCGCGTCGTTCGTCGCCAACACCAACTGGCAGTCGTACTCGCCCGAGCAGACCATGGGCCACCTCGTGCAGCTCGCGGGCCTCGCCGTGCAGAACTTCACCTCGGCCGCGGTCGGCATCGCGATCGCGATCGCCCTCGTGCGCGGCTTCGCCCGTCGCGGCAGCGCCACGATCGGCAACTTCTGGGTCGACCTCATCCGCGGCCTGATCCGCCTGCTGCTTCCCCTCGCGGTGCTCTCGGCACTCGCCCTCATCGCGGGCGGAGCGGTGCAGAGCCTGTCCGGCTTCACCGAGGTGCACACGCTCGCCGGTACGGCGCAGTCGATCCCCGGCGGGCCCGTCGCCTCGCAGGAGGCGATCAAGCTGCTCGGCACCAACGGCGGAGGGTTCTACAACGCCAACTCGGCCCACCCTTTCGAGAACCCGACGCCGTGGACCAACCTGCTCGAGATCGTCCTCATCCTCGCGATCCCGTTCGCCCTGCCGCGCACGTTCGGCCGCATGGTCGGCGACCACCGCCAGGGCTACGCGATCGCCGCGGTGATGGGCACGATCTTCCTCGTGTCGCTCGTGGCCCTCAGCGCCCTGGAGCTCGGCGGCGGCGGCACCGCCACGCAGCTGGCGGGCTCGGCCATGGAGGGCAAGGAGCAACGGTTCGGGATCCTCGGATCCACGCTCTTCGGCACCGCGTCCACGCTCACGTCCACGGGCGCCGTCAACGCGATGCACGACTCGTTCACGCCTCTGGGCGGCATGATGCCGATGATCAACATGATGCTCGGCGAGGTCGCCCCGGGCGGCGTCGGATCCGGCCTGTACGGCATGCTCATCCTCGCCGTGATCGCCGTGTTCGTCGGCGGGCTGCTCGTCGGGCGCACCCCGGAGTACCTGGGCAAGCGCCTCGGCCCGCGCGAGATCAAGCTCGCCAGCCTGTACATCCTGGTGACGCCGACCCTCGTGCTCGCCGGCACCGCCCTGAGCTTCGCGATCCCCGGCATCCGCAGCGACGTCGAGAAGACGTCGATCCTGAACCCGGGCCCGCACGGACTGAGCGAGGTGCTCTACGCCTTCACCTCGGCGGCCAACAACAACGGATCCGCCTTCGCCGGGCTCACCGCGAACACGCCGTGGCTCAACACGGCGCTCGGCGCGGCGATGCTGCTCGGACGCTTCGTCCCGATCGTGTTCGTGCTGGCCCTGGCCGGATCCCTGGCCCAGCAGCAGCACGTGCCCGAGACCGCGGGCACGCTCCCCACCCACCGCCCGCAGTTCGTCGGGCTTCTCATCGCGGTCTCCGTCGTGGTCACCGCCCTCACCTACTTCCCCGTGCTCACGCTCGGGCCGCTCGCAGAAGGACTCGTCCGATGAACGCCCTGTTCAAGACCACCCCGGCCCCGGAACCCACCCCGTTCCCCGAGGATCTCGAAGGGACGAACGCCGGGCCGGCCGCTTCGAGAGCCTCAGCGACCGAGCGCCCGCAGCGCGCCTTCGGCTGGAGCCAGCTCGTGCAGGCGCTCCCCGGCGCACTGCGCAGGCTGAACCCGGCGACGCTGCTGCGCAACCCCGTGATCCTGCTCGTCTGGGCCGGCGCCGCGCTCACCACGGTGCTCGCGATCGCCGAGCCGTTCCTCGGCCCGGGCGCCGCCGCATCCGGCGGCACCCCCGCGCCGAGCGGATTCACCTGGTCGATCGCGGTCTGGCTCTGGCTCACGGTGCTCTTCGCGAACCTCGCCGAGTCGGTCGCGGAGGGACGCGGCAAGGCGCAGGCGGCGACGCTGCGCAAGACGCGCACCAGCACGATGGCCCGGCGCGTGGTCGGCTACGACCCCGCCGCCGACCCGGATGCGGTCCGCGCCGCGACCGAGGAGGTCGCCTCGAGCGAACTGCACCGCGACGACGTCGTGCTCGTCGCGGCGGGCGAGCCGATCCCCGGCGACGGCGACATCATCGCCGGCATCGCCACGGTCGACGAGTCCGCGATCACCGGCGAGAGCGCCCCGGTGGTGCGCGAATCGGGCGGCGACCGCAGTGCCGTCACCGGTGGCACCCGGGTGCTGTCGGATCGCATCGTGGTGCGCATCACGTCGAAGCCGGGCGAGACCTTCGTCGACCGCATGATCGCCCTCGTCGAGGGCGCGGACCGGCAGCGCACCCCCAATGAGATCGCGCTCAACATCCTGCTCGCGAGCCTGTCGATCGTCTTCCTCGTGGTCGTGCTGGCGCTGAATCCGATCGCGTCGTATTCCGCGTCCCCCGTGAGCGTCCCCGTGCTCATCGCCCTGCTCGTGTGCCTCATCCCGACCACGATCGGCGCGCTGCTCAGCGCGATCGGCATCGCGGGCATGGACCGGCTCGTGCAGCGCAACGTGCTCGCGATGTCCGGCCGTGCGGTCGAGGCGGCGGGCGACGTCACCACGCTCCTGCTCGACAAGACCGGCACCATCACGTACGGCAACCGGCGCGCGACCGACGTGCGCCCGGTCGAGGGCGTCACCGCCGACGAGCTGCTGCACGCGGCGGCCCTGTCGTCGCTCGCTGACCCCACACCGGAGGGCGCCTCGATCGTCGAGCTCGCCGCGGGCCGCGGCATCGTGGTCGCCGCTCCCGAGGGCGCCGAGACCGTGCCGTTCACCGCGCAGACCCGCATGAGCGGGGTGGATCTCGCCGACGGGACGCAGATCCGCAAGGGGGCAGGATCCGCGATCCGCGCCTGGATCGAGTCGGAGGGCCCTTCGACAGGCTCAGGGACCGGCGCGGGGGCCTCAGGGACCGGCGCGGCGGCCTCAGGGACCGGCGCGGCGGCCGCCGCCGAGGCCGCGCGCTTCGCCGACGAGATCGCCGCGTCGGGCGGCACTCCGCTCATGGTGGCGGTCAGCGCCCCGAGGTCGTCGACCGAGGGAGGCACCCGGATCCTCGGCGTCGTGCACCTCAAGGACGTCGTGAAGGAGGGCCTGTCCGAGCGCTTCCAGGAGCTGCGCAGCATGGGCATCCGCACCGTGATGATCACGGGCGACAACCCGCTCACGGCGAAGGCCATCGCCGCCGAGGCCGGGGTCGACGACTACCTCGCCGAGGCCACGCCCGAGGACAAGCTCGCCCTCATCCGGCGCGAGCAGGAGGGCGGCCGCCTCGTCGCGATGACGGGCGACGGCACGAACGACGCCCCGGCGCTCGCGCAGGCCGACGTCGGCGTCGCGATGAACACCGGCACCTCGGCCGCCAAAGAGGCCGGGAACATGGTCGACCTCGACTCGGATCCGACCAAGCTGATCGACATCGTGCGGATCGGCAAGCAGCTGCTGATCACCCGCGGGGCGCTCACGACGTTCTCGCTCGCGAACGACATCGCCAAGTACTTCGCGATCATCCCCGCGATGTTCATGGGCGCGTTCCCCGGCCTCGCCGCGCTGAACATCATGCAGCTGCACTCCCCCGCGTCCGCCGTCACGAGCGCGATCGTCTTCAACGCGATCGTGATCGTCTTCCTCATCCCGCTCGCTCTGCGGGGCGTCGCCTACAGGCCGGCGAGCGCCGCGCAGATCCTGCAGCGCAACCTGCTGATCTACGGGATCGGCGGCGTCATCCTGCCGTTCGTCGGCATCAAGATCATCGACCTCTTCGTCGCCCTGATCCCCGGCTTCTGAGCCGGTCCGGCGGCCCTCCCGAAAGGCACCTCCCATGTCGAACCTCCGCGGCACCGTCCGCGTCACCGGCGTCGCCGTCCGCGCGATGCTCGTGCTCACCCTCGTCCTCGGCGTCGGCTACGCGCTCGTGGTCACGGGCATCGGCCAGCTCGCCCTGCCCTGGCAGGCGAACGGCTCGCTCGTCGACGCCAAGGGCGCGCCGACCGGCGGATGGACCGGCGGCTCCGCCCCGGTCGGCAGCACCCTCGTCGGCCAGTCGTTCACCGATTCTAAGGGCGATGCCCTGCCGCAGTACTTCCAGCCGCGGCCCTCGGCGGCCGGCAAGGACGGCTACGACCCGACCGCGTCCGGGGGCAGCAACCTCGGACCGAACAACCCCGATCTGGTGAAGGGGATCTCCGAGCGCCGTGCGGCGATCGCGGCCCGCGAGCACGTCGCCGAATCGGCGGTGCCCGCCGACGCCGTCACCGCATCGGGCTCCGGACTGGATCCGCAGATCAGCCCGGCCTACGCCCTGCTGCAGGTGAACCGGGTCGCCGAGGCGCGCGGCCTCGATGCGTCCGCCGTGCGCCGCCTGGTGGAGTCTAGGATTCAGACGCGCGACCTCGGCTTCCTGGGCACGGCGCGGGTGAACGTCCTCGAGCTGAACCAGGCGCTGGACGCCCTGCCGCGATGAGGATCCGGGTCGATGCGCGAGGGTCGGTGAGCAGGCCGGCATGTCGGTGAGCGAAGGGGTGTCGGCGATGGCCGAGCGGCGGCGAGAGGGCGGGTCCGCGCGGGGACGCCTGCGCGTGCTGCTCGGCGCCGCGCCCGGCGTGGGCAAGACCTACGAGATGCTCGGCGAGGGCAGGCGTCTGGACGAGCTCGGACGCGACGTCGTGATCGGCGTCGTGGAGACGCACGGCCGCGCCGCGACTCTCGCGCAGACGCAGGGCATCGAGCAGGTGCCGCGCCGGATCGTGTCGCACCGCGGCGTGCAGCTCGACGAGCTCGATCTCGACGCCGTGCTGGCCCGCCGCCCCGAGCTCGCCCTGATCGACGAGATGGCGCACACGAACGCACCCGGATCCCGCAACGCCAAGCGCTGGCAGGACGTGCAGGAGCTGCTCGACGCGGGCATCGACGTGATCACCACGGTGAACGTGCAGCACATCGAGTCGCTGAACGCGGTCGTGGAGAAGATCACCGGCGTCGTGCAGCAGGAGACCGTGCCCGACGAGGTGATCCGCGACGCCGACGAGGTGGAGGTCGTCGACCTCGCCCCGCAGACCCTGCGCGACCGGCTCTCCGCCGGGCAGGTGTATCCGGCCGAGCGGATCGACGCGGCCCTGTCGAACTACTTCCGTCTGGGGAACCTCACCGCCCTCCGCGAGCTCGCCCTGCTCTGGCTCGCCGACGAGGTCGACAGCGCCCTGCGCAGCTACCGCAGCCAGCACGGCATCGACAGTGCCTGGCAGACCCGCGAACGCGTGGTCGTCGCCCTCACCGGAGGGCCGGAGGGCGAGACGCTGCTGCGTCGCGGCGCGCGGATCGCGGCCCGCTCGGCCGGCGGCGAGCTGCTCGCGGTGCACGTCACCACGCAGGACGGCCTGCGCGGCGACCGTCCCGGCGCCCTCACGCAGCAGCGCGGTCTCGTGGAGTCGCTCGGCGGCAGCTACCACCAGCTCGTCGGCGACGACGTGGCCGGCACGCTCGTCGAGTTCGCGCAGTCGGTCGACGCCAGCCAGCTCGTCATCGGCGTCAGCCGGCGCAGTCGCCTCTCGGCCGCGCTCACCGGGCCGGGCATCGGCGCCGAGATCATCCGCCGCTCCGGCGACATCGACGTGCACATCGTCACCCACTCGGCGGCGGGCCGGCGCGGGCCGCTCCCGACGATCCGCGGCGGCGCCCTGGGCTGGCGGCGCCAGCTCATCGGCTTCGCGGTCGCGCTCATCGGCGGGCCGCTGCTGTCCTGGCTGCTGTTCTCGCTCAAAGCACCGGGATCCATCACCTCCGACGTGCTCAGCTACCAGCTGCTCGTCGTCGTGGTCGCGCTCATCGGCGGCCTGCGGCCCGCGCTGTTCGCGGCGGTGCTGAGCGGATTCACCCTCGACTTCCTCTTCGTCGAGCCGCTGTTCACGGTGACGATCGCGGATCCGCTGCACGCCCTCGCACTCGTCCTCTACGTCGTGATCGCGGTGCTCGTGAGCATCGTCGTGGACCAGGCCGCCCGACGTGCCCGCGCCGCGCAGCGCGCCTCGGGCGAGGCCGAGCTGCTCGCCGCCGTGGCCGGCAACGTGCTCCGCGGCGACAGTGCCCCGACGGCGCTCGTCGCCCGCGCGCGCGAGGCGTTCGGACTGAGCGGGATCCGGCTGCTCTCCCCCGACGGCGACGTGCTCGCGGTCGACGGCGAACCCCTCGGCGGCAACGTCCCCGGAGGAGACCCGGAGCACGCGGCGCACGACGCGCACGGGCCGGAGGCGCGGACGACCACCGCGACGGCGGGCGCGTCCGCGACGGCGGACGGAGCCCAGCCCCCGCGGCCGCCGCGTGTGGAGACCGTGCCGGTCGGCACCGCTGCGGACGGGCGCCCGCGGGCGATCCTCGAGCTGCACGGCGGAGACCTCGACGCCGCGGGCCGGCGCCTGCTCGACGCGATCGTCGCGCAGCTCGCCGCGGCGATCGAGCACACCGACCTGCGCGAGACGGCGAAGGAGGCCGCCGTGCTCGCCGAGACCGACCAGGTGCGCAGCGCCCTGCTCTCGGCGCTCAGCCACGATCTGCGCCGTCCCCTGGCCGCGGCCGTCGCCGCCGTCGGCGGGCTGCGCGGCGCCCACCGGCTCTCCGCCGAGGACCGCGCGGAACTCGTCGAGACCGCCGACGAGAGCCTCGCCACGCTGTCGCGCCTCGTCACCGATCTGCTCGATGTGAGCCGCGTGCAGGCCGGCGTGCTGGCGGTCTCGCTCGGTCGGGTCGACGCGGGCGGCGGCGTCGTGTCGGCGCTCGACGAGCTGTCCCTGGGCCCCGACGAGGTCGAGCTCGCCCTGGACCCGGCGCTCCCGCCGCTGCGCGCGGATCCGGTGCTCCTGCAGCGCGTGCTGGTGAACCTGCTGACCAACGCCGTGCGGCACTCGCCGGCCGGCGACCGCGTGATCGTGTCGACGAGCCGGCTCGGCGAGCGGGCCGAGATCCGCGTGGCCGATCGCGGCGAGGGCATCCCGGAGGATCAGCGCGAGAGCGCGTTCCTGCCGTTCCAGAGGCACGGCGACACCGACAACACCACCGGCCTGGGCCTGGGCCTGGCCCTCTCCCGCGGTTTCGCCGAAGGCATGGGCGGTACGCTGACCGCCGAGGACACGCCCGGCGGAGGCCTGACCATGGTGGTGTCGCTGCCTCTGGACGATGCTGGTCTCGACGTGAGTACTCGGCCGGATCCGGGCGCCGAGTACGACACTCTGCGCACTTCGCACCGGGAGCCGCGCTCCGACGACGAGGGAGGGACCCGATGAAACTGCTCGTCGCCGACGACGATCCGCAGCTCGTGCGCGCGCTGCGGATCACCCTCGCCGCCCACGGCTACGACGTCATCGCCGCTCCCGACGGGGCCGCCGCGATCGCGATGGCCGCGCAGGCGCACCCCGACATCGTGCTGCTGGACCTCGGCATGCCCAAGCTCGACGGGATCGCCGTGATCGAGGCCCTGCGGGGATGGAGCGACGTGCCGATCCTCGTCGTCTCAGGGCGCACCGGGTCCGCCGACAAGGTCGAGGCGCTCGACGCCGGCGCCGACGACTACGTCACCAAGCCGTTCCAGGTGGACGAGCTGCTGGCACGGCTGCGCGCCCTCGCCCGCCGTCGCGGCGGCGCACCGTCCGAGTCGTCCGTCTCGTTCGGCGACGTCGAGGTGGATCTGGCCGCGAAGGCCGTCACGCGGGACGGATCCCGGGTGCACCTGACCCCCACCGAGTGGCAGATCCTGGAGCACCTCGCCCGCCACCCCGGGGCGCTCGTGACCCGGCAGGAGCTGCTCCGGGAGATCTGGGGCACGGAGCAGGTCACCGACACCGGCTACCTGCGTCTGTACCTGTCGCAGCTGCGCAAGAAGCTCGAGCGCACCCCCAGCGCTCCGGAGCATCTGCTCACCGAGCAGGGCATGGGATACCGTCTGGTGCTGGATCCGGCCTGACCCCCGGGCGAGCCGCCCCTTCCCTTCCGTCTGTTTGCGCCGATCCGTGGCGTTCGGGGCCTGAAACCCACCGTTTGACGCAAACAGACGGAAGGGGCCGGAGGGCAGGCGCTTCGGATCCCGAGGTCACGCGCGGGAGCGCCAGAGCAGCCACACGAAGTAGGGCGCGCCGAGGAGCGCCACCACGAGCCCCGCCGGCAGCTGCGCGGGGGCGATCACGGTGCGGCCCACGGCGTCGGCGGCCCCGACCATCACCGCGCCGAGCAGCACCGCCACCGGTACGACCCTGGCGTGACGCGCGCCGACGAGCGCACGGGCGGCGTGCGGGGCGACCAGGCCCACGAACCCGATCACGCCGACCTCCACCACGCTGAACGCCGCGAGCACGGCGGCCACCGCGAGGATCAGCAGCCGGGAGCGCTCCAGGCGCACGCCGAGCAGGCGCGGGGTGTCCTCGTCGAGCGCGAGCAGATCCAGCTCCCGCGCCCGCAGGAGCACGACCGGCAGCGCGATCGCGAGCACCACCGCCAGCGGGACGACCTGCTCCCAGATCCGCCCGTAGGTGGTGCCGCTCAGCCAGGTGTAGATCTTCGGGGTGTCGAACGGGCTCGCCCGCAGCAGCACGAACGACGTGAGGGCGACCGCGGCGGAGGAGACGCCGATCCCGATCAGGAGGAAGCGGTCGGCGCCCAGCCCGCCCCGCCAGGAGAGCAGGTACACGAGGGCGAAGGCGCTGAGCGCCCCCACGACGGCCGCCACGAGCATGCCCGCGGTCGTCGCCGCCGCGCTGGTCACCACGAGCACGGCGCCCAGTCCCGCGCCGCCGGTGATGCCGAGAAGACCGGGATCCGCCAGCGGATTGCGGCTGACGGCCTGCGTGAGACATCCGGCGAGAGCGAGGGCCGCTCCCGCCGTGACCGCGGCGAGCACGCGCGGCGCGCGCTCGTCCAGGGCGAAGGCGATCTGCGGAGGCGCCTGACCCTGCAGCCACAGCAGCACGTCGCCGGAGAGCAGCCGGGTCGCGCCCAGCAGCAGGCCCGCGAGCACGGCAGCCCCCAGCAGCACGGCCGCGACCGCCAGCACGATCGCGAAGCGCCGTCGTCCGCGCACACCGAACCGGATCGACGGCGGACGGCGTGTGGGTCCGGAGTCGCGCAGTCGCCGCGCCATCGCCACGAGCACCCCCGCGCCGAGCAGCGTCGTGGCGACCCCGGTGGGCACGGCGATCGCGCCCTCCGCGCCGATGATGAGCCGCAGGAGCGCGTCGGAGAGGATCACCACGAGCGCGCCGAGGAGACCGGAGGTTGGCAGCAGCAGCGCGTGCCGGCCGAGTCCGGGCACGACACGCACCAGGAGCCGGGCCAGAACCGGCGCGCACAGCCCGACGAAGCCGAGCGGGCCGGCCAGCGTCACCGCGGTCGCCGTGAGCACCACCGACAGCACGATCCCGAGCATCCGCGTGGACCGGATCGGCACGCCGAGGCTCGAAGCCAGGTCGTCGCCGAGGGCGAGCACGTCGAGTCGCCGGGCGAGCAGGAGCGCGGCGGCGGCCGCCACGACGACCACCGGCGCAGCCCGCAGGAACGCCTCGACCCCGAGCTGCGACAGGCTCCCGCTGCCCCAGGCGAGCAGGCCCTTGGTCTGCTCGCTGAACAGGATGAGCAGCGCCGAGGTCGCGGCCTGGAAGGCCAGTGCCAGAGCGGATCCGGCGAGCACCAGGCGGGTCGTCGAGGATCCGGATCCGCCGGCGAGGCCCAGCACGATGACGGCGGCGGCGAGGCCGCCCGCGAAGGCGACGACGCCCGATGCCCAGAACGGCAGCGAGATCCCGAAGGCGGCGACGACGGTGATCGCGAGATAGGCGCCCGCCGTGACGCCGAGCGTGTCGGGGGAGGCGAGCGCGTTGCGGGCGAGCGACTGCATGAGCAGGCCAGCCATGCCCAGGGCGATGCCGACGGCGATGCCCGCGGCGAGGCGCGGCACGCGTGCGCCGAGCAGGATCTCGGGCTCCGCCCAGACCGCCCCGCTCGTACCCTGGGTGAGGTGCCAGCCCGCGGACGCGACGAGGGCGAGAGCGAGCACGACGAGCACGCCGACGACGCCGAGGCGGGCGCGGACCCCGGTCGCCGGGCTCGTGCCCGGTTCTCCGGTCGTCCGCGGATCCGCCCCCGCCTCGGCCGCCTCCGTCGTCCCCGCCGTCCGCATCGCGCTCATCGGATCCGGGTCACTTGCCGAACACGTCGACATAGGCGTCGGCGATGCGCTCCGCCGAACGCGGGCCGCCGAACGTCCAGATCCCGGTGGGGAACGCGTGGACGCGCTTCTCCTTCACGGCCGGGATCGTGGTCCAGGCCGGGTTCTTCTCCGCGGCGGCGATGAAGCTCGTGCTGTCGGGGTCGTCCGTCCCGGTGTGCAGCAGGGTCGCGGACCCGATCGTGGTCATGCCCTCGATGTCGGTGCTGCCCAGGCCGTACGCGGGATCGGTCTCGCCCTTCCAGACGTTGGTGAGGCCGAGCTCGGCGCCGATCGCCCCGATCAGCGACCCGGATCCGAACCGCCGCAGCGACACCGTGCCGGCGTCGACCCAGCCGTCGATGTAGACGAAGTCGGTGCTCGCGGGCTTCGCCGCGGCGATCGTCTGCTTCGCCGTCTCGAGATGCGCGTTCAGCTCGGCGGTCACCGCCTCGGCACGTTCGGTGCGGCCCGTCGCCTGCGCGATCAGGTCGAACGTCGCGCGCAGCTGCCGGAGCGGATCCTTCGCGTCGGCGCCGACCGTCACGAGCACGGGCACGCCGTACTTCTCCAGCTGCCCGATGATCGCGTCGTCGCGGGTCTGCGCCTCGACGATGACGAGATCCGGCTTGGTGGCGAACAGCGCGTCGAGATTGGGCTCCTGGCGCTTGCCGACATCGGCGACCCCGTCGGGGAGCGCGATCGACGTGTCCCACTGCCGGTAGCCGGCGGCGTCCGCGACGGCGACGGGCGTCACGCAGAGGGTGAGCGCATCCTCGACCTGCTGCCACTCCAGCACGGCGACGCGCTCGGCGGGCTTGTCGAGCTTCACGGTGCGGCCGATCGCGTCGGTCAGGGTGACGGGTCCGGTGGCCGTCTTCGTGTCGGCGGCGCACTCCGCGGTCGTCGCGGTGGTACCGCCGCGGGGTTCTGCGACGGAGGTCGTGCCGCAGCCGGCGAGGACGAGCGCCGTCACGGCGAGCAGCGGGGCGAGGACGAGGGGCTTGCGCATGGTTCTCCAGGGTCGGGATCGATCGAGGGCAGGGATCCGGTCGGGCCGGTCGACGTCGGGGGCGAAATCAGGCGGGCTGCGGGATGACGCGACGCACGCCGTGCCGTCCGCGCGGGATCACGCGCACGCGCCCGTCGTCATCGATCGCGGTGTCGATGGGCAGCCCGTAGGCCGCCGACAGGTGCTCGCCGGTGAGCACCTCGGCCGGGGTGCCGTCGGCACGCACCCGTCCGTCGTGCAACAGCACGATCCGGTCGGCGATCGCGGCGGCGTGGTCCAGGTCGTGCAGCACGACGCCCAGGGCGGTGCCGGCATCGGCGAGATCGCGGATGAGGTCGAGCGTGGAGATCTGGTAGCGCAGATCGAGGTGGTTGGTGGGCTCGTCCAGCAGCAGGATCGGCGTGGCCTGCGCGAGCGCGGTGGCCAGCCAGACGCGCTGCAGCTCGCCGCCGGAGAGCTCGTCCACGGGCCGCGCGCCCATCGCGGTCAGGCCCGTGACGTCGAGCGCGCGGTCGATCGCCGCCCGGTCCTCGTCGCGCAGGCCGCTGAACCGTCCGCGGTGCGGGTGACGCCCGAACGCGACGACGTCGCGCACCTCGAGGCCCGACGGGTGCGGGCGCGACTGCGAGAGCATCGCCACGGTGCGGGCGAACTCGCGGGCATCGAGCGCGGCGGCGTCCTGCTCGCGTCCGGACGGGCCGAGCCGCACAGTGCCGGACCGCATCCTATGGAGCCGGGCGATGGCGCGGAGGGCTGTGGACTTGCCGCTCCCGTTGGGGCCGATGAGGGCCGTCACCTCACCGGGGACCAGCGTCAGCGCGACGTCGTGCACGACGGGCGTGCGGCCGTAGTCGAGGGCCAGACCGTGCGCCACGAGCCCCGTCGGACGGGTCGGCGCAGGCCGGGCGGATTGTCTGCGATTCGTCATGTTAGGGGAGCCTAACCTATCCTGGACGAGTGCCCCACCATCCTTACCGGACCTACCGGACCACCGTCGCCCGTCGCGAGCAGCTGTCGCCGAACTTCCTGCGCCTGACGCTGACCGGCCCCGACCTCGTCCATTTCGGCACCGCCGGACTCGATCAGCGCATCAAACTCGTGCTGCCGCTCCCCGACGGATCCTTCACCGACGTCGGCCAGTTCGACGAGTCGGTCGGGATGATGCAGTGGTACCGCCGCTGGCGAGAACTCCCGGATGAGAAGCGCAATCCGATCCGCACGTACACGATCCGCGCGGTGCGGCCGGAGGCCCGCGAGATCGACGTCGACTTCGTGCTGCACGGCACAGAGGGCCCCGCGTCGGCGTGGGCGTCGTCCGCGACGCCGGGCGCGCCACTGGTGGTCGTCGGCCCGGACGCCCGCTCCGACGAGACCGGGGGTCTGGAGTGGAATCCCGGCGACGCCGGATCCGTGCTCATCGCGGGCGACGAGACCGCCGTGCCCGCGATCTGCGCGATCGTCGAATCGCTGCCCGCCCACCTCACCGGGTCCGTCTACATCGAGGTGCCCACCGAGGCCGACGCCCTCCCGCTCGCAGCTCCGGCGGGCGTCGCCGTCACCTGGCTGGCCCGCGGGGGCACTCCGCACGGGCTGCGCCTGAGCGCCGCCGTGCACGCGTGGGGCGAGACGCGGGCCGCGCAGGCCGCCCCGCACGCGAACGCAGCGCTCGTCGACCTCGCCGACCCGCACGAGGACGAGGTGCTGTGGGAGGTGCCGGAGGCCGCGAGTGGATCCTGCTACGCCTGGCTCGCCGGCGAGGCGTCCACGATCACGGCGCTGCGCCGACACCTCGTGCGCGACCTGGGGATCGACCGCCGCTCGATCGCGTTCATGGGCTATTGGCGCCGCGGACGGGCCGAAGCAGCCTGAGCCGCCGCGCGCTCACGCCGAGGCGGCCGCGACCACGAGCGACACGTTCTGCCCGCCGAAGCCGAAGGAGTTGCTGAGCACCGCTCCCTGCGGGGCCTCGCGCCGATCGGTGACGACGTCGAGGCCGATCTCCGGATCGACGGTCTCGGGCGTGAGGTTGCGCGTCGGCGGGATCACGCCGTGCTCCACGCTGAGCACGGCGATGAGCGCCTCGATCGCCCCCGCCGCACCGAAGAGGTGTCCGAGGGACGCCTTGGGGGCGGTCACCGGCACGCGTCCGAACACCTCGCGGATCGCGCGCGACTCCGCGGCGTCGCCGACGGACGTACCGGTGGCGTGCGCATTGACGTGCGCGATCTCCGCCGGCGACAGGCGCGCCTGCGCCAGTGCCTTGCGCATGGCCGAGGCCTGCCCCGAGCCGTCCGGCGCGGGCGCGGTCAGATGATGGGCGTCCGCCGCGATCCCCGCGCCCGCGACCACCGCGTGGACCCGGGCCCCTCGGGCGGCCGCATGCCGGGCGCTCTCGAGCACCAGGATCGCCGCCCCTTCGGCGAGCACGAATCCGCTCCGATCGCTCGCGAACGGCCGCGAGGCCGAGGCAGGGTCGCCGGCATGGTGCGACAGCGAGCGGGCCTGGCGGAAGCCGGCGATCGTGAGAGGCGTGATCGCCGCCTCGGTGCCTCCGGCGATCACCACGTCGGCCTCCCCGGCCCGGATCAGCCGCGCGCCCAGCGCGATCGCCTCGGCACCCGACGAGCAGGCGGAGACGGGGGTGTACGAACCGGCCCTGGCCCCGTAGGCGATGCTCAGGAGGGCCGCCGCGGCGTTCGGCATGAGCATCGGCACGGTGCGCGGAGAAACACGGCGCGCGCCGGACCGCTCCCGCACATCGTCCTCGCTCAGGAGGGTGCCCACCCCGCCGATGCCGGTGCCCACCGCGGCAGCGAGCCGCTCCGGGTCGACGACCGGAGCACCCGCGTCCGCCCACGCCTCCGCGGCGGCCGCCAGCGCGGCCTGCTGCGAGCGATCCAGCCGCTTGGCCTGCACCGCGGGGAGAAGGCCCGCCGGATCGACGGCCATCGTGCCGGCCGCCACCCCGGACAGCACCGGATCCTCCGTCCCGGCGAGCACGTCGCCGCGGATCCCGGAGCGCCCGTCCAGGAGCGCCTCCCAGGTCGATCGCACGTCACCCCCGAGCGGCGTGATCGCTCCGAGCCCCGTCACGACGACGTCGATCCCACTCATGCGCGCTCCTCCTTCTTGTATGCGATACAAACAACGGATCTATTTGTATCACATACAATCGAGGGATGGCGCGGAAGGCGATGACGGGCGACACGTCGACTCCACGGACCGAGCGCACGCGCTCCACCCGGCAGACGATCATCGAGGCCGCCGCACGGCTGGGCCGGGAGCGATCCGGGGGCCAGCCGAGCGTCGCCGAGATCGCGGAGGCCGCCGGCGTCTTCCCCAACCAGATCACCTACCACTTCGGCTCCAAGGACTCGCTCCTCGTGCACGCGGCGTTCCTCGCGCTGCTCCACGACACTCGCCGGGTCGAGCGGGTCGGACGTCAGGCCGCCGATCCCGAGGCGTTCCGCCGCGGCATCGCCCGCGTGGTGCTCGCCCTCCCGTCACTGCCCCTCGTCGCAGGGGCGCTCGCCCTCGGCATCGGGCGGAGCGAGCTCGCCCCCGTCATCGACCGCCATCTGCAGCTGCTGTTCCGCCAGTCGGAGCGATACCTGCACACCATCCTCGACAGCCGCGGCTGGACCGCCGACCGACCGATCGCACAGGAGGCCCGGACCTTCTGGAGCGCGGCCCTGGGCGGCGCCCTGCTCGCGCAGGCTGGGGTGCAGGGCTCGGCGGCCGATCTCGATCTCGCCGGCACGCTGACAGTCAGAGGCGCATCCGAGATTGACTGAATGACGATTCAGTTCATGGTAGCGTGCGGGTCGTGGACGATGACACCGGGATCCTGATCTTCCTCGCAGCGGGCGTGCTGGTGCTCATCGGCATCGTCGTCTTCGGCGTGCTGAGCTCTCGTCGCAAGCGCTCCGCGACGAAGCGCACCTTCACCGTGCGCCAGGGGTGGATCGGCGATCAGCCGTTCCTCGAGAGCTCCGATCTCGACGCCTCCGACACGCGCCAGGAGGAGCTGTTCCGCCTCACGTATCCCGTCGGCGGCAGCATCGTGGTGAGCGGCGCGGACGCCGAGGGGGAGCCGATCGAGCGGGAGCTCCACGTCTCGCGGATCGGTCGCAGCCTCCGCGCCGGCTGGCCGCAGGCGAAGCTCGGCCTCTCGGTGTACTTCCAGGAGTGGGAGCACAGCGAGTTCCCTGCGCGCTTCGTCGTCACGGGGACCGACGGAGCGACGAGCATCGACCTGGACGCGTCGGGCGCCCGCGCCGTCGACCGCGCCGAGAACGTCGTGTGGTCGGCGCCCTGGGAGAAGCTGACCTTCTCGAACGGCAACGACATCGTCCTGGGGAACGGATCCTCGAAGACGATCCGGATCGAGATCCCCGACGGCGACCCGGACCTCGAGGAGATCCTCATCAAGTACGGCACCTTCCGTCAGATGCACTTCTGACGGAGGGCCCGACGGCGACCGCGGCCCTCTTCGCCCGGCGGGTCAGGCCCCGCCGCCCACCGCGCGCTGGATGAGGAGGTCGAAGACGCGCGCGGGCAGGATCCGGTGTGCGAGCACGAGCGGCTTCGCGCCGAATCCGATCCGGTAGCGGGTGCGCGGTCGCCGCGCCGTCGCGGCCCGCACGATCGCCCGCGCGACGACCGCGGGCGAGGACGTCAGCCGGGCGTCGGGTCGCGAGCTGTTGCCGAGCGCGTTGGCGACCGCCGCGGCCTGCTCCCGGTACGGGCCGTCGCCCGAGGTCTCGAGCACCTTGGCCGCGGCGATGGCACCCCACTCGCTGCGGATGGATCCGGGCTGCACGACCACCACGTCGATGCCGAACGGCGCGAGCTCCATGCGCAGCGCGTCGCTGATCGCCTCGACCGCGTACTTGCTGGCGTGGTACCAGGCGCCGAGCGGCGTCGTGAAGTTGCCGCCCATGGAGGAGATGTTGACGATCCTGCCGCTGCGCTGCGCGCGCAGGTGCGGTGTCACGAGCCGCGTCATCCGGGCCAGGCCCAGCACGTTCACGTCGAGCTGCGCCTGCGCCTCGGTGAGAGGCACGTCTTCCAGCGCGCCGTACGATCCGTATCCCGCGTTGTTGACCAGGACGTCGATGCGCCCCTGCTCGGCGAGGATCTGCTCGACCGCCACACGCGCCGAGTCGTCGTCGGTCACGTCCAGCGCGATCGTATGGATCCCGACGGCGCGCAGCTGCGCCATCCGGTCCACCCTTCGCGCCGCCGCGTAGACGGTGAACCCGGCGTCGCGCAGGTGTCGCGCAGCCGCCTCCCCGATGCCGGAGGAGGCCCCCGTGACCAATGCGACCTTCGCTGCCATGTCCGTCTCTCCCGCTCTCGTCTTATCCACGTCCTTATCGGACCAGTGGTCTCTAAGTTAAAGAACCGATGGTCCTTTGTCAAGAGACCGGCAGTCTGTAGAGTGAGGGCATGACCACGTTCCAGCGCGCGCGCACCGAGGAGCAGCGCGAGGTCCGCCGGCGAGCGATCCTCGACACGGCCGCCGCGATGCTGACGGAGCTGCCCGTGGCCGAAGTGAGCCTCAACGAACTGAGCCGCCGCGTGGGCCTGGCCAAGTCGAACGTGCTGCGCTACTTCGAATCGCGGGAGGCGGTGCTGCTCGACCTGCTCGGCGAGCAGGCCGAGGTGCTCTTCACCGAGGTGCACGTGAGCCTCCCCGCGGAGATCCCGACCGACGGCGACGTGAGACGGCGCGTGGCGGCCACCGCCGCATCCCTCGCGTCGGCCTTCGCGCGGCACGAGATGCTCTGCGAGCTCATCGCCGCCCAGGCCGGGGTCCTCGAGCACAACGTCTCCGTGGAGACGATCACGCGCTTCAAGCGGAACGGATACGAGGCCCTCGATCGCTTCGGCGCGCTGCTGCGTCAGGTCGTCCCGGAGCTGACACCGGCGCAGGCGGGCGACGCGGCCCGGTCGATCCTGATCGCCGTCGGCGCCTACTGGACGCACACGCATCCCCCGCAGGCCGTTCAGGACGCGTATGCCCTCGACCCGTCGCTGATCTTCCTCCCGGAGCGGTTCGAGGGATCCTCCGCGCGTGCGATCGAGGTGATCCTGCTCGGCACGCTCGCGCTCTGACCGGCGGCGCCCGGTCTCAGCGGGCGCGCTGGGCCACGGCGGCCTCGGTGCGCGAGGAGACGCCGAGCTTGCGCAGGATCGCGGACACGTGCACGCTCGCGGTCTTGCCGCTGATGAACAGCCGCTCGCCGATCTGGCGGTTGCTGAGACCCTCCGCGATGAGGTCGAGCACCTGCTGCTCGCGGGCGGTGAGCTCCACGCTCTCCGCGACATGCGCACCCCGGGACGACGTCCGGCTCAGGCCCGCCGCGTCGATGAACTCCGCCGTGCGGCGCCGCAGCCGATCGTGGCCGAGCGCCTCCGCCACCGCGGCGGCCTCGGCCGCGGCATCGAGCGCCGCCGCACGGTCGCCCGCCGCCACCAGCGCCCTCGCGCGCTCGAGGCGCACGACCGCGCGGAACACGGCGGGTACGTCGTCGCCGTCCGCCGCGGGCACGGCCGTCTGCAGCCGATCCGCATCGCCGTCGAGCACCGCGCCGAGCACGGTGCCCCACTGCGGATGCTGCAGCTCGACCGGCAGGGAGTCCCACCGGGCGCGCACCAGCTCCGCCGTGGAGTGCGCGAGCGCA
The DNA here is from genome assembly GCF_000956545.1 of Microbacterium azadirachtae. GTDB lineage: Bacteria > Actinomycetota > Actinomycetes > Actinomycetales > Microbacteriaceae > Microbacterium > Microbacterium azadirachtae. The sequence continues at coordinate 49,394 of NZ_JYIT01000080.1, forward strand.
TCGTGGCCGTCGGCGCGCAGATCCGCCACGACCCGGCCGCCTTCGAGCAGGATCCGCCCCAGCAGGGCCAGCCGCGGACCCGGATCCTCGATCACGACGCGCAGCTCTGCGGCCGCGCGCACGGGGTCGCCCTGCCCGAGCGCGATCAGGATCTCGACGTCGTGCAGCGAGTACCAGACCTGCCGCTCGACCGCGGCCACGCCCTCGGCGATCGAGCGCCACTCGCGCAGCACGCGGACCGCCTCGTCCATCTCGCCGCGCCACGTGAGAGCCCGGATACGCGACATCGTCGAGTACATCCGGAACACCTGCAGAGTGCGCACCGCGAGGTCCCGCGCGGAGATCTCCTCCACACGGTCGATCTCGCCGAGCTCGAGGAGCGGCTCGACCATGTTGTGCGACAGGATGGCGCCCGTCGATCGCTCGACGCCGAGCGTGCGCGAGTGCGCGACCCCCGCCTCGGCGACCTCGACCGCCTCGCGGAAGCGGCCGAGCATGTTGAGACTGTCGGCGTAGTTCACCCGGTAGCGCAGCTGGGCGTCGTGGTCGACCGCATGCTCCCAGGAGAGACGGAAGTCGGCGAGACCGGCCTCGACCTCGCCGAGGTGGATCCTGCTGCAGCCGCGCAGGTTCGCCGCCACCGACATCACGTTGTCGAAGCCGATCGACTCCGCCATCCGGTATGCCTCGTCGGCGGTCGCGACGGCCTCTTCGAGCCGGGCGCCGATGAGATAACGACCTGCGAGATAGCCGAGCAGAGCGGCGCGCAGCCGCTCCTGCCCCGGCTCGTCCTCGATGATCGCGAGCGCTTCGAGGAAGAGATCGACGGATCCGCCCCGGCCCAGGTTCTGCAGGTACAGGGCCTTGTCGCGCAGCAGCCGCGCGTGCACCGAGCGGTCCTCCGTCGCCGGGTCGATCTCGGCGAGCGCGAGCGAGACGACGGCGAGCGCGCGCTCCCCGTCGCCGCCGTTGCGCAGGATCGAGCCGACCTGGGCGAGGAGGGGGATCCGCTCGACGCCCGCGACCTCTGCCGCGTCCGGCACCTGATCCCACAGCTCGAGCGCCAGCTCGCCGAACCGCGCCGCGGTGGAGAACGCGTAGCTGTTCTTCGCCTCCTGCATGGCGCTGACCGCGGCGGCCAGCGCGCGCGGGTAGTCGTGCGAGCGGTGCCAGTGGAAGGCCAGCGTCGACGGCGCTCCCCCTGCCGTCTCCAGCGCATCGGCGTACGCCCAGTGCAGGCGCGCCCGCTCGCCCGGGAGCAGGTCGTCGTGCACCGCCTCGCGCAGCAGCGCGTGCCGGAATCCGTAGCTCTCCCGATCCGACACCCCGATGATCCCGGCGCCCATCGCCTCGCGCAGAGCCTCGTCGAGCCGCTCGTCGCCGAAACCCGCCAGCGCGGCGAGCAGGTCGTGCGCGATCGCGCCGTCGGATCCCGAGGCCACCCGCACCACGCGCTTGGCGTCGTCGCCGAGGGCGTCGAACCGGGCGAGCAGCACGTCGCGCAGCGTGTCGGGCATGGGGCCCTGCACGTTGCACAGCAGCTCCTCGATGAAGAACGGCACGCCCTCGCTGCGCTCCATGAGCCGCGCGAGGGCGGCGTCGTCGACGGCGCCGCGCAGCCCGAGCACCAGATCGCGCACCGCGATCGCGTCGAGGCGCTCGAGCGTGACCCTGTCGAGCAGGCGCGCCCGCTCGGCCTCCGCGAGGAACGTGCGCACGGCGCCGCCGCGGCGCACCTCGTCGATGCGGCAGGTCAAGAGGAACAGCACACGGCGGCCGGCGAGGGCGCGCAGCAGGAACGACAGCATCGACAGCGTCGCCGCGTCGGCCCAGTGCAGGTCTTCCACGATCACGACCACGGGCCGGATCGCAGCGGCGGCCTCGAGCAGGTTCGCGATCGTCTCGCGCAGGCCCTCGGGGCGGATCGCAGAGCGGTCGACCGGAGCCGTCGCACGCTCGGGAAGGAGAAGCTGCAGCGCGTCGCGCCCCGGACCCGCGGCTTCGTCAGCCCGGTCGCCGAGCTCGTCGATCACAGCGCGCAGGATCGCCGGCAGCGGACCGAAGGGCGCCGGCGTGGAGCCGTAGTCGAGGCACCACCCGGTGAGCACGGCCGCCTCGTCGGCCACGCGACGACGGAACTCCGCCGTCAGCCGGGACTTGCCGATCCCCGCCTCGCCGCCGACGAGCACCGAGGCGCTCTCGCCGTCGACGGCGCGGCGCAGGGCCGTGTCGAGGAGGGCGAGTTCGGCATCGCGCCCGACCATGGCGGCCGACGTGGTGGCGAGGGACATGTCTTCATCGTGCCACCTGCCACCGACATCGGGCGCCCCCGGAAGCCTCTCGCCGCTGTCGGCAGAGACATCGGCGGAGGAGGCCTCGGAGGAGACGGTCGAGGGCGCGATCATGGGCAGCGCGGCAGAAGAGCCTCCCGGGGCCGGATCCGGGATCGGATCCAACGTCGGGAGGCTCTTCGGTGCGAGGGTGCGGGCGGGCGGTGCGACGTGCCCGTCGGCGGCGCCGGTCACGCGGCGTGCGGGGCGCAGCCGACCAGCTCGCGGTCGCGCGCCGCGCCCGCCGTCGACGCCTCGACGGTCGCCGACGCGAGCTCCGCGACGGGCGCCGCGGGGACGGGTGCCGACACGGTCGCGGGGGCGGGCGCCTCGGCCACGGCCGTCGCCGGGACGGCCGGGCGCACGGCGGTCGCCGTCGCGCGGCTGTTCTGCAGGAGGCGCAGTGCGCGACGCAGGATCCCGTCGCGGCGCACGATCTGGTCGGCGTGCTCGGCGGCGATCCGCGCGCGCTCGGCGCGGATCGCGGCCTGCTCGATCTCGAGCGTCGTGATGCGGTAGCTCATCGAGGGGTGCATGGTCATGATCTCTCCTTCTCCGGTACTCATACACTCGTCGCTAAGGCACCCCTCCCCCATCGGGCAGATGCCCTATCTTCGGCAGCACCCACCTCAGATCCCGGCCCGAACCGCAGCAGCCCTCGAACACGACGCAGGAGTGCACTCTCGAGTCGGCGTCTGCGGCGGCCAGGATCCGCGGAATCCCCAGACTCGCTCCTGGTGCGTCCGCAGCAATTCCTGCGTTGTGTTCGGTCGCCCCGGCACTGCGCGCACGAACCGACCCCGCCGACCCCGCAGCTCGCGCGCCGGGCGGAGGGGCGGACTACCGTGGAAGCATGCGTCCGCTCGCCGCCCTCCGTGCCGCCCGGCGCGCGCCGCTGCTGCAGGTCGCGAAGTCGGCGGCCGCGACGATCGCGGCCTGGCTCGTCGCCGGCTGGCTCGTGCCGGGGCATCTTCCCGTGTTCGCGGCGATCGCGGCGCTGCTCGTGGTGCAGCCGAGCGTGAACCAGTCGTTCGCCAAGGCCGTCGAGCGCAGCATCGGCGTCATCGCCGGCGTCGTGATCGCGGTGCTGCTGAGCCTCGCGCTCGGAGGACTCAGCTGGGTCGTGCTGCTCGCGGTCGTCGTGGCCATGGTGGTGGCGTGGTCGTTCAAGGCGACGCCGGGAACCGCGAACCAGGTCGCGATCTCGGCGATGCTCGTGCTCGCGCTCGGCTCCGCGAGCCCCGACTACGCCGTGGACCGGATCCTGGAGACGCTCATCGGCGCCGCCATCGGCTTAGTGGTCAACGTGGCCGTGGTGCCGCCCGTGCTGGTCGACCCGGTGCGCCGCGATCTGGCGCTCCTCGGTGCCGAGCTCGCCGCGACGCTCGACCGCCTCGGCGACGCGATCACCGAGGACCAGAGCCAGGCGCACCTGCAGGAGCTCATGCTGAAGGCGCGCCTGCTCCGCCCCATGAAGGAGGCTGCGGACGCGTCCCTCGGCGCGGGCGAGGAGTCGCTCACCCTGAACCCGCGCGGATCCCGGCACCGCACGGAGCTCGCCGCCATGGGCGCCCTGCTCGAGAGGCTCGGGCCGATCGTCACCCAGGTGATCGGGATGACCCGCGCCTATGTCGACCAGTACGACACGACGCTGCCCGCCGAGCCGGCGGTCCCCGCGATCGCGGAGCAGCTGCACCGGGCGGGCCACGACGTGCGCCTCGCCGTGCAGGTCGCCGAGGTGGTCCCCGAGCCCGAGGCGCTCACGTCCGCGATCCCGGCGCTCACCTCGCCGCTCGAGATCCGCCCGCCGTCGTCGCGCAACTGGGTGCTCATCGGCTCGCTCACGGAAGACCTGCGCCGCATCCGCGCAGGGCTCCGCGACGAGGCCTGAGGGCCGGAGCCCCCGCCGTCGCGGCCGGTGCGCTCAGGATCCGATGAACTCCTCGACCGGGCCGAAGTCGGGCTCCTCGCGGATCTCCACGGCGGATCCGAGCGCGTCGGTGTCGAGCACGCGGATCTCGTTCCGCCCGGTGCGCCACAGCGGAGCGGGCGCGTACAGGGTGACCTGCGGTCCGACCGCCCGGTACCGGCCGAGCAGGAAGCCGTTCAGCCAGACCAGGGCGTTGGCGGATCCGGGGAAGGCCAGCCACGCGTCGGCGGGATCGGCGACGTCGAACACGGCGACGCCGAGACCGTCGGCCGCCGCCGGCGCGACCGCGTCGGCACCCGCCCCCACGGGGGCATCGAGCGGCAGGACGCGGTGGGTCCACCCGTGCGCGAAGCGGCGGCCGATGCGGACACCGTCCAGGATGCCCTTGCGCTCCCCCGTGTGCGTGCCGTAGTTCACGCGACCCTGGCTCTCCACGACCAGCGTGAGCAGGCCGGATCCGCCGTCCGCCGGCAGCACGAGCGAGCGCTCGCCGTCGCGCTCCAGCACGCCCAGGCGCTCGCCGTCGAGGAACACCACGGCGCGATCGTGCAGCACGTCGACGCTCAGCACCGCCCCGGGCTCGTAGGACACCTCCGCCTCGTACGCGACCAGCCCGTCTTCGGCGCCGAGCTCCTCGAACGACAGCGGCATCGGCGCGGTGCGCGCAGCGGGCACCGCGCGCACGACGTCGAGCAGCGTCCCGATCGGCGTCAGCGCAGCCGTGGCCGCCGCCTGCCGACGGGGCGCCTCGGGGACCGGCGGCAGGTCGCCCGCGTGGAACGGCGCGAACGCGGCGCGCAGCGCGTGGAACTTGGCGTTCAGGGATCCGTCCTCGCCGATCGGCGCATCCGAGTCGTAGGAAGTGACCGTCGGCTGCAGTGCGCCGTCGTGGTTGGCGCCCGCCCAGAGTCCGAAGTTCGTGCCGCCGTGCGCCATGTACAGGCTCACGGATCCGCCCGCGGCCAGCAGCTCCTCGACCGTGCCGATCATGCTCGCGGCCGAGCGCACGTGGTGCTGCTCGCCCCAGTGGTCGAACCAGCCGCCCCACAGCTCGGCGCACAGCAGCGCGTCGCCGGGCTTGCGGAGCTTCTCGGCGAGCGCCACCCCGGTGCCGAAGGTGAACGAGCCCATCGCCCCGTCGACGCTGCCGTTGCGCACCATGTCGGCCGTCGTGCCATCGGCCGTGGTCAGCAGTTCGACCATGCCGCGTGCGCGCAGTCCGTCCCGCAGGTGCACGAGGTAGTCGTGGTCGCTGCCGAAGGATCCGTACTCGTTCTCGATCTGGACAGCCGTGATGGGTCCGCCGTGCGCGGCCTGCAGAGGCGCGAGCCGCGGGACCAGCGCGTCGTACCAAGCGTCGACCGCGGCGAGGAAGACGGGGTCGCTCGTGCGCAGCGCACGCGTGCGAGCGCTCAGCCAGGACGGGATCCCGCCGTTCGACCACTCCGCGCAGATGTACGGGCTCGGACGCACGAACACGTCGAGGCCGACGTCGCCGGCCAGCCGGATGAACCGCTCCACGTCACGCCAGCCGGTGAAGTCGACGTCACCCTCGGCACGTTCGTGGAAGTTCCACGGGACGTACGTGTCGACGGTGTTCGCGCCCATCGCCGCGAGACGGCGCAGCCGGTCCTCCCACTGGTCGGGGTGGATGCGGAAGTAGTGCACGGCCCCCGACAGCATCCGGAAAGGCGTGCCGTGCCGCAGCAGCACGCCGTCCTCGTGGGTGAGCGCGGCGCGCGGGGTCTCGGTCATGGCTCTCCTGGCGTGCCGTGGGTCATGTTTGCGTCACCATTCTGGCGCACTCGACGGGTGCGCGCACTCTTCCGCGCACAACGCAGGAGATTCCGCCTCTTCCGCAGGCAAGAGCACCCGCGGGCGGGGGCGGCCCACCGGCGGGCGGGAACACCTGCCGACCGGATCCGCCCGCCGTAGGCTGGCGGCATGCCGACCACCCTGCCCGAGGCCCTCGCCGAACTCGCCGCGCTCGAGGACCCGAAGGCCCGCGCGATCAACGAGCGGCACGGCGATGCCCACGGCGTGAACCTCACGAAGCTGCGCGGCCTCGCCAAGAAGATCGGCACCGACCCGGATCTCGCCCGCGAACTCTGGGCCTCCGGCGACGTCGCCGGGCAGCTGCTGGGGATCCTGCTCGCGAAGCCGCGCGCGTTCGACGCCGACGAGCTCGACGCCATGATCCGCGCCACGGAGAGCGCCAAGGCGCACGACTGGCTCGTCGCGTACGTCGTGAAGAAGTCGCCGCTCGCCGAGGAGCTGCGCCGGCGCTGGATCGACGACGCGGATCCGAACGCGCGCGCCGCCGCGTGGTCGCTCACGAGCGCCCGGGTCGCGAAGAACCCCGACGGTCTCGACCTCGACGCGCTGCTGGACCGGATCGAGCGCGAGCTGGCGGACGCCCCGTCGCGCGAGCAGTGGGCGATGAACGAGACCCTCGCCACCATCGGGATCCACCATCCCGCGCTGCGCGATCGGGCGATCGCGATCGGCGAGCGCCTGCAGGTGCTCGCCGACTATCCGGTGCCGCCGAACTGCACGTCGCCGTTCGCGCCGCTGTGGATCGCCGAGATGGTGCGCCGCCAGGGATGAGCCCCCTGTCCGCGTGCGCCGCCAGGGATGAGCCCGCCCCGCGCGCACGACGACGCAGGATCCCCGCGCATCTGCGCGCTGCGTCGCGGCCGCTCGAGGCGCCGCATACGCTGAGCGCATGAGCACCCACATCGCCGCCGCCCCCGGCCAGATCGCCCCCGTCGTCCTGTTCCCCGGGGATCCGCTGCGCGCGAAGTGGATCGCGGAGAACTTCCTCGACGACGCGGAGCTGTACTCCGAGGTGCGCGGGATGCTCGGCTTCACGGGCACCTGGCGGGGGCACCGCGTGTCGGTGCAGGGCTCGGGCATGGGGCAGCCGTCGATGTCCATCTACGCGAACGAGCTGTTCCGCGAGTACGACGTGCAGACGATCGTGCGGGTGGGATCCTGCGGCGCGCTCACGGAGAAGGTGGGGATGCGCGACATCATCATCGCGAACGGCGCGTGCACCGACTCCGGGATCAACCGGATCCGCTTCCACGGCCAGGACTACGCCCCGGTCGCCGACTTCAGCCTGCTGCGCCGCGCCGTCGAGGCGAGCGAGCGGATGGATCTGGAGCACGCCGTGCACGTGGGCCTGCTGTTCTCCGGCGACCAGTTCTACAACACGCGCCCGGAGCTGACGGACCCGCTGGTGCAGCACGGCGCTCTCGCCGTCGAGATGGAGACCAGCGCGCTCTACACGCTCGCCGCCTTCTTCGGCCGGCGTGCGCTGAGCATCTGCACGGTGTCCGATCACCTGGTCACGCACGAGGAGACGACCTCCCTGGAGCGCGAGCAGAGCTTCGGCGACATGGTGCGCATCGCGCTCGAGGCCGCGACCGCTGCCTGACCCGGCGTGGCCGCGCCCGCACCGGGCGGTGGGATGATCGACACATCATGTCTGCGCGCCTCGATCCGTCCGTCGTCCGCCCGGCCGCGGGGGATCCGGATCCCGACGCGGTCTATCTCGCGTTCGTGGAATGGGTCGAGCAGAGCGGGATCACGCTCTATCCCGCGCAGGACGAGGCGGTCATCGAGATCGTGTCGGGGCAGAACCTGATCCTCAGCACCCCGACCGGGACGGGCAAGTCGCTGGTCGCCGTGGCGGCCCACTTCGCGGCCCTCGCCGACGGACGGCGCACCTATTACACGGCCCCGATCAAGGCCCTCGTGAGCGAGAAGTTCTTCAGTCTCGTCGAGGTGTTCGGTGCGGAGAACGTGGGCATGGTCACGGGCGACTCCGCCGTGAACGCGGATGCGCCGATCGTCTGCTGCACGGCGGAGATCCTGGCGAACCTGGCGCTGCGCGAGGGGCCGGACGCCGAGGTCGGCCAGGTGGTCATGGACGAGTTCCACTTCTACGGGGACCCGGATCGCGGCTGGGCGTGGCAGGTTCCGCTGCTCACCCTGCCTCAGGCGCAGTTCGTGCTCATGTCTGCGACCCTCGGCGACGTCACCGCACTGGCCGCAGACCTCACCCGGCGCACCGGCCGGGGCACCGCGGTCGTCACCGGGGTCGAGCGCCCGGTGCCGCTGCACTTCTTCTACGAGACCACGCCGATCCACGAGACGATCGAGGATCTGCTGCAGACCGACCGCGCGCCCGTCTACATCGTGCACTTCTCCCAGGCGGCGGCCATGGAGCGCGCCCAGGCCCTCGCGAGCGCGAAGGTCGCCACGCGCGAGCAGCGTGACGAGATCGCCGAGCTCATCGGCGGCTTCCGCTTCACGACCTCCTTCGGCAAGACGCTGGCACGGCTGCTGCGGATGGGCATCGGGGTGCATCACGCCGGCATGCTGCCGAAGTACCGCCGTCTCGTCGAGCAGCTCGCGCAGCGGGGTCTGCTGCGCGTGATCTGCGGCACCGACACCCTCGGCGTCGGCATCAACGTGCCGATCCGCACCGTGCTGCTGACGGCTCTGACGAAGTTCGACGGCACGCGGATGCGCCAGCTCAACGCCCGGGAGTTCCATCAGATCGCCGGGCGGGCGGGCCGCGCGGGATTCGACACCGCGGGCACGGTCGTCGCACAGGCGCCGGAGCACGAGACGGAGAACCTCGCCGCGATCCGCAAGGCGGGAGACGACCCGAAGAAGAAGCGCAAGATCATCCGCAAGAAGGCCCCCGACGGATTCGTCTCCTGGGGTGAGCCCTCCTTCCAGAAGCTCATCGCCGCCGAGCCCGAGACGCTGACCTCGCACATGCAGATCACGAGCGCGATGATGCTCAACGTGATCGGGCGGGGCGGCGACGTCTTCGCGAATATGCGCGCCTTGGTATATGACAACCACGAGCCGCGCGCCCGGCAGCGGATCCTGGCATTGCGGGCGCTGGGGATCTACCGGACCCTGCGGGAGTCCGGGATCGTCGAGCGAGCCCCTGACGGCACGGTCCGGCTCACGGTGGACCTGCAGCCGAACTTCGCGCTGAACCAGCCGCTGTCGCCGTTCGCGCTGGCCGCGTTCGAGCTGCTGGATCCGGATCCTTCGTCGGGCACGGGGAGCGGCGCCTACGCCCTGGACATGCTGTCGATCGTGGAGGCGACGCTGGACGACCCGCGCGCCGTGCTCAGCCAGCAGGAGTTCCTGGCACGCGGCGAGGCCGTGGCGGCCATGAAGCGCGAGGGCATGGAGTACGAGGAGCGCATGGAGGCGCTCGAGGAGATCACGTACCCGAAGCCGCTCGACGAGCTGCTGACCGCCGCGTTCGAGACCTTCGGGGCCGCGCAGCCGTGGATCCGCGACTTCGAGCTGCACCCGAAATCCGTGGTGCGCGACATGTACGAACGGGCCATGTCGTTCGGGGAATACGTCGCCCTCTACAAGATCGCCCGGTCGGAGGGCGTGGTGCTGCGCTACCTCTCCGACGCCTATCGGGCGGCGTCGCAGACCATCCCGGAGCACCTGAAGACCGAAGAGCTGCGCGACCTCATAGAGTGGCTCGGCGAGCTCGTCCGCCAGGTCGACTCCTCCCTGCTCGACGAGTGGGAGGAACTCGTCTCCGGGCACCCCGTCGCCCACGACGACGAGCCCGTGGTGCCCCCCGCGCCCCAGCGCCTCACCACGAACGTCCGGGCGTTCCGCATCCTGGTGCGCAACGAGCTGTTCCGGCGCGTGCAGCTCGCCGCCCGCGAGGATCTCGACGCCCTCGCCGCGCTCGATCCCGAGTTCGGCGCCGAGGGCTGGGACGCGGCGCTGGACGCGTACTTCGCCGAGCACGACGAGATCCGCACGGGCCCGGACGCCCGCAGTGCGGCGCTGCTCATCATCGACGAGACCGGCGGTCCCGACCAGGAGCGGCCGGCGCGGGCGTGGTCGGTGCAGCAGATCCTCGACGATCCGGCGGGCGACCACGATTGGCGGATCACCGCGACGGTCGATCTCGACGCCTCCGACGAGGCGGGGGAAGCGGTCGTCGTCGTGAAGGCTGTGGACCGCCTGTAGAACCGGTGCCGGTGTCGGCGACCCGGCGTAGGGTCGAAGACACCCAGCGATCGGAGGCCCGCCAATGACCATTCACGAACGCGAACCAGCATCGGCACGGCCCCTGCTGCATCAGGGGATCATCCCGTCCTACCTTCTGGCGAAGCTGGCGGAGTCGGAGCGCTACACGCAGGCGGCGGAGGCGGCGCGGCAGACGCTCATCGCGCCGACGCCCGCGGCCCATCGGTCCCAGCTCCGTCTGTCGATCGACGAGAACGGATCCCTCGTCGCGACGGTCGAAGCCGCGCCGAACCGCACCATCAGCGACGCGCACGGCACCGAGAGCCTTCCCGGCACGGTCGTGCGCACCGAGGACGAGCCGACCGTCGCCGATGTCGCCGTCAACCAGGCCTTCGACGGGCTGGGGGCGACCTTCCAGCTGCTGCTCGACGCGTTCCAGCGCAACTCCGTCGACGGCAAGGGTCTCGCGCTCGACGCGACGGTGCACTACGGATCCGGATACGACAACGCCTTCTGGAACGGCGAGCGGATGGTGTTCGGCGACGGCGACGGCCAGGTGTTCCAGGGCTTCACCGCCTCGACCACGGTGATCGGGCACGAGCTCGGACACGGCGTGGTCCAGTACACCGCCGGTCTGGAGTACCAGGGGCAGCCCGGCGCGCTGAACGAGTCGATCGCCGACGTGTTCGGGGCGCTCACCGAGCAGCATCTCCTCGACCAGACGGCCGACGAGGCGACCTGGCTGATCGGCGCGGGCATCTTCACACCGGCCGTGCACGGCAAGGCGCTCCGGTCGATGCTCCATCCGGGCACCGCCTATGACGACCCCGAGCTCGGCAAGGATCCGCAGCCGGCCGACATGAGCGGCTACGTGACCACCACCGACGACAACGGCGGGGTGCACATCAACTCGGGCATCCCCAACAGGGCGTTCGCGCTCTTCGCGGTGGAGCTCGGGGGCAACGCCTGGGAGACAGCGGGCTCCGTCTGGTACCGCGCGCTGTCGGGCGGCCTGCCGGCGTCGTCGACGTTCGCGCAGTTCGCCCGCGCGACCATCGCGGAGGCCGACAAGGTCAGCCGAGCGACAGGCGATGCGGCGCGCATGGCCTGGGCGTCGGTGGGAGTGATCAAGGCGACGGGCGATGGGCGCTCCGCCGGCTGACCCGCCTGTCGGGATCCCGTCCGACGCCGATGACGACGACGGCGTCGCGATCCGTGTCGCGCGCAGCGGAGGCATCGCGGGGATGACGCGGCGGTGGAGCGTGCAGCCCGCCGGCGACGACAGGGAGCAGTGGCTGCTGCTCGTCGACCGCTGCCCGTGGGATGAGAAGCCGCCGTCCGGCTCCGGCGCCGATCGCTTCGTATGGCGCATCGAAGCCCGCGTCCGCCGTGTGCGGCGCGAGCAGGTGATCCCGGAGGAGCATCTCTCCGGCCCCTGGCGTGAGCTCGTCGATGCCGTGCGCGCCGCCGACGGCGGAGGCGCCCCGCAGCGGTGAGCACGTTCGGCTCGGCCGTTCGGAACGACCGAGCCGAGCGCGGTGCCGGCAGCGGTTCACATACCGGGGATCTCCAGCAGCTCCAGCGCCTCGATCGTGCCGCCCCAGGCGAGGTGCGGGTGGCCGTCGAAGATCGCCGTGAGCGCGTCGAGCGACTCCGCCTGGACGATGGAATATCCGCCGATGAAGGAGGTGGCGCCCGGGTCGGCGCCGTCGACGGTCTGCGTCGGCGAGCCGAGGTCGACGATCGCGTCACCCGCTCGCTGCGCCCACTCCATCCACGCCTTCATGCTCTCGGCGCCCGCCTCAGGATCCGCATTCTGCATCTGCTCGGCGGCCGACACGTTCGACCGGTACAGCACCAGGTACTTGCTCATGTGATTCCCCAATCTCGTCCACGCCGGCACGGCTGGTCCGTGCCAGCCGGCGACCAATGTCCCCGCGGGGGATCGTGACGCATGAACCTATGAACGGGCCTGCCGTCGCGGTGTGGGACGAGACGCCGCCGTCCGGCTCCGGGGCCGGGGCCGGGGCCGGGCGCACCGTGTCGTCCGGCGATGCGACCCCGCGACGCGTCACGGAGGATCGCCGCCGGACGTCATCCGCGCACGCCGGTCTCGGACCGGCCGGTTCCGCCGCGGCTCGTGCTCGTCGACGTCGGCCCGAGCGGTCTCGCGCCGGAGGTGCTGCCGGGACCTTGCCACGGCCACTCCGACTGCTTGCCCCTCTGGCGGTCTCTTCTCTCGAGGCGCTGTGCCCGGGCGTTCCTGCGCACCTCGGACGGACTCATCCCCGTCGTCGCCGTGACGGCTCGCCTCATCGAGCGCAGGCTGGAGAATCCGGCCGACGTCGAGATGGACTCCAGCCCGACGGACCGCAGACGGGGATCCCGAAGCGCCTCCAACGCCAGGCTCGTGCGCTGGAAGCGGATCTCCTCCGCGATGGTGCGCGTATGCCCTTCGAAGAGGTGGTGCATGTGTCCGAGTGAGTAGTTCAGACGAGCGGCGATCGCCGACGGCGTGGTCTCGACGAGGTTCGCCGTCTCGCGTATCGCGGCCAAGGCCCGCGCAAGCGAGCCGTCCGGCGGGTGGTCGTCGGGTTCGCCTGCCGCTCCGCCGCGCTTCACCAGCGAGTTGAACATGTACGAGGCGATGTCGTCGGCGGCCGCGACGGTCTCCGGATCCTGCTCCCGGGCGTGAAGGTCCGCCGACTTCGTCAGCGATTCGAGGAAGGCCACATACGCGTCGCCGAGAGGCGAGACGTAGGCAAGGACATCGGCGCCCCCTCCCGGCCCGGCGGCCACCGGCTTGTCAGCGAGGCTCGCCATGAGGAAGATCCCTCGAAAGCCGTCGTCGAACTCATAGGTCACCCGGTGATCGGCGGGAATGTTCGGCTCGACGTGGATGACGTCGCCGACGCCGGCATCCACGTGCCGGCTCTCGTCGGAATATCTCATCGCGCCGGCGGTCACGATGCACAGGACGTTCGGATAGGAATCGCGCATCGCCCCGCCGCTCAAGCGCACGGCCAGCGCGTCGGTCGCCATCTCGACGATCGCGACTTTCGGCATGATCAAGGCGCTCACCGAGAGCGTCGAGCGATCCGGTGCGCGCAGCAGCTCGGCGGCACCGAAGGCATGGCGGAGCGAGTCGGCGCCCAGCCTGCGCTCCGGCACGGCGAGCAGGGCTCGATGGGTGAATGGCACAACGACATCCTTCGTGCGGGCATTGCGGCGTCTCCCTCGTCTGGATATCGAGATAACGCACTGTCCGGCATGCCGGACGCAATGACCCACATATCAATATGTTTAAGAATTCCGGGAAAATGCGCGGAGTAGCATCGGCTGGGCCACACCTCGGAATGCTTTTCGAATCGCACTCTCTTGTGCAATTCCCGCTCCGGGTGGGATCCAATCATCGAGAATGCGCGTCGCGCTTTCCGTCCTTTTCATGACGGGGGAGAGAAATGAACAACGAGATCAACGGAAATGTCGGAGGCGCTGCGTTTCCGATCAAGAGGAGGACGATCGTCAAAGGGGTGGGCTGGTCGATCCCGGTGATCGCGGCGTCCGCGGCCATGCCGCTTGCCTCCGCATCGGGAATCACCACCCTCTCCTTCACCGCGGCCGTCTACGCCGCGAGCGCGTGCGGAACCATGACCGCGACGATCCAGGCGATGAACGGCGCCTCCCCCTCCGCCAACGCCGCGGTGACGGTGTCGCTGCCCGACGGCCTGATGTGGCCCGACGGGACCACGGGGCCGAAGAGCTTCACGACGGACTCCGCCGGTCAGGTGAGCCTGACCCTGAAGGCGCCCGCGAACAACGGCACGTACGCGATCATCGCCGCGGCGGGCGCGACCACGGCCACCGCGAGCGTCACCGTGACGGGAAGCACGACGACCACCTACGTGTGGCAGAACTACAACAACACCACGAGCGATCGCAGCACCACCTACGCGAACATTCCAGCCTCGGCGACGCCCCTCGGCAACAACTTCTTCCTGGCCGACGGCGCCGTCTGGTGGGGGAACAGCACCAACAAGGGCGGCAAGATCGTCGCATCCGGCGTCACCCAGGCCGTCGCCTTCCACTCCGACAGCAACGGCCACGACGCCGACTGGGTGACGATGCTGGTCAACGGCACGTGGACCAGCTTCTACGGCACCACGGGATCCAACGGCACCTACGCGACCTACCCCGCGGTGCCCGCGACGGCGACGGCGCTCCAGAACTTCTACTTCCTGGACGGGACCACCCTCTACTACGGCAACACCCCTGTGCTGTCGAACGTGACCGATGCCTTCGGTTCGTACGGCGGCAATGCCGACTACCTGGACGTGCTGATCAACGGCGTCTGGTACACGTACAACAACCAGAACGGCTTCACCAATCCTCTCTACACGAACTCCGTGGTGCCGGCCGGCGCGACCCCTCTGGGCAATCAGTACTTCCTCGACGCGGGAACCCTGTATTTCCGCAATGCGCTCGTGACCACCGGCGTCACGCAGGCCGTCGCGTTCCGCAGCCCGAACAACAACTACGCCGACGCGCTCGTCAACGGCGTCTGGAAGAGCTACCGGGACGGCAGCCTCAGCGAGACCTACGCGACGGTTCCGGCGGGGGCGACCCCGTTGAAGAACCACTACTTCCTCAACAACGGGACCTTGTCGTACAAGAACACCGTCGTCGCGTCCGGAGTCACCTCTGCCCAGGGGTACTACGGCGGCGACCAGGGTTCGCATGCCGACTTCGTCAACTTCAACCAGACCGGCACCTGCTGAGGAGCCTGAGAAGCCGCACGCGCTCAGCGCCTCCATGACGCGAAGGCCTTCCTCCGACCGAGGGAGGCCTTCGCGGCGCGTGATGCCCGGGTCACATCCCGGGGATCTCGAGCAGCTCCAGCGTCTCGATCGTGCCGCCCCAGGCGAGGTGCGGGTGGCCGTCGAAGATCGCTGTGAGCGCTTCGAGCGACTCCGCCTGGACGATGGAATATCCACCGATGAAGGAGGTGGCGCCCGGGTCGGCGCCGTCGACGGTCTGCGTCGGCGAGCCGAGGTCGACGATCGCGTCACCCGCTCGCTGCGCCCACTCCATCCAGGCCTTCATGCCCTCGGCGCCTGCCTCAGGATCCGCGTTCTGCATCTGGTCTGCGGCCGAGACATTCGACCGGTAGAGCACCAGGTATCTGCTCATGTGATGTTTCCCCAACTCAGTCCGTGCCGGCATGAGTCAATCTGTCCCAGCCGGCGACCATTCTGTCCCCGTCGGGGATCGTGGGGCATGAACCTATGAACAGGCTTAGCGGGGTTGTCCCTCAGAGGCGGGTTCGCCGTCGACCGCGCCCGCTTCGGGCGGGAGGGGGATCGCGACGCTCGTCGCCGAGGTCGTCGCGCCGAGGCCGATGCCGAACGGATCCGCCGCCGGCTCGGGCAGCAGGTCGTCGTCGCGGTCGAGGGGCTCTCCGGGCAGCGCGGCCCACGCGCTCGGCTCCTGCGGCTTCTGCGTGAACATGCCCATGGCTCCATTGTGCGCCCGTGCGCGGCCGACCGGACCGATCGAGGCGTCGGCTCCCTCGAGCCCGGCCCGGTGCGGTCAGCCCCGCAGGAGCGTGGCCCGCGCCGAGACCCGCGGAAGGTCGGGCACCAGCACGGCGAGCACGCGAACGAACGTCGTCATCCAGACCAGCCCCAGCCCCACGGCGATCGCTTCGAGCCCGGTGGACGAGTACAGCCGGATGGGCCAGTGCAGCACGACGGCCGCGACCAGCAGCACACCGAGTCCGATGGTCGCGATCGCGAGCGCACGGGGTCGTCCGGGCAGCGCGGCCGCGGAGGTCGCCGCGGCCGCCGCGAACAGCAGGAGTGTGCCGACCGCGGCGATCCAGTGCACGACCCGGCTGAGCTCGATCGGCACGAGACCGACGACGGCGAGGGCCAGTCCGGTCGCCGCCCACAGTGCGACGACCACGGCGATCCCGCGGAGGGCGGCGTCGCCGCGCAGCCGGTGCAGGTCGCGGCCGATGTAGGAGCCCACCGTCGCGAACAGCAGCCCCGCGACCACGAGGGTGCCGTTGAACGCCCAGCCACCGGTGCCGAGCCCGAGCTGGGAGAAGTTCTGCTGCCACCACAGCGGGTCCGCCGCGGTGGCCATCGCGAACAGGGTGCCGATGGCCAGGAAGCCGAACAGCAGGGCGGACAGGTCCCGCGTGCGGATCCCGATCCCCGCCGTGTAGGCGAAGCGGCCCCCCAGCGCGGCGGCGGCTCCCGCGATGAGTCCCCCGCCGAGCGACGGCGCCGTGAAGTCGTGCAGCCCGGCGCCGAACACGAGTCCCGCCAGCAGCACTCCGAGCGCGGTCACGGCGGCGAACACGATCGTGAGCGCGACCGCGGAGACGTGTGAGACGGCGCTCTGCCACGGCGGCATCGGGGCGGTCTCGCCGCGCCGGTGCTGCAGCGTGCTGGTGACGAACGCGGCCGCGGCGATCACGGCAGCGATCACGGCGACGGGCTGGCTCAGAGAGCCGGGTCCGGTCAGGGGACGAGGCGGCCCCTGCAGCACGATGAAGCCCGCGATCGCGCCTGCGGCGAAGCAGAGCGCGGTCGCCCAGACCGTGCGGGTCTCGGCGCGCAGGCGTTCAGCGGTGTCCATGCCGTCATCGAACCACGCGCCGCGGACGTCGCCGACGCGCCGGTCCGCGGAGACCGGATCCGACCCGCGTCGCCGTCTCAGCGGGGGCCGGGCCCGCCGTACAGCTCGCCGCGCACCGGCCAGCGCCCGTTGTGCTGCCGGAACTCGTTCGCCCGCAGGAGGGGCGACAGGTCGTACAGATTCGGGGTGAGGCGCAGTCGCGCGCCGGACGCCGCGCGCACGGTGAGCCGCAGCCGACCGCCGGAGGCGTGCACCGAGAAGTCGGTGATGTCCGCATACGCGATCACGCCCTCCCTGCCCCAGACGGTGCGGAAGGCGACCTCGTCCGCACGCGGCTCGACGTAGAAGTTGCGGTACATCACAAGGAACCACGCGCCGCCCAGCGCGATCACGACCGATGCGACCCGCAAGGGCCAGAGCATGCCGTCGGCATTCTGCGCGGTGAACGATGCGAGCGCCATCAGCCCGCCCATGGCGACGAGGAGCACGCCGACGAAGAGCACGAGCATCGGCATGCGCTGCCGCACCGGGCCGACCGATCGGCGCCCGCGCATCCTCGACACGGCCGCCGCCACGAGGATGAGCACGGCGAGCACGAGGAGGATCTTCACCACGAAGGCGGACATCCTCCGACCGTACCGCGTCCCGGGACTTCGGCCGGCGCGGGGTGGTGGCTGCGGCCCGCGGCCCGGCGTCGCCCCGGCGTCGAACCCGGCCGTCGGCCCCCGGTCTCGGTCCCCGGCCGCGCACGACGCAGGAGATCCCGGTCGGAATCCGCCCCGGAGGGCGATATCGACCGGGATCTCCTGCGTCGTGTTTCTCAGACCGGGATGAGTCGGATCCAGGGGGATCAGACCCGGGTGGGTCAGACCAGGACGAGGTCCTCCATGCGGGCGTAGGAAGCCTCCATGCCGTCGATCATGCCCGTGGCGAGGATCATGTCGCGCGTCGCGGCGTCCGGATACTCGACGAGCAGCGTGATCAGCGTCGCGCCGTCCTCCTCATAGAGCGAGACGTCGTTCAGCGTGGTCGGGCCGTCGGTTCCCTGCATCCGCTCGGTGGTCACCATCCGGCGCGGGGCCTCCACGAGCAGCGCCTCGCCCTCGAACCCGAAGGCCTGCCCGGCGGTGTCGCCGACCGGCGCCCACGCGTTGCGGTAGGTCTGGCCGGGCTCGGTCGCGATCACGCACTCCGTCATCTCCCAGCCGTCCGGACCGAGCAGCCACTTCCTCATCAGCTCCGGGTCGTTGTGCGCACGCCACACCAGGTCCCGCGGGCCGCCGACCAGCCGGGTGATCCGCACATGCGTGTCGTCGAGCACCTCGAGGCGGGTGCCCTTGCCCTGGGCGTAGTCGCGCAGATCCTGCAGCACCGCGTCGAGCTGGCTCATCGCGGCCTTCGTGCCCTCGATCACGCCCATCGCGACGACCTGCTCGAGCGCCTCGACCGAGTCGAAGTGGCTTGTCCCGGTCATTCGGGTGCCCTCCGCGGTCGGCGAGAACTCGAGGCGCATCCGCATCGCCGGGAAGCCCTCGACGGGCTGACCGTCGTCGTCGACGAAGGAGTCCAGCACCTCGAACATCGTCGGCGCCTCGATGCGGATGAACTCCCACCGCCCGGACGACTTCTCCCCGCGAGGACCGATCAGGCGGTACTGCGCGAAGCCGCCCACCGTGTGGTCGAACTCGGTGAACGTGGCGGGCCATCCCGGAGGGCCCCAGAAGCGCTCGAGCTGGCGCGGGTCCGCGTACGCGGCCCATACGCGCTCCACCGGCGCAGCGAAGTCCGCGAGGATCGTCAGCGTCAGATTCTCGGGATCGGTGATCACATCGGTGACGGGCATGTCACTCTCCTTCTGTGTGAGTCAGGGGGTCGAGGATCCGCGCGGAGCGGATCCGGAGTCGGGGGCGTCTTCGGCGAGCAGGTCGTCGAGGCGGGAGATCCGGGAGCGCCAGAGGTCCTCGTAGCGGGACAGCAGGGCGCGAGCGCGGGCGATCATCTCGGGATTCGCGCGGACGAGCCGCTCGCGTCCTTCGGCGCGCTTGATGATGAGCTCGGCCGCCTCGAGGACGGCCACATGCTTCTGCACCGCCGCGAACGACATGTCGTAGTCGCGGGCGAGCTCGGAGACGGACTGCTCCTGGGCGATCGTGCGGCGCAGGATGTCGCGCCGCGTGCTCGCCGCCAGGGCCTGGAACACTCGGTCGATCTGTTCATCGCTCAGTTCATTTCTTACAACCATTTGGTTGTAGATTACGGCGGCCGGATCCCCGTGTCAAGGGTGTCGTCGCGCTTGCGACCTCAGGATCCGACCAGCACCCGGACGAAGAAGAACGAGCCGATGACGAACAGGGCCATGGCGCCCAGCGCGCTGACGAGCACGACCCGGCTGGTGCGCTCGACCGGATACGACTCGCGTGGATCGGCGGGGTTGACGCACACCGTCAGCCGCTCGGACTCGGGGAGCGGTCGCCCGGCGCTCCACACGGTCTTCCCCGTGAAGCTCTGGCCGTCGGCGGCTGTGTACCGATAGACGCTGAGGTACGACGGCAGCTGCGAGATCTCGCCCGGCTCGCTCAGACCCGGCACCTCCTGGTGACCGACGACGACGGCCGGCACGTGCGGCCAGTGGCGCATCCCGCGCTCGCGGTATCGGATCCTGCTCAGCTGGAACACCGAGACGGCGATCATCAGGAGGACGAATCCACCCCAGACGCTCCACACGACGATCTGGATCGTGGTCATGGTCGTACCTCTCCGAGGACGCGGTTCGTCGGCATGCCGACAGGACCGTCGTCACGCGAGCGCTGCGGACCGATCCTAACCAGGACCGAGCCGGTCACCTTGATTCGATTCCTCCGCCCGCCGCGCACAGTTCTCGCCTCGACAACGCCAGTAGCCTGGGCCCGAGCAGACAGGAGTCCACAGTGGCGGCGGAGTCGAACGTGCGAGCCGAAGGGCGCGGCAGGAGCGTCGTGCAGTCTCGTGCGATCGAGAAGCGCGAGCAGCTCCTCCTCGGGGCGGCCGCCGTGTTCGACGAGGTCGGATACTCGGCTGCCAGCCTGTCCCTGATCGAGCAGCGCTCCGGCGTCTCCCGCGGCGCGATGTACTTCCAGTTCACCACCAAGCGCGAGATCGCGGATGCGGTCATCGACGAGCAGCACCGCGCCTCGTCCCGTCTGACCGAAGCGGCCGCCGCGACCGGCGCCGGACCGATCGAGCAGCTGGTGATGATGAGCCATGGGCTGGCCCGTCAGATCCTCGACGATCCTCTGGTGCGCGGCGGGATCCGGCTCACGATGGAGCTCGCGTTCGACGACAGCCCCGTCCATCCGTACCTCGGCTGGATCACCGTGATGGCCGACCTGCTGCGGCAGGGCCAGTCCGAGGGCGTCATCGACGCGGAGGTGGACGCGGACGCCGCCGCCCGCGTGCTGGTCGCCTCCTACACCGGCACGCAGGTCGTGTCGCATGTGCTGGAGGCGCGCAAGGATCTGCCCCGCCGCGTCGACGACCTGCTGCGGATCTTCCTGACCGGGATCATGACGCCCCGCGGACGCGACGAGCGGGAGCGCATCCTCGGAGCGCGCGCCTGACCCGATCGTCGACGAATCGGTGGGGAACGGGCGGCGAGGCGCCTATCCTGGCCGCATGACCGAGAACCCGGATCCGCACGTCGTCGCCGAGGGACTACTGCCGACGCCGTTCACGGCCGCCGAGATCCGCGACGCGCTGCGCGCCGGAGCCGTCATCCGCGTGCGGATCGAGGAGCCCGACGGCACCACGACCGAGCGGATCAACCGATTCTCCGCTGGTGACGACGACGGGGCGCTGCTGGAGAGCCATCCGGCGGACGCGCCCGAGGCGGCGAAGGGCGCACGCGTCACCTGGCGGGAGCTGCAGGCCCATGCGGCCTTCCCCGCCGACCGCTCGACGGTGGCCACCCAGATGATCGAGCACCCGCTCGGTCGGCTCGAGTGCCGGCGCTACGACGTCGCGGACGAGGACGGCGGGACGGTGTTCTGGTTCGCGCTCGCGCATCCGGGCATGCCGGTGCGATACGAGACGACGGATGCGAACGGCACCACCCGGACGACGGTGCTCGCGATCCTGAAGGACTGACGCCCGGCGACGGCGGAAGGCGGGCCTGAGGTGCTCTATGGCGTTCGCCGGGTCCGCCGATACGGTTGGGGCGTGAGCTGGGTTGACGGGTTCGTTTTCGCTGAACCGATGATCGATCTGCGTGACGAGCCCCGGCGGGCAGAGTTGCTGGCGGCCGAGTTGCGTCGGGAACTTGGTCCGGCGCATCCTCTGGCGGGTACTCAGTGGACTGTGGTTGCGGAAGCCGAACCGCAGGACGACGTGCTCGTTGTGACCGCCATGGGCGTGGCAATGGTGCACTTGACGTGGTCGGGCAACACGGAATCTCTCCCGTGGCCGCGCGAGTACGACCTTCCAGATCCCGCAGCGCTGGATCGACTGATCATCGAACGCTATTGAGCCGCTCGCAGAGGGGGTCGTCGCGGAGCATCGGGTCGATCAGGCGTGCGAAGAGCCCAGCACCGCGTCGAGCAGTCCGGGGAACCGCGCCTCGAGGTCGTCGCGGCGGAGCGTGAGGATGCGCCGGCGGCCGTTCGGCTCGTTGCGGATCACGCCCGCCTCGCGCAGCACCTTCATGAAGTGCGACTTGGTCGACTTCGGCAGGTTCGGATCCGTCGCGTGGCACGCCGCCATGTCGAGCGGACCGTCGACGAGCTGACGGGCGATCGAGAGGCGCTCGGGATCGCTCAGCGCGAAGAGTACCGCGGTGAGCTCGATCTCGGAGCGTTCCGGATGCGGAAGATCGACGGCGCCTGGCATGGTTCGATAATACTTGAACATTCATCGGCGGGCGAGTAGTGTGCACAACGTTCGACAATTCTCGAACGGATGAGGAGACGCCATGACCACCCAGCCGATCGCGACGCCTCGGATCGGGGAGTCCGCCGCGCTGCCCGCGCGCTCCGCGCGCACGCGGTTCGGGTTCGTCCTCGCGATCGTCGCGCAGATCCTGATGATGGCGGGGGCGAGCGCACCCTCGCCCTTCTACCCCGTGCTCGCCCAGCGCCTCGGATTCGATGCGATCGTCATCACGGTGGTCTTCGCCGTGTACGCCGCCGCACTGCTGCTCACGCTGCTCGCGGCCGGGTCGCTCTCCGATCACGTCGGACGACGGCCCGTCATCGTCGCAGGACTCGTGGTGCTCGCCGTCAGCATGATCCTGTTCGGGAACGCAGGATCCGTGCTGCTGCTCGTGCTCGCCCGGATCCTGCAGGGCATCGCGAGCGGCCTGCTGATCGCCGCCCTCTCGGCGACCGTCCTGGACCTCGCGCCGCCGGCCCGGCCCGGAACGGCGGCGCTCTGGAACGCGCTCAGCCCCGGGATCGGCCTCGCCTCCGGAGCCCTCGTCTCCGCCCTCGCGCTCGACGCGACCGCCGACGCGCTCCCCGACGTGTTCGACCCGCTCACCGCGGCGTACCTCGTGATCGCGGGGCTGGTGCTCATCGCGCCCGAGACCGCGCCGCTGCTGCCCGGAGCCTGGGCGTCGCTGCGCTTCCGCCTCTCGGTGCCCGCCGAGATCAGGTCGGAGTTCTGGCGGGCCGCTCCCGCGGTCATCGCCGGCTGGGCGACAGGAGGGCTGTTCCTCTCCCTCGGCGCGAGCATCGTCCACGGCGAGCTCGGCGGCACCGCGCACCTGTGGCAGGGGCTGGCCGTCGCGCTGCTGGCAGGCGTCGGGGCGGTCACGGCCTTCGCGATCCGGCGGCGCACGGCCCGCACGATCGTGATCTTCGGCACCGCGGCGCTCGCCACCGGCACCGCGCTGTCGCTGATCGCGCTGGGGCTCGGATCCCTGCCCGCCTACCTGGTGGCCGCCGCCGTGACGGGCATGGGCTTCGGCACCGCGTTCTTCGGCGTTGTCGGATCCCTCGCCCCGCGGATCCCGGCCACCCAGCGCGCCGACGCCTTCGCCGTGCTGTACCTGCTCGCGTATCTCGCCTTCGGGGTGCCGGCCGTGATCGCCGGCGTGCTGGTCGCACCGGTGGGGCTCGGCACGGTCTGCGTCGGCTACGGCGTCATCGTTATCGCGCTGTCGCTGCTCGCGCTCGTCCTGCGCGTGCGCCGCCCCGCCTGACCCGCGGCTGCCGCGACGGCGCTCGCGCCGGGCGACGTGCGCCTCGCACGACGGTCTCGCCGGGGCGGCACCGCGCGCTGATCGGCACGGCGCGTCACCCACCGTTCACCCGGCCGCAACCCTTCGTCCGCCTCGGCTGACCAGGCTCGGGGGAGACTCCCGTCCCCCGTCCTCTGGAGACCCCGTGCCCCTGCTTCACTCGCGTCGCACGCTCGCCGTCGCGCTCGCCTCATTCCTCACCCTCGGCGGATCCGTGCTCGCCGCCGCACCCGCCTCCGCCGCCGACGCGCCGACCGACGTGAAGGACGCGTCGTGCGCGGTCGGCGACACCCGCGACCTCTGCGCGCCCGTCGGCGAGCTGCTCGACGTGCGCATCGGCGACGTGCACCCGACGCAGCCCTCGCTGGGCTACGACGAGGTCTACTACAAGCTCGGCCGCTACGACGCCGAGCTGTCGAAGGACGCGATCAACAAGAAGTTCGCCGACTGGTGCGAGGCCAACGGCCAGCAGGACGTCGCGAGCGCACAGCCGGACGCGACACTGACGGATCCGTCCACCTTCACGTGCACGGTGCCCGTCGGCGGGGAGACCGCCGCCACGATCGAGCCCATGAAGACGGTCGTCATCGGTCCCCACGGAGTGCTCTACCTCACGGACGGACACCACACGCTCACGTCCTTCCAGGAGAACAGCGGCCCCGACGTGCGCGTGCGGCTGCGTGTGCTGGGCAACCTGTCCGGGCTGTCCGACGCGGACTTCTGGAACGCGATGCAGGCGAACAAGTGGACCTGGCTGCGCGACGTGAACGGCGACGCGATCACCCCCGCCCAGCTGCCGTCGAACGTCGGGCTCTCGAACTTCGAGGACGACCGCTTCCGCAGCATCCTCTACTTCGCCCGCGACATCGGCTACTCGGCCGACGGCGCCGTGCCGTTCCAGGAGTTCTACTGGGGGACGTGGCTGCGTACCCGGGCCGACATCCCCGTCGCCGGCTGGAACCAGGACGACCGGGCTGGATCCCTGGCCCTCGTGAAGCAGCTCACCCAGGCGCAGGTCGCGCTCGGCGCGAGCACCGTCGTCGACCCGCAGTCGGGCTACACCGCGGGCGACCTCAGCGTGCTGAGCGCCTGGAACGACGGCAAGGCGGAGGGCAAGGGCGAGTGGGCGAAGCTGGCCAAGCCCTACACCGACGCGAAGCCGGGCAAGCTCGCGTACATGACCGAGTACCGGCTGCGCCACGTGACGCCCGCGCCCACGGCGCCGTCCGCTCCCGCCGCGCCCTCCGCTGTCGTCGGCGGCGCCTCGTCCGCCGGGTCGCACGTGACGCTCAGCTGGACGGCCCCCGCCGACGGCGGGTCCCCGATCACCGGCTACACGGTGTCGCTCGGCGCCGGGCTGACGGCGGACGTCGATGCGCGCAGCACGTCGTTCACGTTCGACGGCGTCGCCCCCGGCTCGTACTCGGCGACCGTCACGGTGCACAACGCGATCGGATCCACGGCGTCCGCCGCCACGCCGGTCGCGGTGGCCGACCCGGCCGCGGTGCAGGGCGCGGTGGCGATCTCGGGCGACCTGCGTCCGGGAGGCACGGTCACCGTCTCGGCGACCGGACTCGCGTCCGACGTCGCGGGGTTCGCGGTCGAGGTGCACTCGGATCCGGTGTCGCTCGGCACGGGATCTACCAACGCCGCCGGCGCCTTCACGCTGCAGGCCGCCCTGCCCGCCTCGCTCCCCGCGGGCGCCCACACGGTGACCGTCTCGTTCGGCGGCACCACGGTCGCCTCCGCGTCGTTCACGGTCGTCCCGGCGAGCGCCGGGAACGGCGGCGGCTCCACGCCGGGCTCCGGATCCGGCGGCTCGGCAGGATCCGGATCCGCTTCCGCGGGTTCTCTCGCGACCACCGGATCCGAGGCGCCGATCGGGCTCGGCATCGCCGGCGTCGTCGTGATCGCCGCGGGCGTGCTGCTCCTGGCCCGCCGCCGCGCCGCCCTCGACGCGGACTGACGCCGCACCCGAGGAAGGGCGCACGACCGCGATCCGGTCGTGCGCCCTTCCTCGTCGCGCCGCGGGCTCCCGGTCAGCGCGGCCCGCGCCGGAACAGGCCCGCGAAGAGGGTGTGCAGCAGCGGCAGCACCGAGACGCTCATCAGGACGACGCCGAGCGGAGGGTTTGCGGTCAGCACGAGCGCGCCGCCGATGAGCAGCGCGGCGAACAGCAGCGCCGAGACGCCGCGGCGGATGAGGCCGTCGATGCGGTCGAGGCGGCGCTCGATGCGCGAGGTGTCGAACGTGACGGATCCCTCGTCGACGCGCGTGATGATGTCGTCGATCCGCTTCGGCAGCCGCCACAGCGTCGCCGCGTTCGCGACCGCCTGACCGGCGAGATCCTGCACGATGTTGCCGCTCTCGTCGGCCAGCAGCCGGGTGGCGTACGGCTCGATCGACTCCCAGATGTTGAACTGCGGATCCAGCCCGCTGCACATTCCCGAGGTGAGCGACACCGCCCGGATCAGCAGGAGGAGCCCCTCGGGCAGCTGCACCGGAAGCGAGCGCATGGTGTCGCCGAACTCCTCGGCGAACCCCTGGAACTCGCGAGGATCCACGTCGCGCAGCTCGGCGAACCCCATGCCCCCGAACCGGGCGAACAGGGCGGTGAGCGCCCGCTCCAGCTCGCGGTTCTCGGCCGACGGCATGAGCACGCCGATCTCCTGGGCTGCGGCGACCATGCCCTTGCCGTCGCGGGAGGCGGCCGCGATGAACAGGGTCCGCAGCCCGTGCCGGATGCCCTCGGGCACCTCCGCCATCATCCCGAAGTCGATGAAGGTCAGCCGCCAGCGGCGCCCGGCCGTTGAGCGAGCGGAGCGAGACGAAATGCCGTCTTCCGCAGGATCAGCACTCTCCGGGACCTGGTCCTCGTGCGGCGTGACGAAGATGTTGCCGGGATGCGGATCCGCATGCACGAAGCCGTGTGTGAAGACCTGGTCGAACATGACCTCGGCGAACACGTGGGCCACGTCGGCCGGATCGATGCCGGCCGCGCGGAGGGCATCCACGTCGTTGATCTTGATCGCGGTGACATCCGAGAGCGTGAGCACACGGCGCGTGGTGCGCTCCCAGGCGACCAGCGGGGCGTCGACCCGCGGGTCGTCTCGGAACGCCTCCGCGAAGCGCTCAGCGGCCGACGCCTCGTGGATGTAGTCGATCTCCTCGAGGCTCGTCTGGGCGAACTCCTCGACGAGCGCGGGCGCGTTGACGCGATCGGCGACGAACCGGATCCGGCGCAGCCACCCGGCGACGCGGCGCAGTGCGGCGAGGTCCGTGGCGACGACCTGGTCGATCCCCGGCCGCTGCACCTTGACGACGACCTCGGAGAACCCGGTGTCGCCCGCATCCTGCGCGGAGAGCCGGGCACGGTGCGCCTGTCCCAGCGAGGCGGCGGCGAGCGGCACCTCGTCGAACGACGCGAAGGCGCGCGCGAGCGGCACGCCCAGCTCCGCTTCGGCGAGCGCGCGGATCTGGTCGATCGGCACCGCGGGCACCTCGTCCTGCAGGCCCGCGAGCTCGGTGGTGATCTCGGGCGGCAGGACGTCGAGCCGTGACGACAGGAACTGGCCGACTTTGATCATCAGACCGCCCAGCTCGACGGCGAGCACGTGGAACCGCTGCGCGAGGGTGCGCATCCGCCGCTCGCGGCTGCTCTCGGCGACCCGCGCCAGGCCGATCCGCGGCAGCGCGATCTCGAACCACCACGTCTGCGCGAGCACACGCGCGGCGAAGGCGAGGATGCGCCGATAGCGGGCGCGCAGCGGAGCACTCTGCCCCTCTGCCCCGGCGGTGTGCGGCGAGGGCGACGGACTCCGATCAACGACCATCACGATGTGCCTCCGGTCCCATCTTCGTGCCCTGGGCCGCCCTGGACATCCCCCTCGCGACCGCCGCGCCGGGAGAGGAGATCGCCCCGGGGATCGAGGCGGCCTCCCCCACCGCAGTCGGGACCGGGAGCTCGGTGCGCGCTGCGGTTCCTCCCGCCATCAGTCGGCGAGGATCGCGTACAGCCTGCGGCGGGCCTCGTCGAGCACTTCGATCGCCTGCTGCACCTGCTCCGGGGTGCCCGTGCGCGCGACCTGCGCCGCCGCACCCGCGAGGTCCACCCCGGCCTTGGGCAGCGCCCCGAACGCGGCAGCACCGGCGCGCGCACCGGATCCCTCCCATGGCGGCGTGCCGGCCTCATCGGCGACCGCGCGGCCCGCCTCGGTCAGCGAGTAGGTCTTGCGGCCACCCTGCTCGGCAGCCTCGATCAGGCCCTCGTCGGCGAGCAGCTGCAGGGTCGGGTACACCGATCCGGCGCTCGGCTTCCACGAGCCGCCGCTGCGCTCCTCGATCTCCTGGATGATCTGGTAGCCGTGCATGGGCTGCTCGGCGAGCAGCGCGAGCACGGCGGCGCGCACGTCGCCGCGGGCCATGCGCGGAGCCTGCGGCCGCTGGTCGAAGACCGAGCGCAGGTGCTCCATCGCCTCCCAGAGCCCCGCCGTCGGGTTCATGCCGGGCCGTCCGCCGAAGCCACGGCCACCGCCCGGTCCGAACCCCGGTCCTCCGAAACCACGAGATGCATAGTTGTTGTCCATGACGACCTCCTCAGGTCTGCCCCTTGTCGAGCGATAGTTAACGATATGTCGCTATGTATCGGAAGGGAAGAGAGGATCCGGATCCGCATCCGAGGCGATTCTCACCGACCGTAGAATTTCGGCCCGGCGAGTCGCTAGGCTCCGAGCACCCGATGCCGATCGAACGAATGGTGACGATGATGTCCCCACGAACCGGCGCTGAGGTGCGTCTCACCGCCCCGCGACGCACGCTCTCACTCTCAACCCTCCGACGCACACCCGCGACCATCGCCGTGGTGGCCGCCTCGCTCCTCGTGCTGGCGGGCTGCGGCGGCACTGCGCACGATCCGGCCCCGGAGACTCCGCATGCGTTCGCCGCTCCGGCGTCCGCCGGCCCCTCGCCGAAGGCGACCACGTTCGAGACCGTCGAGGTCAGCACCTCCATCCCGTTCGAACGCACCACCGTCGACGACCCCGAGCGAGACGCCGGCGTCACCGAGATCGTGACACCGGGCGCGCTCGGAACGAAGGTCTCCACCTACCGCGTGACGCGGGTCGACGGCGTGGAGGCCGCACGGACGCTGGTGGGCGAGACGGTGACGGTCGCGCCCGTCACCGAGGTCACCGCGCACGGCACCCGGGAGCCGCAGGCGGCGGCCCCTGCACCCTTCGTCGCCGCGGAGCCCGCGGCACAGTGCGATCCCAACTATGCGGACGCGTGCGTGCCGATCGCCAGCGACGTCGACTGCGCCGGGGGAAAGGGCAACGGCCCGGCCTACGTGCAGGGTCCGGTGCGGGTGGTCGGCACCGACATCTACGACCTGGATCGCGACGGCGACGGCATCGGCTGCGACAAGTAGCCGCCACGCCCGGGCAGCATCCCGCCACGCCCGGGCGGCATCCCGCCACGCCCTACGGTGGAGGCATGACGATCACCGCCGCGGCAGACGGTTCCGCCCTGGGCAACCCCGGGCCCAACGGCTGGGCCTGGTACATCGACGACGCGAACTGGGCGGCCGGCGGATCCCCGCACGGCACGAACAACCAGGGCGAGCTGCAGGCCGTGCTGGAACTGCTGCGCGCGACGTCGGTCGTCGCCGGCGAGAAGCTCGTGATCGAGTGCGACAGCCGTTATGTGATCGATTCCGTGACCAAGTGGATGCCGGGGTGGAAGCGCAAAGGGTGGCGCAAGTCCGACGGCGGCCCCGTGCTCAACCGGGACCTGCTCGAGGGCATCGACGTCGAGCTGCGCGGCCGCGACGTCTCCTTCACCTGGGTCAAGGGCCACGCGGGGCACCCCTTGAACGAGGCCGCGGACCTGCGCGCGAACGCCGCCGCGACCGCGTACCAGCGCAAGCAGGAGCCCGACCGCGGACCCGGGTTCACCGCGGCGGCGCCGTTCGACGAGGCCCCTGCCGTGCTCGCGGAGCCGGAGCCTGCGCTCCCCCCGCGCGGCCACGAAGCGCCGGCCGTCGCACCGTCGCCGGCACCGGCGCAGACGCTGTGGGCGGAGGCGACGGATCTGCTCGACGGGCTGGACCTGCCTGCGAGCACTCCCCCGATCGACCTGCACGTCGCCCTGAGCGCCGAGGAGCACGCGCGTCTCCGCGACCGCGCGGACGCCCAGAGCGTGACCCTCGAAGAGGCGCTGCGCCGGCTGATCTGAAGCGCAGGCGAGCGCGACGCCACTCGGCGTAAGCGCGCGGCGTGAGCGAGGGTGGCGCCGATCCTCTCTCAGTACGACCGCAGCGCCACCCGCGTCTGCGTCTGCGCGGCCCCGCACTCCTTCTTGAGGCGGCGCAGCAGCCGGTCCAGGGTCGCGGTGTCGCGGGTGAACGCGCGCACCATGCCGTCGTAGGCGCCGGTCATGTGCACGGCGTCGACGATCTCCGAGATAGATCCGACCCGCTCCGCGAAGACGTCGAAGTCGGTGGTGTCGTCCAGTCGCACGTCGATGAAGACCTCCAGCCCGCCGCGCGGATCCGGGGCGTCGATCCCCGTCCGGATCGTGTAGCCGAGAATGATGCCGCTCTGCTCGAGACGACGCACGCGGACGGCGGCGGCGTTGGTGCTGAGCCCGACGGTGCGCCCGATCTCACTGAACGAACGGCGTGCGTTCTCCTGCAGCAGACCGAGGATCTGCTCGTCGATGGCGTCCATGTTGGTCAGACTAACCACTGAACCGACAGAATCCCCGATCGGTCGGCACGAAGCCGTCACACTGGACGGCATGGAGGGGTTCTGGATCCCGGCGGTGGCCGGCATGCTGGCCGGGCTCGGTGTCGCGATGCCGCTGGGCGCGATCGGCGCGCTCCTTCTGCGCGAGGGCATCGTGAACGGGTTCCGCGTCGCTGCGGCCGGCGCGGCCGGCGTGGCGACGGTCGACCTCCTCTACTGCGCCGCGGCCACCGCCGCGGGAGCGTTCCTCGCCTCGGTGATCGAGGGCTTCCGTGGCCCTTTCCTGATCGCATCCGGGGTCCTGGTCGTCGGGATCGGGATCCTGCAGCTGTTCCGGATCCGACGCGATGCCGGATCCGATGAGCCCGAGGTCGGCAGGATCTCGGCGCTCGGCGCGTACGCGCGGTTCGTCGGCCTCACGGCGATCAACCCGATGACGCTGATCTACTTCCTCGCACTCGGCGGCGCCGTCACCGCGCGCAGCGCCTCGCCGTCGGGACCCGTGGTGTTCGTGGTCGCCGCGGGGATCGCCTCGCTCGCCTGGCAGCTCGTGCTGGCGGGCGTCGGCGCGGCCTTCGGCCATCTGATCGGACCGCGCGCGACCCGCCTCATCGGGATCCTGGCGTCGCTCGTCGTGATCGGGCTCGGGGCCGTCGTGCTCGCCGGCGGCGTCGGCGCGCTCGTCTCCCCCTGAGCGTCTCAGCGCCCGGCGAGCAGCTCTTCCAGGCGCTCGGCCTCGGCGGCCGGCATGGAGTACATGTGCTCCGGAGCCGGGTACACGCGGTCGCGCACCTCGTCCGCGTAAGCGGTGACCCCGTCGATCGCCGCCCTGCGCAGGTCGGCGTACCGCTTGACGAACCGGGCCGCGCCGCCGTCGTAGATCCCGAGCAGGTCGTGGAAGACCAGCACCTGCCCGTCGGTGGCGGATCCGGCTCCGATCCCGATCACGGGGATGTCGAGGAGGGGCATGAGCGCTGCGGTGACCTCGCTCGGCACCGCCTCGACCACCAGCAGTGCGCAACCCGCATCCTGCAGGGCGAGGGCGTCGTCGATCAGGGCGAGCGCGGCCTCGGCCGTACGCCCCTGCGAGCGGTAGCCGCCGAGCGAGGTGGCGGTCTGCGGGGTGAGCCCGACGTGGCCGACGACGGGGATCCCGGCCTCCACGAGGGCTCGTGCGCGTTGCACCGAGGTGCCGCCGCGCTCGATCTTGACGAGGTCGCAGCCGGTCTCCTTCACGAAGCGCTGCGCTGTCGCGAGGGCCTGCGCGTCCGACGTCTCGTACGAACCGAACGGGAGGTCGGCGACGAGCAGCGGCTTCGTGAGGCCTCGGCGCACAGCCTTGGTGAGCATGATCATCTCGTCGACGGAGACGGGCACTGTGCTGTCGTAGCCGAGCACCGTCATCGCTGCGGAATCGCCGACGAGCACGATGTCGACGCCGGCCGCCTCGACGATCTGCGCGCCGGGGTGATCGTAGGCCGTGACCATGACGATCGGCTCGCCGGCGGCCTTCTTCGCCGCGAGATCGCCCAGGCCGAGCCGGCGGTCCGGGGCGGCGTGCGCGCTCACTTCGTCTCCCCCCGGTCGCTCAGTGCGGCGTGCGCACGGGCCTCCGTGAGCAGTGCGTCCACGGCGGTGTCGACCTGGCTGATCGCGTTCGCCCGGTCGACGTGCACCACGGTCGGGGCGTAGCCGACGAGGTCTTCGGGCGCGTAGTCGGCGTACGAGATGACGATGACGGTATCGCCCGTGTGCACGAGCCGGGCGGCCGCGCCGTTGACCTGGATCACTCCGGAGCCGCGCTCGCCCGCGATCGTGTAGGTCTCGAACCGCGAGCCGTTGTCGACGTCGACGACGTGCACCTGCTCGTGCGGAAGGATGTCTGCCGCGTCGAGCAGGTCGGGGTCGATCGTGATGGATCCGACGTAGTGCAGGTCGGATCCGGTGATCGTCGCCCGGTGGATCTTCGACTTCAGCATGGTGCGTCGCATCAGGCGCTCACTCTCAGGAGGCGGTTGTCGATGAGGCGGGCGGCGCCGACGTGCGCGGCGACCGCGAGAAGGGTGTCGCCGGTCAGCGTCGTGACCGGCCGCAGATCGTCGGCGGTGCGCAGCTCGAGGTATTCGGGGACGATGCCGGCATCGTCCAGCGCGCGCCGCGCGACATCCATGACGACCGCGGCCTCGCGCTCGCCCTGTTCGACGGCGACGGCGGCGGCCGCGAGAGCGCGGTTCACAGCCGACGCCTGCCGTCGGGCCGCGGGGTCGAGGTAGACGTTGCGCGAGCTCATGGCGAGTCCGTCGGGTTCGCGCACGGTCGGGACGGCCTGGATCCGCACATCGATGTCGAGGTCGCGCACGAGCCGGCGCACGACGAGCACCTGCTGCGCATCCTTCTGCCCGAAGAAGGCGATGTCGGGGGCGACGATGCCGAACAGCTTGGCGACCACGGTGGCGACCCCGTCGAAGTGGTGAGCGCCGCGACTCGCGCCGTCGAGCACGTCGGTGATGCCCGCGATGTGGATCGTCGTGGCGAAGCCGTCGGGGTAGATCTCGGCGGGCGCGGGTGCGAACAGGATGTCGACGCCGGCACCTTCCGCCAGGGCCGCGTCCCGCGCCTCGTCGCGCGGGTAGCGGCTGAGGTCTTCGTTCGGGCCGAACTGGGTGGGGTTCACGAACAGCGAGACCACGACGAGGTCGGTGCTCCTGCGCGCTTCGTGCATCAGCGCCAGATGGCCGGCGTGGAAGGCGCCCATCGTCGGAACGAGACCGACGCTGCCGCCCTGGATCCTGGCCTCACGGACAGCCTCGCGGACCTCGGCGATCGTGCGGATGATCCTCATGCGCGGGTCCTCCCGGCCTCTCCCGTGGTCGTTCCCTGGTCAGCACCCAGGGTCGTTGAGCGAGCGAAGCGAGACGAAACGCCGTCTCCTTCGCGACCCGCGAGCACGCGGGTCTGCGCCGTCAGCGCATCGACGAGCTCCAGGAGCTCCGGATTGCCCGCCGCGACCGCCACCCGCTGCCGGGCGACAGTGGCCTCATCGCCGCGGGCGATCGGCCCGGTGAGGGCCCCGGCCGCGCCACGATCGGCCCAGTTCGTCACCGTCTGCCGCACGAGCGGCGCGAGGACCGCGCGTGCCTGCGCCGACGGGATCCCCGCGGATCCGGCCACCCGCTCGGCGGCGTCGAACACGGCGAGGATCAGGTTCGAGGCGATCGACGCGGACGCGTGGTAGCCCGCGCGGTGCCGGTCGTCGACCTGGAACGGGTGAGCTCCGAGCGCGACGGCCAGCCTTTCCGCCACGGCGAGGGTCTCGGGCGTGCGTCCGTCGACCGCGGCGCCGATTCCGTGGAACACGCTCGGCGCCTCGGTTCCGGTGACGGTCTGCAGCGGGTGGACGCTGAAGTCGACGTCATCGAGGCCCGTGGCTCCGGAGACATGGCCGACCAGCCGCGCGTGCGGGCGCGCTGCGAGCGCCGCGTCGTGGATCGCCGCATCCGGCACGCAGAGGATCGCGGCGTCGACCGCGGGGATCGGGTCTCCCCGATGAAGAGGTCCGGCGACGCTGAAGCCGGCTGCCGTCAGCGCCCGCGCGAGCACACGGCCGAGCCGTCCGGCACCGACGACGGCGATGTCGCGGACGGGCGCGGCGGGGAGGGAAGAGAAGGTCTCGTTCATTGTTGGACCCCGACCGGAATAGACGGCCGGGACGGGTCGAGTATCCGCCCGAGACACGAGGCGTACCAAATCGTGGATCAGATAGACATGTACTGACCATCGTTGATAAAGCTATTTGATGCAAAATGATTTATCTTGCCGGTCCTTTTGATCTCTGCCTACGCCGCGCGCTGGCACGCGCCGCCTCGCTCCGAGTCGGCACCGGCCAGGCTGGATACCCCGGTCTGGCGCCGAAGTTCGCGGCTCGAGCGCTCTGCTAGCCTCACCCCCATGCCGTCGCCGTCGACTCTCGCCGCCCTCCGCGCCTTCGTCGAGGAGCGGGACTGGGACCAGTTCCACACCCCGGAGAACCTCGCGAAGAGCATCGCGATCGAGTCCGGCGAGCTGCTGGAGTGCTTCCAATGGGGCGGCGATTTCGATCCGACGCGCGTGGAGGAGGAGCTCGCCGACGTCGTCACGTACTGCATCCATCTCGCGAACCGGATCGGCGTCGACCTCGATGACATCGTGCTGCGCAAGCTCGAATCCAGCCGACAGAAGTACCCGACCGAACAGGCGCGCGGGCGAATGGTGAAGTACACGCAGCTCGCGGCCGAGCGAGAGGCCGAGACCGAGACCGTCACAGAAGCCGCGATCCGGGATGGCGCACGCGCGGGAGCGGCCTCGGATCCTGAGCCATCATGACGCGGATTGAACATTTGGCGTTCCGCCAGGATGTCGTCAGTACGCGAGCGCGCGCAGATCCGCACCTCACAAACTGGCCGGTCGTGTACGTGATCGATGGCTTTTCCCGCAGTCGCAAAGCTCCCGATCTGTATGTCGGCGAGACGGTGAATGCGCACAAGCGCCTGCTCCAGCACCTGAAAGGACCGAAGCGGGCAGCCCGACTCGACACGATCCACGTTGTCATCGATGAGCGCTTCAACAAGTCGGTGTGCCTCGATCTTGAGGCACACCTGATCCGGTGGTTCTCCGGCGACGCTCGGTTTCAGGTGCTTAACAGCAACGCAGGACTTGCGTCAGACGCGCAGTACTACGACCGGGAGCGATACCGAACGTCGTTCCGCAACGTCTTCGAACAGCTGCGCGCAGAAGGGCTGTTCACCCAGAGCATCAGCTCCATCGAGAACAGCGACATGTTCAAACTGTCACCGTTCAAGGCGCTCAACCCCGATCAGAACGTCGCCGTCGACAACATCCTGAAGGCTCTCCTTAGGGATCTGCGCCATGACAAGAGCGGCTCGACGCTTGTGGTGCAGGGTGGACCGGGCACGGGCAAAACGATCGTCGCGATCTTCCTCATGAAGTTGCTCGCTGACATCGCGGCTCACATCCCGGGTGATGACTTCGAGCAAGATTCCTTGTTTGCCGACTACTTCCTGGACGGGGATCGCCAGCCGCTCGCCGGGCTCCGAACGGCACTCGTGATCCCGCAGCAGTCGTTGCGCCGGTCGGTCCAGCGCGTGTTCGCCAAGACGCCGCGTCTAGATCCGAAGACCGTCCTGAGCCCGTTTCAGCTCGCGGAGTCCGCCAGCGAGTACGATCTTGTCTTCGTCGACGAAGCTCATCGACTCGGACAACGCGCGAACCAGGCGTCCGGCAGTCAGAACAAGAAGTTCTCCAACATCAACGAGAAGTTGTTCGGCCGCGACGATCGCACGTTCACCCAGCTCGATTGGATCCGCGCTCGAAGCAGCCATCAGATCCTGCTCGTCGATGAGTTACAGAGCGTGCGCCCGCACGACATCGGTCCGGAGACTCTGCAGCGCACCCTTCGCGCCGCGAAGGACGGCGACCGCCACTTCCACCTCATGACCCAGATGCGCGTGAAGGCGGACGCTGACTACATCGGATTCGTGCGCGCGGCCCTGCGCGGTGAGGACCCGCCGCGCCCTGACCTTGGCGATTACGACCTGCGCTTCTTCGACGACCTCGGTGAGATGCGCGCGGCGATCCGTGATGCCGAACAGCGCTTCGGGCTGTCGCGCCTGGTCGCGGGATTCGCCTGGGATTGGGTCACGAAGAGGCGCAAGAACAAGAAGCTTGTGGCAGACTTCGACATCGAGATCGACGGCGTCCGTTTGCTCTGGAACACGACGGACAAAGACTGGATCAGCTCTGCCAGTGCCGCGGACGAGGTCGGCTCCATCCATACCGTCCAGGGCTACGACCTGAACTACGCCGGCGTGATCATCGGGCCTGACCTTCGGCTGGATCCAGCGACCGGGGCGATCGTCGCAGATCGAGAGAGATACCGCGACAAGAAGGGCAAGGAGACCACCGGCTCGTTTGCCGGTGGCTTCACTGACGAGCAACTGCTGGTCTTCGTCCGCAATGTATACGGCGTGCTTCTGACTCGTGGCATGCTCGGCACGTACGTGTACGTGTGTGATCCGGCCTTGCGCGAACGGTTGCGAACGGTGTTCAGCGACTGACCCCGAGATCGCCGCCACGCAGTCCACGCCACGCGCGGACGACGCGCCGGGAAAGTCTGCGGCCGCTGATTGGCTGGACGGATGGAGATCCCCACTCTCGTCCTGCTCATCGCCGTCGCCGTGCTGGTGGTCGCGTTCATCGTCACCGTCTGGATGCTGAGCCGACGCAATCGGCGGGTCACGGACGAGCTCCAGCGCCGTTACGCGGAGGGCGAGAACACGCTCATCGAGCGTCAGGCCGACGTGACGCGTGAGCTGCAGAGCTCGCACGACGAGACGCTGGCCGCGCTGACCGCGCAACACCACACCGAGATCTCGCAGAGGATCCAGGCGCATGAAGAGCAGGTGCGCTCGCTCATCGCGGAGCGCGACGCCGCGGTCGCGAACGAGGAAGGATCCCGGCTGCTTGCCGGCCGCGGTCTGCGCTGGGACCTCGCCTCGCGTGAGGTGCTCGTGGACGCCTGCGATGCGGCGGGCCTCGACGCGATCATCGCGACGAACATCGTCTTCTCGCCGCGCGACGAGGGATCCATCGCCCCGTACTGCGCGCAGCTCGATCATCTGGTGATCACCGAGAAGGCGATCGTGCTCGTGGAGAGCAAGTACTGGCAGGGGCTCATCCTCGACGGCAAGAAGCCCTCGACGCTCGCCGGCGCGCTCGGGGTGCTGTTCGACGAGAGCACCCTTCCGACATCGTTCGTGATCGCGATCTCTCGCGACGGCAACGAGCGGCTCGATGTGCGCACGCTGCTCGACGCTGATTCCCCTGCCTCGCAGGTGCGCCAGCAGGCGCACCTCTTCCACCAGCACCTCGTCGCGCAGCATGGATCCGCGCCCTCCCTGCAGACCTGCGTGTTCTACTCGCACCCGGATGCCCGCGTCTGGACGGGCGGCCTCGACGAGACCGAGCATGCGGAGCCGACGCGCATCGCCTCGGTGCGCACCATCCAGAAGGCGCTCCTGGACGCGCAGTCGGGTGGAGCGGCGGGCCCGTCGTCGCACCAGCTCACGCAGCTCGTCGCGACGGTGCGCGAGCTGGGCGCCGACCTGCACGGAACCGGGCGGTTCGCCTCCGAGTTCCGCAGCCCGGTGCCGCTGGACTTCCGCATGCCTGCGCACGGGGCGCTGGCGGCGGCGTCTGCGGATGGGCCGCGGATCCGGGAGCGACGCAGCGTGCGCGCCTGAGCGGTCGGAGCGCTTCTTCAGTAACGCGGGGCCGGGCGCGGTCAGCATCCTGGTGAGCCGGGACGTTCGCTGCAGGTGCCCTGGACGAGCGCGGTGTGGGCCCTGACCACGCGGACCTGCTGGCTCGCAGCCGGGCCGATCAGCGTGCCGTTGATCGGGATCCAGCCCGCGCCGAGGTCGACCTCGGCGGCGTAGGTGACGGTGACCGTCACGGTGTAGGTGCCCGGCTGCGTGTAGACGTGGCTCGTGTCGGTCGGGGTGAACTGCGCGAGACCGATGGCGCCCCAGGGGGCTCCCGCCGTGCTGCTCGTGCGCTTCCCGCCGTCGCCGTAATCGAACGCGTAGCCGACGGGAGTGAACCGGATGTTCAGCCCCCGCCCGAGAACGGTGCCCGGGATCGTTTCGGTCATCGCGCTGCTGACGAAGTTCGCGGGCAATCCGACGACGGCGATGTTGTCGGGCTCTCCCACGACGGTCGCGGTGCTGGGGACGAACCGGGCGAGATCGGAGACGGTGACGCTCCAGCCCTGCGCGGCCGGCGCGAAGGGCTGTCCGCTGGCGACACCCACGGGAGTCAGCGAGCGGCAGAAGGCGCTCGGTGGGCCGGGGGTGGCCTCGCAGACCTCCTGCGGGGTTAGGGTCGGGGTGCCGCCGTCGGTGGAGTTGTCGGGATCGGCGGGGCCGCCGTTGGGATCGCTGCTTTCCGCTCCTGGACCGCCTTCAGTTTGCTGGTCCGTGATCGTTACGCCACCGCCAGCATCTGGATCGCAGAATCCGAGGGACGCTGCCTCGAAGCTGCATCCCGCGGTCGAGTCCGCAGACGCTGGTTCCGCGTTAAGGCCAGCGACGACAAATAGCTGGAGCATCACAATGCCTAGGCCAAGGGGCAGGACGTTCAGTGCGCGACGCATGTCTTCTCACTCGGATTTGATTCAGAGATCTTCAGCGAAGCGCCACTAGAGACCAAAAGGACTCGGATGCTGACCAAACTGCCTCGATCGGCAGGAGTCAAATCCGTACCGTCTTCCGCGATGACGCGACTGGCACTGACATCGAGACAAACATCCGCCTCGACTGTCTCAGCTTTGGAGTTGAACTCGGTGCCGCGAAAGTCCGTCAGCGCGTTGTTGCCAGCGACGCGAACCTTGCGTTCTTCAAGCATTCGACGAGTAGAAATATCATCTTCGAGCGCTTTACCAATCAAGAACGACTCCGGTTCAGTTGAAGCACCCGCTCGCCGTGCGTTGCCCGCATCCACATAGTCCCGGTACACCTGCTCCGCCGCTTTGAACGCCTCGGCCTTGCTCGCGAAGAGCGGGGTAGGCGTGGGCTTCGGAGCGGGGGCGGGAGCGCATCCCGCCAGGCCGACGGAGACCGCGAGGACGGCCGTCGCGATACCGAAGCGCAGAGCGGGAGCGGCACGCCGTCTGAGGAGGGGTCGCGGGAGAAGTGCGCTTCGCCGTGGATTCATCCCCACACCGTAGCCAGATCCGTTTCACCGCCGCGGAAGTTATCCACAGGCGCTTGTTTGGGAAGGGCGCGGCGCTCGTCTCGCTTCGCTCGCTCAACGACCGAGGGGAACAGCCTCGAGGAAGGATCCGCTCAACGGCCCCGGGGGCGGGCGGCGATTCCTTGCGTGACGAGCTCGACGAGGGCGTCCACGCGCGCCGCTGTCAGCGGGCGCCCGAGCAAGGCGGAGTACGACGTCGCCGCGAGGAACTGGTCCGCGACGGCGGCCGCATCGACATCGGGGCGCACGTCCCCCTCCTCCTGCGCACGGGTCACGCGTGCGACGATCCACGACACGACCGGATCCGCGAAGCGATGGTTCAGCGCCGCACCCCGCTCCGGGTCCGTCGCCGTCACCGCGATGAGCGCCCGCGCGAGCGCCACGTTCTCGGGACGCGACAGGTTCTCGCCCGCCAGGGTGAACCAGCCGCGCAGATCCGCCGTCAGGTCGTCGGAGAACGGCAGCGCGACGTCGGCGCCCGGAAGGCTGCCCTCCAGCAGCGCCTCGCCGAGGATCGCCGCCTTCGACGGCCACCACCGGTAGATCGTCTGCTTGGACACCCCGGCCTCCGCCGCGAGCCCCTCGATGGTCACCGCGTCGTAGCCGTCGGCCGCGAGCGCACGACGCATCGCCGCCAGCACGGACTGGCGGGCGTTCTCACTGCGCGGACGGGGCACCCTCCGAGCGTATCGAGGTGTACGCTCAGCAATAAGTGGACGCACCGTTGCGAAACCCGATCGCAGCAGCCGTCGCGTGCGGCGGAGCGGATCCACGGCGAACGAAGGAGACACCCATGGCCCTGACCGCGAATTCCTCCATCGGCGACTGGCTGGCCGATCCGGCCGGCGGCGAACTCATCCGCGGGCTGCTCGCGCAGTCGGGGGCGAGCGCCGACTCGCTCACCCCCGTGCTGGGGCTGCCCCTGCAGCAGCTCGTCGTGATGAGCCAGGGTGCGATGCCGCAATCGGTCGTCGACGACCTCGTGCGCGCGGTCAACGGCGGCGAGATCCCCGAGGACGCATCGCCGCACGGCTGGATCGAGCAGGTCACTCCCGGTCGTTTCACCGGCAAGACCGTGATCGTCACCGGGGCCGCGTCCGGCATCGGCAAGGCCACCGCCTCCCGCATCGCACGAGAGGGCGGTCGCGTCATCGCGTGCGACATCGCCGCCGAGAAGCTCGACGCGCTGGCCGCCGACCTCCCGGGAGTCGTCACGGTGGCCGGAGACCTCACGCAGCAGGACGCGATCGACCGTGTCGTCGCCGCCGCAGGCGACCGCATCGACGGACTCGCGAACGTCGCCGGCATCAACGACGACTTCTCCCCGGCCGGCGAGACGCCCGACGCCGTCTGGGACCGCGTGATCGCGATCAACCTGACGGCGCCGTTCAAGCTCATGCGCGCCGTGCTCCCGATCATGGAGGCGAACGGACACGGATCCATCCTGAACGTCTCGAGCGAAGCGGGCCTGCGCGGCAACGCCTCGGGCAACGCCTACACGGCCAGCAAGCACGGCATCATCGGCGTCACCAAGTCGGCGGCCTTCATGTACGGACCGAAGGGGATCCGCGTGAACTCGGTCGCCCCCGGCGGCGTCGCGACCGGCATCCCGATGCCTCCGCACATGTCGGAGTACGGATCCGGCCGGCTCGCCCCATTCCAGCAGGCCATCCCCACCGTCGCGACCGCCGAGCATCTCGCCGCCTCGATCACCTTCCTGCTCTCCGACGACGCGGTGAACATCAACGGCGCGATCCTCGCGTCGGACGGCGGCTGGTCGGTGCAGTAGCGCGCCTACTCGCCCCTCACCGGCGCGTACTGCAGCAGCACGTTCGACGAGCCGGGGATCGGGGTCGCGCCGAGGGGGCGCAGACGCGCGGGGGCCCGGAACGCGGGGACGCCCTCGCCGATCGCGTCGGGGCCCATGATCAGGTCCAGCCGGTCGACCGCTCCCTCGGCGAGCAGCCCGTTCCACAGCGTCGCGCTCGCGAACACGACGATGTCGCCGCCGTCTGACGCTTTCTCCTCGGCCAGCGTCGCCGCGAGCCCGGCACGGCCCACGACCTTCGTGGTCCCGTGCCACGGGTTGTCCGCGGGGACGACGAACCCGTCGCTCACCATGATCTTGGGCACGTCGCGGTACAGCCGGCTGAACTCACGGTTGACGGCGCTCAGCGCGGGGTTGGACGGGTCCTCGGGCGCATCGGCGATCAGCGGCCAGAACGAGCTGAACAGCTCGAACGACTTCCGGCCGAGCAGCACGGTGCCCGCCCCGCGCATCAGGTCGAGGTTGTGCGCGTCGAACCCCGCGTCGAGGTTCAGCACGAGGGGATTGCCGCCGGAGCCTGCGAAGAAGCCGTCGAGGGTGATGGCGTTGGAGACGATGAGCGAGCGCATGAGCGTTCCTTTCCTGGCTGAAGAGGTGCGTACACAGGTGCAGAGACACCGGATCCGCGGAACTCATCGGTCACCCGGAAGATTCTTCGGAATCCACGGAGCCGTCGACCGGTCCCTCATGCACGGACGGCCCGGTCTCCTCCCTTTCCCGAACACAGCGCAGGAGAATCGTCACACTCCGCCTCCCTCCGCCCGCTGACCTGCAGGATCTCCTGCGTCATGTCCAGCCAGGGGAGCCGGGATCCCGCCCGATGCGCGGCGCGCTGCGGGACATCCCGATGCCGTCGCGCGGCTTCGGTCAGTTCTCGCGGTCGTCGGAACCGGTCTCGGCCGCGATCCGGTCGGCCTCCGCGCTGTCGATCGCGTCGTCGTCGCGGTCCGGGTCGAGCTTCTCGTGACCGTCCGGTTCCTCCACGAGCGGCGGGTCGGAGAGCTCGTCCTCCGGGTCCTCGGGCACCAGCGGCATCTGCGGGTTGTTCGTCATGGCCTGCTCCTTCGCGTTCGGGCGTCCGGCCGGAACCGTCCTCCGTGAAGGACGCCGCACCGGGCGCACCGCACACGCTAGGGGCGCCCGACCGCGACGTCTGCGGTCTTGTCACCGCGCCCCCGGCGTGCTAGCTCAGGGCAGCGACCGCCCGAGCGCCTCCCCAGGTCCTCCCTCAGGTCCTCCCGCAGCTCCCGGCACGCTCGTAGCGCGCATGATCCCGGATCGGCTCGACGAGCGCGGGCAGGTCTTCCCGGCGGACGCGACGGATCTCGGGTGCGTCAGCAGTCACAGGTGACCGTGCTCAGCGGCGCCGTGAGGGGATCCTTGGCGCGCACGACGGGCCCGTGCGCGTCCTCGACGGGATAGCCCTCCCGCGCCCAGTACTCGAAGCCGCCGATCATCTCCTTGACCTGGTAGCCGAGCCGAGCGAACTCCAGCGCGGCGCGCGTCGAACCGTTGCAGCCGGGCCCCCAGCAGTAGGTGACGACAGGCAGGTCGAGGGGGATCTCGGCGAGCGCACGCTCGGCGATCTCGGCGGTCGGCATGTGCACCGC
This sequence comes from Microbacterium azadirachtae, assembly GCF_000956545.1. Lineage (GTDB taxonomy): Bacteria > Actinomycetota > Actinomycetes > Actinomycetales > Microbacteriaceae > Microbacterium > Microbacterium azadirachtae. The sequence continues at coordinate 91,532 of NZ_JYIT01000080.1, forward strand.
TCCGACGATCCGTCCCTGCGCCCAGGCCGCGCCGCCGCGGGAGTCGATCAGCACGAAGCCCGCCCCCTGCTCCTGTGCGGAGTGCACGTCGGAGGCGTCGGTCTCGAAGGCCAGCTTGCCGGCGAAATGGGCAACGAGCAGATCGGCAGAAGGAGCAGTCGATGTCATGCCTGAAACGCTATTCACGCGCTTCAGCGATGTGAAGGCCGCTTCCACGGCAGTCCGAAGAAAACGGCGTCGATTTCGTGGCAATCTTGGCGCATGGCCGTGAATCTCCCATTTCAGCCCGACAAGGTCGACGCAGCGATCCTGAAGGAGCTGCAGGCCAACGGCCGCCAGAGCATCGCCGACCTGGCCCGGCGCATCACCATGAGCCACAGCGCCGCCGCCGAGCGCGTGCGCAGGCTCGAGGAGGCCGGCGTCATCAGCGGCTACGCCGCTCAGGTCGACCCGGAGCGGCTGGGGTTCACCATCCTCGCCTACCTGCGCCTGCGCTACCCGAGCAGCGTCTACGAACCGCTGCATGAGCTGCTCGCGGGCCTGCCGGAAGTGATCGAGGCGCATCACGTCACCGGAGACGACTGCTTCATCATGAAGGTCGTCGCGACCAGCATGAAGCACCTCGAACAGGTGAGCGGCAGGATCGGCACACTCGGCAGCGTGACCACGAGCGTCGTCTACTCGTCCCCGCTGCCGCCCCGGCCCCTGCTGCCGCCGGCGTGAGCGCCGCGCCGCCGACCTGGCGCGGTCGCCGGGCTCAGCGCTCGGATACCGCGCGTTCGATGACCCGCGGATCCAGGAACGATGCGATCCACGAGATCTCGGATCCGCGGAAGCCGAGCGCCATGACCGCGCCGGGCCGCCAGACGCCGTCGGTCTGCTGATCGGCGACGAGCGCCGGCATGCCGTTGACCAGCACGTGCTCGCGCACGCGCCAGGGCGTGACGAGCGACCGCTCGGCGAAGAACGCGGCGACATCGGCGATCCCGTCGAACCAGGCGGGGAGCGGCGGCATCGTGAGGCGGACATCCTCGGTGAGCAACCCGACGATCCCCGGCACGTCGCCCGCCTCGAAGGCGGCCACGAACGCGTCGACGGCGCGCTGCTGAGCCGGATTACGGACGGTTCCTCGGTCCGCGGCCGCTTCGGCGCCGGCTCTGCTCGCGCGGGCCCGCTGCAGGGCGCTGTTCACGGCGGCGACGCTCGTCTCGAGAGCCTCGGCCGTCTCGGCGGCGGAGAAGTCCAGCACGTCGCGCAGGATGAGCACCGCTCGCTGACCCGGCGGGAGCTGCTGCAGCGCCGCGAGGAAGGCGAGCGAGATCGCATCGCGGCGCTCCGCCGCCTCTGCGGGGTCGTCGGCCGACGCGATCCAGGGCTCCAGCCACGCCGTCGCATCGTCGGGAGCGCCGAGATCGCCGAGCGGATCCCGCGCCGGATGCGCGTCCCACGACAGCACCCGCGCGGGCCGGCGCTCCGCGATCCGCAGGCTCGTGCGCGTCGCGATCCGGTACAGCCAGGTGCGCAGCGAGCTGTGGCCCGCGAACCCGGCGATGCCGCGCCAGGCGGCCATCAGCGCCTCCTGCGTCGCGTCCTCGGCGTCGGCGAGCGAGCCCAGGATCCGGTAGCCGTGCCGTTGCAGCTCCCGACGGTGCGGCCCGACGAGCGTGGCGAACGCCGACTCGTCGCCGCCCCGGGCGCGGTCGAGCAGCACCGCATCCGTCATGCGCGCTCCATCGCCATGCCGCGAGCGTAGCGCCCGCGGCCGACGCCCCTCACGCCCCTCACGCCCTTGGGCGATCCCTGCGGCGTCAGCCGCCCAGGCCGTCGTCGAAGACCTGCAGCGCGGAGGTGTCGTTCGTCGCGTCGGTGCGCGCCAGGCGCGTGCCGCGGAAGAACTCCGGCGAGGCCTTCGCCTGCACGAACATGAGGATCACACCGAGGCCGAGCACGGTCACGCCGATGATGCCCACCAGGCCGATCCCGCCGATGCTGCTTCCGGATCCGGCCTCCGGATCCATGGCGTCGATGGTCGTCTTCACGAAGACGATCAGCAGCAGGATCCCGCCGAGGCCCGGCAGCACGACCTTCATCATGATCGAGCCGAAGCCCTCACGGAAGGCGGACTTGCGGAAGTACCAGGGGCTCGCGAGCGCGGTGACGCCGTAGTAGAAGCAGACCATCATGCCGAGCGCGGTGATCGTGTCCCACAGCACGTCCTCGCTGATGAAGCGCATGACCGCATAGAACACCGAGGCGACGATCGACGACAGGAGCAGCGCCACGTGCGGCGACTTGTACTTCGGGTGCACCTTCTTGAGCGACGGCGGCAGCGCGCCGTAGTGCGACATCGCGAGAAGCGTGCGCGCCGGCGAGATGGCGGTCGAGTTGATCGACGCCATGGCACTGACGAGGATCGCGAGGGAGAGCAGGATCGCGGCCGGGCCCATGACGGGATGCGCGAGCGCCGCGAACACGTTCTCGATGATGTCGGGGTTGCCGAGCCCGGTGGGGCCGTCGCCGAGACCCGCGTAGGCGACGGTGGCCGTCGCGGTGCCGACGTAGAGGACGACCAGGATCGCGACGAGGATCATCGCGGCCTTGCTCTCGGTGGACAGACGGCCCTTGGACGGCTTGGTCTCCTCACCCATCGTGAGCACCGTGTCCCAGCCCCAGTACACGAAGATCGACACCGCGATGCCGGCGGCGAAGGCGCTGAAGCTCGACACCTCGAACGGGTTGAACCAGCTGAGTTCAGGAAGCTTGGCCTCCTTGTTGGCGGGGTCGCCCGCCCCGACGAACATCGCGACGACGAACCACACCATGACCGCCATCTGGAAGATCACGGTGATGTACTGGAACACCTTGGTCGAGGTCATGCCGCGGTACGAGATGAGCGTCGCGAGGGCCATGAACGCCAGGCACACCGCGATGTTGATGAACTTGTTCGCCGCGAGGTCGGCGATCGACGGATCCCCGACGAGGATGCTGATCGACTGGAACAGGAACTCGACGGCGATGCCGGCGAGATTCGACAGCACGAGCACGGTCGCCGCGATCAGGCCCCATCCGGCCATCCATCCGACCCATGGGCCGAACGCGCGCGTCGCCCATGTGAAGGAGGTGCCCGAGTCGGGCATCGCGGAATTCAGAGCGCGGTAGCCGAGTGCGACGAGCAGCATGGGGATGAAGCCCATGAGGAAGATCGCGGGCGTCTGGTACCCGACCTCGCTCGCCGCGGGGCCGACCGCGGCGGTCAGCGTGTACGCCGGTGCACACGTCGAGATCCCGATCACCAGCGCGCCGAGCACCCCGACGGTGCCGGTCGGAAGGCCCTTCTTGCTGATGCCCGTGACCGAGTCGAGCGTGCGCGTCGCCGGGTCGGGCGCTCCCTGGTCGTACTTCACACTCATCAGGATCCTGCCTTCCCGCACGTGGACATCGCCACGGATGCTGCGTCGCAGGGCGGTCGCCCCGCTGCGTCCCCCCGTCGAGTCTATGGGTTCGCTGGAGGATTGCTTCGCGGCGCCTGGAAGAAGGCCGGGCACGACGGCAACGGCCCCCTCCCGCCCGGCTCGGATCCGAACCACGTGACGATTTGCACACGGCGTGACGACCGACACCCGATCTCGCCGGATCCGCGTGCTGATCGTCGCATGGTGTGCTGATCGTCGCGCGGGCGCACGCTGGCCCGCGATGCGGTCACCTCGCAGGCAGGGCTATGAAAGTGAGGGCGGCGATCAACCGCTGAAACACACCTAAACTGGATCCCGCCCCGCCGGCCCGATCTTGGAGTGCGTGTGACCACCCCGAACACCCCCACCGCCCACGTCCCCGACTCCGTCGCGAACGCCGCTGCGACGCCGGAGAAGGAGCAGCCGTACGCGGCGCTCGGTCTCAAGGACGACGAGTACGCGCGGATCCGGGAGATCCTCGGCCGCCGCCCCACCTCGGGCGAGCTGGCGATGTACTCGGTGATGTGGAGCGAGCACTGCTCCTACAAGAGCAGCAAGAACTACCTGCGCCGGTTCGGGCAGAAGGTCTCCGACGAGATGCGCAAGCGCCTCATGGTCGGCATGGGGCAGAACGCGGGCGTCATCGACGTGGGCGAGGGCTGGGCCGTCACGTTCAAGGCCGAGTCGCACAACCACCCGTCGTTCATCGAGCCCTTCCAGGGCGCCGCGACCGGCGTCGGCGGCATCGTCCGCGACATCATCTCGATGGGCGCCCGTCCGGTCGCCGTGATGGACGCCCTGCGCTTCGGCGCGATCGACGACCCCGACACCGCTCGCGTCGTGCACGGCGTCACCGCCGGCATCAGCTTCTACGGCAACTGCCTCGGCCTGCCCAACATCGGCGGCGAGACGGTGTTCGACGCCGTCTACCAGGCGAACCCCCTCGTCAACGCGCTCGCCGTGGGCGTGCTGCGCCACGAGGACCTCAAGCTCGCGAACGCCACCGGCGTCGGCAACAAGGTCGTGCTCTTCGGCGCCCGCACCGGCGGCGACGGCATCGGCGGCGCGTCGATCCTCGCCTCCGACTCGTTCGACGAGACCGGCCCGACCAAGCGGCCCGCCGTGCAGGTCGGCGACCCCTTCGCCGAGAAGGTGCTCATCGAGTGCTGCCTCGAGCTGTACCGCGACGAGCTCGTCGAGGCGATCCAGGACCTCGGCGCGGCCGGCATCTCCTGCGCCACGAGCGAGCTGGCCGCCAACGGCAACTCCGGCATGCATGTGTCGCTCGACAACGTGCTGCTGCGCGACCCCACGCTGACCGCTGAGGAGATCCTCATGTCGGAGTCGCAGGAGCGCATGATGGCGATCGTCGCACCCGAGAAGCTCGACGCGTTCCTCGCGGTCGTGAAGAAGTGGGACGTGGAGACCTCCGTCCTCGGCGAGGTCACCGGAGACGGCCGCCTCATCATCGACTGGCAGGGGGAGCGGATCGTCGACGTGGATCCCTCCACGGTCGCCGTCGACGGCCCGGTCTACGACCGTCCCGTCGCCTACCCGACCTGGATCGACGCGCTGCAGGCCGATGCGGCCGAGCTGCTCCCCCGCGACAACGACCCGGAAGCGCTGAAGCAGCAGTTCCTCGCCCTGCTGGAGAGCCCGAACCTCGCCGACACCCGCTGGATCACCAACCAGTACGACTACTACGTCCTCGGCAACACCGCCCTCGCCTTCCCCGACGACGCCGGCATGATCCGCGTCGACGAGGAGTCGGGCCTGGGCTTCTCCATCTCGACCGACGCGAACGGCCGCTACAGCCAGCTCGACCCGTACGCGGGCGCGCAGCTCGCCCTCGCCGAGGCCTATCGCAACGTCGCCGTCACCGGCGCCGAGCCGACCGCGATCACCGACTGCCTCAACTTCGGCTCCCCGGAGAACCCCGAGGTCATGTGGCAGTTCGGGCAGACCGTCGACGGTCTGGCCGACGGCTGCTACGAGCTCGGCACCCCCGTCACCGGCGGCAACGTCTCGTTCTACAACCAGACCGGCGACGTGCCGATCCACCCGACCCCCCTGGTGGGCGTGCTCGGCATCATCGACGACGTGTCCCGCCGGATCCCGTCCGGCTGGCAGGACGAGGGCCAGAACATCTACCTGCTCGGCACCACGTCGACCGAGCTGAGCGGATCCGCCTGGGCCGACGTCATCCACGACCACCTCGGCGGACTGCCGCCCAAAGTCGACCTCGCGGCCGAGAAGCGCCTCGCCGGCCTCATCGCCGCCGCCCGCGACGAGTGGCTGATCTCCTCCGCGCACGATCTGAGCGAGGGCGGCCTGGGTCAGGCGCTCGCCGAAGGCGTGATGCGCTTCGGCGTCGGCGCCCGCGTATGGCTGACCGAGCTCATGGAGCGCGACGGCGTGGACGCTGCGACCGCCCTGTTCTCGGAGTCGACCGGTCGCGTGATCGTGACCGTGCCGCGCGAGGACGACGTCAAGTTCCGCGGCCTGTGCGAGGGCCGGGGCTACCCGGCGCTGCGCATCGGCGTGACCGACAGCGCACCGCAGCTCGAGGTGCAGGACGTGTTCACCCTCTCCGTCGACGAGCTCCGCACGACCGCGCAGGCGACCCTGCCGGCCGCGTTCGGACCGACCGTCGCGGAGCCCGTCGGCGCCTGACGCCGCGGGAGACCACGTGAACAGCACGCCCGACCCTTCGACAGGCTCAGGGGCCACCGAGGACCTCTCGATCTACAGCGCCCGCCGGCAGCGCCGGATCCGCATCACGGCCTGGGTCGTGATCGTCGCCCTCATCCTCGTGGGCGGCGGGTCCACGGTGCTCACGGTGCTTCTGGGCTGACCCGGGGTCGGGCACCGCTCCTCGCGCGCCGTTCTGCAGGGAGGCTCGGCCGTTCTGCAGGGAGGTCTCGCGGTTCGGCCGGGTGTCGAAGCCGCAACACGGGCGCCGCGGCCTGATTCGACCCACTCCCGGCAGACCCACCCTGCAGAACAGCACCGGGTCCCTGCAGAACGTCCTCCCCACGCGGCGGCCGACGCCCTCGCGGCGCGACCGCCCCGACGCACGGGGTAGGTTCGACAGCATGCGACCCGACCGTGCGGTGACCCTGCAGGACATCGCCGATCGCCTCGGCGTCTCCCGCTCGACCGCGTCCTTCGCGATCACCGGACGAGGGCGCGTGTCGGAGGAGATGCGGCGCCGCGTGCACGAGGTGGCCGATGAGCTCGGGTACCGCCCCAACACCGTCGCCCGCCATCTCAAGGGCTCGCGCACCGGCATGCTCGCCCTGCGCCTCCCGCCCGACAGCACCACGATGTCGTACTACATGGAGGCGACGTTCGGCATCGTCGAGGAGGCGAACCGCGCCGGCATGACGGTGATCATGCTGCCGACCGAGCAGGGCGCCGACCGCGCCGACCAGCTCACCGCCGACGCGGTCATCCTGCTCGACCCCGACCTCAACGATCCGGTCGTGCACACGCTGCTCGCCGGCCGCCTGCCCGTGATCACCGGAGAGCCGACGCCCGCGGGGCTCCCCGAGCCGCGCGCCTGGGTCACCAGCGAGCACGCGCCCGCGGTGCGCGAGCTCATGGACCACCTCCTCGAGAGCGGGATGCGCCGCCCGGCGATGCTCTTCCCCGAGCTGCGCGGCTACTGGGCGCTCACGGTGCGCGATGCGTTCGAGCAGTGGTGCGCCGAGCACGGCCTGCACCCCCGCATCAGCGAGGTGGAGCATCCGGCGCCGCCCGAGGTCATCCATGCCGCGGTCTCCGACCTCCTCGCCGAGGACGACGAGGATCCGGTCGATGCGATCGTGTCGGTCTCGGACGGCACCGTGCTGAGCGTCGTGACCAGCGCGCAGCAGCTCGGCCGCCGCGTGGGCGAGGACCTGCTCGTGGCCGCCCTCGTCGACACCGAGGTGCTCTCGCTGACGCGTCCCTCGATCACGGCGATCGACCTGCACGCCCGCGAGTTCGGACGGCGCTGCGTGCGCGCCGCGCTCGCGGTGCTCGACGGCACCGCCGACGACGAGGGCGCGCCGATCCGGGAGGTCGTGCCGATCACCGTGCACCGCCGCGCCTCCACCCGCGGCTCGGCCTGATCCGCCCTGCGGCGCCTTCCGAACGACGCGCTTGCGATGCTTTATCGATATTGCTACTCTTCAAGCACCTTGATCCGCTGACCTCTGCGGCCGACGACGATGTCGCGTCCGCCATCAGGAGCCCCCCATGTCAACGTCCGACGAATCCCTGGCCGCGCCCACCGAACTCACCGCCCAGGTCACCGAGGGACGCTTCCGCCGCGTCCTCGGCGTGCCCTCGCTCGTGCTGTTCGGCCTCGTCTACATGGTGCCGCTGACGGCGTTCACCACGTACGGCATCGTCACCCAGCTCACCGGCGGACGCGTCGCCGCGACCTACGTCATCACGCTCGTCGCGATGGTGTTCACGGCGCGCTCCTACGCGCGGATGTCGGTGGCCTACCCGTACTCCGGATCCGCCTACGTCTACACGCAGCAGTCGTTCGGCGGCGCGATCGGCTTCCTCGCGGGCTGGGCGCTGCTGCTCGACTACCTGTTCCTGCCGATGATCAACTACCTGATCATCGGCCTCTACATGGGAAGCAGCTTCCCCGGCGTCCCGTCCTGGGTCTGGATCGTCGTGGCGATCGCCCTGGTCACCGTGCTCAACGTCATCGGCATCGTCTCGGTCGCCCGCGCGAACTTCGTCATCATCGCGGTGCAGACCGTGTTCATCGTCGCCTTCGTCGCGCTGTCCCTGGGGGCGGCGGCCGGTCACGGAGCGAACCTGCTCGCGCCGTTCAGCGGCGACGGCACCGTGGGCAGCTTCTTCCCGCTGTTCCAGGGCGCCGCGATCCTCTGCCTGTCGTTCCTCGGATTCGACTCCGTCTCGACGCTCTCCGAGGAGGCGAAGGACTCCCGGCGCACCGTGCCGCGCGCGATCATGATCGTCACGGTCGTCGCCGGCCTGCTGTTCATCCTGCTCACCTACGTCGCGCAGATCGCCTACCCGTCCAACCGCTTCACGTCGGCGGACACCGCGAGCATCGAGGTCGTGGCGTCGCTCGGACAGCAGTGGCTGTCCGTCCTGTTCATCGCGGGCTTCATCGCCGGCAGCGTCGGATCCGCGCTCACCTCGCAGGCCTCCGTCGCGCGGATCCTGTTCGCCATGGGCCGCGACGGCGTGCTGCCGCGTGCCGTCTTCGGCAACCTGAGCAAGCGGTTCGGCACCCCGGTCGTCCCCATCCTGATCGTCTCGGCCGTCTCGCTCTCTGCGCTGTTCGCCGACCTGCTCACCGTCTCGAACATGATCAGCTTCGGCGCCCTCATCGCGTTCTCCTGCGTGAACCTGTCCACGATCAAGCACTACTTCGTCGATCGCGGCGAGCGCGGCGGCTGGCATGCCGTGAACAACCTGGTGCTGCCGGGGATCGGCTTCGCGCTCACCGTGTGGCTGTGGACGAACCTGACCGGCATGACGTTCGTGGTCGGGCTGTCCTGGCTCGCGATCGGCTTCGTGCTCCTGCTCATCGTGACGCGGTTCTTCCGCCGCCCGACCCCGACCCTCGATCTGAAGGAGTGACGTGATCGACGCGATCGTCATCGCCGCCCGGGTGCGCTCGCTCGCCCCCGAGACCCCGGAAGGCGCGGACGCCGTCGCGATCGCCGACGGACGGATCGTCGCCGTCGGGCCCCGATCCGAGATCCTTCCGCTCGCAGGCCCCGGCACCGCGCTCGTCACCCACCCCACGGCGACGATCATCCCGGGGCTGGTCGACGCGCACAGCCACCCGGTCTTCAGCCTCGGCATCGTCCGCGGGCTGTCGCTCACGGACGTGCACACCTACGACGAGCTGGTCGCCGCGCTCGAACGAGGGCGCGCGGAGCAGGCCGGCGACGAGTGGTTCCTCGCCTGGGGACTGGATCCGACCGCTTTCGAAGGACGTCCCCTCGGCAACGCGGTCCTGCAGGAGGTGCTCGGCGACGAGCGTCCCGCCTACATCACGATGTTCGACGCGCACTCGGGCATCGCGTCGGCCGCCGCGCTGGCCCGCGCCGGGATCGATGCGCCGGTCACGCACCCGGACGGATCCGGCGCCGTGGGCGACCAGGACGGGAAGCTCACCGGGCATCTGATCGAGTTCCCGACGATGGAGATCCTCGAGCGCGCTCTTCCCGAGCTCGGATTCTCCGACCGGGTCGCGCAGCTGCGGGGCCTGCTGGCGGACATGGCGGCGGTCGGCATCACGGCGGCGCACGTCATGGACCTGCAGGACGCGGATGCGCTCGACCTGCTCGCCGCGATCGAGGCATCGGGCGAGCTTCCCGTGCGGCTGCGCATCTCGCCCTGGGTCACCCCGGAGACGACGGACGACGAGGTCGCCGCGCTCATCGCGCTGCAGGGTCACGGCGGGCGGCGCTACCGGGTCGAAGGAGTGAAGTTCTTCATCGACGGCACGGTCGAGGGGGGCACCGCGTGGCTGGCCTCCCCCGACGCCGAGGGCGAAGGGCTCTCCTCCGCCTGGGCGCCCGCCGAGGCCTATGCCGAGCGGGTGCGGCGGTTCGACCGGGCGGGAGTCCCCACGGCGACGCACGCGATCGGCGACCAGGGGATCCGGTTCGTCGCGGAGACGCTCGCGGCACTGCCGCCGGGGGGCGTGCCGCACCGCATCGAGCACATCGAGTCGGCGGAGGACGACGTCATCGCGCTGATCGGCGCGAACGGCATCGTCGCGAGCATGCAGCCCACGCACTGCACGCATCACGTGCGCAGCGACGGCTCCGACGACTGGTCCCGCCGCCTCGGCCCCGAGCGTGCGGCGCGGGCCTGGCGCACCGCCGACGTGCGCCGCAGCGGAGCGATCCTCGCTCTCGGCTCGGACTGGCCCGTTGCGCCCTTCGATCCGTGGGAGATCATGGCCGACGCCCAGGGGCGCCGCCGTGTCGCGAGCGCGGGTTCGGCACCCGTCGCGCCGGACCAGGCGCTCACCGCCCTCCAGGCCCTCGAGGGGTACACCACCCATGCGCACCGGGCGGTCGGCTCCGACGGCGGTCGCCTCGCCCCCGGAGCACCGGCGGATCTGGTCGTCGTCGACCGCGATCCGCTGGACGCCTCGCCGGAGGACCTCCTCGCCGCGCGGGTGCTCCTCACCCTCGTCGACGGCGTGGCCACCGCAGGACGCTGAGCACGGTCGAGGCCGGGCTGGGCGGTGGGGCGGCACACGACGCAGGAGAAACCCCTGTGTGGGCGTGCTGGGCCGATGCCGGTGGCGGGTTCTCCTGCGTTGTGTTCCGAGCGAGGCGCCCCTCCGCGTCCGCCACCGCGAGCGGCGCCGTCCCGTCCCTGCCCGCACCGAGCGCGGTCCGCCGCCGACGGGCGGCGAGCGGGCGCTATGACCGATCCGTCGCGTTCGACCTGCTGTCCCGCGGGCGCAGCGGCGAGAGATCGTCGTCGCGCAACAGGCCGCGACCGCGGGCGACGGCGATCGCATCGGCCCTGTTGGTCACTCCGAGCTTGCGGTAGATGCTCCTGACCTGGGATTTGACGGTGTTCGACGAAACGTAGAGGGTCGACGCCAGCACTTTGATCGATGACGTGTGCACGAGTTCGTCGAGCACGACGGCTTCACGCTCGGTCAGACTCGTCTGGTCGTCCCAGGAGAGCAGCAGCGAGCGCACCGGAACATTCTGGACGAGGTCTTCACGACCGACGTCTCCGAGCGCTCTGCGGACTCTCTCGAGGTCGGCTCGCGGGATCAGCGCGAGTGCCAGGCGTTGACCGGTGTGCTCCAGCACAGCGGCCAGGTGGAGCGCGAGCCGTGCAGTGCGCGTCGACGGCGCCGTGCGGAGCAGGGCGGCGAGCTCGATCGTCAGCCGTTCCGCCTCCGAGCGCGACGTGAGCCCCGCGACGACGGAGCGTCGCGACTCGTCGAGAGCCACATCGATGCGGCCGAGAACCAGGGCGACACGTGCCCGCTGGATGTGGGCATCGGCGCCGGAACCCAGATCCCGGCGAAGGGCGGCCCAGGCGGCGTGGGGGTCGCCGAGGGCGAGATGGATCACTCCGCGGACGCCCGCGAGCCGGTGCCGCGCCCCGACGGACCGTCCCTCGGCGCCTCGTCGGGTGACGAACGCATCCAGACGCGCGATCGCCTCCCCGGGTCGTCCATCGACGAGCTTCGTCCAGGCTTCGACGATCGCGATCTCCGCCCAGAACTCGATCGTGTCGCGATCATGGACCATGCTCGCCAGATGCTCGCGCGCCGAGGTGCTGTCGAATCGCTCGAGGGCGATCATCGCTTCCGCCAGACGGTAGAAGGTGCCCGAGTACATCGATCTCTGGATCTCCGTCCAGCAGTCCTCGCGCGCCAGTTCCGCGTACTGCGCGGCGAGCCCCATGTCACCGCGGAAGGCGTGGATGCCCGCCAGCATCGAGATGTTCCCGAAGCCGTTATGAGGCCGCTCGGGGAGCGCTTCGGCGTAGCCCTTCACGAACGTCCCGAGCGCCTCCTCGACGTTGCCCGCGCAATAGAAGGACGTGCCGATCTGGCTGTAGATCCGCGGGATGTCGCCGACCTCTTCTCGCTGGTCCTCGCTCAGGCCGTCGAGCGCGCGCACCGCCGCCCGCGCGGAGCGGAGACCCAGACGCGGACGCCCGATGAGGCGGTACGCAACCGCCTCACTGGCCCGGATGAGAGCGCGATCGATCGCGGGGAGCTCGCGCTTCCGGCCGTGCGCCGCCCGCAGGACGGAGACGAGGATCCGGGCCGATCGGAGCCGGTGGTGCGGAAGTCCGTAGAACGACAGTCCGTAGGCGAATCCGAGCAGCGGACGGCTCTGGAGGTCGGACGGCGGCATGTCCCGGAGCAGGCTGCGAAGCTCATCCGAATGGACCGCGATCAGCGGGAACCAGTCGGCCCGGAGCAGATCCATGACGGCGTCGTAGTCCTCGTCCGCCACGGCGTTCGAGATCTTCTGCACCGTCGCGGGCACGGCCAGCTCGACGCGACGCCGGAGATCGTCTGCGCCCGTCCCGCCCGCGTGTCCGTCTCCCCGAGCGGGCGTGCTCTCCATAACCGATATTCTGCCGGAGTCGTCACATCCCGGCCGACAGCGGACGCAGCTCGTTGCTCGCCCGAGCCGATGCCCCAGATCGTGCCGCCCAGGACTGTGGCGGACACTCCGAACGAGAGGTCGTCATGCAGCACGTCGCGGGGGAACCGCTGCTCGACGATCGCCAGGACGCAGCGCCGGACGAGACACGGATGCTCGGCCTGAAGGCGAACCTCGCGAAGTTCTTCCTGCTCGCCGCCCTCGTTCCCCCGGCGACCGTGGCGATCGCGCGACGGGCGTCGGAGATCGGCGGACCCGACAGCGCTGCCGGCTGGACCGCGCTCAGCATCGCCGTCGGCTCCGGCAGCGGGATCGCGGGCTCGCTGCTCGCCGGGTGGGCCGCCGACCGGGGACGGCGGTCCGCGCGCAGCCGCTGGTGGGTTCTCCTCGGCGGGACCGTGCTGGGCGTCCTCGCGCTCGCCTGGATGAGCTTCGCCCGCGCCGGAGGCGAGCTCGCGGCCGGCTGGGGGCTGGCACAGGCAGGCCTGTCGGGAGCGATCGCCGTGTCGCGGGCTCTGCTGACGCACGTGCCGGCCGTGCGCCGAGAACGCAGCGCGGTGATCATGATCGCGATCTCATCCGTGGGGCTGCTCGTCCCCCTCGGGTTGCTGATCCTCCTGCCCGGATCGGCGTGGATCACGTCGATCTGCCTCGCGCTGTGCGCGGTGGCGGTGGCGGCGATCGCCCTGCGGCGACCCTCCCTGCCCGCAGCCGGCGCGTCTCGCGCGCCGACGACCCCGCCCGCGCGTGACGGTGCCCGCACGGCGACCCCACGGATGTCCTGGGGGTCGGTGCTCGCGCTCGGCTTCAGCGCTCAGGTCGCCTTGTCCGCATACCTGACCTATCACCCGCTGGACGTCGTCGCGCGGCTCGGTCTCGAGTGGGACCAGGCGGTGCGAGCGGGAGCGCTCGTGCTGGCGGTCGCGCTCGTCGGTCTCGTCGGAGCGTCCATCGTCATGATGGTCTTCCCCCGCGTGCTGCGGCGCACGCTGCCTCTCCTGTCCCTCGCGGGGACGCTGCTGGTGTGTGGATTGATCCTCCGGGCGATGACGGCTTCCCTCGCGCCGCTGATGCTCTCCGGCCTTCTCAGCGGAATCGCGATCGGGATCAGCACGACCCTGCTCTTCACCGCGGCGTTGGCTCTCACGACATCGGAGCGGGCCGGTTGGAGGCTCGGCGTGTACAGCGCCGTCACCGGCATCGGCCAGCTCATCGGTCCGTCGCTCGTCCTGGGCGCGGTGATCGCGATCGCGGGCACTCCGGACTACTCCGCTCTCTTCCTGCTGCTCGCCCTCATTCCGTCGGGCTGGATCGTCATCGCGCTCGCGTCGGACATCCGCCGGCGACGCACGCAAGCCCGGTGAGCGGACCGCACGCCTAGCGGCACCCTCGCCCCGTCGAAGGGGCGCGGTGCTCTGCTTTCACCCCCATTTCACCCCGGAAACCGTCGCTCGCTCCGTGTCGCTCGGACAGTCTGTTCTGTGTCCGGTACCCGCGGACGCGGGAGTGGGGTCGCGCTCTGCCGACATGAGGGCAGGATGCGGAGGTCGGGACGCGATTATCGTGTCTGCCGCCCGCGCCGTGAACGGAAGACCAGAGCGTGAGACGAAGGAGACCTACCAAGATGTTGCACAGGCGGACGGCTGAATCGCGGCAAGCACCGGAGACCATCGAAAGCGCCCGCCCGGCGACCTCGGCGGGACCGATCAGCCGACGCACGATCGTTCGCGGCGTCGCGTGGAGCGTCCCCGTGACGGCGGCCACCGCGGCGACGCCACTGGCCGCCGCGTCTGTGGGCTCCCCCACCCTGCGATTCGTCAACGGCCCCTACTCCGTGGGCGGGTGCGGCGATCTGAACGACGTGACCCTTGCGGCGACGACGAACGGCACGTCGCCGGCGGCGAACACGACGGTCTCCGTCGTCCTGCCGAGCGGACTCGCCTGGAAGGACGGGTTCACGGGCCCCCGCAGCTTCACCACGGATCCGAACGGCAAGGTGGTCCTGCCCGCGATCACCGCATCCCCCAACACGACCTCCGCGGTGTCGATGGGCGCATCGATGACCGGCGCGAACGCGAACGCGCCGGTGACCGTCACGGCTCAGGTCGGCGCGAAGATCTACGACGTCGTGTCGACCGGGAACCCGCCGGCGACCGGGATCCCCCTCGGCTCGGTCGCCGTCGGCCACGGAACCTTCCTCAACCCCGACGGCAGCCTCGTGTACTTCAACACCGTCGCAGGGCAGGCGATCCCGCTCGCGACGAACGTCACCAGCGGTACGACCGTCCTCATCGGCGGAACGCAGTCCTACTCCACGTACGTGTCGGGCGGGGTCGCCCGAGTGCAGGACGTGGCGACCGGCGTCACGATCACTGCGGCAGGCGTGCCGAACGGATCCACCGCGGTCGGGCACGCGACGTTCCTGGCTGCCAACGGAGACCTCTACTACTTCAACTCGGCGACCAACTCCTCCGTGCTGGTCGCCTCCGGCGTGTCGAGCGCGAAGGTGTCGCTCTTCAACGGCACACAGCCGGTGCTGACCTTCGTGGCGGGCGGCGTGGCGAGGGCGTACAACGCCACGACGGGAAGCTACGTCACCGCGACCGGCGTCCCCGCGGGCACCACCGCCGTCGGCCACTCCACCTTCCTCGCCCCCGACGGGCTGCTCTACTACTACCGGGCAGCCACCGGCACCGCGATCGTGGTCAGCTCCGGAGTGTCCAGCGCGACGACGGCGCTCTACGGCGGCACGGATCCGTATGTGACCTATGTGACCACCGGCATCCCCGCGGTCTACAGCGTCACCAACGGCACGTATCAGACCGCGACGGGCGTCCCCGCGGACTCCGTCGTCGTCGGACACGCGACGTATCTCGCGCCCGACGGCCGGCTGGTCTACTACAACGCGGGAGCCAACGCGCCGATCGTCCTCGACACGGGCGTGACGAGCGCGGTCGTGCACCTCTACGGCGGCACAGACCCGATCGCGACCTACACGCACAGACTCGTCTGCTGAGGCGACACCGGGAATGGCGGCGCGGGCGCCGGCGGGTCGGGCGCCGGCGCCGTCGGCCCGTCGGTCCGGCGCCGGGGGACGGCGCCGGCGGTCCGCGGCAGGCCTAGAGTGAGCCGCATGACCGCCGACGCCCGCGACCGCCTGCAAGAGCTCCGCTCCGAGGCCCAGGCGCAGGTCGCGACGGCCGACGAGGCGCTCCGCGCGCTGCTGCACGACCGGGAGGGATCCCACGACGACGACGAGCACGACCCGGAAGGCGTGACGCTCTCGTCCGAGTGGTCGCGCCTCGCCGGGCTCGCCGACGCGGCCGCCGCCAAGCTGCAGCAGGTCGACGACGCGCTGGCGCGCGTGGACGCGGGCACCTATGGCGTCTGCGCATCGTGCGGGCGCCCCATCCCTGCGAGGCGCCTCGAGGTGCGCCCGTTCGCCGAGCACTGCGTCGCCTGTGCGGAGAGGCTCGGTCGCTGACCCGCCCTGCCGCCGGCTCCAGCCCCTCGGGAACTTTTTGTGACGAATCCGTGCGTCGGCGCGTCAAAGAGATGACGTCGCAAAAGCGGCGCCGACGGAGGGGATGCGCACGGAGGTGCGCAGCATGAAGGGGAAGAGCACATGGCCAACGACATCACCACCGGCAAGCAGACCGCTCAGGCGACGGGGACCCAGTCCGGCAAGACCACGATCGAGGACGCGGTCGTCGCGAAGATCGCCGGCATCGCGGCGCGCGAGGTTCCGGGGGTGCACGCGCTCGGCGGCGGTGCCGCTCGGGTCGTCGGCGCGATCCGCGACGCGCTGAACTCCACCGACCTCGCTCAGGGCATCGGCGTCGAGGTCGGCGAACGACAGGTCGCGGTCGATGTGACGCTCGTCGCCGAGTATCCGGTCTCGCTGCAGGATCTCGCCTCCGCCGTCCGCGCAGCGGTGTACACGGCGATGGAGAAGCTCGTCGGCCTCGAGGTGACCGAGGTCAACGTCACCGTCAACGACGTGCACATCCCGTCCGACGACGAGGGTGACGACGCCCAGGAGGCGCGAGTCCAGTGAGTGCGAGCACCATCGGTGCCGCCGTCGGTGCGGTGCTGGCGCTGACCTGGGTCGCCTTCGGCTTCTGGGCCTTCCTGTTCGTGGGTCTGGCGATGCTCGCCGGCCTGGGTGTCGCCCGGGTCGTGAAGGGCGAGATCGACCTGCGCGGGCTCGCCCAGGCGCTGCGCGGGCGGCGCACGTCGTCATGAGCGCCGAGGCTGCGACGGACGCCGGGTCCGCGCAGCGCGGACGCACGACGCTCACCGCGCAGGCGCTGCGGCGCCTCGCCACGGGCCTCGTCGCAGACGCATCGGGGGCGTCTGCGCGCGAGGTCGTGGTGCGGTGGGAGGACGCGCGGGGCAGCCTGCACGCCGCGGTGAGCCTGCCGCTGGTGCAGGGGCACGCGCCCGAGCGCACGCTCGCCGAACAGGGGGCCGAGCTGCGGGCGGCCCTGACGGCCGGCATGGCGGATCTGGCAGGGCGAAGGGTGGACGGCGTGGATCTCCGCTACTCGGGGTTCCGCCGCGTCGAGGGGAGGAGGGTGCGGTGAACGAGCAGCGACATGCAGGACGACGTCTCCTGCACCGTGAGCTCCGCGCCTCGCGCACGGCTCCCGCGGTCGTGGTCGCGGTGGTGCTGCTGGCGGCGGTCGTCGGGGCGACCGCGCTGTGCCTGTGGACCGCGGGGGACACGCGGGCGGGGGCAGCCGCCGGCGACACGGTCGCGTTCGTGCGGTCGGCATGGGAGGAGCCGGCCGTACGGGCGACCGTGGCGCTGGCGGCGGCCGTCGTCGGGCTGATCCTTCTGGCGCTGGCGGTCCTCCCGGGGCATCGCGCCCGTCACGGACGCACCGCGGGAAGGGTGGAGCTGGTGGTCGACGACGGACTGCTCGCCGACGCCGCCGCCCACGCGGTGGCGGAGCGGTGCGCACTGGCGCCGTCGCAGGTCTCGGTCACCGTGACGGCACGGCGCGCACGCGTGCGGATCCAGCCGATCAGCGGCGTCCCCGTCGACGAGCGCGCGGCGGCGGGTGCCGCGGAGCGGGCGCTGGAACGGCTCGGCTTCCCGCTCCAGCCCGTCGTGATCGTATCGTCGAAGGGGGTGCTGGCATGAGGACGAGATCCCGGATCCTGAATCGGGTGGTGCTGCTGCTCGCCGGAGCGCTCGCTCTGGCCGCCGCGCTGCTGGCCGCGCAGCCTCTGCTCCCGCCGCTCCTCGTCTCATCGTGGTGGGAGCCCGTCCGTCACGCGATCGACGGTCTCGCCCGCGTCGCCCCGTCATGGCGGATCCCGGCGACGGGGACGGTCGTGGACGGCGGCGCGGTGGCGCTGGGCGCCCTCGGCGCCGGGGTCGCGGTGATCCTCATCGCGTTCCTCGGCACGCGGCGCCGCCGCCGCACGCGCACCGTGGCGACGTTCGAGGACACCGCCGGACGCACGGCGGTCGACGAGTCGGTCGCCGACGCGGTGCTCGCGGATCCGCTGCGGTCGCGCACCGACGTGCTCTCCTCGCGCACTCGAGCGTACCGGGTGGCCAGGCGGACGGCGTTGCGCGTCGCCGTCGTGCCGCGCGCCGGGGCGGATCTGGCCGCACTGGTCTCCGAGGTGCAGCGCACGGCCGCGGACTGGGACGCGCTCAGCGGAAGTCAGAGCCCGATGGTGCTGCACCTGGCCGATCGCGGAGGTCTCGATCGCCTCCGGTCCGGGGCGAAGGTGCGCTGAAGCGACGCGATCGCATCGCGGGGTGCGCATCGCGGGAACGACGACCGGCGCCTGGTCGGCGCCGGATGACAGAAAGGAACGAGCATGAGCCTCAAGGACAAGGCGGAAGCGAAGGGTCAGCAGATCCTGGGAGCGGCGCAGGAGAAGGTCGGCGACGCCACCGGGAACGACCGGATCGCCGAACAGGGCCGCGAGAATCACGCGGAGGGACGGCTGAAGGAAGTCGTCGCCGACGTCACCGAGACCGTCGCGGACGCCGCGGAGAAGGTCAAGGACGCCGCGGAGGACCTGGCCGACAAGGCAGGACGTCTCTTCAAGAAGTGAAACCCGCTCCGGTGCACGCCGGAGCAGACGAAAGGAAGCAACCCATGGGATTCCTCGGATTCCTCCTCCTCGGCCTCATCGCCGGGGCGATCGCCAAGCTGATCCTGCCCGGGAAGCAGGGCGGCGGCTGGTTCGTGACCCTGCTGCTCGGCGTTGTCGGCGCGCTGCTGGGCGGATGGCTCGGCGGCCTGATCTTCCATGTCGGCCTCGAGTCCTTCTTCAGTCTCACGACGTGGCTGCTGGCCATCGGGGGTTCGCTGGTCGTCCTGCTGATCTACGGCCTCATCGTCGGACGGCGCAAGGCCTGACGGGTCGCGCCGCGCTCGCCGGGTTCGTCCCGGTGAGCCGCCTCGGGGTCGGTGCTCCGGCACCGGCCCCGCAGGCGCGTCAGAACCGCCGCCTCGAAGGGAGAGTGATCGATGACCGGCCTAGATGACGGACCGGCCCTCGAGACCGCCGACGACCGCACCCTCGCGGGACGCGCGGCGGATGGGGATGTGGACGCCTTCGCCGTGCTCGTGCGCCGCTACACGCCGCTCCTGCGCGCGTACGCCCGCCGCATCCTCAGCGGCACGGCGAACCTGGACGACATCGTGCAGGAGAGCCTCGTCACGGCCTGGCAGCGCCTGCCGGAGCTCGACGACCCGGGCCGCGTGCGCGGCTGGCTCATGCGGATCGTGAGCAGGAAGGCGATCGACGAGGTGCGCGCGACCCGCCCGCACTTCGACCTGGACGCCGTGGACGGCATCGACCTCAGCGCCCGCCCCGACGACGGGCCGGCGCGTCGCGCCGAGCACCGCGCCGAGCTGACCGCGCTCGCCGACGCCCTGGACGAGCTGCCCGGCCCGCAGCGCGAATCGTGGGTGCTGCGGGAGCTCGGCGGCTGCTCGTACGACGAGATCGCGGAGCAGCTGGACCAGCCGGTGAGCACGGTGCGCGGCCTGCTGGCGCGCGCCCGAAAGCACATCATCGTGCGAATGGAGGAGTGGCGATGACACGCGACGACAGCACGGGCGCGAACGCCCTCGGCTTCGAGCCCGAAGACCTCGACGGCCACACCATGGACGAGCTGTCGGACTACCTCGACGCCGGCCGGCAGCCCGCCGACCCGTCGATCGACGCCTCGCCGGGCTGCAGGATCGCGCTCGACGCCCTCGAGCGGCTGCGGCGGCTCGGACCGGCGCTGCTCGACCAGGACACGGCAGGGGAGCCGCAGCCCGACGACAACTGGGTCCGCTCGATCCTCGACGGCATCGCCCGGGACGCGCGTGCGGGACGCCGCATCCCGTTCCCGGTCGCAGAGCCGGACGACGATCTCGGGATCACCGAGGGCGCGGTCCGCGGCCTCATCCGCGCCGCGGGCGACGGCGTCCCCGGGGTGCTCATCGGCCGGTGCCGCCTGGACGGCGAGGTCGCCACTCCCGGCGCTCCCGTGCGGATCGAGGTCGAGGCCAGCGTCCCCTACGGGCTGCCGATCTCCCGACTCGCGGAGCGTCTGCGCGACGAGATCGGCGAGCGCCTGCGCACCCACACCGAGCTGAATCTCACCGGGATCGACATCGTGGTGCACGATGTGAGGGATCTTCCGAGCGGCGGAGGGAGTGCGCGATGACCGAGGCAGAGGCCGCCGAGCTGGCGGCGCGGATCGAGCAGGATCTGCTCGCGGAGCCCGGGATCAGCGCCGTCTATACGGCATCGGGCGGAGGACGGCTGCGCGAGGTCGCCGCGAAGCTGCGGGGCGCGGACGACGCCGCGCGCGTCGTGGTGCGCCCGGGCGAGGTCGCGCAGGTCGAGGTCGCGCTCGGTCTCGACGACGCCCGGCCCGCCGGCGAGACCGCGCGGGCGGCACAGCGGATCATCCGCCGCGCCGCCTCGGTCCCGGTGCGGATCCGTCTCACCGTGGCGCACCTCGACGTCGCCCCGCCGGAGCACGCCGCCACGACCACGGCCTGACGGACTGCGCCGGCGGTGGTGCGGTCATCGCCGTCGGCACGGAGCCGCCACAATGGACCCATGACCGCCGACGCCGACGACCTCGCCCGCGCCCTCGCCGCCGACGCACCCCTCACCTGGGTGCTCACCGGCGACTCGATCACCCACGGCACGGTCCATACGCAGGGCGCCCGCACGTACGCGGAGCATCTGCACGAGATCATCCGCGGCGAGCTCGGCCGCGTGCACGACGCCGTCCTGGACACGGCGATCAGCGGGTGGCGGATCACGCAGATCCTGGACGACTTCGACCGCCGGGTCGCCACCTGGCGCCCGCAGGTCGTGACGCTCATGATCGGCACGAACGACTGCGTGGAGGACGGCGGTTCGCCGGCCGTCCAGCCCGCCGAGTTCGCGGCGTCGCTGACGGACTTCGTGCACCGGGTGCGCGCGCTCGACGCGACCCCCGTGCTGCTCACGCAGCCCGCGGTGGACGTGCCGAACGCACCGGAGCGCAGCCGGATCGCGCAGTTCGCGCAGGCGGTGCGCGACGTCGCCGTGGCCGAGCAGACCGTCCTCGTCGACATCTTCACGCGCTTCGCCGACCTCGGGAACGGCGGCGTGCCCTGGGGGCTCATGAACGACCCGTTCCACCCCAATGCCACCGGGCACGCGGCGATCGCCCTGGAGGTGGCGACCGTGCTGGGACTGGATCCATCCGGGTCTCGCGTGCTCCCGCAGCTCCGCGCCGACGTCGCGGCCGGCCGGCTGGACCCGTAGCCCGCGCACAGCGTGGATCTCGGACCGCGTGGATCCTGGGCCGCGTCGGCACCGCGACGGATCCTGGACGGCGTGGATCCTGAGGAGAGCGCTGAGATCTGCGCCCTCGCCGATGACGTCGGGGACTCCGGCGGCATAGGCTGAGGGGCATCATGGACTCCCTGCAGCAGATCTTCGGCTGGTTCGGCGACCACTGGTGGATCATCTTCCCCCTCATGGGTGTGGGCGGCGCCATGGCCGGACGGTGGCAGGCGCTGTCGCGCCAGCGGCACAAGCAGAAGCTGGAGACCCTGCGTCTCAAGAGCGAGATCAAGGCCGCACAGCTGGCCGCCCGTGGCCAGATCGCTCCCCCGGTCTCGCCGCGCCAGGCCGCGCGACAGCAGGAGAACTCGGCCAAGGAGCTGCTCGGGCGGCTGTTCGCCGAGCACGACGCGATCACCGCGCGCTGGCTGGACTACGAGCTCGATGTCGCCAAGATGATCGCCTTCCCCGCGATGAGCGACGGCCGTCAGCCCCTGACCGCGGCATTCCTGCGGGCCAAGAAGACCGCGGACGCGCTGCGGCCGACATCGGCGGACGCGTCGGTGACCGAGCAGCAGGTGTCGGAGTACCTCGACGCGGTCGGCGCCTATGCGGTGGCGTTCGAGATCGCGGAGAAGGACGCCCGGCGCCTGCGCGACTCGACCTTCACGGACGACGAGCGCAAACGCCTGGAACGCGCGCAGCACCTGCTGAAGGTGGCGGTCGACCAGTCCGCGACCCCCGCCGAGCGACAGACCGCCTACCGCCGGGTGCGCGAGGAGCTCGACGGTCTCATCGACCTCTCCGACGCCGCTGTGGAGAACCTGGAGAAGAAGGTCGCGCTGCAGCTCGAGTCGCGTCCCGCGGCCGCGTCCGCACCCGCGGAGCAGGCCGAGCCCCAGCCGATCCCGATGCGGGATCCGCTCGCCTCGGCCGAGCCGCAGCGGCAGGCCGCGCCGCTGCCGCATCCGGAGTCCTGAGCCGGTGGCGGGACAGGACGCGCCGCTGCGGGTCGGACTCCTCGGCGCCGGCGGGATCGCCGCGGCGCACCTCGATGCCTGGCAGGCGCTCGGCGCGGAGTGCATCCTGTTCTCGCGCACCCGGCCCGAAGCGCTCGCCGCGCGGTTCGGCGTGGAGATCGCCGACGACGCCGACGGGCTGATCGACCGGGTCGACGTCGTGGGGATTCTCGCCCCCACCCCGACGCATCCCGAGTTCGCACGGCGTGCGATCGCCCAGGGGAGGCACGTCGTGTGCGAGAAGCCGCTCGCGGTGAGCGCCGCAGACGCGCGGCGCATGACCGACGCCGCGGAGGCCGCCGGAGTGCGGCTGTTCCCCGCCCACGTGGTGCGCTACTTCGCCGCGTACCGGCGGATCCAGCAGCAGCTCGCGGCCGGTGGGATCGGTGCGCTGCGCTCCCTGCGGCTGAGCAGATCCGGCGCGGGTCCCTCCTCGACCTGGTTCTACGACGAGCACGCCGGCGGCGGGCTCATCCGCGACCTGCTCGTCCACGACATCGACCAGGCGCTGTGGCTCGCGGGGCCCGCGGTCTCGGTCTCGGCACGACAGGATCCGCCGAGCGTCGACGGACGGCTGGCGGCACCGGTGACCGCGACGGTCGAGCTCACGCACGCGAACGGCGTCACGACGCGGATCGACGGCGGCTGGCTGGGCGAGGAGGCGCCGTTCCGCACCACGATCGAGGCGGTCGGCTCCGACGGCACGCTCGCGCACGACAGCGCAGAGACGACCGACGCCGACGCCGGCGCGTCCCGCTCCGGCGAGGTCGGCTACCTCCCGCCGCCGACCGACGACCACCCCTACCGCGCGCAGATCGCCGACTTCGCCGACGCGCTCCGCACGGGGCGCCCCGCACGGGTGACCCCGGCCGACGGTGTCGCGGCCGTGGCCGTCGTGGAGGCGGCCTACGCTTCGATCGCCGCCGGCGCCGCGGTCCCCGCCTAGCGCCGTATCCACGTCCGCGTCTCCCTCCCCGCAGCCCCCGCAGATCCGGATCCACGTCCGCGTCTCCCTCCCCGCAGCGTTGTTCCCTCCCCTGAGGGGCGCCCACCAGGGGAGGGAACGACGGGCAGAGGAGGGAAACGCGGGGTCGCGGTCGGGACGGATGCGGTCAGGCGGCGTGCGAGACCGCAACGAGCCCGTCCCAGAGGCGGCGCAGGCGCGCCACCATGTCGACCGTGTGGTCATTGAGCCATTGCAGCTGCAGGCCGTCTGCGGCGGCCACGATCAGGTCGACCGCGGCGGAGACGTCGACCGCGGGGCCGATGACGCCCGCGTCCTGCGCACGCAGGATGACCCCGGAGAGTCCATCGCGCAGCCATGCGTACCGCTCCAGGAAGAACGCGTGCGCGGGATGCTCGGGGATGCTCGCCTCGGCGGAGAACTCGACGTACAGCCGCACCAACCCTGGCACCTCGGCGTTGTGGGCGATGACGGCGAGGAATCCCTCGATGGTCGGATCCGGCGCGAAGAACATCTCGTGATCACGGATGTCGCGCGCGCGCAGCACCTCCTGGTACAGCTCTTCGCGCGACGCGAAGTGGTGCATGAGCCCGGCCTGGGTGAGGCCGACACGCTCGGCGATCTCGCGGTTCGACGCCTTCCGGCACCCCTTCGCCGCCACGACCTCGAGCGCGACGGAGAGGATCTCCTCGCGCTTGGCCGTCCCCTTGGCGTACGGGCCTCGCTTCACGACTGCCACACTACGTGCTCGGGACGGGCCGGCCACGGCCAGCCCGTCCCCCGCGTCACCGGACCTTCTTGATCGGGAAGATCACGAGCGCGCCGATCAATCCCGCGATCGCGCAGACCGTGAACCAGGCGGCGTAGTTCGACCCGTTTGCGCCGCCCGTGGCGAGCAGCACGAAGCCTCCGATCGTCGGCGCAAGCGTCTGCGGCAGTGCGTTCGCGATGTTGAGCACACCCAGGTCCTTGCCCGAGTCGTCCGGGTTGGGGAGCACGTCGATGACGAGCGCGAGATCCACCCCGACGTAGATGCCGTACGCAGCCCCGAGGAACAGCTCCAGGATGTAATAAGACGGGACGTCCTGGACGAAGATCAGCGCGAAGGTGCCGACGGCGAAGAGTGCCGTGGCGACCCAGACGAAGACCTTGCGCTTCCCGATCCTGTCGGAGAGCATGCCCGCGAGCCACGCGGTGACGATCAGGGCTCCTGTATACACGAGGGTCGTGTTCGCGATCAGGAGCCCGATCTCCTTCTCCGGAACCTTGAGGTGGTTGATCAGGTAGCCGAAGCGGAAGGCGGTGAAGCCGAAGGAGGCGAACGTGATCAGGAACCGCGACCACCAGGCGAGGGCGAAGTCGGGCTCTTTGACGGGGCTGACCCAGATGGTCTGGATGATCTCGCCGAAGGTCATCCTCGGGGGCTTCACCGGAAGGACCTTGTCCGGCAGCACGAATGCGAACACGATCATCGCGCCGATCGCCAGGATCGAGGGGATCACGAACACGATGAAGAGGTTGAACGAGAACCATCCGGCGACGTAGACACCGCCCACGATGCCGGCGTTCTGTGCGATGCCCAGCGCCGCGGTGATCTTGCCCCGCTGGAACTTCGGCACCTGATCGGCAAGGGTCGCGACGAAGGGCGCGAGCGTCATGTTCGCGCCGAGCTGTGCGATGGCCCAGCCGACGGTCGCGATCAGGAGGCTCGTCCCCGTCGCCATGACCACGAACCCGATGGTCATGATGATCGTGCCGAGCACGATCCAGATCCGGCGTCGACCCCAGCGGCTGGTCGTGCGGTCGGAGACCCGACCGAACACGACGTTGGCGAGCGTGGCGAACAGGGCCCCGACGCCGCCGAGGATCGCCTGAGCAGAGTTCAGTCCGGCACCCGTGTTCTCCACGGCGCCGATGTGCTGGAGGTCGAGGATCTTCAGCCCGATTCCGACGATCGCGGGCCCGAGGAGCGCCACGAAGAAGATGAACTGCGCGAGGATCAGCCAGAAGACGAAGCTCTTCTTCGCCGGCTCGGTCGGCTCCGTGAACCAATGGTGTTCGTGCGCACCGAGCGTCCGGCTCGCGGCCGTCATCCCGGACGGATTGCCTGCAGCGGAACCGCTGACAGAACTCATACCTGCCTCCTTTGGCCGGTCGAGGAGGAGAGCGGACGCCACACTGCGCCGCCAGGGGCTCCGGCCCTCGTGCGTGAAAACCTATCCTTTTACGGTTTCCGTCGCAAGAAGATTTCAGGTCGGGAGCAGGGCCGTCGCGGAAGCACCTAGGGCACGGCGATCGTGCCGTCCGGGTCGAGCTTCACCGCCTTCCCCCCGAAGTCGCGGCGCCCGCGCTGGTCGACGAGCTGCGCCGCGCCGCCGGCGGGGTCGGGCATCGGGATGCCGTCGGCGTAGTCGAACCGGACCGAGTGCACCTGCCCCGAGATCACGGTCCCGTCCGCGCGCAGCCGGATCGAGAGGTACGCGCCGTACCGCGTCGCCGGATCCTTGCCGAACACGCCCCCGCCGCCGAAGTTGCCGAGGCTGTAGGCGATGAGGCGGCCGCGGTACCACTCCATCCCGCGGAGCACGTGGGGGCCGTGACCCAGGACGAGGTCGGCGCCGGCGTCGACGGCCGCGTGGGAGAAGGCGATCGGATCCCCCCGGTCCTCGCCGTACATCGACTCGGTGCCCGGAGTGACCGCGTCGGCGTTCGGCCCCTCGGCCCCCATGTGCGCCTGCACGACCACGACGTCGGCCCGCGCGGCCGCAGCGCGGACGACGGCGCGCACGTGCCGGAGGTCGGTGACGCGAGTGAAGTCCTCATAGGGTGCGAAGCCGATCATCGCCACGGTGACCGCTCCGATCCGCGAGTAGACGATCTCGTCGCGCCCGCCGACGGCGCGGATCCCGGCCGCGGCGAGCGTCGCCCGGGTGTCGTCGTAGCCGGTCTGCCCGAAGTCCCGGCTGTGGTTGTTCGCGAGGTTGAGGATGTCGAAGCCGCGGAGGCCGGCGACCGAGCCGGGATCGCTGCGGAAGGCGAGGCAGTCCGGATCCTTCCCGCACTTGTCGTGCCCCGTGTCGGGCGAGATCGCCTGTTCGAGGTTGCCGGTCACGATGTCCTCCGTGAACCACGGGCGCACGCGGTCGAAATGGCCGGCCCCGCCGTCGGAGGGCACCGAGCGGCTCGCGTCGTAGAGCAGGATGTCTCCGGTCGCCCCGATGCTCACCTCGCCGGCGCGGTGTGCGGACTGCTGCGGGATCGTGGCCGGAGGCGCGGGCAGTGCCGATGCCCCGGTCGCGACGATGCCGACGGCCACGAGCCCCAGCACCGCCGCGGGTGTGCGCCACGGGATGCGAGGCCGGGCGTGCGGCTGCGGGGGGCGTCGCGGGGAACGGGATCCCCGGGCGAGGCGCAGCGCGGGCAGGTCGAAGAGCCATGACAGCCTGTCCCTGGTGATCAGCGCACCGACGGCGACGCTGGCGGCGATGACCGCCGCCGTGAGGACGACGGGCAGCAGCACGGCCGCCGCCAGCTGCACCGGCCGGCCGGCGTCCGACACCGGCTGCGCGACGAGGGAGTCGGCGAGCGCGAGGACCGGCATGTGGATCACGTAGATCTGCAGCGTGCGCGAGCCGAGCCGCGCCAGACCTCGACCGAGCCGGGGCACCGCCGCCAGCAGCGGGGCCACGGCGATCCCCGCCCCGACGCCGACGAGGGCCACCGCCGGCCACACCCCGGGGACCCGGTCCGTCCCGGTCGCCCGCACCACCGCGAAGGCGCCGAGGTAGAGCGCCGCGGACGCGGTCGCGAGCAGAGGACGCGGGCGGGCCGCGAGACCGATGATCCGCCGCGAGAACGTGGTGCCGATGAGGAAGTAGAGCAGGTTGGCGAGCAGCGATCCGCGATTGCTCACGACGTCGATGAGCCCCGCCCCCACGGCGGTCGTCAGCGCGGCGGCGGCCGCCAGGGGCATCCAGGCCGGCAGGCGCCGCAGCGCCTTCGCGACGAGGAAGTACAGCGCGAGTGCGTAGAGGTACCAGGCGTTCGGCGGGCTGATCGTGATCGCCTCGACGAACTCCGCGACGGATCTCGGGACCAGGGTCGGGAAGTCGGGGAACGCCTGCATCGTCGCCGTGTGGATGAGCGTCCAGAGCAGGTACAGATACAGGAAGCGCACGACTCTGCTGCGCCAGACCGCAGCCCACGGCCGGACGACGGCGTTCGCGGCGAAGCACCCGGAGATGAGGAAGAACAGGGGCATCCGCACCGGGTACGCGATGTCGGAGACGAGCCCCCACACTCCGGGGAGGGGGATCCCCAGCCTCCAGTCGATCGTGAGGTAGCTCTTCATCACGACGTGCCAGAACACGACGAGGACGATCAGCAGACCCTTGGCGGTGTCCGCCCAGGCCAACCGGGGCCTGGGCGTCGTCCCGGCACCGGTCACGCGGCGGATCCGGACTCGTTCGGCACGCCGGAGTGCCGCTCATCACCGCGCTCCCCCTCCTGAACCCGCGGGTGCGCGGCGTCGAGGAGCTCGGCGATCAGACCGGTGTAGTCGAGACCCGTCGCCGCGTACATCAGCGGCACCTGGGACAGCTCGGTCATCCCCGGTGTCGTGTTCACCTCGTTGAGCACCGGCCCGTCGGCGGTCACGAAGAAGTCGAACCGGGCGACCCCGGCGCACCCGAGTGCGTCGTAGAGGCGCGTCGCCGCCGAACGGACGCCCGCCTCGTCGGCGTCGCCGATCGGTGCGGGCACCGTGAAGCGGGCGCTGCCGTCGTACTTCTCCGTCGCCCCGAACACGTCCCCCGGCGCCACGGAGATCTCGAGCGTGGCGCCGATGCGCAGCGCGCCGTGCCGATCACGGAAGACGGCGACGTCGACCTCCCGGCCGGTCACGTACTCCTCGATCAGCACCGGATCCCCGAACACCCTCGCCCGTTCCACGGCGTCGGCCACACGGCCGGGATCTGCGACCACGAAGACCCCGTTGCTGGATCCACCGCCCGCGGGCTTCACGACGACAGGGAGCGTCAAGCCGGTGCCCACCGCGTCGGATCCGGCCCCGACGAGACGCGCGTCCGCCGTCGCGATCCCCAGCGAGGCGGCGATCAGCTTCGTGGCGTGCTTGTCCATCCCCAGGGCGCCGGCCCGGACCGGCGATCCGGCGAAGCGGACGCCGCACAGCTCGAGCAGACCCGCGATCGCGCCGTCCTCGCCGTGGGCGCCGTGCAGGACGGGGAACGCGACGTCGCAGCCGGTGAGGATCTCGACCGCGCGAGCGGCGGGCAGTGCGACGTCCTGCTCGTCCCGCCACGCGCCGTCCCGGCCGATGGTGAGCGGGACCGCCGTGTGCCTCAGCGCGCGGACGGCTCGCGTGACGCCGGCCGCGGACGCGAGGGAGACCGCATGCTCGGGGTTCGCGCCGCCTCCGATGACGGCGATCCGGCGGGGGGTGTGCTGAGGCATCGTGCTTCTCCTGGCAGGGACGTGGTTCGGGGGGATGCGTCGAGGGTTCGACGGATGCGGGATCCGCGGGCGCCCACGCCGGTGACGATCTCGTGCTCGATCGTGCGCGCCCACGCCGCCCACTCGGCGACGGTCGGCTCCCCGTCGCGGCCGGGGCCGAAGACCGTCACACGCTCACCGGGCCGCAGCAGCGCGTCGCCGGTGTCGACGACGACCATGTCCATCGAGAACCTGCCCACGAGCGGTCGCCGCCGGCCGCGCACCAGCACCTCCGCCCGCCCGGACGCCGCACGCGGGAGCCCGTCGGCGTAGCCGAGCGGCAGCAGCGCCAGGCAGGTGCGGGAAGGGGTGACGAAGTCGTGGCCGTATCCGACACCGGTGCCCGCCGGCGCCTCACGGGACGACACGACCGTCGAGGTCAGCGTCAGGGCGGGCCGCAGGTCGTCGGTCGTGCGGGACGGATCGATGCCGAAGAGCCCCGCGCCGATGCGATGCAGGTCATATCCGGCTGCGGTGCCGGTGAGCGTCGCCGCGGTGGCGGCGAGGTGCAGAAGGTGCGGACGCAGGGCGCGCCGACGGGCGGTGCGGACCGCGTTGTCGAACATCAGCCGCTCGCGCACGTTCTGGCCGCTCCGCGGGTCGTCGGCACAGGACAGGTGCCCCATGACGCCCACGACGCGCACGGCACCCGTGCCCTCGTGCTCCCACGCGAGGGCGCATAGCGTCGCCCACTCGCGCGGCGGGCAGCCGTCGCGACCGGTGCCGACATCGATGTGCAGGTGAAGGCGGGCCACGGTCCCCGTCGCCTGCGCTGCTGCGGCGATCGCGAAGAGCAGCTCGAGATTCGGGACCGCGAGATCGATGCGCGCTCGCAGCGCCGTCTCGACGTCGGCGTCCGGCGTGTTGAGCCAGCTCAGGATCGGAGCGTCGACGCCCGCGCGGCGCAGCGCGAGCGCCTCGTCGATGCTGGTCACGCCGATCGATCCCGCCCCCGACTCGAGAACCGAGGAGACGATGTCCCCGTGCCCGAACGCGTCGGCCTTGAGGACCGCCATCAGCCGGCCCCCGGTGAGGGCATGGAACCGCGCGGTGTTCTCGCGGAGCGCGTCCTCATGGACGACGAGTTCCGAAGCCGGCGATCGCATGGGACGAGTCAACCGAGCCCGGCGTTGCCCGGGCGTATCCGGTTATCGATACGCGGACGATATGCGCACGCGCCCGCCGCGCGCCGTCAGTCCTCGCCCAGCGACAGCGGCCGCACCACGACGCGGCGACGGTCGCGCATCCACACCCGCCCGCTCTCGCGATGCTCGGCACGGGTGGCGAACCGGTAGCGATAGGCCACGGCGCGCACCTGCGCGGGCCGGGCGCCGTCGAACGGATCGTGCCGCAGCAGCCGGAGCGTCGGGGGGTCCGCCTCGAGCAGCCGCACCAGCAGCATCGCGAACCAGTCCTCGTACATGCGCCCCAGCGGCAGGAACCACATCAGCCAGTCCAGGCGCAGATGGTACGGCGCGAACTGCGCAGGGACCCGATGCAGATCCCCGGGCTTGCCCTTGAACCCGTACTCGCGCCATTGCCCTCCGACCGGATCCGGATCCGCGTCGACGAGCATCGTGCCCTCGACGACGATCTCGATCCTCTCCTTGGTCACCGTGCCGAACGCGCCGTAGGCGTTCGCGAGCTGCCAGCGGTTGAACGAGGCGTTCATCGCCTGTCGTCGCGAGAACAGATTGCGCACCGCGGGGACCGAGAGCCAGACGTACAGCGCCCCGACGCCGGTGGTGACGACGAGCCAGGGCAGCCAGAGCCCGTCGATGACCCACGGCGGAGCCGTGATCGTGTGCCGCGGAGCGCCCGAAGGCATCCCGATCGCCGAGAACGCGAGCACGATCGTCGCCCCGTTCAGCCACGCGAAGTTGCCGGTGGACACGAGCCACAGCTGGGTCGCGATCACGATGCCCGCGCCCACCGTCCCGATGATCGCGGGGACGGGCCCCGGGACCCAGAGCCCGAGGACCGGCGCGAGCAGCAGCCACGGGGCGCCGAGCTGGGCCGCGTGGTTGCCCACCACCTCGAGCCGGTGGAACCACGGCGGCAGCAGATGCGCCTGTCTGCTGAGCGGCCCGGGCATGGGCTGCGTCTCGTGGTGGTACATGAGCGCGGTGAGGTCGCGCCACTCGTGCCCGCCGCGGATCTTGATCATGCCGGCGCCGAATTCGAGCCGGATGACCAGCCACCAGAACAGCACGATGACGACGGTCGGCGGCGGCTCGGAGGCGGATCCGAGGAATGCGGCGAGGAACCCGGCCTCGAGCAGCAGCATCTCCCAGCCGAACCCGTAGAAGGTCTGCCCGATCGACGAGATCGACATGTACCCGAGCCAGAGCAGCAGGAAGCACGCCATCGGCACCCAGGACGGTGCGAGCTGCGGGATCCCGGTCACGAGCGACAGCGACACGACGATCCCCGCGGTGCAGAGCGCCACGAGCCGCCGGTCGGTGTACCGGATGCGCAGGAAGAGAGTCGGGCGCAGCAGCCGGCGCGCGCGGTCGGAGTTCCCCGCCCAGGCGAGGAGCTCGGGCGCGGGCAGCAGGCCGTGCTCGCCGAGCAGCGCACGGAACTGGTTCAGCGTGCTGAGGAACGCGACGAGGTAGAGCGCTGCGATGCCCCGCTGGAGCACCTCACGCGCGAAGCCGAAGTCGACCGCCGCGAAGCCGTCCATACCGGAAGGCTACGCGCGGCCCCCGGATCCGGACAGCCGGTTGACTTCCGCCCGCTCCCGGTCGTTCGCTGGTCGCAGATCGCGGCTTTCCCTGCGGAATGCGCGCGATCCGCGACCAGCGAGCCGGAGGGGCGTCCGCCGACGAGCGGACCGCCCCGGTGGTCGTCAGAGCTGCGCCAGGAGTCCCTTCATCTCTGCGATCTCGGCGGTCTGCGCACGGATGATCGCGACCGCGAGCGCGACGGCGGAGGGATCCAGGCCGTCGGCCTTCTCGGTGCGCGCCATCACGACCGCGCCCTCATGGTGCGCGATCATCTGCTCGAGGAACAGCTTCGCCGCCTCCGGGCCGGACGCGGCGTCGAGCGCGGCCATGTCGGCGTCGCTCATCATGCCGTCCCCGTGATCCATGGATCCCGGGGCTGCGGACGGCACGCCCCAGTCGGCGAGCCACCCGCGCATCGTCGTGATCTCCGGCGCCTGCGCGACCTTGATCCTGGTCGCCAGATCGACGACCCGGGGGTCGACGCCTGTCTTGGCGAGCAGGGCATCGCTCATCTCGATCGCCTGCCGATGGTGCTCGATCATCATGGTCGCGAACATCGCATCGGCGTCGTTCGCCGTCGCCGAGGGGGTCGGCCCCGCAGCGTGCGTCATCCCGGGCATCCCTGAGTGGGTGGTGGTCGGCGCGCACGCGGTGAGCGCGGTTCCTGCGATGGCGATCGCGCCGATCGCGAGGACGCGGTGGACAGTGCGGATGGTCATGGTGTCTCTGCTTTCGTCGTCGATGACGCGCCCCGCTGGACAGCGGGCGCGTGGTCTCTCCCGGGGCGTCCACCGGCTTCCGGCGATGACGGGACGCTCCGGCGTCGACTCATCTGCGACTGATGCAGAGCACGGAGATGCTCGGCGGACGCGGATCCGCCGAGACCGGCGCCGTGGAGGCGACGACGACGGCGAGCGCGGGACGGAGGTCTTCCGCAGGAGGCCCAGGAAGGGCGGCGGGAGCGATCGGCGCGAGCACGCAGGAGGACGCGATCGACGCATGCTCGGCGCAATCGGCGCAGCCGTGCGTGGGCTCGGCGATCGCGTGATCTGCGATCACGGCACTCCAGGTCGGGCCGGGCAGGGGGTGCTCCCCGGCTGCCGGCGTGCCATGCCCTGCGAGCATATGCATGCCGAGCAGTCCGACGATCACTGCGGAGACGAGGAGCAGGATCCGCAGCGACCACGTCGACGACGTGTCGCGGCTCCGGATCCAATACCCCACGGGGGTACAGCATAGCCGCCTCGGCCCGGTGGGAGCGCCGGCGACGGGCTGGGACGGCTGCAGGATCGTGCGACGCCTGCAGGGCCCGTTCGCGGATCTGGTCATGCCTCCGTATCGGGGTCCTGCAGGCGTCGCAGAGGGACGGGCGTCACACGAGCGAAGGGCCCTACTTCTTCACCCAGTCGAACTGGCCGGCGTTCTTCTCGACCCACGCGTCGATCGCCTGGGGCTCCTTGCCCTCGCCGAACCGGTTCACTACCAGGTCCTCGAGCGAGCCGTACTGCGCATCGTCGAGCGTGATCTTCGAGATCAGTTCCGCGGCGTCGGGATGCTTCTCGGCGAAGCCCTTCGCGCCCAGGAAGTGCAGGCCCTCCGGCTTGCCCATCGCGCCCTTCGGATCCTTCAGATCCTTCACCGGGAAGGCGCTGTTGGCCCAGAACGGACGCCACAGCGTGACGGCGATGTCCTGCTTCTTGTCGGTCGCCGACTTCAGCTCCGTGAGCATCGCCGCGGTCGACGACGTGACGAGCTGGTACTCGCCGTCGAGACCGTACGCGGGCAGCATCTTCTGCGTCTGCGCGGTGAGACCGGCTCCCGGCTCGATGCCGATGATCTTCCCCCCGAACTTCGAGGCATTCCCCGTGAGCTGGTCGATCGAGTCGATGTCGCTGTAGGTCGGCACCGCGATCGTGAGGCGGGCGTTGTCGTAGTACGTGCCGAGATCGTCGATCGACCCCTTGTACTTGTCCATGTACGCCTTCTGCGTGACCTCGGGCCAGGCCGACGGGAAGATGTCGACGTCGCCCTGGGACAGGCCCGCGTAGAGGGGACCGGCGTCGGAGAGCGTCTGCATCTTCACGTCGTAGCCGAGCTTGCCGAGCTGATCCTGCAGCAGGTACGCGGTGCTCAGCCCGTCGGTCCAACTCGGCAGGAAGCCGATCGTGATCGTGCCCTTGTCTCCGGATCCGGAGCTCTTCGCCGGCGCCTTGCCTGCCAGTTCGAGCGTGCCGCCCGCGCCGTCGCTCGCGCATCCGGCCAGGGCGAGGGCGGCCGCGACGCCGAGTGCCGCGACGGCGGCGATCTTGGACTTACGCATTC
Source organism: Microbacterium azadirachtae (assembly GCF_000956545.1). Taxonomy (GTDB): domain Bacteria; phylum Actinomycetota; class Actinomycetes; order Actinomycetales; family Microbacteriaceae; genus Microbacterium; species Microbacterium azadirachtae. The sequence goes on from NZ_JYIT01000080.1 coordinate 125,489, forward strand.
TGCAGCTCCTTCTCTTCGACGGTCGGTGCAGGGGTGTCGCCGGCGACGGCGGGAACCGCCGCCAGGCGCCGCGCGGCGCGACGGCGCGCGAGAACGCCGAGCAGCGACGACGGCTGCTGACCGAGCGAGCCCAGCGACGCGGTGACCCGGTCGAGGAAGACCGCGATCAGCACGACCCCGAGACCTGCCTCGACGCCCTTGGCGATGTTCACGGTCGAGATCGCCTCGACCACGAGCTTGCCGAGCCCATCGGCCCCCGCCATTCCGGCGATGACGGCCATCGACAGCGCGAGCATGATCACCTGGTTGACGCCGGCGAGGATGGTCGGCATCGCGAGCGGAAGCTGGATCCCGCGGAGGATCTGGCCCGGCGTCGCACCGAACGACTGCCCTGCCTCGACCGTCTCGGAGTCCACTCCGCGGATGCCGAGCTCGGTGAAGCGCACGCCCGGGGGAAGGGCGAAGATCACCGTCGCGACGAGCCCCGGCACGACGCCGATGCTGAAGAACACGATCGCGGGGATGAGGTAGACGAAGGCGGGCATCGTCTGCATGAAGTCGAGCACGGGCTTGAGCACCGCGCGCACCGTGGCGTTGCGCGCGGACCAGATCCCGAGCGGGATCGCGATCAGCACGGTGACGACACCGGCGACGAGCACGAGCGCGAGCGTCTGCATCGCGGGGACCCACAGGCCCATCGCGACGATCACCCCGAAGGAGAGCACGGTGCCGATCGCGAGCTTCCAGGAGCGCACCAGCCACGCGATGAGCGCGGCGATGAGGATCACGACGTAGAACCACGGCATCAGCAGCACGAAGCTCAGGCCGTCGACGAGGAAGGAGACCACGGTCGAGATGACGTGCAGCAGGCCGTCGAGGTTGGCCTTGATCCAGTCGACCGCGACGGCGACCCAGGATCCGAGGGGAAGGACGTTCATCGGGTGACCTCCTCGGTCGGCGCATCCGGCGTGGTCGGCGAGGAGCCGGCGGCGGGGGCCGTCCAGCCGTCGTCGAGCACGGCGTCGACCTCCGCCTGCGGCAGCGGCAGCACCGGCAGGTTGATCTCGCCCGTGGCGCCGGCGCCCGGGCCGAGGGCCGCGAGCAGCGTGATGCGCGGGATGACGCCGACGAGGCGTCCCTCCGCGTCCGCCACGGCGAGCGGCAGCGGCGACTCCACGGCGGGGATGAACAGGTTCATCAGGATCTCGTCCTCGTCGACCACCTGCGCGGCGGGCTTGAGCGCGGAGGTGATTCTGCTCTCACCGCGACGGATCAGCTTCACCACGTCGCGGTCGGTGACGATGCCGATGAGCTTGCGGTCGCGCCCGACCACATAGGTGGCCGACATGAACGCGTCGCGCATCTGCTTGAGCGCGGTGCGAGGTCCGGCGTTCTCCGAGACGACCGGACGCGGACGCTCCATGACGTTCGCCGCCGTGAGCACGCGGGCGCGGTCGACGTCCTGCACGAACTGCTCGACGTAGCTGTTCGCCGGGTCGGTGAGGATGTCCTCCGGCGTGCCGATCTGCACGATGCGGCCGTCGCGCATCACGGCGATGCGGTCGCCGAGGAACATGGCCTCGTTCAGGTCGTGCGTGATGAACACGATGGTCTTGTGGAGCTTCTGCTGCAGCTCGAGCAGCTGCTCCTGCATCTCGCGGCGGATCAGCGGATCCAGCGCGCTGAACGCCTCGTCCATGAGCAGGATGTCGGTGTCGGCGGCGAGCGCGCGGGCGATGCCGACGCGCTGCTGCATCCCGCCGGACAGCTCGGAGGGGAGCTTCTCGCCCTGCCCCTCGAGCCCCACCAGGCCCAGGATCTCCTCGGCCTTGGCCAGGCGCTCGGCCTTGCCGACGCCCTTGAGCTCGAGCGGATAGGCCACGTTCGCGGCCACGGTGCGGTGCGGCAGCAGCGCGAAGTGCTGGAACACCATCGACACGCGGTCGCGGCGGATCTCCCGCAGACGCGAGGCGGGGATGCCCGTGATGGGGTCGCCGGCGACGAGGACGGAGCCGTCGGTCGCCTCGTGCAGGCCGTTGAGCATGCGGATGATCGTCGACTTGCCGGATCCGGACAGGCCCATGATGACGAAGATCTCGCCGCGGTTGACGGTGAAGCTGGCGTCGATCACGGCGGCGGTGCCGGCGTCGGCCACCTCGGATCGGGTTTCGCCGGCCTTGAGGCGCCGGATGGCCTGGTTCGGGTTCCTCCCGAACACCTTGAACAGATGACGCGCTTCCAGAGCGGTTTCGGACACGTTTCCCCCGCGGCCTCACCGGTTCGGGAGGCCTGCATCGGTCACGCCCGGGTGACGATCACGGGGCCGCTTCGACGAAGCCGTGCAGGCGGCGCAGGAGGAGGATTTCGGATCCTCGACAGAGATCATCGACCGTACGCCCGCGCCTCTTCGTGCACAGCAGAGTCGAAAGAAGGACGCGGCCGCGGACTGGTCTTGGGGCCACAAGGCCCGCATTCCAACGTAACGAGATCCTGATCCGGAGGCAAATCCGTCGGTATGTCACCGCGGATCCTGCGGTTCGGGAACGGTCAGCGCCGCACCGACCGGGTCACCGTGAACTTCGGGGTGCGGGTCAGCTGCACCGTCTCTCCGACCGCCGCCGCGAGCGCCCGACGGTGATCGAGGTGCGAGTTGAACACGGTCCATGCCTCGCCCCCGGGACGGAGCATCCGCGCGGCGGCATCGATCAGCCGGCGGCCCGCGCCCTCGTGCACGCTCGCGCCCAGATGGAACGGCGGGTTCAACAGGATCAGATCCACCGATCCTTCCGGGATCGCGGATCCGGCGTCGTCGAGGGTCACGTCCACGCGGGCCGCCACGCCGTTCGCCGCCATCGTGGCGCGGGCCGAGCGCACGGCGGCGGCCGAGCGGTCGGTCGCGATGATCCGCGCCTGCGGTGCCGCGACGGCCAGGGATGCGGCGAGCGCGCCGGTACCGCAGCCGAGGTCGACCGCTGTGAATCCGTCACGCCGGGCGAGGGCCACGAGATCCTGCGCACGCTCGCGCATGACCTCCAGGAGCACCCGCGTGCCGATGTCCACGCGATCGCCGGCGAACGCTCCGCCGTACGCGCAGAGCGTGAGCCCGAACTCCGGGTGCGGCGACGACACCGGGAAGGGCGGATCCGCGGCGACCGGTCGCGGCTCGGCGGCGAGGATCAGGCGCGACTTGCGCTCCCCGCGCTGCGGCTGCACGCGCGCGAAGAACCGTGCGAGCACCTCGTTCTGCGCGAGGGTCATGTGCTTCACCCTGCCGCCGGCGAGCAGCACCGCGTCGGGCGCCGCCCAGCGGGCGACCGCGTCGGCGATCTCCTCGAGCTCGGCGAGCCCCTTCGGCAGCTGCAGGAGCACGAGCCGCGCGCCGCGCAGCAGCTCGGCGTCGAGCTCGTGCGGCGCGAAACCGGTCAGGTCGAGGGCGGCGGCATTGCGGGCGAGCGCACGGCGGCCCGTCACCAGATCCTGATGCACGCGCACGCCGGCGAGGCCCGCGGCGACGAGGGGCAGCGTGAGGGCGCCGTACCCGTCGCCGATCACGGCGATCGCGGATCCGTCGATGTCGCGGTCTGCAGCCTCGGCCAGCGCCGCTGTGACGAGCAGCTCGTCCGTCGCGTCCCAGGCCTGCAGGTTCGGCGCCTCGACATCGGGGAACCGGCGCAGGCGCGCGTACGGGAACTCGGGCACCCGCCCAGAGTACGCGGGGTCGCCGCTCGCCCCGGAACCGGGGAAATTCACGGGTCCGGCTCCTTCCCGGCGCACAGCCCGGGCGAGGATACTGGTCAACGATGAGCGCAACGTTGACCGTCACCCAGGTCGTCCTCCCCACTGCCC
>NZ_JYIT01000081.1 GCF_000956545.1 Microbacterium azadirachtae
GGCCGGGGCCGGGGCCGAGCGCGCCCTCGGCCCCGGCCCCGGCCGTGCCGACGCCCGCGCCGGCATCGGAGGACGCCGCGCTGCGACAGGCGATGCAGCGCGTGCGCGCCGAGGTCGACAAGGCCGTGGTCGGCCAGGCCGGCACCGTGACCGGTCTGCTGGTCGCGCTGCTCGCCCGCGGACACGTGCTGCTCGAGGGCGTGCCCGGCGTCGCGAAGACGCTGGTGGTGCGCTCCTTCTCCCGCGCGCTGGGCCTGGACACGAAGCGCGTGCAGTTCACCCCTGACCTGATGCCCGGCGACGTCACCGGATCCCTCGTCTACGACGCAAGGACCGGCGAGTTCGAGTTCCGCCGAGGTCCGGTGTTCACCAACATCCTGCTCGCCGACGAGATCAACCGCACGCCGCCGAAGACCCAGGCCGCCCTGCTCGAGGCCATGGAGGAGCGCCAGGTCTCGTCCGACGGCGCGAGCCTGCCGCTGCCCGATCCCTTCCTCGTCGCCGCCACGCAGAACCCGATCGAGCACGAGGGCACCTACTCGCTGCCGGAGGCCCAGCTGGACCGCTTCCTCATGAAGCTCGTCGTCGGCATGCCGGAGCGCGACGCCGAGGTCTCCGTGCTGCGCCGTCACGCCGACGGGTTCTCGCCGCGCGCGCTCACCGACCTGCATCCCGTGGTCACGGCGGAGGAGATCCTCGCCGCGCAGCAGGCGGCAGGACGCGTGCAGGTGACGGACGACGTGCTCGGCTACGTCGTCGATCTCGCGCGCGCCACCCGGCAGTCGCCGTCGGTGCAGCTGGGCGCCAGCCCCCGCGCCTCCACCGCTCTGCTGGCGGCGGCCAAGGCCTGGGCCTGGCTCAACGGATCGAGCGCGGTCACCCCCGATCATGTGCAGACGATGCTGATCCCGGTCTGGCGGCACCGCCTGCAGCTGCGGCCCGACGCGGAGATGGAGGGCGTCTCCGCCGACGCCGTGCTGACGAGCGTCGTGCAGCAGACCCGCGTCCCGATCTGACCCCGGAGACGCCTCCATGTTCCTCACCGGTCGCCTCGTGATCGTCGCCGCCCTCGGCGTCGTGCCGATCGTGCTGCTCGACGCCCTCGGGGTGCCGCCGTGGTCCGTGCTGCTCGGCTGGCTCGCGCTGTGCGCCGTGCTCGTCGGCATCGACGTGCTGCTCGCCGCTCCGCTCGGCGCCCTGCGCATCACGCGGGACGTGCCGAGCCGGGGGCGTCAGCTGGAGCCGGCGACCGCGACGGTGGTCGTGCAGAACCTCGGCGAGCGACGGCTGCGGGGAACCCTCCGGGACGGCTGGCAGCCCACCGCGGGCGCGTCGGAGCGGGGCAGGATGCGCCTGGACCTGCCCGCCGGCGAGCGCCGCAGGCTGTCGATCACGCTCCTCCCCCGCCGCCGGGGCGAGCTGTCGAGCGAGTTCATCGCCGTGCGCTCCACGGGGCCGCTGGGCCTCGCCGGTCGCCAGGGACGCCACCGGGTGCGCGGCGCGATCCGGATCCTGCCGCCGTTCACCTCGCGCCGTCACCTGCCCTCCCGGCTGGCGCGCCTGCGCGAGCTCGACGGCAACACGAGCGTTCAGGTGCGCGGTCAGGGCACCGAGTTCGACTCGCTGCGCGAGTACGTGCGCGGCGACGATGTGCGCTCGATCGACTGGCGCGCCACCGCTCGCGCGGGGACGACCATGCTGCGCACCTGGCGTCCGGAGCGCGATCGGCACGTCGTGATCCTGATCGACACCGGACGCACGGCGGCGGCAAGGGTCGGTGACGGCACACGGCTGGACGCGGCGTACGAGTCGGCCCTGCTGCTGGCCGCGCTGGCGCAGCGTGCGGGCGACCACGTGCACCTGCTGCTGTTCGACCGCACCGTGCGTGGGCGGGTCAGCGGGGTCGACGGCCCCGCGCTGCTGCCCGCGCTGTCCGACGCCATGGCCCCGGTGCACGCCCGGCTCGTCGACACCGACTGGGGCGCGGCGTTCGCCGCGATCCGCACGGTGACGACCCGCCCGTCGCTGATCGTGGTGCTCACCGCGCAGGACGCCGTGGAGAGCGCCCGCTCGTTCCTGGGCGCGTTCCCGACCGCCTCCCGCGCCACGACGATCCTCGTGGGCTCCGCGACCGACGTCGCGATCGCCGACCTCGCGCGTGCCCGCGATTCCCGGGAGGACGTGTACCTCGCCGCCGCGGCCGAGCGCACGCTGGCCGACGCCGCCCGCGTGGCCGACGCGATCCGCCGCGCCGGGGCCGAGCCGCTCGCCGCGGATCCCGAGGACCTCCCGCCGCGCATCGCCGACCGCTACCTCGATCTGAAGGCCGCGGGCCGTCTCTGAGCGCGCGGCGTCCGCCGGGGCGGGATTCCTCGGCGACGACACGCCGACCCGCGCCCGTTTTCCTGAATCATTCAGGAAAAGGCTACGGTGGAGGCATGGACACCTCGGCGATCATCCGCGGCGCGGGACTGCGCGTCACGGTGCAGCGCATCGCCGTACTGCAGGCGCTGGCCCTCGCCCCGCACAGCTCGGCGGACCGGATCCACAACGCGGTCGCGGGTGCGGACATCGCGCTGCCGACCGTGCACGCGATCCTCGGGGATCTGGCCACGGCGGGCATCGTCCGCCGTGTGAGCCTGCCCGACGCCGACCGCGCGCTGTTCGAGGTGGAGCCGGACGACAACCATCACCACATGCAGTGCGTGCGGTGCGGACGCCTGGAGGTCGTCGCGTGCGCGGTCGGGGCGTCGCCGTGCCTGCATCCCTCCGAGGACCACGGGATGCGGCTGCTCGAGGCCTCCGTCACCTACCGCGCGATCTGCGCCGCCTGCGACGAGGTGCACGACTCCGCGTGACCGAGACGCACGCCGACCGCCGCCGGGGAACCGTCTCCGGGGAGCGGTGATCGGCGCGCCAGAAAAGCCACCCAGAAGAGAGAAAGGATCTGCCTTGTCTGACACGAACGCTGCTGCGACCCGCACAGCATCCCAGAACACCGCGGAATGCCCCATCGATCACGCCGGCCGAGGAGCGGCACGCCCCGCGGGCGGCCGCACCGGCAACACCGACTGGTGGCCCGAGCGCCTCAACCTGCGCCAGCTCGCGAAGAACCCCGCGGTCGGCGACCCGCACGGCGAGGACTTCGACTACCGCGCCGCTTTCGCGACCCTCGACCTCGACGCGGTCAAGAAGGACATCGCGGCCCTCCTCACCGAGTCGCAGCCCTGGTGGCCCGCCGACTTCGGCAACTACGGCCCGCTGATGATCCGGATGGCGTGGCACTCCGCGGGCACCTATCGCGTCTTCGACGGCCGCGGTGGCGGCGGCACCGGTCAGCAGCGGTTCGCGCCGCTGAACAGCTGGCCCGACAATGTCGGCCTGGACAAGGCCCGCCGCCTGCTCTGGCCGGTCAAGAAGAAGTACGGCAAGGCGCTGAGCTGGGCCGATCTGATGATCCTCGCCGGCAACGTCGCGCACGAGGAGATGGGCATGCCCACCTTCGGCTTCGCGGGCGGCCGCCCCGACGTGTGGGAGCCGGACGACGACGTGTACTGGGGATCCGAGAAGATCTGGCTCGACTCGAGCGCCCGCATCAGCACCGACGAGCAGGGCGAGCGCTCGCTCGAGAAGCCCCTCGCCGCCACGATGATGGGCCTCATCTACGTGAACCCCGAGGGACCGGAGGGCAACCCCGACCCGCTCCTCGCCGCGAAGGACATCCGTGAGACGTTCGGCCGCATGGCGATGAACGACGAGGAGACGGTCGCCCTCATCGCCGGCGGTCACACGTTCGGCAAGACGCACGGCGCGGCCCCCGAAGCCGGCAACGTCGGAGAGTCGCCCGAGGGCGCTCCGATGGAGCAGATGGGCCTCGGCTGGAAGAGCAGCCACGGCGCCGGCCACGGCAACGACACCATCGGATCCGGACTCGAGGTCACCTGGACCTACCACCCCACCCGCTGGGACAACGAGTTCTTCCACATCCTCTTCGCCTACGACTGGGAGCTCACCACAGGACCCGGCGGCGGCAAGCACTGGAAGCCGGCCGACGGCGCCGGATCCGACATGGTGCCCGAGGCGCACGGCGAGGGCCGCCGCGAGCCGCGGATGCTCACCACCGACCTCGCGCTGCGCGAGGACCCGGTCTACCGGGAGATCTCGCTGCGCTTCAAGGACGACCAGGCCGCGTTCACCGACGCGTACAGCCGGGCGTGGTTCAAGCTCACGCACCGCGACCTCGGCCCGAAGAGCCGCTACCTCGGACCCGAGGTTCCCGCAGAGGACCTGCTGTGGCAGGACCCCCTGCCCGCGCACACCGGAGCCCTGATCGGCCCGGCCGAGATCGCCGACCTCGAGCAGCGGATCGCGGCGACCGGGCTCAGCGTCTCGGACCTCGTCTCCACCGCCTGGGCCGCCGCCGCGTCGTTCCGCGGCAGCGACAAGCGCGGCGGTGCGAACGGCGGCCGGATCCGCCTCGAGCCGCAGCGCAGCTGGGAGGTCAACCGGCCTGCCGAGCTCGCCCGCGTCATCGCGGCGCTCGAGGGCGTGCAGGAGGCGTTCAACGCCGCCGGCGCAGCGCAGGTGTCGTTCGCCGACCTGGTGGTGCTGGCGGGCAACGTCGGCGTGAAGCAGGCCGCGGCGGCCGCGGGGCGCGCCGTCGAGATCCCGTTCACCCCCGGGCGCACCGACGCGACGCAGGAGCAGACCGACATCGAGTCGTTCCAGTACCTGAACCCGCAGGCCGACGGCTTCCGCAACTACGTCAGCGACGTGGCGCGCGCGATCCCCGCCGAGGTGCTGCTCGTGGACCGGGCGGGCCTGCTGACGCTGTCCGCCCCGGAGATGACCGCCCTCGTCGGCGGTCTGCGCGTGCTCGGCACGAACTGGGACGGATCCCCCTACGGCGTGCTCACGCACACCCCCGGCGTGCTCACGAACGACTTCTTCGTGAACCTGCTGGATCTGAACACGACCTGGAAGCCGCTGGATCCCGGATCCCACGCGTTCCAGGCGACGGACGACGCGACCGGCGAGAAGACCTGGCTGGGCACCCGCGCCGACCTCGTGTTCGGCTCGAACTCCGAGCTCCGCGCGCTGGCCGAGGTGTACGCCAGCGACGACGCCCAGGAGAAGTTCGTGGACGACTTCGTGAAGGCGTGGGTCAAGGTCGCCGAGCTCGACCGCTTCGACGTGCGCTGATCCCGCGAGCCCACCGCAGCGCGAACGCCCGACGGCCCGTCCCGATCCCGGGGCGGGCCGTCGGCGCTGCGGTGCCGCGCACGGCTTCGCCGGTAGTGTCGCTGAGGGCGGCGCCCGCCCGGCGCCCGACAGCAAGGAGTCCCATGTCCCGCATCGAATCGCCCGCGGCGCCGGCGTCCCCGCTCCCCGCTCGCCTCGTCGCCGAGGGTCTCGGGACGTTCCTGCTGGTCGCCGCCGCGATGGGCACGGCCCTGTTCGCATCGAACCACTTCACCGACCCCGGAGCGCAGGGGGCGATCTACCTCGCCGTCGCGCTCGCCGTCGGGCTCTCGGTGCTCGTCGGCGTCTACGCCTTCGGGCCGATCTCGGGCGGCCATTTCAATCCGGCCGTCACGCTCGGCGCCGCCGCGGCCGGCCGCATCCCGTGGAAGGACGCCGGGCCGTACGTGGTCGCGCAGTGCGTCGGCGGCGTCGTCGCCTCCACGGTGCTCACCCTGATCGGCACGTTCGGCCCGGAGGGCTGGCTGCCCCGCGCACAGGACGCGGGCTTCGCGAGCAACGGATGGGGCACGCTGTCCCCCGGCGGCTTCGGCGCGTGGGCCGCGATCATCGCCGAGGTCGTCTTCACGGCGCTGTTCCTGTTCGTGATCCTCGGCGTCACCCACCCGGTGCGGGGCACGCCGTTCGCCGGGGTCGCGATCGGCTTCACACTCACCCTGGGCGTGCTGGCGACGCTGCCGATCGACAACGCCTCGCTGAACCCCGCCCGCTCTCTGGCGACCGCGATCTACGGCGGCGTCGGGCCGCTGCTGCAGCTGTGGGTGTTCCTGGTCTTCCCCGTCGTCGGCGCGCTGATCGCAGGGTTCACCTACCGCGCCCTGTTCGACGTTCCCGTCGACCAGGGATCCCGCCCCTCGAGCTGACCACGCCGCGACCACCCCGGCAGGGGGCGAGCGCCGGATCCGGTTCTCAGCCCGCGACGAGCGTCGGCGTGCCCGCCTCGAACTCCGTGAGATCGCCGGTCTCCCCGAGCCGCTGCGCACGTCGACCCACGAGCAGCATGTAGGCGAGGAAGACGGCCAGCGCGAGGGCGCCGATCCCGATCTTCACGGGCCACGGCAGGCCCCATCCCGTCACGAAGCCCTCGACGAGGCCGGAGAGCCCGAGCGCGAACACGAGTCCGAGCGCCACCGTGCCGAGCGATCGCCCGGCGGAGGCGAGCGCCTCGCCCCGGCCGCGCTCCCCCGGCACCAGCCATGCCCAGAAGATGTGCAGGCCCGCCGCCGCGGCGACGAAGATGCAGGTGAGCTCGAGCATCCCGTGCGGCAGCAGATACAGCACCACCACGTCGCCGCGACCGTAGGCGAACATGACGCCGACGGCGAGGCCGACGTTCACGGCGTTCTGCATGAGCACGACGATGGGCCAGATCCCCGTGATCCCGAACAGCACGCACTGCGCGGCGATCCAGGCGTTGTTGGTCCACACGAGGCCCGCGAACGTCGCGGCGGGGTTCTCCGTGTAGTACTCGGTGAAGGCGTGGTCGACGTAGTACTTCAGGTCGGCCTTGGACCCGAGGGCCGCGACGAGCGCCGGATCCGAGGTGATCCACACGGCCACCACGACGATGACGGCGAGGCTGGCGAGCGCGATCACCAGGGTGGTCCACCGGAGGCGGTACAGCGCCGCGGGGAGCTGACGCGTGAAGAAGCGCCCTGTCTGGCGCAGCACGTTGTCGCTCTGCCCGGTGAGCCGCAGCCGCGCCCGCGCGAGGATCGTCGAGACGTGCGCGCTCTGCGGCGAGGATCCGACGGAGCTGCGCAGATCGGCGAGATCCGCCGAGGCCGCGCGGTAGCGGGTGATCAGCTCGTCGACCCCGGCGCCGTCCAGACGCTGCCGGCTGAGGTCGTCCAGGCGCGCCCACTCGCGGCTCCTGGCATCGGCGAGTGCGTCGGCGTCCACCTGCTTTACTGTACTCATGTCGGATGCCCTGCCCTCGAGCACGGCCGCGAGCGCGCACTCCGCGGCCCTCGACCGCGACGACGAGGTGCTCTCCGGCGAGGCCGTCGCGATCGAGGTGCAGCCGGTGGGGCTCTTCCTCCGGGCCCTGGGCGCGCTGATCGACGGGGCCCTGTGCTGGGCGATCTATCTCGGCTACATCGCCGTGCGTCTCTGGCTGATCGTCACGATCGCCGACTCCGCACTCGACCGGATCCTGGGCGTCCTGGCCCTCGTCACCGCGTTCCTCGTCGTGCCCTGCGCGATCGAGACCCTCACCCACGGACGCAGTCTCGGCCGGCTCGCGGTGGGCGGGCGGATCGTGCGCGTCGACGGCGGCGCCGCCGGCTTCCGCCACGCCTTCATCCGCGCGCTCGTCGGCGTGTTCGAGACCTATATGACCTTCGGCGCGGTCGCGTTCCTCACCGGGGCTTTCACCGCCCGCTCGCAGCGCCTGGGCGACCTCGTCGCCGGCACGTACTGCCAGAAGGTGCGCACGCCGCGGCTCTCGCCCCGGCCGATCGCGATGCCCCCCGGCCTGGAGGCGTGGGCGGCGATCGCCGACGTCGCACGCATGCCCGACCGGCTCGCCCGGCGGATCTCGCAGTTCCTGGACAGCGCGCCGCAGCTGCTCCCGGCTGCCCGCGCCCGGATCGCGCAGGAACTGCTCGCCGAGGCGTCCGCCTTCATCTCACCGGTCCCCGCCGCCCCGCCGGAGGTCGTGCTGGTCGCCGCGACCGTGCTGCGCCGCGAGCGGGAGAGCCGTGCGCTGCGCCTCGCCGACGAGCGGGTGCAGAAGCTCAGCGGCCTCGACGTCGGAGTCTGAGGATCCGACCCGCGGGCCGGTCAGGCCTGCAGGGTCTCATGCCGCACGACGATCCAGCCGGTGGGCACGGAGAGGCGCTCGGCGTGGATCGCGCACAGATCGTGCGCGTGCGGGTCGTTCTCGACGCCGAGGGGCCCCAGGGCCGCCATCTGGTCGCCGTAGTCGTAGGTGAGGGTCGCCACGGCCTCGCGCGCGCAGCCCACCTTGGAGCAGAGTCGTCCGTACATCCCTTTCAGGGTAGCCGCGGACCTCTCGCCCGCCGCTTAGACTTGCCGCATGCGTCGCGCTCGTGGACCCCGTCGTGCCGCCGTCGCGCCGCGTCGGGGAGACCGGCACGGCCGCCACGGGCGGCTCGGCCGCAGCTCGGTGGTGCGGCCGCCGCTCCCCCCGCTCGACGGCCGGCTCGACACGTTCGACCTGCACGTCGGATCGGCGGTCGAGCTGCTCCGATCGATGTGGCCGGATCTGCGACCCGTGCGCATCGAGATCGCTGCGATGCCGTCGCACTCCGACGCCGACGGGCTGCCCCGGTGGCTCATCGACACCGCCGCGCAGCGCATCGTGCTGTTCCGCGTGCCGATCGAGCGGCTGCTCGAGCCCGGTCATGACGACGCCGCCCATCGCAGGATCGCGATCGAGGGGGCCGTCTTCCGCGCGGCCGCGCAGTACATCGGCCGCGAGCCCTGGGAGATGGATCCGCGGGGCTTCGACACGGACGAGTGACCCGGCCCGACGACCCCGGTCTTCACCGCACCACCGGGGCCATCGACGCGTTCAGCGCTGGTACACGGTGACGGGCGCCGCCGCCGCGTCCGCGGCCCACACCGGATATCCGGCGAGGCGTCCGATGCCCGAGTACGCCACGGCTGCGCGCACGGCGGTCGGCGACGTCAGCGTGTAGGTGGTGGAGCCGGTGAGGGCGATCGTCGCCCCGCCGCCGGGCTTCAGCGCGACGCTCTGCGCCTTGCCGCCGGAGACCGGGGCGATCTGCACCGTCGTCGCCTGATCGGAGGCGTTCTGCAGGTGCAGCTGGGGAGCGGGGCCGTCGGCCACCGCGAACGCCGTCTCCCCGGTGATGGTCGGCGCGGGCGTCATCCAGGCGAAGTCGGACCCCTTCACGAAGCCGGTCGTCTGCCAGGCCGCCGCGACGACGGGCGCCGTCGCCGACACGTCGATGCCGTACAGCCCGGGCTTGAGGGCGGAGAAGTTCACGGATCCGACCTGGCCCGCGGTGAGCTTCACGGTCTTCGGCTCGCCGACCTTGGACCCGTCGGCGGCGTTGCGCGGCTGCAGCGTGACCGTGGCGTCCGCATCCGGGGACAGCAGACGCACCGCCGTGGAGGCGTTGTCGTCGTCGGAGGAGCCGACCACGGCGCGCACTCCCAGCAGGGAGAAGTCCTTCAACGGCTGGGCGATCGCGTCCTGCACGTCGACGCCCACCGGGTCGAGGATCCGGATCAGGCTCGACTGCAGCGCCGCGCGCACGGGGGCGCCGCTGGAGGTCACCTTCACGACCGGGCTGCTCTCCCCCGCCGATCCGGCGACGAGTGGTACCGTCGACTGGGTGCGCGGGGGGACGACGAGCTCGGACGAGTGCGTGCCGCCCTGCGACCCGTACTCCGTGAAGACCACGTTCGCGGGGACGGCACCGGGGTTGGCGATCAGGAGGATGTCGCTCGAGCCGGTGGTTCCGGCGCCGCCGACGATCCACGACTCCATGCTGGGCGGACGGCAGGCCGAGGCGGCGAAGCCGGCGAGGTCGTCCGCGGTCACGGTCAGCGATTGGGCCGCCGCGACGAGTGCGGGCTTGCGACCCTCCGGCGCTGCGCTGAATCCGGGCGCCGCCTGGTCGTCCAGGACCCCGGCCATGCCGAGCTCGATCGCGTCGAGGGACGCGGATCCCGCCGCGCCGCGCACGACCTGCGGGGTCGCGGCGACGCTCAGTTGCGACGCCTGCGACGCGTCCCGGCCGAGCGCGAGGAAGGATCCGGCGCAGCTGAGCAGCGTGTCTCCGGCGACCGGCGTGATCGTCGCGTGCTGCGCCGTGTGCTCGACGGTCGGCCAGGCGGCCGGGACCGCGATCACCGCGCCTGCGACGCACGCCGCGGACACGATGGCTCCGGCGACCAGGCGGGCGCCCGTGGCGACCACGCGCGTGGAGGTCCTGCTGCTCATTCGTCGGCCTCCTTCGCGGGCGCGGATCCGGTGCGGGGTTCTGACGCATCGTCGACGTTGACCTCGGTCGCCGATTCCGGCGGCGCGACGCCGTCCGTCTCCTCCGCGTCGAGGAGGGCTTCGGTGCTCGTGGTCGACTCCGCCTCGGGCTCCGGCGCCGCCGTCTCCTGCGCGGACGGCGCGCTCTGCTCATCCGGCGCCTCACCGGCGGGATCGGCGGACCCGGCGCCGGCGACGGCGGGGATCACGAGCGACTCCGGGGACGTCTTCGGCTTCCGCCGCGGACGCGCCCGCCGCTCCCGTTCGGGCTTGGCCGGACGCGGTGCGCGCTCGGGAAGCACCCCGACCGCGCGCGGGACCGCCCGGGCGGCGCGACGAGACGACCGCGTCGGGATCGACAGGAGGAGGGCGGCGAGCAGCACGATGATCTCGATCGCGACGACGAGCTGTGCCGTCGCGCGCTGCCCGGCCGTCAGTCCCTGACGGGCGGCCGGCGCCGCCTCCATGCGCCAGAGGACGCCGCGGGGCGTCTCGCCGACGCGCACGAAGCCGGTGCGCTGGTCCAGGGCGGTGCCCGCCTGCAGCCGCAGCGAGCGCGCCGCGGAGGTCTCCTTGTCCGCGGCGGACTCCACGAGCACGAAGCGCACGCCGAGGGCGCCGAGTGCCTTGGGCGCATCGAACTGCCGCGCGGAGACCAGGTCGACGGAGAGCTCGGTGAGATCGACGCCCTGCGGGGCGGTCGCCGTGCTCACCATCGTGGCCTGCGCGCCCAGGGTCGCACTCGCGCCCCAGACGACGGTGGTGCCGAGCGCGCCGCTCGGCTGAGCGGTCAGCACGAGGGTGCCGAGTTCGCGGTCCCCCCGCGCCTGCGCGCTGACGTAGGCCGGAAGCGTGGTCAGCTCTCCGCGGTGGATCGTCGCCTCACCCGTGACCAGGGAGACGCCGGTCGGCACGGCGCACACCACGACTCCCGCGGCGGCGACCAGGGCCGCCAGCCCTCGCCACGTCGGGCGCGTGATGGCGCAGTCGAGTGTGACCAGTGCACCGCCGAGCACGCCGATCCAGGCGAGGCTCAGCGCGGATCCCGGCCAGATCGGCACGGCCTGGGACTGCGTGAACGCGACCGCGATGCCCACGACCGCGAACGCCGTCGCAAGACCCGTGGCGGCGACGAGCAGGGATCCGATCCCGACGCTCCAGCGCCGCGTGATCGTCGAGACGACGGCCAGCACGCCGAGGGGCGCGGCGAGCCAGAGCACCCAGGGCGCGCCGTGCGCGTGCAGCAGGGCGGGCCAGCCCGCCTGGTCCATCGTCGGCAGCCCGCCGAGCAGCGCAAGGCGCCCTGCCGCATCCGCCGTCGCCTGGGGTGCCGCGAGGATCGCGCCGGGGTCGGACAGGAGCGCCCAGAGCGTTCCGCGCGCCGCCTGCCAGATCGCGAGCGGAGCGAAGACGACCACGGACGGCACGAGCACCCAGACCATGCGCACCGCGCCGCGCACCCGACGCAGCACCAGCAGCCACACGATCGCGATCAGCCACAGCAGCACGAACGCCGGAGCCAGCGAGGGGGCGCAGGCGAGGCTCGCCGCCGTCAGCAGCGACGCAGCTCCGGCGGCTCCCCAGGAGCGCTGCGCGACGAGCACGGTGTGGAAGACCCACGGCAGCAGCAGGTGCAGCAGGACGGCGGCGGGGCGGCCGTCTGCGAGGGCGATGAGGAAGGTCGGCGCCAGCGCCCACACCGTCCCCGCGAGGATGCGCAGGCCGGGGCGATCCGTGATCCGCGTGGCCGCGAACCAGCCGCCGAGCATCGCGAGCGGGAGCGCCGCGACCCAGAGCAGCACGAGGGAGAACGACGGCGCGCCCGGCCACAGCGACCCGAGAACGGCCAGCACCCCGGAGAACGGATCGGCCGGGCCGACCACCCCCACTCCGAAGCCGCGCTGCCCGTAGGCGGCATCGCGCCACAGCGCTGCGACGGTCTCGCGCATGGGCAGCAGCGCTCCCCCGCCGAGGGCGGGCCACGCCAGCAGCGAGGCGAAGAGCGCGACGCCGGCCACCAGCGCCGCCAGCACCGCCCATGCACCGCCGCCGGAGAAGAAGCCGAGCTCCTCGTGCACACCGGCCTCGGTGCCGTGTCCGTCGTCGAGGTGCTGGCGCAGCTGCGCGCGCGTCATGCGGAGCGGCGCGATGCTCGCCCAGGACGCGCTCCGGTCGGCCTTGATCGCCCGCCGCGACCGGGCCACGGCGGATCCGGAGACCATCGCGACGCCGGCCGCGCCCCACTCCGGCAGCACCGCTGCCGGGCGCTTGCCGGTGAGGTGCGTGATCGAACGCCACAGCGCCAGCGGGAGCAGGGACAGCCAGTGCAGCGGGACCGCTGCCGCGGGCGCGTAGCTGAGGCGCCGGTGCAGCTGCGCGCGCCGCCGGGCGTACGCGTCGGCGGCCGTGCCTTCGCCGGTCGTGTCGTCGACGGCGATCCGCGCACCGGGGGCGAGCACGATGCGCGCGCCGGCGAGGCGCGCCCTGACACCGAGATCGAGTCCTTCGTCGCGTCCGCCCAGGCCCGGATCCGGGCGCAGTCCGCGGCCGGCGCGGATGAGGAGTCCGCGCACGTCGGCGCCCAGCGTGTCGTCCTGACCGTCGAGCTGGCCCTGGTCGAGCTCGCCGCGCGCCGGGTCGACGGCACGGCCGAGCCGCGTCATGCTCTGGCCGAACGAGGCGATGCGGTGCTCGTCGACATCGCTGAGCAGCTTCGGCGCGGCGATCGCCGCGGCCGGAGACCGCTCGAGCGCGCCGGCGAGCTGCTCGAGCGCTGAGGGTGCGGGCGCGCAGTCGTCTGTGAGGATCCACAGATCCGCGTCCTTCGCGACCCGGGGAAGGGCCAGGGCGACGGCGGAGGCGAGGGTCGTGGAGGCCTTCGTCTCGATGACGGCCTCTGCCGACTGCGCGACGCGCACACTGCTGCGCATGGCGGAGGAGGGCCCGCAGGCGACGATCGTCAGCGCGTCGGGCCGACGGGTCTGCGCGGCGAGCGCATCGAGGGCGCGCAGCAGGCGCGCGAGAGAGGTCGACCCCGAACGGGCGACGAGGACGGCGTGTACTCGGGCAGACATGACGGGGTCAGCCTAAGCGGGCGAACCGGACGAGCAGGCTTCCGGCTGGGCGCGTCACCGTTTTCCCGGCGGACGCATCATTCGCGCGAGTCGGGCGCGCCCGCCTCAGACGGCGCGGCGCTTGAGCTTGCGGCGCTCGCGCTCGGAGAGCCCGCCCCAGATGCCGAAGCGCTCGTCGTTGTTCAGCGCGTACTCGAGGCATTCGCCCCGCACGTCGCACGAGGTGCAGATCCGCTTGGCGTCGCGGGTGGATCCGCCCTTCTCCGGGAAGAAGGCCTCGGGATCGGTCTGGGCGCAGAGCGCCTCGCTCTGCCAGGCGAGAGCGTTGTCATCGCCCTCGGTCGGACGGCGAACGCCCGGGACCCCCAACTGGACCGGATCGACGAACCAGTCGTCGGGAACGTCGGAACGGTATGCCGTCATGTCGCCCTCTCCCTCGTTTCCCCCCGGGTGCCCCGCGGGCCGCGTTGCATAACTAATTACACCCGTGTCATTCCCGTGGGTCAAGTCGCGGATCGTAAACCCTCAAGCATCCGTTGAACGTTCTTCGACGCGTTCGGCGTGTCGCGTCGGCGTGTCGGAGACCTGCCCGCGCTCCCGGCGCGCCGAGAGGCGCGCGGTACTCTGAACCACGATGGCGCAGCACTCCCGACTCTCCACGGCACCCCCGCCGAGCGCACCGGCGCGCGAATCCACCGGGCATCTGCTCCTGCGCGCGCACATCGTGCTGCTGCTGTTCGGCGTGTTCGCGCACACCGCCGTCTTCAACCTGCTCGGCGTCGACGGCGCCGCCGTCGTGCTGGGCGTGCTGCTGCTGGGCACGCTCGGACTCGCCGTCCCGCGGATCGCGCTGGCCCGCCCCGCACGATTCCCCTGGCGTCGGCTGCCGTGGGCGGCTCTCGGCTACCTGGCCGTCGCTCTGGTGTCGGTGCTGTGGTCGAGGTGGCCGTCGGCGACGCTGCTCACCTGGACGCTGCAGGCATCCATCACCGTGGTGGCGCTCTTCATCGCGTTCACCCTCAGCTGGCACGAGATCGCGCGCGCTCTGTCCAGCGCGCTGAAGTGGGTCCTCGGCCTGTCGCTCGTCCTCGAGCTGTGGGTCGCGCTCGTGCTCCGACGCCCTCTGCTGCCGTTCTTCTCCGATCTGCCCGCCGGGAAGCCGGATCCGCACTGGTACTGGGTGCGCGGCGATCTCTTCGACGGCGGACGCCTGCAGGGCATCGTCGGGAACTCGAACACCCTGGGCATCCTCTGCGCGATCGCCCTCGTCGTGTTCGCGCTACTGTACGCGCAGGGGGCCAGGCGCCGGCCGGCGCTGCTGATCTGGATCGCGCTGGCGGCGTTCTTCTTCCTCCGTGCCGGATCCGCGACCGCGTACGCCTCGCTGGCGATCGGCGCGCTGGTGCTCGGCGCGGCACTGCTCTTCCGGCGCGCCCGCAGGCCCGCCCAGCGCACGCGCCTGTACGCGGTGTTCGCCGCGGTCGCGGTCGTCGGGGCCGCGGGGATCTGGTTCGCCCGCAACACGGTCTTCGGGGCGCTCGGCAAGTCCTCGGATCTGACCGGACGCGTCGAGATCTGGCGCAAGGTGTGGGAGCGTGCCGTGCAGCACCCCGTCTTCGGCAACGGCTTCTCCTCCCCCTGGGTGCCGTGGGACCCGGCGTTCCACGGCTGGATCATCGACCACCGGATCACCGTCTTCATGGCGCACAACATGTGGCTGGACGTGTTCCTGCAGCTCGGCGCGATCGGCGTCGTGCTGATCGCGATCGTCTTCCTCGCGTTCGCCTGGCGGGCGTGGTTCTTCGCGGTCGACCGTCCGCGCTGGGATCTGGTGGACGACCGCCCGTACGCCGCGCTCTCGCTGCTGCCGACGGTGCTCGTCGCGATGCTCCTGGTGCTCGGCCTCGCCGAGTCGACCCCGATCATGCTCTGGGGCTGGCTGCTCGTGATCCTGCTGTCGTTCAAGATGAAGATCTCCCCGTTCGTGGGATCAGGACCCGGCGAGGGCGCACCGCCGCAGTCGCGCCGCCGAACGGCATGACCACTCCGCGGCGGCGCCTGGCGAGGACCCTGTCCTCGGTCGAGATGGCCCGCGCGTACACGACCTGTGCGCTGCTGTCCGTCTTCGGCTCGTACGCGATCGGCGCGTTCACGTCCGCCGCCACCCGCAACACGATCATCGCGGCCCTCAGCGTAATCGGCATCGGGATCCTGTGGGTGCGCCGCGACGAGCTCAGCCCCCTGCGCGTCGCTCCGTCGACGCTGCTCGCCTTCCTCGCCTGGACGCTCGCCAGCACCGTCTGGTCCACCGCCTCGACGGCGACGCTGAAGTCCTGGGCCGCACTCGCGGGCTACGCCGTCATCGCCATCGTCGTCGGCCACATCCGGGACACGCTGCAGACGGTGCGGGCACTGGGCGACGCGCTGCGGATCCTGCTCGCCGCCTCCCTCATCGCCGAGATCATGAGCGGCATCCTCCTGGACATGCCTTTCCCCTTCCTCGGCATCCAGGGACGGCTGGCGACCGGCGGGCCGATCCAGGGCCTCTTCGGCACCCGCAACATGCTCGGGCTCATCGCCGTCATCGCGATCATCACCTTCGTGGTGGAGTGGCGTTCGCAGTCGCTCTCCGCGGCCGTCGCGATCCCCTCGGTCGTCGTCGCCGGGACCCTCGCGCTGTTCTCGGCGTCGCCGACGGTGCTCGTGCTCGCCGCCGTCGTGGGGGTCGCGAGCGTCGCGCTGGTGATGGTGCGCCAGGCTCCCCCGGCGAGGCGCGGACCGCTGCAGTGGACCATCGGCGCCGTGGTGCTCGCCGCGCTCATCGCCGCCGCCGTGTTCCACCAGCGGATCATCGCGGTGCTGGATGCGGGAAGCGACTTCAACACGCGGGTCGACCTGTGGACGACCCTGCTCGGATACGTGCAGCAGCGGCCCGCGCAGGGATGGGGCTGGTTCGGACTCTGGAACGACGATCTGTACCCGTTCAACAGCATCAACTACTTCACCAACGACCACCACGGCAGCGCACTGAACGCGTTCTTCGACACTCTGCTGCAGGTCGGCGGCGGCGGCCTGCTGCTGTTCTGCCTGCTCGGCGGCGTCGCGCTCGTGAGGTCCTGGCTGGTGGCGAGCGTGCGTCGTTCGGTCGTCTACGCCTGGGCTCCGCTGGTGCTCGTGACGCTCGCCGTGGACTCGGTGTTCGAGAGCTTCACCCTCGTCGGCGCGGGCTGGTTCCTGCTCGTGCTGTGCGCGCTGCGGGCCGGGCAGTCGCGCAGCTGGCGGGAGAACATCGACGCCGTGCAGACCAGCTCCACTCCGCTGCCGGATCGCTGAGGCTCCGCGGCGCGCGCACGCGCGCAGGGACGTGGGAGGTTCGGCGGGTAGGCTGGAAGGGCCCCCTCACCCTCTCTGGAGCGACATCCGTGACCCCTGACCGCCAGAACGGCGCCGCCGGCTTCGACCCGGCCACCGCGACGATCGTCATCGTCACCTTCAACCGCTCCCACCTGCTGCAGGGACTGCTCGAGAGCATCGAGCGGATGGACCCGAAGCCGGGACGGGTCGTGATCATCGACAACGCCTCGTCCGACGACACCACCGACGTGGTCGACTCGTACCGCTCCCGCGTCGGCACGGAGATCGTGTACCGGCGGCTCGAGACCAACACGGGCGGATCCGGCGGCTTCAGCGAGGGCATGCGCACCGCGTACGAGCTCGGATCCGAATGGATCTGGATGATGGACGACGACGTCGAGGTGCTCCCCGACGGCCTCGCGAGGATGGGCGCCTGGGCGCCGCGCTTCAAGAGCATCCAGGGCCGGCGCTACGACTACGACGGCAGCGCGTTCTACTGGCAGTACCGGATCGCGGAGCGCATGGGCATCCCGATCCCGTTCGCGCCCGCAGGCTTCGACGCCACGGGCTTCAAGCCGATGAACAGCGGCTGCTTCGAGGGGATGTTCATCCACCGCTCGATCGTCAAGGAGATCGGCCTGCCCGATCCGCGCTTCTTCATCTATTGGGACGACCAGATGTACGGCTGGCTCGCGTCGCGCAAGACCCAGGCCGTGATCGTGGACGAGTTCGTGCTGCGCCGCACCCGCGAGATCAAGCAGTGGGACATGGGGATCCGGCACATGAACGCGTCCAGCAACGCATACCGGTACTACATCATGCGCAACCGCGCCTACCTGAAGCAGTACTACCGCCAGCACGGCGTCTACAGCCCCGTGCTGTTCGGCCTCGGCACCACGATGACCTTCGCCAAGGAGCTGATCCGTCTCGTGTTCGTCGAGCGCACGGTGCGAGGAACGAGCAATCTGTTCCGCGGGCTGCGCGACGGCGGGAAGATCGGCCGCGACCGCAGCTGGCGCCCCATGCCGGCCCTGGAGGACTGATGAGCGAGCAGAAGCCGGAAGCCGTCTGGATCTTCCCGGACGAGAAGCCGAAGCGCGGAGGACGGATCGCGCTCATCATCGCACTCGTGGTGGCGGTGCTGATCGCCGCCGGCGTGGTGGCGCTGTTCCTGATCCCGCGCGGCGACGGCGCGGCACCGACCCCGAGCCCTTCGGTGTCGAAGTCCGCGACGCCGTCCCCGACGGTCTCCCCCACGCACGCACCCACCTCCGCTCCGACCGATCTGCCGACCGCTCCGGTCACCTCGCCTCCTCCGGTGCCTGACCCGTCCCTCGACCAGTTCCGCGCCCTGGTGCAGCCTCGGCTCGATGACGCCGCCACCGGCCTCGGCATCGCCCAGGGCCAGAGCGGGGATGCGGCGACGCAGACCGTCGACTCCTTGCAGATCGACGCCCAGAACCTGGCCGGGCAGCCCGCACCGTCCTCGATCGCCGGTGCGTGGAGCCAGGACGTGAACGTCTACTCAGCCAAGCTTCAGGCGCTGAAGAACGCGTTCGCCAGCGGCGCGGATGCCTCCGCAGCGCTCGCCGACGCCCGCGCGGCGCTCGGACAGCTGCGCGGACTCGTCGGACTCTGAGTCCGCAGGCGGTCCCTCAGGAGTTGTCCGCGTTGTACCGGTCCAGCACGTCGCCGATGGATGCGTCCAGGACCAGTCCGCCCTTGTCCAGGTAGAGCCCCCGCGTGCAGAAGCGGCGCAGATCCTTCTCGTTGTGCGAGACGAAGAACAGCGTGCGCCCCTCGGCGAGCAGTTCGTCGATGCGCCGGTAGCACTTGTCCCTGAAGGCCTTGTCCCCGACGGCGAGCACCTCGTCGACCAGCAGGATCGGCTCCTCCAGCTGGGACACGACGGAGAACGCGAGCCGGACCTTCATGCCGTTGGACAGATGCTTGTACGGGGTGTCCTGGAACTTCTCCAGCTCGGCGAAGTCGATGATGTCGTCGTAGCGCGCGGAGACCTCGGCACGGCCCATGCCGTGCAGACCCGCGGTGAGCCGCACGTTCTCGCGCACCGTGAGGTCGCCGACGAAGCCGCCGGTGAGCTCGATGAGCGGGGCGACGCCGCCGTGCACGCGCACCTGCCCCTCGTCGGGCAGCATCACGCCCGCGACGAGCTTCAGCAGCGTCGACTTGCCCTGGCCGTTGCGGCCGACCACACCGATCGCCTCGCCGTGGCTCACGCGGAACGACACGTTCCGCAGCGCCCAGAACTCACCGGGCCTGTTCCGCCGCTTCTTGCCCGCGAAGAGGTCCTTGAAGCTGCGGCGTCCTCGGCGGCCCAGCCGGAACCGCACGCCGAGCCCGTCGACCTCGATCGCGGTGCGCTCCTGGTCCATCACAGCTCCTTCAGCACGTCTCGCTCGAGGGAGCGGAAGGTGAACAGCCCGAGCGCGAGGAACACCAGGGTGACGACGACCCCGATGATCACCGGCTCCGGCTGCCACTGCCCCGGGAACAGCCCGACGCGGTACAGGGTGAAGATGCCCGACAGAGGATTGAGCGCTCCGAGGACGTGCAGCTCGTGCGGGAGGTCCTTGAAGCCGTAGATGATCGGCGAGACGTAGAACAGCGCCCGGAGGATCAGCGCCGTCGTGCGCTCGAGATCGGCCCAGAGCACGCAGAGGGGGGCGACCAGCAGCCCCAGCCCGATGAGGAGCACCGTCTGCCAGATCATCGCCACGGGGAACAGCAGCAACGACCAGTTCGCCTTCGCCCCCGCGAACACGGCGAACAGCACCAGCACGGGAATCGCGAACGTGAACTCGAGGCCCTTGGTGACGATGACCCGCACCACCCAGATGGACCGCGGGATCGCGGTGGACCGGATCAGGCGGGCGTCCTTCTTGAACGCGCGGGTGAACTCGCCCACCGCCGTGTTGAACCACACCCAGGGCAGCAGCGCGGTGATGAGGAAGACGATGTACGGCTGCTCGCCGACCTGAC
This sequence comes from Microbacterium azadirachtae, assembly GCF_000956545.1. GTDB lineage: Bacteria > Actinomycetota > Actinomycetes > Actinomycetales > Microbacteriaceae > Microbacterium > Microbacterium azadirachtae. Next base: position 19,672 of record NZ_JYIT01000081.1, read on the forward strand.
CTCGGTGGAACACCTGCGTGAACACGAACCAGTAGATCGCGCTCATGACCAGCGGATCCAGCACGGACCAGAGGTAGCCCAGCACGCTCGTCGCGTAGCGGACGCGGAGGTCGCGCGCCGACAGCAGCCACAGCGAATGGAAATAGCGCCGGGGCGACCCGGGGGCGCCGGCCGTCGTGTGACTCACGGATCCGAGTCTATTCGGGGTCGCTGCTCGTCCCTGTGTCACGGCTTCAGGAAGTCGTCGCCGAGCTGCTGCTCGAGCGCGGGACCGAGGGTTCGGGCGAACTGCGCGCTGAGGTGGTTCATGTCGAGATACACCGCGATGTGCCCGATCACGACATGGCAGGTCCCGTCAGGACAGAGCCAGGGCGTGAAGTCGATGAGCGTCATCCGGTCGGCGTACTCGGCGGCCGGATTCTCCGGCGCCAGCGCGGACTCCGCGGGGAAGTCGCAGAACTGCCGCTCGATCGCGCACGTGTAGTAATTGGTCTCTCCCGAGCGCGGGTTGTCGCGTACGCCCACGACCGGGATCGCGGCCGCATCGAAGGTGTCGAGCAGGTCCCCCAGCCCGGCGATCGCCTCCTCGTCCGGACTGTCCGCGGACGCCGCCGTCACGATCGTGAAGAACGCGTCGGGATGGATCGTCAGCACATGGTCCAGCGCGGCGGCCTGCCACTCATCGCAGAGATGTTCGGGGACGGCCATCGGATGATCGGCGGCGAGGGAGCACCACGGCCGGAAGATCATCACGACCCCCCACCCGCGCCGATCCGCGACAGCCCGGACCGCGGAGGTCATCTGCTGTGCATGCGAATTGCCCATGACCACCACGACGCGCGACGCGCTATCGGCATTCGACGTCTGCTGGCAGTTCTCCTGCACGATGTCGACGTCGGAAGCGAACCTCCCGGAGCACGCCCGGTCCAGCTCCGTCCAGTTCTCCGCCTCCGGACCGCTCACGGAGGGGATGATGGGAATGCCGTCGTCCTCGGTCGTCCCCGGTGCTCCCTGAGCACCCGTATAGGCCTTCTTGTACGCCTGCTGCAACGCCGCAGCCTGGCTCGTCACGTTCCACTGCCACGGGGCGAGGACGGCCGTCACGAGCGCGATGCAGCAGACGATGACCGCCGCGTTGCGCCAGGGGACGCCGCCATCGCCGGCGCGAAGCCGCAGCGGCCTCTCGACCCAGAGGGTGATGACGCGGGCCAGCACGAGCGAGGACGCGATGATCAGCGCGCCGTCGAGCGCGGACGCCTGGGTCTGGCCGCGCCAGCTGAGCCAGAGGATCAGAATCGGCCAGTGCACCAGGTAGAGCGCGTACGCGTCGCGGCCGACGGCCAGCACAGGGCGGGTCGCCAGGATCCTGCCCGGGCCGAGATCCGCCGAGGTGGATCCCTCGTCGTCGGGTCGGGTCCCGGAGACGATCACCAAAGCGGCCGACACGATCGGCCACAGTGCAAGGTATCCGGGGAAGCCGCCGCGCACGTCGATGACCATGCCGCAGACGACGAGCCCGAACAGGCCGAGCCATCCGAGTGCGGCGCGCAGCACCCGGGGAAGGCGGACGTGCGGGAGGGCGAGCGCGAGCAGCGAGCCCGCGGCGAACTCCCAGAGCCGCGCACGGGTGTCGAAATAGGCGAACGTCTGCTGCCCCGCGGTCTCCCAGACGGAGAAGGCCAGCGAGCCGGCGAACACCACGCCGAACAGGACGGCCATGACGCCCCCGGCCGACCGCCCGGTCGTGCGGACGATCAGCGCCCCGACGAGGAAGAGCAGGGGCCACAGCACGAAGACCTGGCCCTGCACGGAGAGCGACCAGAAGTGCTGCAGTGGTGAGGCGAGCGCCGAGTCGTGCGCGTAGTAGTCCACGCCGTCGTTCGCGAGCACCCAGTTCTGCACGTACCCGAGGGAGGCCCAGCCCTCCTTCCAGAGCTGCGGCCAGGAGGTCTGCGGCAGGAGCAGCCAGCACGCGCCGAGCGTCGCGGCCAGCACCACAGCCGCCGCCGGCATGAGCCGGCGGAACCGGCTCAGCAGGAAGGCGCCGATCGCGAGCGGCTTGCCTGCCTCCATCCGGCGCACGAAGGAGCCGGTGAGGAAGAAGGCGGAGATCATCAGGAAGACGTCGACTCCGCCCGAGACCCGCCCGATCCAGACGTGGTAGACGACGACCAGGAGGATCGCCACGGCCCTCAGCCCGTCGATGTCGCTGCGGTGGCCCTGGCGCTGTCGCTGCAGGGCGCTCGTCCGCGCCACCGCAGCGCGATGCGCCCGGCGGGAGTGCGTGTCGACCGTCATGCCAGCTGGTTGTTCCACATCGACAGGGCGGATCCGATGGCCATGTGCATGTCCAGGTACTGGTAGGTCCCCAGGCGACCGCCGAAGAGCACGTCCTGCTCCCCCTTCGCGAGCTCGCGGTAGGCGAGCAGGCCGTCCCGGTCGGCCGCGGTGTTCACCGGGTAGTACGGCTCGTCGCCCCGCTCCGCGAACCGCGAGAACTCCCGCATGATCACGGTCTTGTCGGTCGGGTAGCGATCGGCGCGCTCGGGGTGGAAATGGCGGAACTCGTGGATCCGGGTGTAGGGCACATCCGCGTCGGGGTAGTTCATGACGCTGGTGCCCTGGAAGTCTCCCGTGTCGAGCACCTCCTGCTCCAGGTCGATCGTCCGCCAGCCGAGCTCGCCCTCCGCATAGTCGAAGTAGCGGTCCACGGGACCGGTGTACACGATCGGCACCTGACCGACGGTCGAGCGCTTGTTCAGCGGCTGCGCGTCGTCGAAGAAGTCGACGTTGAGCTTCACGTCGATGTTGGGGTGATCGGCCATGCGCTCCAGCCACGCGGTGTAGCCGTCGGTCGGCAGGCCCTCCCAGGTGTCGTTGAAGTAGCGGTTGTCGTAGTTGTACCGCACCGGCAGCCTGCTGATGATCGACGCAGGGAGCTCGCGCGCGTCGGTCTGCCACTGCTTGGCGGTGTAGTCGCGGATGAACGCCTCGAACAGCGGACGGCCGATCAGGGCGATCCCGCGCTCCTCGAGGTTCTTCGCCTCATGCGCGTCGAACTCGCCTGCCTGGCCCGCGATGAGCGCCCTCGCCTCATCGGGCGTGTAGGCGGCGCGGAAGAACTGGTTGATCGTGCCCAGGTTGATCGGAAGCGGGTAGACCTCGCCCTTGTGCGTCGAGTACACCCGGTGCACATAGCCCGTGAACGTCGTGAAGCGGTTCACGTACTCCCACACGGTCGCGTTCGACGTGTGGAAGAGGTGAGCGCCGTAGCGGTGCACCTCGATGCCGGTCGTCGGCTCGTCCTCGCTGTACGCGTTGCCGCCGATGTGGTGACGACGGTCGATGACCGTCACCTTGCGGCCCGCTGCTGCGGCGCGCTCGGCGATGGTGAGGCCGAAGAAACCCGACCCGACGATGAGGAGATCCATGTGAGAGGCCCTTCTGCACGATGCGTTCCCTGCCCCGTGCGCTCCGCGATCATCGGGATCGATCGCAAAACACCTCGATCTTACGGCCTGTCGCTCGATGAACCCTGGATCCCTCCCGCGTGGGCTGGGCAAGGCGGGTCGCCGGAACGCGCTGCGATACAGTCGACGGAGGCACACTTCTTCGCGGGCCCGCTGCCGCGTCGACGTTTCGAACGCCGCCGAGCCCCGTCCGAGCGCCCGAGGAGAGCATCCATGTCGGAACACGTCCTGATCACCGGCGGAGCCGGCTTCATCGGAACCCGCCTGTCCGCGCGATTCGCGAGCGACGGCCACGCCGTCACCGTCCTCGACGCGCTCATCCCGCAGGTCCACGGCGAAGACCCCGAGACGACCTCCCCGCTGCTGCGCTCGCTCGACGGCGTCGCCGAGGTGATCGTGGGCACCGTGACGTCGAAGGAGGATCTGCGCCGCGCGCTTCGGGACGCCACCATCGTCATCCACCTGGCGGCGGAGACCGGTACGGGCCAGTCGATGTACGAGATCGACCGCTACGTGGACGCCAACGTCGGCGGAACGGCGAAGCTGCTCGACATCCTCACCAACGAGGAGCACTCCGTCCGCCGCGTCGTGATCGCGTCGTCGCGCTCGATCTACGGCGAAGGAGCCTACGAGACCACCGACGGCCGGCGGGTCTACCCCGAGCACCGTTCCGACGCCGACATGGCGGCGGGCGACTTCGAGGTCCATGTTCCGGGCGAGGGGGAGCTTCGGCTCATCCCGACCGACGAGACCGCGCTCGTCCACCCGTCGTCCGTCTACGGGATCACGAAGCAGATGCAGGAGTCGCTCATCATGACGGTGGCGCCGACGATCGGCGTCGAGCCGGTCTCGGTGCGCTACCAGAACGTCTACGGCCCCGGGCAGTCGCTCAAGAATCCGTACACGGGCATCCTGTCGATCTTCTCCACGCTGATCCGGCAGGGCAAGGACATCAACATCTTCGAGGACGGCGAGGAGAGCCGGGACTTCGTCTACATCGACGACGTCGTCGAAGCGACCTATCTCGCCGCCACGGCGCCTGCGGCCGCGGGCGGGATCTTCAATGTGGGTTCCGGCGTCGCCACGTCCGTCAACGACGTCGTCGCCGCGCTGTTCGCCGCGTACGGCACGGAGGTGCCGACGCGGATCTCCGGCAACTACCGCCTCGGCGACATCCGTCACAACGTCGCGGACACGAGCGCGCTGCGTGAGATCCTCGGATTCACCCCGGCGGTCGCGTTCGAGGACGGCGTGAAGCGGTTCGCCGAGTGGGTGCTGACCGAGCCGGTCGAAGCCGACGGATACGAGCGCTCCCTCAAGGAGATGGCCGAGCGCAAGCTGCTCAAATGACGGTCGCTGCTCGGGCTGCGCCCGCGCCTCATTCCGCTTCGGAGTAGATCCCTCGCCAGAACGGCTCCCCGGCGAGTTCCCGTGCGGCTTCGCGATAGCGGCGGGAGAGCGCCCGCCAGGACCACCACAGCCGGAGCCGGAGCCCGGCAGAGCGACGGAGCAGTGCCAGCGCCTCGGACCGCGAGCGATGCAGCAGGAAGGAGCCGGATCCTGACGCGCTGCGCAGCCGCGCGTCGTCGAGGAGTCCCAGCCGCCACCATTTGCCCGATGCTCTCTGCACCGTCTCGGCCGGACGGCTGAGCGGTCTGACGGGCGCAAGCTGATGCAGCAGCACTCGCGTCAGCCGTCGCGCCTGAGCGATCGCACCCCGCGGAGCGGACTGCTCGCGGTGCGGCGCAGGCGTTTCCTGCGCAGGATCGTCGGGACGGACCGCTTGACCCGCATCGGCGAGGATCCGCTGCGCGCGTGCCCGCCCGCCTCGCAGAGTCGCGGACAGGTGCTCCGGCCCGGACAGGACGTCCTCCAGGGCGACGTTGCGCAACCGGCCCGATCCGTACTGCAGGCAGAGCACATGGTTGACGTCCTGCGTCCAGGTCGCCCAGAGCACCCGCCGGGGGCGCCGCTCGTGCACGAGGGCCGTGACCAGTCTGTTGCGCAGCTGGAAGTACGCCTGCCAATCCAGCCCGTCGTCCTTCGAGGTCCACGGGACGTGCCACAGGGCGACCCCCGGAATCGTGAGCGTGCGGTGGCCGGCGGCGGCTGCGCGCAGACCGAATTCCGCGTCGTCCCACTTGATGAAGAGCGGCAACGAGGCACCGACCGCTCGCACCACCTGCGTGGGCACGAGGCACATCCACCATCCGTTGAAGTCGACGGGGCGGAAACGCCGCAGACCGGGCGTGCTCTCCAGAGGATGCGCCGCGAGGTCGGCGGCCGACAGCTCGGGTTCGGTCGAATGCCACCACATCCGCGACCGATCCATCTGCTCCCCCATCGAGTGCAGCACGGTGGGTTCGAGCATGCTCAGCATCTGGGCCCCGAGCAGCGGGTCGCCGACCGCCGTCGATGCGAGCGCGTGCAGGCGCCGAATCGACTCCGGCTCGATCCGCACATCGTCGTCCAGCAGCAGCACGTGGGTCGCTCCGGTCCCCAGGGCCTCGAGCATGCCGCGGCTGAAGCCGCCGGAGCCTCCGAGATTCTCCTGGACGATCACCCGCAGCGGCACGCCGTTGCGAAGAGGCCCGTCCGGCGCGTGCGGGCCGATCGGATCCGTCCCCTGGTCCACGACGACGACATGCGCCAGGACGTCCGTCAGCTCCGCGTCCCCCAGGGCGTGAAGGAGCAGCGCGCAGTCGTCGACGCGGTTCATCGTCGTGATCGCCACGTCCATCCGCACCGGACGCGCCGGAGCGTCGATCCGCCACTCGGCGTCGAACACCCGGACCGTCTCCCGCCCCGTCTCGACCTCCAGCCAGATCCAGGTCAGGCCCTGCGGAAGGACCGCGTCGAGCACGAGCACTCCTGAACCCCGAGACTCGGCGAGCGTGTACGGCGCACCGTCGGCGGTGACGCCGCGAAGACGGTGCACCCCGGCGCCCTCCGCGCTCAGGTGCAGTGCGACGCGGTCGATGCCCGTCGCAGAGGCCCAGATCCCTGCAGGGAACGCGTTGAAATAGGTAGCGAACGAGGCGCTCACGCCCGGAGGAATGCGGACCGCGCGTCGGCCCTCCACGACGACGGGGCCACGCACGTACAGCGGGCCGGCATCGGCGGCGATGCCGTCGACGGGGAACACCAGGCGCTGGGCGACGACCCCGGTCTCAGCGGCCACGGAACCGGCGCCATCCTCGCCGGGCGACCTCTGTCGCCCTCTGGCCGAGCGAGGTGCGCTCAGACAGCTGGCGGTCGACCTCGTCCTGGATGTAGCGCGCGAGGTACAGCATCAGGCCGTCGCCGTGTGCCGCGGCGAAGGCCCGCAGCGCCTCGTCGCGGATCATGCGGTCGTACTTGTCGTGCTCGTCCGCCAGCGCGAACATGCTGTTGCCGAGGATCCCCTCGACCCCGCGACGCTGCATCCAGTACGCACCGACCCGGTCTCGCAGGTATCCGATCGGGTGCAGCCGCAGCACACGGAGGTTGAACTCCCAGTCCTCGGCCGCGTGCACATCCTCCCGATAGAGCCCGACCTCGTCGTGCAGCGCACGACGGTAGACGTAGGCGATCGGGACGAATCGGTTGACCTGGAGCATGTCGGCGTATGTGACGCGAGTCATCTCGCCCCAGAACGGCTCGCGTCCGGTCTCGATCAGCCGCTCTCCGTCGATGCGCTCGTAGACGATCTCGGTCCGGGTCACGACCCCCGCGTCCTCGGGAGTGCGGTCGAGCCATGAGACCGCGTCGGCCAGGAAATGCGGCGCCCAGAGATCGTCGTCGTCGTGGAGCACGACGAACTCGGTGGACAGCGCCTGCACACCCGCGTTCGCCGCCGCCGAGCGGCCCAGCCCGGTGGTGCGGTGGATCACCGACGCCCGGGGGCCGAGCTCCGAAGACAGCGCCGCCACGATCCGGTCCACCGGCGCGGGGTCTCCCCCGTCGTTCACCACGACCACGGACCAGTCGGCGAAGCTCTGCCGGGCGATGTCGTGCAGCGCCCGCTCCAGGAAGACCGGCCGGTCCTTGGTCCTGACGACGACACCGACACGAGCGGACGTTTCAGGCAAGAGATCTCCTGTGGGAACCGGGGCTTCGATGCTCGAAGGCTACCATCTCCCGTTGTCGCGGCCCCGGGAGCGCCTAGACTCCGAAGGATGCTGACCCGCCTCCGAGGACTCTGGCGCGCCGCGCGCTCTCTCCCCGTTCTCCGCCCCCTGCTGGGCGTCGCAGACCGGCTCTGGTGGGCGCGCACGATCCGCCGTGCGGACATCGTCGACACCCGGTTCGCGGCGGGCCAGCTCGGGCGGCCGGTCACGGACCGGCAAGCCGTCCGCGCCTACGTGCGGGGAGGCTTCCGGTCGGGTCTGACGCTCAATCCCCTGTTCGCGGAGCGTCTCGTATCGCGACAGCTGCCGGACGCGGATCGGGTGCCCGCGATGTACGCCTATCTGATCGCGGATCAGCGCGACCTCGAGACATCCCTGGCCTGGGATGCGCCGTCGTATGCACGATCCGACCGGTTCCGTCCCGGAACCCCGGGCGGAGTGCTCGGGAGCGCCTGGCGCGTGCTGCGGTCAGGCGGGACGATCGTCCTGCGCGGCGGAGGCTCCGCCGACCTCGGCGCGCTGCATGCCGCGGCGCTCGGGACGGCGAGCCCCGCGCGCCCCGCGGCGGACACCGTGCCGCACACGGTGCTGCACTGGCAGCTCGACGGGGACGACGCGGACGGCGAGGGCCTGCGCGGCGCTCTCGGCGTCCTCCGGGACGACGAGGTCGCGAGCGACGGCCTGCGCGTGATCCTGGAGCTGACGAACGCACCGCACGACGTCGGCATGCTCACCGGCCCGCTGCCTCTGGGCGACCCGCGCATCCGCGTCTTGCGGTACCCGCCCGCCGATGCAGAGCCCGCCGAGTCCCCCGCGGACGCGGTGATCGTCCGCCGAACGCCGGGCGCCGCCGTCACCGCAGAGACGATCCGCCGCCTCGTGACCGCCGCACGCCGAGGTCCTGTCGCGCCGGTGTGGATCTCCCCCGCGGGCGCGGTGGCCTCGGCGGGCCTCCTCTCCCTGGACGGCCGGGTCTACCGGGCGCTGCAGGACTTCCCTCGCGAGGACGCCGTGGCCACGGGCGATGAGCTCCTCGTGGCCGCGCTGGACTCCCCCGTCGTCGCCGCGATCGCCGGCGACCGTCGTCCGCCGCGTACGCTGCTCGGCGAGAGCGTCATCGGGCCGCGAGCGGACCGAGCGCCGACCACGGAGGATCTCCCGGAATCTCCGCCTCCGACGCTCTCCCCCCGTGGTCTGCGCCACGCGGGCTGGACCGCAGGCGGCGGCACCGCCCGGCCGCGGTACGTCAAGGATCGCGCGACCGTCTCGCTTCCCGATGGCAGTGCCGCCCCGCGTCTGCGCTGGGCGATCAAGACCGCAGCCCCCGCGGGGCCGCAGGGCGAGTCCTGGGGGGAGACGCATTTCGCCCGTTCGCTCGCCGCCGCGCTCGAACGACTCGGCCAATACGTCGCCGTCGACTCCCGCCCTGCGCTCGACCGCGCGTCGTCCGAGTACGACGATGTCGTGCTGTGCCTGCGCGGCCCCCATCCCCTGCCTGCGCCGGACGTTCCGCACCGGCTGCTCTGGATCATCAGCCACCCGGACGAGGTCACCGGCGAGGAGGTCGCCGGATACGACCGCGTCTTCGCCGGTTCGGCGGCGTGGGCGCAGGAGGCCGCCGCGCGGTTCGACGTGCCGATCGAGCCGCTCCTGCAGTGCACAGACGCGCTCCGGTTCCGGCCCTCGGGAACCGCCCGAGGCGACGACCTGGTCTTCGTCGGCACCGCGCGCGGGATCGCGCGTCCCGCGGTCGTCGTGCCGCTGCAGGCCGGTCGGCATGTCCGCGTGTACGGGCCGGACTGGCGGGGCTACATCCCGGGTTCGGCGATCGTCGCGACGCACGTGCCGAACGGAGAGCTCCCTGCGCTGTACGAGTCGGCCGGGGCCGTTCTCAACGACCACTGGCCCGCGATGCGCCGCGAGGGGTTCATCTCGAACCGTCTCTACGACGTCGTCGCTGCGGGCGGTCGCGCGATCAGCGACCACGTCGACGGCATCGAGGCGATCTTCGGGAGGGCCGTGCGCACGTTCCGGGACGACGAGGAGCTCGTCGCCCTGACCGCGCCGCCGCTGGACCGGCATTTCCCGCCGGGATCGGAGCTCGTCGAGATCTCGGAGCGGATCCGCCGCGAGCACTCGTTCGACGCTCGCGCGCGAACCCTGCTCGACGCGGTCCTCGCCCGCCGGTGACGCTCGGTCAGCGAGGGCGGCGCATCAGGTCCGCACCGGTCGAGCCGACGGGCGAGACGACGTGCGTCCATCCCTTGGCCTCAAGGTCGTCCATCGTGTGGGGGACGCCCGGATTGACCAGGATGAAGTCCGAGGAGTAGGTGTCGGCGATCCCGATCAACTGGTCCGCGGAGAGGGTGTTGTAGAGCAGCGGTCCCGGTGCGACGCACTGCTGGAAGCCGCCGAGGTCCTCGATCCGCTTCTGCCACTCCCGCCACGGCGCGCCGCCGTACGGAACGTCCTTGCAGTCCACGACCACGGCCCGTTGCGTGACGAGCTTCGCCCATTCGTCCCGGGGGGACGCGACGATCACGTCTCCGGACGGGACCACGTCCCGCACCTCCTTGCCCCATTCCTGCAGCTCCGTGCTCCCGATGAAGGTGAAGTTCGGCGCGCGGAGAACCATGCCTCCGTTCACCGCGCTGAGCAGCACGACGAGGAGCCCGCTGGAGATCGTGACGAGCCTCAGGTCGGCGTCGTCGACCCCTCGCCGGTGACGCGCGACGAGATACCAGGCGAACGGGACGAGCAGCGCCAACCCCAGCAGGATCGCCCTCGTCCTCGACGGAGCAGGCAGGTACGGCGTGTACAGCACCGCGATCCAGGCGACGCCCCAGATGCCTGCAATGATCAGCAGGCGCCATCCTCGCGCACGCGTGAGGAGGGGAGCGAACGCTCCCCAGATGGCGAACGGGAGGAGCACGGCGGCGAGGCGGTACACGTTCACCCCCTGCGCGAGGGTGCCGAGCAACGGGATGCGCAGCAGATCGACGAGGAATCCGCCGGAGTACCCCAGCAGCGCGAGCCCCACGGTCGTCAGCCACAGCCAGCGCTTCGCGGCGGGCACCAGGAAGACGCTGAGCGCGCAGAGCACGATCATCCCGATCGACGAAGCGATCTCCTTCCCCGTCCACAGATGGGCGGCGCAGTGATAGGGGATGATCTTGTCGCAGATCTGCACGAAGTCCTGCAGGTTCGAGGCGACCGGCCGGATGATGAGCCCGAACGCGACGAACCCTCCCGTGAGCACCAGTGCGACGGACATGGCCCGGTCGAGCCTGCGCTCGCGGATCGCCGTCGAGATCAGCATGGCGACGAGCAGCACCAGCACGATGGATCCTTGCTGCACGTGCAGGATCGCGATGAGCGGAGCGACGACGATCACGATGAGCCGGCGCTCGCAGAGCATGGCCGCGAGAACGAGATAGATCAGGTTCGCGGACTGCACCGCCGGAAGCGCCATCGCGATGAGCGGTGACCCCGTCCCGCCCATCATCCAGGGCATCACAGCCATGACGAGCGTGACGGCGATGCCCATGGCCCAGGGAGCACCGGGGACGAAACGGTGGGCCAGGAGCGAGGTCGCCGCGCCCGCCGCAAGGAGGCCCGCCATCCACAGCAGGGCGTACACGGCGGAGAGCGCACCGAGGGATTCGCCCATCATCGTGATCAGATCGAAGAACCAGTGCGGCTGCGGTGCGGCCTGCATGAACCAGTCGTTCTTGAAGGCGTCCGGGTGCACCCAGCTCAAGCCCTCGGGCGACAACACGAAGTGGTCGCCGGTTCCTGCGACGTAGCCGCCCCCCGCTGTGCTCCAGACCCCCAGGATGCCCATGAGCGCCGCGAGCACCAGTGGAAGCAGGATCCGGCTGACGCGGGGGCTGATGAGAGCGCGCGACGGCACCGAAAGCTGTTCTCCAGGCATGTTGATCCCTCGCTGTGCAGGTGGACTCCGCAGAATGACGACCGCTCGCGCGGACGCCCCGCCTGAGCAGGGGATGGCGGCGCGCGTGACACAGCCGGTCCTCATCCTAACGTCCCTCCCCCGTCGGACCGTCGAGGACGTGTTCCGAGCCGCACCGCCGCGATCGCGTCGCAGCGATGCGTCCCTGCCCTTGGCCGTGCGGCTCCCGGCGCCGCCGCACAGTACTGTATTGGGGTGAGTAGTGTGCGACATGGTGGCCGTCATCCTCTGATCCGGGCAGATGACATGCTCCCCTGGCCCCGCTCGACCTCCGCACTGCTGATCGCCGTGGGAGCGGCGCTCGCAGCACTGTCCTTCGTCGTCGTGCTCGCGATGCCGCGCCTTCCGCTGCCGGGGGCAGACGCCGCCCCGTGGTCGGAGGCCACCGCCGCGACCGGGGGTCTCGGCGGCATCGACCTCCTGGAGCGCTTCCTCACCTCGATCGCGGGAACGGCGGCCGTCGCGGACGGGCTCGCCCTCGCGCAGGCGCTCGTCCTCGCCCTGCCGTTGCTGTGGCTGCCGGTCGCCGTGGCAAGGGTGTTCCGGCGTGCCAGAGCGGGGTATGCGCTGATCCTCGCACCGCCGCTGCTGTGGCTTCTCAACAACGGCACGATCCTGATCGGAACGCAGTTCGGTCTCGTGAACGACGCGAGTCCGCTCCGCGTCCCGGCGTCACACGGCATCGCCGGCTCGCTCGTCTTCCTGACCCTTTCTCTCGGCCTGCTCTTCAGCACCTACCGGATGAGCGGCTGGCGGCTGACCGCCGCCGTGCTGCTGCTGGTCGCCGCGACGCTGCTGACCGGGATGTTCGGCTGGCTGAACGGCGTCGTCTCGGCGACCGCGCTCGGTGTCGTCCTCGCACGCAGCACGCCTCGCCGGCTGCGCGTGCGCGCACCGTTCGGGCTGCTCGCCGCGGTCCTCCTCGCGGCGCTCGCGGTCGCCGCCCACGCCGCGGTCGCCGCTGATCCGAGCACCCCCGCCGTCGTCCACCCCTCCGGCGATGTCCTGCGCGGACTGCTCGCGACCCTGAAGCAGTTCGGGGCGATGCTGATCTTCGTGATCGTCGGGCTGCTCCTGGCGTTCACCCGCCGCGCGCCGCAGCGCCGCTCACTGGTCGCCGGCGTGCTGATCGCCAGCCCGGCCGTCATCGCCGGGCTGGTCTACCCCGCCGTCACGGCGCCCAACCTCTACACGTTCACGCTGCTGTCGGCGGCTCTCGGCTACCTGGTCCTGATCGCCCTCGGCGCCCTCGCCTGGTCGATCACGTCCATGCCTGCGCACGTCCGCGCGATCGAGCGCTCGCGGGTCAGCGGCCGAGGTCCGCACGACCTCTCGACCGCCTCGATGCGGCCGCCCGTCGGGCTGAGCGTCGTGGTCCCCACGCGCAACGGGACCGACGTGCTCGAAGAGACTCTCGATGCGCTCGGACGGGCGCTGAGCGCCGACGACGAGGTCATCGTCGTGGAGAACGGCTCCACGGACGGCACGACCGACATGGTGCGCGACATCCAGTCCCGCTGGCCGTACAGCGCAGAGCTGATACTGCGTCATTCCCCGCCCGGGCTCGGCGAAGCCCTGCGTGTGGGAACGCTCGCGACCCGTGGGGAGCGGCTGCTGCTCACCGCAGACGATCTGCCCTTCGGGTTCACGGATCTCGACGGGTTCCGGCGGCTCGATCCCTCGACGATCGTCGCCATCGGGTCCAAGGCGCATCCCGAGTCCGACGTCGTCCGCAGCAGGACGCGCACGATCCAGTCGCGCATCTTCCGGTTCCTTCGCTCCGCCCTCTTGCAGTCACGCGTCGGCGACAGCCAGGGCACCCTTTGGGTGGACGGCGAATGGGGGCGTTCCTTCGCCCGTGTCTCGCGGGAGAGCGGGCTCATGTGGACCACGGAGCTGGTGCTCGCCGCAGAGCAGCAGCGCAACATCGTCGCCGAGGTCCCCGTCGCCCTTGCCCCTCGGCATGAGACCGGCGCGAGCCGATTCCGCCTCGGTGACGCATGGCGCTCGTTCGTCGGATTCACCCGCCTCGCCGTCTACAAGGACGACTACTGCAACGAGGACTGGATCCGCTCCACGCGACCCGAGCTGAGCGCTGCGGACCGCTGAGCGCACGTCACGCTAGCCCGCCGGGAGAGTCGGCGGGGCCTGCGAGAAGTAGCGCTCGGTGAAGACGTAGAGGACCGTGTCGGCCCCGCACTTCTTCGCCGCAGCGGCGACGTCGGGACGCTGGCTGCTGCTCTTGTCTCCGTAGTCGAGGTTGTGACGAATCTGGCACGTGCTCTGGAACGCCTGCGCCCAGGTCGGCGCGAGGGCCTCACCCGTCGAGTCGCGCACGATCAGCGCGCGCCCGGCACCGGACTCGCTCTCGGTCTGGGCAGGAAGATCGAGCATCCCCACCGCTCCGTCCGCGGGCCCGGCCTTCTTCTTCCCGTCGGCCCCGGTGATGACGGACTTCACCGATCCGTGCTCGCCGGCTGTCACCGGGATCGTCCAGTCGTTCGGCGTCGACGAATCCCCATACGGGGTGAACTCGTTCGCCGCGGCGACGCGCTGCACACCTGTCACAGCCGGAACCTGGATCTTCGACCACACCGAACCCGGGTACAGGTCCGCAGCGCACGCGACGGTCTGACGCCACGCGGAGTACGCCCCGTACGGCGTCCAATGCGAATTGACGGCGGAGTAGACGGGGGCGGTCTGCTTCGCCTGCTGCAGCGCATCTCTCACATCGACCACGGGCAGGTCACCGGTGTGCTGCAGGAACTGCTCCAGGTGGGTGCGTCCCTGCAGGTCCTGAGTCCACTCGGGGAGCTCCTCGCGGTAGAGCTCCCACTTTGCGGGCGCCACCACGATCACGAGGTTCCGCCCGTCCTCGCGCAGCTGCTTGTCGAGACCGTCGAAATAGGTCACCCACTGGGCGAGCTGCGGATCGAGCCACGGCGCCCTTCCGAGTGCCTGGGAGAAGTTCTGCGACTGGCCGTCCCCCCAGAAGTTGAAGCCGTCCCGCCCCTCGACCCGCATTCCCTGCACGTCCGGGTGCGCGGCGAACGCCGCTTCCGAGGCGGCGGTGCGCGGTCCGAGCCAGATATCCGAGGGATGGTCGGGGAACTGCGTGGATGTGCAGCTCGCCGGGAGCGAGGCCTGCTGGGAAGCCTGAGCCAGGACGCTCCTCTGCTGCTGAAGTGCCGCCTCATGCCGCGCGAACCGCGTGCCGGCACCGATCACGGCCAGGATCAGCACGACGACCATCAGCAGCGCCAGAGGAACGAAGTGCCAGATCCGGCGAGCTCTGGATCGCGGCTTGTCCTGCTCGACGGCGTGCACACTGTGCAGCGGAGTGCCACTGCTCACGACTCCGCTCCCCTCTCTGCGCGCAGCGTCTCGGCGAACCGGGTGGACGAGTAGTCCGGGTTGACGATCAGCCGTTTCACTCGCGACGTCAGCGGCGACAGCCGCTGGAAGAGACGGGCGAGCCAGCGCGGCGTCCAGTCCTTCAACGACATGGCCGGTTTCTCGATCAGATGCCACGAGAGGATCGCGAGGACGTGCACGACCACGACGATCGTGAGGTGATAGACGATCCAGCCGTGCTTCTGCAGCCCGAAATAGGTCGCGAGCGTCATGAGCGGCCAGGCATAGATGTAGATGCCGTACGAGAAGTCGCCGAACCGGGCCCAGCGGGTCAGGCGCAACCGGACGCCGCACCACATCAGGAAATAGAGGAATCCGTACTGGCCGACGACATTCCACCCGCCGAAGGCGTACGTGAAGAGCCCCAGCCCGAGCATGCCGAACGCGGCACGATCGTCGATCGGGATCTTGTCGCCGTGCAGGGCGAAGAGCATACCGAAGGCGTACGGCGCGAAGAACATCAGGATGAACGGGTCGGCGAACACGCGGTTCAGACCGGCGATGTTGCCCGCCCCCAGCCACTGCAGCGCGTTGAGACCGATCACGATGACCGCGAAGGCGGTGGCGAAGCGCTTGGACGCCAGAGCGCCGAAGAGGCCGAGGAGGCCCACGACGATGTAGCAGAGGAACTCGTAGGAGAGCGTCCACGCGGAGCCGTTCCAGTCCCGCACGCCATGGATCTGGAAGTAGGGCACGGTCTCGCCGAGTCCGGCGATGTTGCGCTGGTTGAGCACCAGGAACATGTTGTCGAAGAAGTAGGTCTTCGGCGATTCGATGACGGCGTTCCAATAGCCGTCGAATGTTCCGTGAACGGTCCGCCAGGCGATCGGCGCGAAGACGAGGACGGTGAGGATCAGGGAGGCCCAGAACGCGGGGAAGATGCGCAGGCACCGCCTCCACAGATACCGCCAGATCGTCGACCGCCCCATGCGCGACTTGGTGATGAGGAACCCGGAGAAGAAGAAGAACCCCGCTACCGCGACGCCGCCCAGGGACTGCTCGTGGGAGATCTGCACGCCGAGGTCCTCGCCGCCGTAGAACCCGGCGATCGGGCCCGCGTGCGAGAAGATCACCAGGAACGCCATGAGCCAACGCAGGAAGTCGAGCGAGTTCGCACGGGGATCGAACGCCTGCGCGACGCTCAGCGGCCCGCTGCGGGCGAGGCTCATGCGCGGTTCCGCTTCGGGGTGCGCACGGCCGGGCGCATACGTCGATACGCCTTGCGGCTCGCGTCATACACCGGGAAGAGCATGCGTGCGAGCGCGGGGAAGCGCATGTGCACGATGCGCTTGCTGAATCCCAGCACACTGTGCGCCTTGAGGCGCTCCAGGTAGGCGCCCTGCTGCACCGCGGCCCCCGGCAACCCCTCGCTGAAGTTCTGGAGCTTGTACTCGAGGAACGGGTAGTTGATCGAGGCGAGTTCCGTGCTCTGCACCGTGTAGACGGGCATGCCGGCGCCGAGCGAGGAATAGGTGAACAGGCGTTCGATCACGTGCGCGAGTGAGCCGTCGCTGTACGGCTGGTCCTCGAAATCCGACCAGGTCAGACCTGCGTCGACGAGCGTGCGCAGCGCGCGCGGACGCGCGATGAACATGGAGCCGTACGCGGAGAGCGGCGTCGATGCGTCCAGCGGCGTCTTGATCCCGAGCTGCTGGCACAGCCGGGCTGCGGGGCGCTTGTTGAGGTACCAGGCCTGCCCCATCGTGGGGAAGCCGATCTGGATGACCGGCGGGATGACCATGCCGATCTCCGGATGCCGGTCGAAGAGGCTCACGATGTTCGCGGCATAGTTCGGCGAATGCAGCAGGTTTCCGACCAGGTGGCGCTTGAACCAGCCCCCTGCCACGGCTCCGTCCTGCGGCGAGCGCTTCGAGTGCAGCTTCACGACGATGTCGTAGTCCTCCCGCAGGACATCCGCGCACGTGAGCAGGAAGGCCGAGATGTCTCGACCGGCGTTGGATTCCGTGACGCGGACTTCGTAGGAGGGCACGCCGCGGGCCGCGAGAGCAGCCTCGAGGAAGCCACGCTTCTGCTCCGTGTCGGTCGTCACGACGAGGTGGCGCTCGCACGGAAGGCGGTCGGCGTAGTCCACGAGTTCGTCGATCATGTCCTCGTAGTAGCAGTGGATCACCACCAGGGCGCGCATCGCGCGGGTGCGTTCCTGCTGCTCGGAGTCGATCTCCAGCGCATCGGAGTAGATCCGGTGCAGGGAGAAGTTCGTCGCGAGGACACGCGGCTCGACCGTGCGGGCGACGTTCTCCCAGATGAGCTCGAGCGGATAGTCGGACGTCCGTTCCAGGATGTCGATGACGTCGCGCCCGATGATCGCGTGATCCGAGAGGTAGAGCGGGTCGTGGAAGAACGTGCGTCGCTTCAGAATGGGGCACCGCTCGGCGGTGAGCTGCACGACATCCTCGAGGACCGGATTGCGGCTCGGGAAATCCGTGTAGCGATACACCACATCCCAGGTGAATCCCTGCTCTTCGAAATGCTTGGCGAAGCGGGCCTCGTGCCGGTCGATCGACTGCTCGTAGCTCGTGATCATCGGCATCGTCTCCCAGTACTGGCGGAACGCCTCCGACGCCAGCAGAGATTTGCGCACAGCCAGCCAGTGAGACTGGATGTGCCGCGGGAGCACGCCGCCACTGGCGAAGTGATGCGGGTCCACCTCGCCGTGCTCGGTGATTCCCCAGAAGTCGACGTCCCACGCGTCCGTCTTCTCGAACATCTCGGAGAACGGATAGACCGGACCGAAGAACGTGTAGTTCAGGAGGATGAGCTCGTCGTACTCGGCGAGACGGTCGAACCCGAAACGCTCCATCGCCTCCTTGTAGCCCCAGACGTCGAATCCGACGTTCTCGCGCTCCCAGACCTCGTCCGCGACGCGCTCGAGTTCGGCGCGACCGCTCTGCGAGACCGGTCCGTTCGAGATGACGATGACCTTCTCCACGTGCTCGTGGAGCTTCTCCAGGCAGTACGGGATGTAGCGATCGACGATCCCTTCTTTTTCCCAGAACAGGTAGAAGGCGATGCGCTTCACGGGGCTCCTCACGAACTGGACATTCCGGTCGAGTATACCCGCCGGTCCTGCGGATTCCCCGGGACCGGCACCGGGCACCGAGTAGGATGATTCGACTCATGGCTCGCGCCGCACCGCGTGGTCCTCCGATCATCCGGAGACAACGACGTCTTCCCCGAAGCCGAGAGAGCTCACCCATGCCAGACTCCCCTGCCGACCCGCTCGGCGCACAGCACGTCCTGATCGTCAGCCCCGACACGCTCGGCCGGAAGATGGGGGGCCCCGCGATCCGCGCCTGGGAGATGGCGAAGCGGCTGGCCGCCTTCGCTCCCGTGCGTCTCGTCTCCGTCAAGGAGGCGACGCTCGCGCATGAGGCGTTCGAGGTCCTCAGCGCGGACGACGACGAGCTGCGACGTCAGGTCGCGTGGGCGGATGTCGTCATCGCGCAGGGCGAGGTCTTCACGCTGCATCCGTGGCTGAACGAGACCGATGTGGTGATCGTCGCGGACGTCTACGACCCTCTGCACCTCGAAGCACTCGAGTCCGCGAGGGACGAGGGCCCCGAGGGCCGCCGGTTCCTCGTCGGCTACTGCGTCGACATGCTCTCGACACAGCTGCGTCGCGCGGACTTCGTGATCTGCGCCTCGGAGAAGCAGCGCGACTTCTGGCTCGGCCACCTCGGAGCTCTGGGCAGGATCTCCCCCGACGGCTACGACGACGATCACAGCCTCCGCAATCTGATCGATGTCGTGCCGTTCGGCGTCTCGGACGACCATCCCTCCCAGACACGGCACGGCATCCGCGACGCGGAGGACGGGATCGGCCCGGACGACAAGGTCGTCCTCTGGGGTGGCGGGGTGTACAACTGGTTCGACCCGCTGACCCTCATCCGCGCCGTGCATCAGCTGACACGGCGGCGCCCCGAGGTGAAGCTCTATTTCCTGGGCATGACCTACCCCAATCCCGCCGTGCGGGAATCACGGATGGCTGTCGAGGCGGTGCGGCTCGCCGACGAGCTCGGCCTCACCGGCACGCAGGTCTTCTTCAACACCGGCTGGACCGACTACGACGATCGCATCAACTTCCTGCTCGATGCCGACGTCGGCGTCAGCACGCACTTCGATCACATCGAGACGGCGTTCAGCTTCCGCACGCGGATCCTCGACTATCTCTGGGCGGGGCTGCCGATCATCGCGACCGACGGCGACGCCTTCGCCCCGATGATCCGGGACAACGGGCTGGGCCGGGTCGTCCCCGCGCAGGACGTCGGCGCACTCGTCGCCGCGCTCGAGGAGGTGCTCTTCGAGGCAGACGGCGCAGCGCTCAGGGAGAACGCCCGCGCCTTCGGGCGGACCATGTCGTGGGACAGATCGCTGCGGCCGCTCATCGAATTCTGCCGGAGCCCGCGGCACGCCGCCGACTTCTCTGCAGCGCTCGGCCTGCCGCCCGATGCGCACCACCTGCGCCACATCGAGGTGCTGGAGGCCAAGATCCTGCAGCTGGACGACGAGCTGAACCAGACCCGGGAACAGCTCTCATCGGCACGGAGACAGAACGGCCTCTGACGCCGGCGACCGCCGGTCTGCTCCGCTCAGGAGCCGACCGAGATCCGCGCGGTGACCAGCCCGAGGTTTGTCGTCTCGTCGCGCACGGTGAACATGCGTCCCTGCATCAGGATCGCGGAGTCGATGTCGATGACCTCGGAGACGTTCGCGTTCACGTAGTACTGGCCCGCGCCCAGATAGAGCTTCTCGATACGGAAGTCGACGTGCGAGTCCCCCGCGGCGACGGCCGGCAGAGTGATGCCGAGTCGTTCGGTGTTCGACGCGATCGTCATCTGCCCGAGAGTGTTGTCGATGCTGAAGCCGGCCGCCCACTGCGGCAGATCGCGACGCGCGCGAACATGGATGCGCAGCGTGAGAGGCTCCCCGACCGCGACGCTGTCGATCTCCTCGCCGAGCTCGTCGTGCAGCGTGATCCCCGTGATCTCGAGAGGATTCTCGTCCTGCTCGTCTTCGTGCAGCTCACCCAGCCGACGTCCTTCGAGGACGTTGCGCAGGGCCGCCACGCCCTGGTTCACGTCGCCGTCGAACACGACGGAGCCGTCCTTCAGGACCACCGCGCGATCGCACAGTTCCTGGACCTGGGAGGCGGAATGAGACACGAGGATGATGGTGCGTCCCTCGGAGCGGAACTGAGCGATGCGCTCCATGCACTTGCGCTGGAAGGCCTCGTCTCCGACGGCCAGCACCTCGTCGACGAGCAGCACATCAGGATCCGTGTGAATGGCGACCGCGAAGGCGAGGCGGACGAACATCCCGGAGGAATAGAACTTCACCTGGGTGTCGATGAACTCGCCGATGCCGCTGAACTCATGGATCGCCTCGAACTGTGCGTCGACCTGCTCGCGGCTCAACCCCAGGATGGCTGCGTTCAGGTAGACGTTCTCGCGCCCGCTGAGATCCGGATGGAAGCCCGCTCCCAGCTCCAGTAGCGCCGCCATCCGGCCGCGGCTGTAGATCGAGCCGCTCGTCGGCGCCACGATGCCCCCGATGAGCTTCAGCAGTGTGCTCTTGCCGGATCCGTTCGCACCCAGCAGGCCCACCGTGGTGCCCGCCTGGATCTCGAGCGTGATGCTGTCCACCGCGGTGAAGCGCTCTCGGTGCTCCTTGCCCAGGGAGCCGAAATGGACGACACGATCCTTGAGGGAGTTGTCCTTGCGGACCTGGAAGGTCTTGGAGACGTCCTCGACGCGAACGACGACGGGACCGGGGCGATTGGCGACGACCATCACAGCTCCTGTGCGAAGTTGCCCTGCAAGCGCTTGAACACTCGGTGGGCGAGAAAGACCAGCACGACGCCGATGAGGAAGGCGATGAGCATGCGCAGTCCGAGGTGGGTGGGATAGTCCGCCGGAGTGCCGCCGCCCCAGAAGGCGCGATGGAATCCGAGGACGCCGAGGGTGATCGGATTGTTCTGATAGATCTCGAACAGCCACGTCGGCAGGTGGAAGCTCTCGAACGCGCTGGTCACCATCTTCCAGGAGTAGACGATCGGAGACGCCCACATCGCGAGCATCACGACCAGGTCCAGGAGGTACTGCACGTCGCGCAGGTACACGTTGACCGCCGAGAGGCACAGGCCGAGCGCAAGCCCGTAGACGAGGATCAGCGCGACGGAGGGAAAGAACCACAGCATCTGGACGGGGTTCTCCGGAAGAGCCCCGAAGATCGCCGCCGCCAGGAGCAGGACGAGGCACTGCACCAGGAACATGAAGCCCGCACCGCCCATGCTCGCGAGAGGGAAGATCTCGCGAGGGAGGTAGATCTTCTTGACGAGGCCCGAGTTCGCCAGGATCGATCCCGTCGAGCTCACCACCATCTCGTTGAAGAAGCCGTAGAGGGTCAGCCCCGCGAAGAGATAGACCGCGAAGTCGGGCACTCCCTCCGCCGCGCGCAGGAACTTGCCCAGCACCACGAAGTACATCAGGAAGACGATGACCGGGCGGATCACGGTCCAGAGGAATCCGAGGACGCTGTCCCGATACCTCGCCTGAAGGTCTCGGCGCACCAGAAGCCGCAACAGCTCACGGCGCTGGAAGAGCTCGCGGATCTTGCCTCCGCGGACGTTCAGCTTCAGACCGGACGAATCCGTGCGCGTGAACGGCGCTTCCGCCAGCCGTGCGTATCGAAGTTCCGTTTCCACCGTGCTCCCACGTCGTCCGACATAACCTCCTCACCTTACTGCAGGCGGCTGTCAGAATCCCGGAGGCGGCCCCGTCCCGCGGATCCGGTACTCTCGTGACGACGTCCGCAGCTCGATGGACGTGGATTGGGAACGGTGGCGCCTACATGACCGACTCTCGCTCGCGCTTCGTGGTCACCGGTGCCGGCGGCTACCTGGGGCCCCATGTGGTCTCGGCCCTCGCAGACCGCGGTCACGAGGTCCTCGCCGTGGTCCGGCCTGGATCCTCCGCGCCGACCGATCCGCGCGCGACCAGGGTCGAGGCGGACATTCTCGCCTCCGACTTCGATGTCCGCACCTGGGGGGAGCCGCAGGGCATCGTCCACCTCGCCTGGCAGGACGGATTCACCCACAACTCCCCTGCTCACCTCGGACAGCTCTCCGCGCACTACCGGCTGCTCACCGCGGCCGCTGACGCCGGGTGCCCCCGGATCACCGCCCTCGGCACGATGCACGAAGTCGGGTACTGGGAGGGTGCGATCACCGCAGACACTCCGACGAACCCGCTCTCCCAGTACGGGGTGGCGAAGGACGCCCTCCGCCGCGCCCTTCCTCTCGCGCTGCCCGCCGAGACGAGCCTGGCCTGGGCACGGGCCTACTACATCTACGGCGACGACCGTCGCAGCAACTCGATCTTCCGCAAGCTGCTCGAGGCGTCCGACGCGGGAAGGACGAGCTTCCCCTTCACCTCCGGGAAGAACCGCTACGACTTCATCCGCGTCGAAGAGCTCGGGCGCCAGCTCGCCGCACTGACCGAAGCCGTCGACGTCACCGGCACGGTCAACTGCTGCACCGGCGAGCCGATCTCCCTCGCGGAGAAGGTGGAGCAGTTCATCGCGGAGAACCGTCTCGGGATCTCGCTGGAGTACGGCGCCTTCCCGGATCGGCCCTACGACTCCCCCGGTGTGTGGGGCGACGCCACCGTGATCCGCGAGGTGATGGCCCGGGGCTGAGCCGCCCGGGGCGATCCGCTCAGCGGCCTCGGCCGCGCGCGACGATGTCGAGCAGGTACTGGCCGTAACCGCTCTTCACCAGCGGCTCCGCGCGCTCACGCAGTTCGTCGTCGTCGAGGAACCCCATCCGCCACGCGACCTCCTCCGGGCAGCCGATCGAGAGACCCTGCCGCTTCTGGACGGTGCGGATGAACTCCGTGGCTTCGCCCAGGGAGTCGAAGGTGCCGGTGTCGAGCCACGCCGTGCCGCGAGGAAGGATCTGGACCTGCAGGTCGCCACGGTCCAGATACACGCGATTCAGGTCGGTGATCTCCAGCTCGCCACGCGCCGACGGCTTCAGGTCTCTGGCGATCTCGACGACGTCGTTGTCGTAGAAGTAGAGCCCGGGGATCGCGTAGTTGCTCTTGGGCTGCGCCGGCTTCTCCTCGATGGACAGCGCACGCCCCTGAGCATCGAACTCGACGACGCCGTACGCGGTGGGGTCCGCCACCCAGTATCCGAAGACCGCCGCGCCGCTGAGATCCGCGTACTCGCGCAGATGCGATCCCATTCCGGGGCCGTAGAAGATGTTGTCTCCGAGCACCAGCGCCGCGGTGTCGTTCCCGATGTGGTCGGCGCCGAGGGTGAACGCCTGCGCGAGGCCGTCAGGGGAATGCTGCTGGACGTACGTCAGGGACACGCCGAACCGCGAGCCGTCGCCCAGCAGTCGCTGGAACTGCTCCGCGTCGTGCGGAGTCGTGATGATCAGGATGTCGCGGATCCCGGCGAGCATCAGCGTGGACAGCGGGTAGTAGATCATCGGCTTGTCGTACACGGGCATGAGCTGCTTGGAGATGCCCAGGGTGATCGGATGAAGCCGCGAGCCGGTGCCGCCGGCCAGGATGATGCCACGCATCTGTCCAGTGTCATGCACGCCCGCGGATCTGACAAACCGATCCGCGGGGATCGATCCGATCAGCCTGCGGTCGCGCTGCGTCCCCGGACCCAGAGGTCCACCGCCTCGGCCAGCGCGGGGTCGCCGAGTGCTTCGAGCGTCGCCCCGGCCGACGCCGATGCCTGCGGGCCGGCGGCGTAGAGGCCGGTCAGCGCGCGGATGACGTCCTCGGCGACACCCGAGCGCTCCATGCCGATCACGTTCGCCCCGCGCACCGCCGCCGGCGAACCGAACGCCTTGGCGTAGGGGGGAAGGTCGCGGGTGACGACCGCACCCATCCCGATCATGCTCCCCCGTCCGATCGTGCGGAACTGATGGACGGAGGCGCCCAGGCCCAGGTTCGCGCCGGCACCGACTCGCACATGCCCGGCGAGCAGGACGCTCGACGCGAGCGTCACTCCGTCCTCGAGAGTGCAGTCGTGCGCGACGTACACCTGGTTCATGATGAACGCGTCGTCCCCCACCCGCGTCTGCGACTTCCAGCCCTGATGGATCTGGGCGTACTCGCGGATGGTGTTGCGATCGCCGATCACGACGCCTCCTCCCCGCGGATCACCGGCCTCACGGGGGTGCGGGAAGGATCGGACCTCGGGCGGGCAGCCGATCACGACGCCCGCGCCGATCCAGTTGCCGTCGCCCACCGTGACGGGCCCTTCGATGACCGCGAAGGGCCCGATCGTGTTCCCTGTGCCGAGCTCGACATCGGCCGAGATCACTGCGGTGGGATGGATCGTGTTCATCTGCGCCTCGCTGTCGTTGCTCGCGCCGGGCGGTAAGCTCGGAGCGTCCGTTATGCATCTGCTGCGTCAGCGATGCGCCGTTCTAGCAGTTCGAGAGCACATGATACCCATCACGCACGTCCGATTCGGAGCCGAAGAAGAAGCGCTCGTCCTCGAGGTGCTCCGGTCCGGTCTGATCGCACAAGGTCCGAAGGTCGCCCTCCTCGAGAAGGAGTTCTCCGAGCGCTACGGATCCAAGCATGCGGTCGCGGTGAACAACGGCACGACGGCTCTCATCGCAGCTCTGCAGGTCCTCGACCTCGAGCCCGGCGATGAGGTGATCACGACGCCTTTCACGTTCGTCGCGACGCTGAACGCGATCCTTCAGTCCGGTGCCACGGCGGTCTTCGCCGACGCCCGCGAGGACGACTTCAACATCGATCCGGACGCTCTCGCCGCGGCGGTCACCGATCGCACCCGTGTCGTCGCCCCGGTCCATCTGTATGGCCAGATGGCGGACATGGACCCGATCCAGGCGCTCGCGGACTCGCGCGGTCTGCGCATCCTCGAGGACTCGGCGCAGGCGCAGGGCGCGACGTATCGGGGTCGTTACGCCGGCTCCTACGGCCTGGGAACGTTCTCGTTCTACGCGACGAAGAACATGACGACCGGCGAGGGCGGCATGATCACGACCGATGACGACGCACTCGCCGACCGTCTCCGTCTGCTCCGCAATCAGGGCATGCGCGCGCGCTACCAGTACGAGATGGCAGGCAACAACTACCGCCTGACGGATCTCCAGGCCGCGCTGGCGCTCCCTCAGATCGCCCGCTACGAGGACACGGTGGCACGACGCCGTCACAACGCTGCACGGCTGTCCTCGATCCTCGACTCGGTCGCCGGCATCGAAGCGCCCCGAGAAGCCGAGGGCCGGGGTCACGTGTGGCACCAGTACACGATCCGCGTCACCGAGGAAGCCGGCATCACACGGGACGCGCTCGCGGCCGAGCTCACCGAGCGCGGTATCGGCAACGGCATCTACTACCCGAAGCTCACCTTCGACTACGACGCCTACCGGAACAACCCGCAGGTGCGGATCAGTGACGTCCCCGTGGCGGCGCGGCTCGCCGAGCAGGCGCTGTCGCTGCCGGTGCACGCAGCTCTGACGGACGACGAGCTCGACCAGGTCGCAGAGACTGTGGCGGCGATCGTGGCGGAGCGCGCATGAGCGTCGCGAAGAAGGCGGTGCTCGTCGGCGCGGGGAGCATGGGCTCTCACCATGCCCGCGTGATCAGCCAGTCCGAAGGCGCGGAACTCGCCGTGCTCGTGGATCCGCGCGAAGAGGTGGGGCGCGCCGTCGCCGAGCGCTTCGGCGCGACGTGGAGCCCCGAGCTCCCCGACCTGGGCGACTACGACGCGGTGGTCATCGCCGCCGCAACCGAGGCGCACCATGAACTCGCGATGCAGGTGCTGGCGCAGGATCGCCCGCTTCTCATCGAGAAGCCGGTCGCGGACAGCCTGCTGCGCACCGAGGAGATCCTCGATGTCGCGGAGCAGCGCGATCTGCCGATCATGTGCGGTCTTCTGGAGCGCTACAACCCGGCCGTGATCGCGGCGCGCGCTGCGATCAGCGAGCCCCTCCACGTCACTGCGACCCGTCATTCGCCGTATGCCCCGCGCATCAGGACCGGTGTCGCGTGGGACCTCCTCGTGCACGACGTCGATCTGGCGATCAACCTCATCGGCGGCCAGCCGGAGACGATCTCGTCCCGGCTGGGGTTCTTCCACCCGGAGTCCGCGACGGGCGCGGAGGATGTGGCTGCGACCATCCTCGGCTTCGACGGAGGCGCCGTGGCGCAGATCTCCGCCAGCCGCATCGGTCAGCACAAGGTGCGGACGCTCACGGTCCACGAGCTCGACCGCCTCATCGAGGTCGACCTCCTGCGCCGCAACCTCACGATCTACCGCCACGTCTCCGAGGCGTCCGTCGACGATGGTCCGAGCTACCGTCAGCAGACGATCATCGAGATCCCGGAGATCCCACCGGCACCGGAGCCGCTGACCGCGCAGTTCGCGCGTTTCCTCGAGGTGATCGACGGGCGCGTGGATGCCGCCGCCGAACGGCGCAGCATCCTGCCCTCGCACCAGGTGATCGACCACGTCATCGCGGAGCGGGCATCGGCATGACGGCCGCCCCGCCTCCGCGGACAGGTGCGTGGATCTCGTCCAGCCGTCGCAGCGCGATCCGATACCTCGTCGCCGGCGGTCTCGCCTTCCTCGTCGACCTCGGCCTGCTGGCCCTGTTCCATCAGGTCTTCGGATGGCCGACCTGGCTCGCAGCAGGGAGTGCCTTCGTCCTGAGCTTCGCGTTCACCTACACGATCCAGCGCTACTTCACATTCGAGTCGAACGCGCCGCATGGGCGCACGCTCCTGAAGTACACCGCGCTCGTCGTGTTCAACACGCTCGCCACGGCGGCGATCGTCGCGTTGATCGACATGACCCCGGCCGGCTGGGCCGTGGGCAAGGTCGTCGCGACAGCTGCAACCACCATCTGGAACTACTTCGCGTACCGGTACTGGGTCTTCGCCGACCGCAGCCGCTGAAAGAGAGTCAACGTGTATCAGGGAGCACGCATCGCTGCCGTCGTCCCGGCGTACAAGGAAGAGAAGATGATCTCGACGGTCATCTCGACCATGCCGGAGTTCGTCGATCACATCGTCATCGTCGATGACCACAGTCCCGACCGCACGAGCGAGGTCGTGACCGAGATCGCAGATCCGCGCGTGACTCTGATCCGGCATGAGGTCAACCAGGGCGTCGGAGGCGCGATCGTGACGGGCCACAAAGCCGCGATGGACCTCGGCGCCGACGTCAACGTGATCATGGCAGGAGACGCGCAGATGGATCCGGTGTATCTGCCGGACCTTCTGGATCGCGTGACCAAGGACGGTTACGGCTTCGCGAAGGCGAACCGGTTCTTCTCCCCGGAGTCCTTCGAGGGGATGCCGGGCTACCGGATCTTCGGAAACATCGTGCTGTCGTTCATGACCAAGCTCGCCTCCGGGTACTGGAACCTCTTCGACCCGCAGAACGGCTACACGGCTGTCCGCACCGAGGTCCTCAAGCGGGTTCCCCTCGACCGTGTGTCGCCCCGGTACAGCTTCGAGAACGATCTGCTGATCCACCTCAACATCCTCCAGGTCGGCGCGGTCGACGTTCCGATCCCCGCCGTGTACGGCGAGGAGGTGTCGAGCATCCGGCTGTCGAAGGTCATCCCCGAGCTGATGAACCTGCTCGTCCGCGGATTCTGGCGGCGGATCTGGTACCGCTACGTGCTGTGGTCGTTCTCGCCCGTGGCGCTGCTGCTGTTCGTGGGCATCCTGCTCTCTCTGGTGGGCGTGGTCATCTCGATCTGGGTCTGCTTCCAGATCGCCAGCTCGGTCGTGGCCACGGCCGCCACGGTGATGCTGGCCGCGTTCCCGCTCATGATCGGCATACAGATGCTGATCAGCGCCCTCCAGCTCGACATCCAGGCCAGCCCGTCCCGGCCCGAGTACGAGCCGTTCCACTGACCTCGGATCGTCCGCCCCGCCGGAGTCGTGCGAGGCGGACGATCAGGAGGCGCCGGCCTGCGCGACGCGGGCCTGCGCGCCTCTCTCCTCAGCCTCATCGACCAGCTGAGCCTGCTGTGCTCGCTGTGTGGTGAGGAGGTGGTGGGTGAGGAGTGCGAGGGCCGCGGTGAAGGCGATGATCCCGCCGGCGAACACGATCGACGGCTGGGGGACGCCGGAGCCCCACCACCAGCTCCCGGGGCCGCTGAGCGACACTCCCGGGGCCCCGCCGAGCGTGTAGCGGCGGATGTTGCTGTACAGGGACACCGCATTGGCAGCAGACAGGACGGCCACGACCAGCCATGCCTGCAGAGGAGTCACCCGCACCCACCGGGTACCGATCGGGAACAGCACGAACCCGACGAACATGATGAGCAGCGGAAGCAGATAGCGCGGGTGCACCAGCCCGCCGACCTCGGTCAGGCTGCGCTGCAGCAGATACAGCGGCAGCGAGACGAGCGCGATCACGGTCGCCCCCACCACGAGAGCCTTGCGCCAGCTCATCGTCGCGAGCCCGGTGAAGACCGCCGCCGCGAACACGAACAGCGTGCCCACCCACACGACCGGCGGAATCGTCACATCATTCCACCCCAGCGGCCAGGAGCCCAGGGAGCCGAACACGAGCGTCGGGACGTTGAGGAGGTTGTGCAGCAGCAGGCTCCAGCCGTGCCGCGCCGTTCCCCCGCTGCCCGGAGCGACGCCGTTCTGCCACACACCGACCTGCTGCGCGGTGAGGAAGAGCACGAAGCAGACCAGCGACAGCACGACCGGAAGGATGACGGACACCCAGAACCGCCTGCCCCCTCCGCCCCGCATCGCGAGGAACACCGCAGCGACCATCCCGATCACCGCATACACCGCCATATCCGAACGCGCCCCCGCGCCCATCACCGCGGTGACCACCGCCAGGACTCCGAGCACCACACGACGCCACCCCGCGCTCTCCAAGAACCCGAGAACCGCCAGCCACACCGTCCCGCCCGCCAGGACCGCCCAGCCGCTCGGATTGACCGACGCGATCAGGAACACGCCCCACGGCACCACCGTGACCGCCAAGGACACGACCAGCAGAGGACGCCGCCGAGCCGGGAGCACCCAGAACAGCACCGAGACGATCACCACGAACAGCAGCGAATTGACGATCCGGATCGCGATCACCGACGCCCCGACATCCGCCGACGCGAAAGGACTGAGCACCGCGTAATACAACGGCGAGTAGTAATGCGCGACCGAGTTCACATGCTGCGTCGTCACCAGACGATTCGGATCCGCGCCCAGCGCCTTCACCTGACACGTCGCCGCGACCTCGGGCTGGAAGTGGTAGCACTCGTGCGAGGCGATGGTCGCCCACGGCACCCGCTCACCCGCACCACCCGAGGCACTCTCACACAACCCGGGACGCTCCCCCGCACCACACCAGATGCTCGCCAAGTGATAGTTGTCGTCGGGCGAGCTCCCCGCAGGCGAAGAGACCGCCCAGGAGGAGAGCGCGACCAGCAGCAGCAGCGGCACCAGAAGAAGGAGAGACGGGAGGCGTCGCGCAGTGCGCTCCGCGGGGGCCTTGCTGTTGCCTGTTTCTGCCACCCGGCGAGTATATAAGGGGCCCGCCGGCCGATCCGCGCCGCCTCAGACCGATGCGACCGGGACGCCGGATCCCCGCCGCACGGAGTCAGGTACGGCGCGTTGTGTGGTGAGGAGGTGGTGGGTGAGGAGTGCGAGGGCCGCGGTGAAGGCGATGATCCCGCCGGCGAACACGATCGACGGCTGGGGGACGCCGGAGCCCCACCACCAGCTCCCGGGGCCGCTGAGCGACACTCCCGGGGCCCCGCCGAGCGTGTAGCGGCGGATGTTGCTGTACAGG
Organism: Microbacterium azadirachtae; assembly: GCF_000956545.1. GTDB lineage: Bacteria > Actinomycetota > Actinomycetes > Actinomycetales > Microbacteriaceae > Microbacterium > Microbacterium azadirachtae. Next base: position 49,482 of record NZ_JYIT01000081.1, read on the forward strand.
GACACCGCATTGGCAGCAGACAGGACGGCCACGACCAGCCATGCCTGCAGAGGAGTCACCCGCACCCACCGGGTGCCGATCGGGAACAGCACGAACCCGACGAACATGATGAGCAGCGGAAGCAGATAGCGCGGGTGCACCAGCCCGCCGACCTCGGTCAGGCTGCGCTGCAGCAGATACAGCGGCAGCGAGACGAGCGCGATCACGGTCGCCCCCACCACGAGAGCCTTGCGCCAGCTCATCGTCGCGAGCCCGGTGAAGACCGCCGCCGCGAACACGAACAGCGTGCCCACCCACACGACCGGCGGAATCGTCACATCATTCCACCCCAGCGGCCAGGAGCCCAGGGAGCCGAACACGAGCGTCGGGACGTTGAGGAGGTTGTGCAGCAGCAGGCTCCAGCCGTGCCGCGCCGTTCCCCCGCTGCCCGGAGCGACGCCGTTCTGCCACACACCGACCTGCTGCGCGGTGAGGAAGAGCACGAAGCAGACCAGCGACAGCACGACCGGAAGGATGACGGACACCCAGAACCGCCTGCCCCCTCCGCCCCGCATCGCGAGGAACACCGCAGCGACCATCCCGATCACCGCATACACCGCCATATCCGAACGCGCCCCCGCGCCCATCACCGCGGTGACCACCGCCAGGACTCCGAGCACCACACGACGCCACCCCGCGCTCTCCAAGAACCCGAGAACCGCCAGCCACACCGTCCCGCCCGCCAGGACCGCCCAGCCGCTCGGATTGACCGACGCGATCAGGAACACGCCCCACGGCACCACCGTGACCGCCAAGGACACGACCAGCAGAGGACGCCGCCGAGCCGGGAGCACCCAGAACAGCACCGAGACGATCACCACGAACAGCAGCGAATTGACGATCCGGATCGCGATCACCGACGCCCCGACATCCGCCGACGCGAAAGGACTGAGCACCGCGTAATACAACGGCGAGTAGTAATGCGCGACCGAGTTCACATGCTGCGTCGTCACCAGACGATTCGGATCCGCGCCCAGCGCCTTCACCTGACACGTCGCCGCGACCTCCGGATGGAATGCATAGCACTGCGAGGCGATGGTCGCCCACGGCACCCGCTCACCCGCACCACCCGAGGCACTCTCACACAACCCGGGACGCTCCCCCGCACCACACCAGATGCTCGCCAAGTGATAGTTCTCATCCGGCGATCCGCCGACGGGCGTCGCCACGGCCCAGGCGCTCAGCGCGACCAGCAGCAGCAGCGGCACCAGAAGAAGGAGCCGCACTCCCCCGCGTCGTCCAGGGCGATCGAGAGGTGCGGTGCCATCCGGGGTAACTGCCACCCGGCGAGTATATGTGAGCGAGGAGCGGCTCCCGGGTGCCCCACCGGCACAGGGTCGGCTCATGAGCGCCCGGTATCATTGCGGGATGCGCAGACTGCTTGTCACGGGCGGAGCCGGCTTCATCGGCTCCAATTTCGTTCACTACGTTCTCGAGAACACGGATGACAGTGTCACAGTCCTCGACAAGCTGACGTACGCGGGAAACGTCGCGTCGCTGCAGGGCCTCCCCTCCGATCGGTTCCGGTTCGTCGAGGGCGACATCTGCGATGCGGAGCTGGTGGGCGGCCTCTTCGACGAGCATGATGCCGTCGTGCACTACGCGGCGGAATCGCACAACGACAACTCCCTCAGCGGACCGGCACCCTTCGTGCAGACCAACCTCATCGGCACCTTCACTCTTCTCGAAGCCGCTCGTCGCAGCGGGATCCGGTTCCACCACATCTCCACGGACGAGGTCTACGGAGACCTCGAGCTCGACGACCCCGCGCGCTTCACCGAGCAGACGCCCTACAACCCCTCGAGCCCCTACTCGTCGACCAAGGCCGGCTCCGACCTGCTCGTGCGCGCCTGGGTCCGCTCCTTCGGAGTCCAGGCGACGATCAGCAACTGCTCCAACAACTACGGCCCGCGCCAGCACGTCGAGAAGTTCATCCCGCGGCAGATCACGAACCTGATCGACGGCGTCCGCCCGAGGCTCTACGGCGACGGACTGAATGTGCGCGACTGGATCCACGCCGACGACCACTCGTCTGCGGTGCTCCGCATCCTCGACGCGGGAACGATCGGCGAGACCTACCTCATCGGCGCGGACGGCGAGAAGACCAACCGACAGGTCATCGAGCTGATCCTCCAGGAGATGGGACGACCCGCCGACGACTACGACCTCGTCACGGACCGCGCCGGTCATGATCGCCGCTACGCCATCGATTGGACGCGTCTGCGCGACGAGCTCGGCTGGACGCCGCAGTTCTCCGACTTCTCGGCGGGCATCGTCGACACCGTCCGCTGGTATCGCGAGAACGAGGACTGGTGGCGACCGCAGAAGTCCGCGACCGAGCGCAAGTACGCGGAGACCGGCCAGTGAGCGGCGGGATCCGCTTCGGGCTGCCGCTCGCCCTGCACACGTCGCCCATCGACGGTCTCGTGGTCCTCGACCTCCCCGTGCACGGGGACAACCGCGGATGGTTCAAAGAGAACTGGCAGCGGGAGAAGATGACCTCTCTGGGGCTTCCGGATCTCGGGCCGGTGCAGAACAACATCTCTTTCAACAAGACCCGCGGAACCACGCGCGGAATCCATGCCGAACCCTGGGACAAGTACATCTCGGTCGCGACGGGCAGCGTTTTCGGCGCATGGGTCGACCTCCGCCAGGGCGACGGGTTCGGCACGGTGTTCACGACCGTGATCGACCCCTCGGTCGCCGTGTTCGTCCCCCGCGGAGTGGGCAACGCCTTCCAGACGCTCGAAGACTCGACCGCGTACACGTATCTCGTCAACGAGCACTGGTCGCCCGAGGCCGAGTACACGTTCCTCAATCTCGCCGACGAGACGGTCGCCATCGAGTGGCCGGTTCCCCTCGAGCAAGCGGAGCTGTCCGCGAAGGACCTGGGACACCCGCGGCTCGCCGACGTCGCGCCGATGCGCTTCTGAACCCGACTCCTCCACGGCTCCGCGGAGAACCGCCGGTGTTCAGCCGATCTGGCTGAACACCGACCAGCCGGACCCGATGATGGTGCTGCCCTTCCAACCGCCTGCACCGTCGCCGCGATACAGCATGAGGCCGCCATCGGGAAGACGCGCGATCACGTCCGCGGCGCCGTCACCGTCGAAGTCACCGGTGGAGACGACCGCGGTCATGATGGACCAGCCTGTTCCGATCTGCTTCGCGGACACCCAGGATCCCGCACCATCGGTTCCATAGAGCCAGAGGGAGCCGTCCGCCCGACGCGCGATCAGGTCGCCCCGACGGTCGCCGTCGAAGTCGCCCGCGTAGAAGACGGCGTCGAACACGCCCCACCCGGACCCGATCCTCTCGCCACGGCCCGTGATCCAGCCCCCGGCGCCGTTGCCGCGATACAGAAGCAGATCGCCCGCACTGTTGCGCATCAGGACATCGGTGTTGCCGTCGCCGTCGAAGTCCATGCTCCCGACGATCACCTGTTTGGGATCCCATCCGGAGCCGATGACGATCGGATCCGCGAAGCCGCCGGCTCCATCGCCCTTCCACAGACGGAACGTCCCCGAGGCGTCGACGCTGCCGACGTCGCGGAACCCGTCGCCGGTGAAGTCACCGAGCGGGATCAGCCGCGCCTGACCGGCCCAGTCGGTGCGCGCGTAGGAGACCGCGCCCCACCCGCCGGTCCCGTTGCCGCGATACACGGTCAGAGCGCCGGCGGACGTCAGCGCCACGACATCGGCGGCACCGTCCCCGTTCAGGTCTCCGGCACCAGCCGGAAGAGCTCGCGCCTTGGTCGCGGGAGCTCCCGGTCCGCTCAGAGAGGTCATCACATCCCAGCCGCCGCCGACGATCGTGCCACTGGAGAACGCGCCCCCACCGAGGCCGGCGTAGAGGAGCAGCCGGCCCTGCCCGTCACGGGCGAGAAGGTCGGCGGTGCCGTCGGCGCCGAAGTCGCCGGGGCTGAAGATCGCGCTCATCCCGTTCCAGCCGGAGCCGACCACGCGTTGCCCCGCCCAGCCTCCGCGCCCGTTGCCGAAATAGACGACGAGGCTTCCGCCGGACGTGCGACCGATGAGATCCGGGACCCCGTCGCCCGAGAAGTCCACTCCTCCGACCAGCGCCGTGAAGCCCTGCCAGCCCGACCCGACCGGAATGCCCTCGCGGAGTCCGCCCTGGGCGGTTCCCCGCCACAACAGGAGCGTCCCGTCCGCGCGCGTCGTGAACATGTCGGGGATCCCATCCCCGTCGAAGTCGCCTGCGGGCGCGATCAACGCGGCTCCCGACCAGTTCACGGGAAGGGTCCTGACGGCGTCGTATCCGGTGCCGGTTCCGGAGATGACGTCGACGGTGCCGTCGGAGCGGACGTCGATCGCGTCCCTGTTGCCGTCCCCGGTGAGATCGCCGACGCCGAACACCTTGCGGCCCGCGAATCCGGATCCCACCTGGATCGGCGCACCCCACGTGACGTTCTTGAACGGGTAGGCGAGCAGTTGCCCGGCCGCATTGACAGCGAGCACATGCCCCGACGTGTTGATGGGCTGGAGGGTGACCGGCGGCTGGGCGGGCGTCGACGTCTGGGTCGACCCGAACCAGTCGGTGAAGTAGTTGTAGAAGTTCCTGTTGCCGTAGGCGGAGCAGGAGTCGCCCTCGCCGTAGCCGGCTCGCAGGGCGGCGGCGTTGGGCTGGTACGGCGTGTAGTAGTACAGGGCCGCCGTGGCCTTGTTCGCGATGTAGACCGGCCCGGAGCCGCACCCCTGGTTGGGGTTGTACAGGATGTTCCAGGTGTTGCCCGGGGCGTACCAGGTGAACCAGCGACCCTCCATGTAGATCTGCATCTGACGGGCCGCGCCGTAGATCTGCTGGAAGAAGCCGACGTACGTGGGGTCGCACGGCGCATCATCGGGACAGCCCTGTCCGAGAGCGCTGTCGTAGCGCCAGCTGCTCGGCCAGGTGTGCGTGACGAGACCCTGCTCCTTCTGCAGCATCACGATCAGCACCTGCGGGTTGATGTTGCAGGACTGGGAGACGCGGTAGATGATGCTCGCGGCGCTCTCGTTGGCCGTGCCCGAATAGCCACGGCAGTATGCATCCGCCGGACGGTCCTGCGAGGTGACCCGGAAGTCCTTGAGGCAGGTGTACCCCGCTTGGCAGGACACGACCTTGGCATTGAAGAAGCTCTGGATCTGGTCCGCGCTCATGGTCGTCTTGTTCGTGAAGACCGCATCGCTGATGATGTTCCCGGCATTCCACCCGTCGAGCGTCATCGGGCGGACCGAGGTCGTCGCGGAGGATGCCAGGGAGGTCTGGACGGCCGATGCCGGTGGACCTCCGGCGATCGCCGGCGCGAGCACGGAGAGAAGGACGGCGGCGATGACGAGCATGCCGATCATCCTGCGTCGGGGCACGGCGGCGCGCACAGGACCCGGGGCATGTCCAGTCATGCTGATATTCTGCGGGACGCCACCCCGGATGACGCCGCGGACACGCACGAAGCTGCCGAACAGCGCGACTCACGCGTCGTCGATGCGTCAGAGCTCCGCGTGCAGCGTCCAGACCCGCTCGGCCGAACCGGTCCAGGAATAGGCGCGCGAGCGATCCGCGGCGAGCACCGACAGGCGCCGCGCGCCCTCCCCCGCCGCATTCCGAACCGCGTCGGCGAACCCGTCCGGCCCCACCAGCAGGCCTCCCTCGGCCAGCACGTCCCGGTGCACGCCGCTGTCCGCGGCGATCACCGGAACCCCGAGCGCGAGCGCCTCGATCATGCGCCACGGCCATGCCGGCGCCGGGTCGGCGGCGGCGAGCGCGAGCGCACCCGCGAGCAGAGCGGCACGATCCGGCGCGTCGAGCCGCCCGATCACGTGCACCCGCGGCGCGGGCAGCCCGGCGGCCGCGGCGGCCCCCGCGATCGCCGAGGCCGCGGCGTCGGGGGCGTCGAGGACGAAGACATCGGCGTCGACGGCGACCGCGGCGGCGAACACCGGCTCGAGCACGGCGGCTCCGCCCGTGGCGACCAGGTACCGCGCCGGGGCGCCGAGAGCGATGCGACGCCCCGCCGCGTCGGGCGGGATCGTGAAGCCCTCGGCCGCGGCTCCCGGGATCACGCGGATCCGGTCCCCGAAGCGGCCCAGGTCCGCGAGCTGCTCGGCCATGGCGTGCGTCGGCACGACGATCGCGTCGGCGTGCTTGACGGCGCGCTTGAGCATGCCGCGGTGCCACAGCACGCTCGCGCGGGACAGCTGCTCGGGTGCCACCCAGGGACTCAGATCCCACACCGTGACCACGGTCTGGTCGTAGTCGTTGGCCCGGTCGTGCTTCACGAGCGGGGCGAGGAGACCGGGGGCATGGATCATGCCGCCGCCGACGCCCGCGACCACGCCCAGCTGCCACGCCCCGGCGAGCTCGCGACGGGCGAGCCCGAGGCGATGCACCGTGTCAGCGCCCGCGACCATGCTCTCGCCGCCGGCCGGCACGATCGCCTCGATCTCGCACTTCGGCGGCGCGGTCGCCGCGAGCGCCCGGACGAGGGAGAGCGCCGCATCGGCCTGATCGGGCTCCACGACGTCGTTCACCTGATCGAGCACCACCCGCAGCACAGCCATGCGACGAGCCTATCCAGCGCCGGGGCATCCGCCGCTGAGGCGCTCCCGGCCTCCCGCGATCAGCCGGTCGGCGTCGGCGAGGGCGTCGGATGCAGGGCGGCCTTGACCTTCGCGTGGATGTCGTTCCAGTCGGGCTCGAACTCGTCCACGCCGTTCGCCGGGGTGAGATCGATCGTCGTGAGCCCCTGCTGCTTCGCCTTCACCATGAGGTCGAAGAACTCCGGCAGCTTGTCCTGCGGCAGGTCGGTGTCCACCGCCGACGTGCCCGCCGCCGCGATCTCGTTGAAGTGCGTGAGCACGTTCTGCGGCGTGAACTGCTTGAGCAGCGCGTCCTGCAGCTCGCGCTGGCGGCGCATCCGGTCGAAGTCGCTCGTGGTGTACCGCGAGCGGGCGTACCACTGCGCGGTGTCGCCGTTCATGTGCTGCTTGCCGGGCTCGATCCAGCCCGTCGCCCACTCCTCGGCGTTGTCCGGGCCGCCCCACTCCGGCACGTTGCCCTCGGGGAGCCGCTCCTTGACCGTGATGTCGACGCCGCCGAGCGCATCGATGAGCTTCGCGAAGTCGTTCATGTCGAGGAAAACGTAGTACGGGATCTTGATCCCGAGCACGCCCTCCGCCGCGTCCTTGGTGGCCTCGACCGCGGGACGGGATCCGTGCTTGGTCGCCTCCGGGTAGAGGGACGGACCGGTGTGGCACGTCTCGACCGCGTTGGTGAGCTGGTTGATCCCGCTCCCCCAGCCGCATTCGGCGTCGTCGTGCGCCTGCAGGCCGTCGGGGTACAGGTCGTGCATCGGTCCCGGCGCGAACGGCACATGCGGCATGTCGCGCGGGATGCCGAAGATCGTGGTCTTGCCGGTCTCGGCGTTGACCGAGACGACGGAGATGCTGTCATAGCGCATCGAGTCGCGTCCGAGCCCGCTGTCGGCGCCCAGCAGGAGCACGTTGTAGTAGCCGTCGCTCGGCGGCAGGCTCGGCCCGCCCGAGCCGAACAGGGTGCTGATCGCGTTGCGGCTGGATCCGACGATGTTCGCAGCCGACGCCGTGGCGCTCCCGCACAGGCCCAGCACCAGCACGGCCACGAGCGGGATCGCGATCTTCGCGTAGTCCCTGGTGCGGACCAGGCGCACCAGGCGCAGCGTGTCGAAGGTGAGCACGATCCACAGCACGATGTACGCGAAGCACAGGACCTGGATGAGGCTCAGCACGAGCCAGCTCACCCAGCCGCCGCCGACCGTGAGCCACAGCAGCGCCTGGTGCCAGAGCAGCGCGGTCACGCCGCCCACGACCACCAGGGTCCACATCAGCAGCGTCGCGCCGAGCCCGAAGCGGCCGAGGCGCCGGTTGCCGGCCAGCACCTGCGCGGAGCCGGGCACCAGCACGTTGAGCACCACGAGCCACCAGCCGCGGCGCGTCATCACCTGCGGCGAGCCGAAGTCCGGGTCGCGCATCGGGCGCGTGCGGATGAGCCCCGCACTCGATGCGGAGACCGCTCCGGGCCTGGTGAGCATCTGGGTCACAGGCTGTCCTTCAGCCGCCGGTTCTTCTCCTCGACCTGCGCCTCGAGGTCGCGCGCATAGGACTCGATCCGATCGGCCAGGGCGGGATCCGCCGTGCCGAGGATCCGCGCCGCGAGGATGCCCGCGTTGCGTGCTCCGCCGATCGACACTGTGGCGACCGGGATCCCCGCCGGCATCTGCACGATCGAGAGCAGCGAGTCCATGCCGTCCAGGTAGGCGAGCGGAACCGGAACGCCGATCACCGGCAGCGCGGTGACGGAGGCCAGCATTCCCGGCAGATGGGCGGCTCCGCCGGCGCCGGCGATGATCGCCTTCAGGCCGCGCTCGCGCGCCTCGGTGCCGTAGCGGTGCAGCTTCTCGGGCGTGCGATGGGCGGAGACCACCTCGACCTCGTGCGGGATGCCGAACTCGGTCAGCGCCTCGGAGGCGGCGCTCATCACGCGCCAGTCGGAGTCGGATCCCATCACGACGCCGACGAGGGGCGCGGCGGATGCGTGCAGTGTCCCAGTCACCCGTACAGGCTACGGGCGACGCCTGGGAGAACCCCGCTGCGGCGCGCCCCCGGAGCCGAGAACGACCATCCGGCCGCCCGCTTCGCGGGGCTCGCGCCGGGCGTCCGTCGAGGCGGCGTCAGGCGAACGCCGCCGCAGCGGCGCGCGCCTCGGCGAGCACGGCCTCGAGGTCGGTTCCACTCGCGTTCACGTGCCCGACCTTGCGCCCGGGGCGCGGTGCCTTGCCGTAGGTGTGCACCTTCGCGTTCGGGCTCGCGGCGAGAGCGGCGGGCACGCGATCCAGCATCCCGGCGTCGGCGGGGCCGCCGAGGATGTTGATCATCACCGACCACTCGGCATGCGGGGAGGTGTCGCCGAGCGGCAGGTCTGCCACCGCGCGCAGGTGCTGCTCGAACTGGCCGGTCACGGCGCCGTCCTGGCTCCAGTGCCCGCTGTTGTGCGGGCGCATCGCGAGCTCGTTGACCAGGATCCGCCCGTCCTCGGTCTGGAACATCTCCACGGCGAGCATGCCGGTGACGTCGAGCCCCTCGGCGATCGCGCGGCCGATGCGCGCCGCCTCCTCGAGGTGTGCGGCGTCGACCCCCGGGGCGGGAGCGATCACCTCGGCGCACACGCCGTCCTTCTGCACCGTCTCCACGACGGGATACGAGACCGATTCGCCGCCGGGGCGCCGGGCGACCTGCTGGGCGAGCTCGCGCACGAACGGCACCAGCTCCTCGACGAGCAGCGCGTCGCCGGCGCCGAGCGCGGCGAACCAGTCGGCCGCCTCCTCCGCGCCCGCGACCACGCGCACGCCCTTGCCGTCGTAGCCGCCGCGGGGGGTCTTGACCACGCCGCGCCCGCCGTGCGCATCGAGGAACGCCTGAAGCTCGGCGACGTCGGCGACACGGGCCCAGTCGGGCTGCGGGGCGCCGAGCTCGGCGAGGCGGGCGCGCATGTCGAGCTTGTCCTGCGCGAACTGCAGCGCGTCGGGTCCGGGGTGCACGGCCACGCCGTCCGCCACGAGCGCGCGCAGCACCTCCTGCGGCACATGCTCGTGGTCGAACGTGATCACGTCGACGTCGGCCGCGAACCGGCGCACCGTGTCGAGGTCGCGGTAGTCCCCCACCGCGGTCGCGGCGAGCTGCGCGGACATCCCCTCGTCCTCCGCGAGCACGCGGATGTCCAGCCCCAGCTCGACCGCCGGAGCGATCATCATCCGCGCCAGCTGTCCGCCGCCGATCACACCCACACGCAACGCCATCGGATCTCCGTTCCTCAGCGTCCATTCTTCCGTACGCGAGGAGTCGGATCCTGCGCCGCCCGGATCCGGCGTTCCTTTCCCTCCCCCGGCTGCGTTTCCCTCCCCGCGCACGCACAAGCACGGGGAGGGACACACGGCGAGGGGAGGGAAACGTGCCTCCGTGCCCCGTCTGCGGCTCAGGCGCCGAAGCTCGCGGCCTGCGCGTCGCGGTGCGCGAGGATCTGCCCGACCTCGACCTGATCGGCCAGGGTCTCCTGCACGAGCACCACATTCGGGACGTCGCGCAGCCGCAGCGGCGCGTCCACGCCGTTGGAGAGCAGGATCGTCCCGGCGCCCACCATGCGCTGCAGCGGCCCGCGGCGCACCGTGATCGTGTAGCCCCGGGCGTGCGACATCTCGGTGCTGCTGCGGGATCCGATGCCGTCGCGCACGATCACACGGCGCGTCGTGATCGTGAACCGGCGGGAGATCCAGGTCACGAACGGCACCACCACGAGCAGGAGCACCACCGCTCCCGCCGCGGCCCACAGCATCCAGTCCTTCGCCCATCCCGCGATCGGCGCAGGGAGGTTGCCGGTGAAGTACCCGGTCGCGCCGGCGACCGCGATGAGCACGAGCGCCGACCAGACCAGGTGGCGGGCGTGCGGATGGAACCGGGCGACGAGGCGCTCCTCCGCCGGCACACCGGGCGGCGGCGTCAGGGGCCGCCCGCTCAGACTCACCGGTTGCGTCACGCGTCCATTGTGACCCGTGCCGTGGACAACCGCACGGCCCGGCGCGGGTGTGTCCGGATGCGGTCGGCCCGGCGGGCGGATCCGGGCGGGTCCGCTCAGACGACGAGTGCGATCGCGACGCCGTCCCAGCCCTTGACGCCGACGGTCTGCAGGGCCGTCGCATCGAAGCGCGGGTCCCGTCCGAGCATCTCGAGGCCGGCACGCGTCCCGGCGACCTTCGGATCCGTGGAGGCCGGATCGACGATGTCGCCGTCACGGCCGATGTTGTCCAGGACGACCACGGTGCCGGGCCGCCCGAGGCGCGCGGCCCAGTCGAGGTAGATCGTGTTGGACTCCTTGTCCGCGTCGATGAAGACGAGGTCGAACGGTCCCGGATCGGCGAGCGTCGGCAGCACGTCCGCCGCCCGTCCGACGAGGATCTCCACGCGGTCCCCCACGCCCGCGGCGTCGATGCTCGCCCGCGCGACGGCCGCGTTCGCCGGCTCCGCCTCGATCGTGACGACGCGGCCGCCGTCGCCCACGGCGCCCGCCATCCAGATCGTGGAGTAGCCGCCGAGCGTGCCGATCTCCAGCACCCGCCGCGCACCGGAGATCCGAACCAGCAGGCTCAGCAGCTTGCCGCTCACCGGCGCGACCTCGATCGCGGGCATCCCCGCGGCCCGCTGCGCCGTCAGCGCCGCCTCGAGGGCCGGGTCGTGCCCGACCAGCGTCTCGGCGAGGAAGTCGTCAGCGGCGCGCCAGTGGGCGGGAGTCGGTTCAGCCATGGGCCCAGCTTCACGGCTTCGGACGCCGGGATCAAGTGCCCGTCGGCGTCGACGGCTCCCCGGATCCGCCCCGGGTCGGAGGAGCCGGCGCGGAGGGATCTGCTCCGACCGGCGGCAGGGTCGACGGCAGCGTGCGCGGACGGTCCGCGGCGAGCGCCGGCTGCCGGCGGAACTGGCCGGTGGCGATCAGCACGACGATCACGACCGCGCCGACGATCCAGCCGGCCACGCCGAGAGGAAGGACGAGGGCCGGATCCGGATCCGATCCCGCCGCGTAGAACCAGAGGTACATCGCCGCCGAGGCGTTGAAGGCGCCGTGCGCGAACACCGCGGGCCAGATCGACGCGGAGCGCAGCCGCAGCCAGCCGAAGAGCACCCCCAGCACGACGCAGCCACCGGTCATCAGCAGCACTCCGCCCAGGTCGGCGCGGCCGAAGTTGTAGCCCAGCAGGATGATCGGCGCGTGCCACAGCCCCCAGATCGCACCGCTGACGAGCAGGGCGGGCCAGGTGCCCCAGCGGCGCAGGGCGGGGACGAGGAATCCTCGCCAGCCGAGCTCCTCCCCGAAGGCGGCGACGGCGTTGACCGTCGCGCCGGCGACGGGGATGCTCGCCGCCTGCGCGGCGATGAGCACGCCGGCCGGCGGCAGCGGCGTGCCCGCGGGCACCTTCGCCGCGAGCAGCTCGGCGAATCCGGAGAAGCCGACGAGATCCACCCTCAGCCACCCCCACAGGACCGCCACCGCCGTCGAGGCCAGCACCAGCAGCGGCGGCACCAGCAGTCCGATCACCGACATCCCCACCACGCGCCGCACCGGGCGCAGCGGCCACAGTCCGAGGAACCGCAGCCGTGCGCCGCGCGGGATCGGCCGCAGCACGACGAGCACCAGGAGCACGGCGATCGCCGGGGTGTACATCATCACCGACATCAGCGGCACGGCGTACGGCTCGCGCAGCCCGGCGCCGAGCCACAGGGGCAGCACCACCAGCCAGGCGAGGCCGAAGGCCAGCACCAGGTAGGTGAGGACCGCGCCCGCGCCGATCCGCGGTGCTTCCGCCGCCGGAGCGGCCGTGCCGGCATCCGGGTTCCTGTTCTCGGTCATGCGGCGCCTCCCTCGGGATCGGCCGGCGCCTGCGCGCTGTCCAGATAGGCCTGCAGGACCGCCGCGCCGACGGCCGCGCCGTCGACCGTGACCACGAGCGGACGCCTGTCGCGGCGCTCGACCTCGATCGCAGGCCCCTTGCGCAGCACGATGCCGGTGCGCCCGTCGAGGCCGAGCCGCCAGCCGAAGCCGCCGAACTCGCCGAACGGGTTGCACTCGACCGCGCGCACCGAGACGACGTCGGCGAGCGGCACGTGCACGCGCGGAAACCCGATCATCGAGCGCACCAGGAGCCCGTCCGGCCCCACGCGCACCCGGAAGGACGCGGAGCTCGCGAAGGCCACGCCGACCAGCAGCAGCGTCAGCGCCGGGATCCACATCCGATCGGTGAACCGGATCGCCATCACGGCGGTGACGCCGACGATGACCACGATGAGCAGCGAGACGAGGATCACGGCGGCGCGGGACATGCTCGCCGTCGCCAGCCACACCACCCGCTGGCCCCGCCCGATGGCGTCGACGTGCACCGGCTGCAGGGGCGCGGCCGGCGCGGGCCGGACGTGCGGCTGCACCAACCAGCCGAGGCCGATCAGGGCGACGAACACGGCGAAAGCGGCGACCATCTGCCCGCCGATGTCGGAGACGTGAGAGGCGTCGGCGACGCCTCGCTGCAGGCTCACCCCGCTGAGGGCCACGACGGCGCTGAGCCCCGAGATCCCGAGAGCCATCGCCGCGAGGAGCCGCGCGGCGCCGCCCCAGTGGTCGCGCACGCCCAGCAGCGTGCCGACCGTCATCACCGCGGGCAGCACGAAGCCGAGCAGGACCGCCATCCACGCGAACGTCTCGGGAGGCCCGAAGCCGTCGGCACCGGACGGCCCCCAGTGCGTGACCGCGGGAGACGGCAGTTCGGGCAGCCACGACAGGACGAGCCCGAGCACCACTGCGGAGAGGACGAGCGGCACCGCCACCCCGACGATCAGCGCGATCAGCCGGGCGCGACGCAGCTCCTGCGGCGGGATGGCCGTCACGTGCTGCGCCGTGGAATCCGTGCGGTCGTTCATGATGTCACCTTTCCTGCCCGGCATCCGGGCCGTCGACAGCCCCGGGACCTCGTCGATCCCCTGTCGCGGACTCGTGCGCGGCGATCAGGGCGGCGAGCGTCGCCGGTGTGACGCCGAGGGCGGCGCCGCGGCGGACGAGGACCGCGATGTCCTCTCCGATCTCCGCGAGCGGGGCGGCCGCAGCCGCGAGCACGGCCCCCCTGCCCCGGCGCAGATCCACCAGCCCCTCGTCGCGCAGGTCCTGATAGGCCCGCAGCACGGTGTGCACGTTCACGTCGATCGCCGAGGCCAGCTCGCGCGCGGCGGGCAGCCGGTCTCCGGGGCGCAGACGTCCCGCCAGCACCTCCGCGCGCACCGAGGCCGCGATCTGCTCGAACAGCGGACGTGCGCTGTCGGTGTCGATCCGGATCAGCATCGCGCACCTCCCGTCGTGATTCACCTGCACGATTATTCTAGGACAACTAGATCAATTGTGGAAGGGATCCCGTCGATTCCCGCATCGGCGGGAGCAATTGTGGAAGGGATCCCGTCGATTGCCGATCCGGGCGCGACAGCGGCGACACTGGGCGCATGCGCATCACTCCCCGCCGCCTCGCCGTCGGCATGAGTCTGTGGATCCCCAACCTCTTCAGCGGCATCCGCGTCCGCCGGTTCAGCGCCGACTGGACGCACGCCACCGTCGAGCTGCACGTGAACGTCTTCACCCGCAACTACGTGAAGACCGCCTTCGGCGGATCCATGCAGGCCATGACGGATCCGTACTTCTTCATGCTCGTCATGCACCAGCTCGGCCGCGACTACGTCGTGTGGGACACCCGCGGCGAGATCGAGTTCCTCAAGCCCGGCCGCGGCGTGCTCACCGCGCAGTTCGACGTGCCGACGCACCGGGTCGACGACATCCGCGCCCGTGCCGAAGGCGGCGCGAAGGTGCTCGAGTGGTTCGAGACCGAGATCACCGATCGCTCGGGCGACGTCGTGGCGCGCGTGCGCCGCGAGGTCTACGTCCGGGAGAAGAAGCGGGTCACCGCCGCCCGGGTGTGACCCCGCGCAGGCTCGAGGCCCGCTCGACCAACGTCGGCGCGAGGCGCACAGTGTCCCGTGAGCCCGACGTGCCCGCGACCAGGCCGAGCGCGAGCTCCAGCGCCGTGCGACCGCTCTCCTCGAACGGCTGCCGCACGGTGGTCAGGCCGAGCCCCTCGGCCAGCTCGCCGTCGTCGTAGCCGATCACGGGCAGTCTCTCGCTCTCCGGTCGGGAGCGCTGCAGCTCGAGGACGGCGGCCGCGAACCGGTCGTGATTCGCGACGACGGCGGTGGCCCCGGCATCGCGCGCGGCCTGCAGCACCCGCTGGTCGATCTCGGCCGGCCCGTCCACCGCCGTCGGCACCACCGAGACGTGCCGCTGCAGCCCCTCGATGCGCAGCATCCCGGCTGACACATAGGCCGGCGAGCGCTGCGGCTCGTGCACGAACAGCGCCGTGCGGTGCCCGAGCTCGACGAGGTGGCGGCCGATCTGCTCGCCTCCGTCCCGATCGTCGACCAGGACGACGGGGCCGCCGACGGCGCCCTTCGCCGGCACGACGTCCACGTAGACGACAGGGATCCTCGCCGCCCTGCTCGCGCGACGGGCGGCGCCTCCGAGAGGCACGCCCATGACGATGAGCCCCGACGCGTCGGTGCGCGCCGGCAGCACGTCCAGCAGCGGCTCGTCGGCCGCGGCCGCCGAATCCAGGTCGTAGGGGATGATGTCCACCGCGACGTCGCGCGCCCGCCGCAGCATCCCCGAGAGCCGGCGCAGGTAGGAGGGGTAGCTCGTGAAGGGGGCGGCGACCGCGATCCGGGATGCGCCGATACGGCGCCCCTGCGTCATCCGGTAGCCGAGAGCGGTGGCGGCCGCGACGATCCGCTCGCGCGTCTCCGGGCGCACCCGGTGCGGCGCGCTCACCGCCAGCGAGACCGTCGAGATGCTCACCCCGGCACGCGCGGCGACGTCGTAGATCGTGACCCTTCCTGGACGTGCGCGCATCGCTCGGATCCCCTCTTCATCGAAGTTCTTCGATTGCCCAGACTAGTCCGCAGCCCGTCGAAGGAGATGACCGATGCCGAGAGGCTCCCGCTACCGCCGCCCGATGCTCGACCGCGCCGTCGCGGCGCATGAGGCGCAGACCGCCGCCCTTCTCGCGCCCGAGCCGAAGGATCCTGCGGGGCGGCGCCGCGTCGCCGGCGAGAACGACACCGCGGTCAGCGCGGCCCTGGGAGTCTCGCCCCTTCACACCGCCACCGCCGAGCACACCGTGCCCGTCGCCGGCCATCCGGACGTGCGGGTGCGCGTCTACTGGCCCGGCCCCGAACCGGCCCCGCGGGACGCGGGACTCCCGATCCTCGTGTACTTCTACGGCGGAGGCTTCACGATCGCCGGCATCGACTGGGTCTCGTGGGATGCGCGGTTCCGCGAGCGCGCGCGGGACGCCGGGATCATCATCGTCGCCGCGGACTACGCACACGCGCCCGAGCAGCGCTTCCCCACCCAGCCGGAGCAGTGCTGGAGCGCCTGGGAATGGACGCATGCCCGCGCGGAGGAGCTGGGCGGATCCCGCGACCGGCTCGCCGTGGGCGGCGCGTCCTCCGGGGGCGACCTGGCCGCGGCGGTGACGCTCATGAACCGCGACCGCGCCGCGCATCCGATCGCCCTGCAGCTGCTGGAGAACCCGGCGCTCGACCTCACCATCGGGCACGCCGACGCGCGCGGCGTCAGCGCGAGGATGCCCGGCGTCATCGTGCGCAAGGCCGGCCGGATGCTGGTGCGGCAGTACGTCGGCGACGACACGAAGGCGGCCCGAAACCCGTACGCCTCGCCGCTGCTCGCCGACTCCCACGCCGGCCTCCCTCCGGCGCTCATCATCACCTCCGAGCTGGATCCCCTCCGCGGCGACGGCGAGGCGTACGCCAGGGCGCTCTCCGACGCCGGAGTCGATGTCACGGCCGTGCGGTTCATCGGTCAGACGCACGGGTCCCTCGGTGCGACCGGCTTCGTCACGGCCGCCGACGTCGCCCACCGCCTGATCGTGACCGAGCTGCGCCGGCTGCGGGCGGACTCATGAGCACCGCCGACACGCTCGCACTCGACGCGCCGGTGCGGGCCTGGCTCCGCCGGATCGGGGAGATCGTCGTCGATCTGCCGGACTACGACTCGCCCGATCCCGCCGCGCATCGTCGGGCGGCCAGGATCCTGAGCGATCGGCTGGCCGTCGAGTTCACGGATCCGACTCCCCCGGGCGTGGAGGCCGAGGAGCTGCGGCTCACCGGCGCCGCCGGATCTCTCCGCGCCCGGCGGTTCCGCCCTGCGGGCTCGTCCGGCCCTCTCCCGACCATGCTGTGGCTGCACGGCGGAGGCTGGATCGCGGGCACGATCGACGAGGTCCTCAACGAGAGCACCACGGCGGACCGCGCCCTGCGCTCCGCGGTGCAGATCGTGTCGCTCGAGTACCGCCTCGCGCCGGAGCACCCCTTCCCCGCCCCCGTCGACGACGCCGTCGCGGCCCTCGCCGACCTGCGCGCGCGGGCGGGCGAGCTGGGCATCGACCCGGACCGCCTCGGCATCGGAGGCAACTCCGCCGGAGCCACGATCGCGGCCTCCGCCGCCCTCCGGGAGAGGGATGCCGGCCGCCTGCTGCACCATCAGGCGCTCGAGGTGCTGCCCGCCACCCTGCGCCCTCTCGACGGCCTGTCCGAGCAGCGACGCCGCACCTCCGGCATGGACGGCGCCGAACTGCTCGCCGGCCTCTACCGCGCGGGCGCCCCGCTCGCGGAGTGCTCACCGCTCGACGCCGCCGATCATCGAGGCCTCGCTCCGGCGCTCATCCTCGCCGCCGAGTTCGATCCGCTGCGCGACGGCGCCGTCGCCTACGCCCGCGCCCTGCAGGACGCGGACGTGCCCGTGATCCTCCGCATCGGCGCGGGTCACGTGCACGGCTCCCCGGGACTCACCGCCTGGCAGGGCGCCCGCGACTGGCGCGACGTGTTCGTCGGCGAGCTCGCCGCCGCCTACGCATCCGGACCCCCGCACCCGCACCCAGCCACCGACCCGAGAGGGAGACGATGATGTCCACCCATGCCGCAGATCCCGTGATCCCCCTGCCGTCCGCACCCGGCGACGACGGCGTGCCCGGCGAGCGCCAGACCCGGTGGTTCTGGATCGCGTTCGTCCTCACCTGGCTCGCGACCGGCATCGCCCAGGGCGTGGCGGGCGTCGCCGTGCCGCAGCTCCTCAAGGAGTGGGATCCCGACCAGGCGACGGGCAACCTCAGCATCGTGCTCACGGCGGGCGGCGCGGCGATCCTCGTCACCACGCCGATCTTCGGGCGTCTCAGCGACCGGTCGCTCTCGCGTCTCGGCATCCGCCGCCCGTGGATCGCGGCGGGCGTGCTCATCGCCGCGATCGGCTATCTCCTGCAGGCGTTCGCCCCCTCCCTCCTCGTACTCGGAGCGGGCGTCGTGCTCGTGCTGATCGGATGGGGAGCGGTGTCGATGACGATCCACACCCTCTTCGCGGATCAGATCCGCCGCCGCATCCGCGCGATCATGTCCGCCGTCACAGGCGCCGCGTCGACCATCGGCATCTTCGGCGGCGTCGCGCTGGCCGGCGCGGTCGCGGGCACGGGACAGGTCGGAATGTTCCTCATCCCGGGCGGAATCGCCGTCGTGCTCGCACTCACGCTCTTCTTCGCCCTGCGCGACCTGCACCGCACGGTCCCCGCTCCTCCGCTCGACTGGCGCGGGGTGCTCGAGACGTTCTGGCTGAGTCCGCGCCGCTACCCCGACTTCGCGTGGGCCTGGATCTGCCGCTTCTTCATGACCGCCTCGATCGTGTCCGTGACGAGCTACCTCTACCTCACGATCTCCAGCCGCTTCGGCATCGATGACCCGGCGCGGATCGCCGGCATCCAGACCCAGGCCACCGCGGCGTTCACGATCATGAACCTCGTGCTGGCGTTCGTCTTCGGCGTCATCTCCGACCGCACCGGGCGGCGCAAGCCGACCGTGGTGATCGGAGCGCTCACGAGCGCGGTCGGACTCGTCGTCGCCGTCGCGGTCGGCGACATCACCTTCTTCCTGATCGGGATCGGCATCGTCGGCGCCGGGCAGGGCGCCTACATCGCCGCCGACGTCGCGCTCATGACCGAGTGCCTGCCCTCGACCGAGGACGCCGGCAAGGACCTCGGCATCGTGGCGCTCGCCTACCTGCTCCCGGGCATCCTGGTGCCGGTGTTCGCCTTCTTCGTGACGCGCATCGGCTCGCCCACGGGGGAGAACTTCGTGGCGCTCTACGCGGGTGCGGTCGTGATGGCGCTGTTCGCGGCCTTCGCCGTCACCCGGGTCAAGGCCGTGCGATGAGCAGGGACGATCGGCTCCCCTGGACGGCGCGCGCCGAATACCGCCGGCTGCGCTCCGCTCCCGGCATGCCGCCGCAGACCCACAGGGGCGTGCGCCGGACCTCCGGCATCGCGGTGCCCGCGGACGACGGCGTCGCGCTGCTCACCGACCACTGGGCGGCCGAGGACGCGGGCCCGCACACGGTGCTCATCCGCACGCCCTACGACCGGAACGGCGTCGCCGCCGTGGCGCGCTTCCTCGCCGAACGCGGGCATCATGTGGTGGTGCAGAGCTGCCGGGGCACCTTCGGCTCCGGCGGCGACTTCCGGCCTCTGCACGACGAGGCCGCCGACGGGCAGGCGACGCTGCGGTGGCTGCGCGCACAGCCGTGGGCGACGGGTCTCGTGCATTCCTGGGGCGGCAGCTACTTCGGGGTGACGCAGTGGGCGTACTGCGACGGCGCGCTCCGGCCCGACGCGATGGGCATCGCGGTGTCGGCGCGGCGCTTCGACGAGGCGATCCTCTACCTCGGACGCGGCTTCTCGATCGACACGCCGCTCGCGTGGGCGTACGCGCTCGGCGTGCAGGAGCGCCGGCTGCCGGCGCGTCTGTGGAGGCTGCTGCGCGCACGCGGGGCCCTCGCACGGGGAGCGCGGACGGTGCCGCCGTCCGAGGCCGTGCCCGCGGCGCTGGGCGACGACCCGCAGTTCTTCCGCGACTGGGTCGAGCACAGCGATCCCGGCGATCCCTGGTGGGATCCGCTGCACTTCGCCTCCGATCCCGCAGCGGTGCCGCCTGTCACGCTGATGGCGGGGTGGCAGGACCTCTTCCTCGTCGGCCAGCTGCAGGACCACGCCGCGCTGCAGGGCGCCGGGGTGCGGACGCGCCTGATCGTGGGCGACTGGATCCACGGGGCTCCCGAGATCACGGTGATCGGCGTGCGGGAGGCGCTGCAGGCCCTCGAGGGCGAGCCCGAGGCCGCCCCGGTGCGCGTCGAGATCAGCGGGGGCGGCGGCTGGCGGGATCTGGCCGCCTGGCCGCCGCCGAGCACTCCGCATCCGTGGGAGCTGACCGCGGACGGCCGTCTCGTCGCGCCGGGGACCGCCCACGCGGAGGGCGCGCTCACGTCGCGCTACGACCCCGCCGATCCCACTCCCGATGCCGGCGGCCGAACGCTCAACCCGTTCAGCGCCGGGCGCCGCGATCAGCGCCGTCGCGAGAGCCGCGAGGACGTGCTGCTGTTCACGGGCGAGCCGCTCCCGGATCCGCTGCTGGTCATGGGCTCGGCGGAGATCGGACTCACGCTCGCCTCCACGAATCCCCGGGTCGATGTCTTCGTGCGCCTGTGCGAAGTGGACGCGCGGGGGATCTCCCGCACCGTCACCGACGGCTATCTGCGGCTCTCCCCGGAGGCCGCGCCCGGCGAGCCGCGCTCGGTCCGGGTCGTGCTCGCACCGATCGCGCACCGCTTCGCCCCGGGCAGCCGCCTCCGCGTGCAGGTGTCGTGGGGCGCGCACCCCCTGCACCTGCGCAATCCGGGCACGGCGGATCCGGTGCGCGACCACTCGCGCCTGGTGGCCAGCACGCAGACGCTCCTCCTCGGCGGTGCGACGCCCGCGGTGCTCTCGCTGCCCGTTCCGACGGACGCGGCACCCGCCGCTCACCCGGGCGTGCCACGATGACGGGATGCCCCTCGCCCGCCGACTGACCCTCGCCGACGCCGTCGCGATCGGCCTCGGATCCATGATCGGCGCCGGCGTCTTCACCGTCTGGGGCCCGGCGCTCGGAGCCGCCGGATCCGGCGTGTTCGTCGCGCTGCTGCTGGCCGGGATCGTGGCGTTCTGCAACGCGACCTCCTCGGCGCGCCTCGCCGCCGCGCACCCCGTCTCGGGAGGCGCCTACGCCTACGGTCGTGCCGAGCTGGGGCCGTGGTGGGGCTTCATCGCCGGGTGGTGCTTCGTGATCGGCAAGCTCGCCAGCTGCGCGGCGATGGCCATGACGGTCGCCGCCTACGTCGCACCGCCCGCGTGGCAGAGGCCGGTCGCGATCGGCGTGGTCGCTCTGCTCACCGCGGTCACCTGCTTCGGCGTCACGCGCACCGCGCGCCTCACCCAGGCGCTCGTGGCGGTGACGCTGCTGGGCCTCGCCGTCGTGCTCGCCGCGGCGGGCACGGCGCTGTCGTCCTCCTCACCCGTTCCGCTCCCGGACGGCACCGCATACGGCGTCCTGCAGGCCGCGGGCCTGCTCTTCTTCGCGTTCGCCGGCTACGCGCGCATCGCGACCATGGGCGAGGAGGTGCGGGATCCGGCGCGCACGATCCCGCGCGCCATCGGGATCGCGCTCTCGGCCGTGCTGATCGTGTACATCGTCGTCGGTGCGGCCGTCGTGCTGACCCTGGGCGGCGCGGCGACGACCACGACCGCACCGCTCGTCGGCGTCGTCGAGGCCGCCGGATGGTCCCCCGCAGCGCCCGCGATCCGGGTCGCCGCAGCGGCCGCAGCGACCGGCGCGCTGCTGGCCCTGCTGTCGGGGATCGGGCGCACCTCGCTCGCGATGGCGAGGGAGCGCGATCTTCCCCCGGCCCTGGCCGAGATCGACCGCCGCCACCACGTCCCGCGCCGCGCGCAGCTGGCGGCGGGGATCGTCGTCGTGGCGGTGGTCGCCGTGTCCGATCTGCGCGGCGCGATCGGCTTCTCCTCCTTCGGCGTGCTGCTGTACTACCTGGTCGCGAACCTCAGCGCGTTCGCGCGCTCGCGCAACGCGCTCCGTGAGACGCGTCGGCGCGTGCCGTGGCTCGTCCCGGTCGCGGGCGCGATCGGCTGCGTCGTCCTCGCGGCGACGCTCCCGCCGCTCTCCGTCCTGATCGGCGCCGCCGTGGTCGCGGTCGGGGTCGCCCTCCGCGCGCTCAGGATCGCCCGGGATCGGCGCCCGCGCGATACGACGACGCCGTGATGCCCAGCACCGCGCGGAAGTCGTTCGCCAGGTGGGCCTGGTCGGCGTAGCCGAGCTCAGCCGCGACGGTGGCCAGATCCGTGTCCGGATCGGTGCGGATCCGCTCGGCGGCCTCCTGCAGCCGGCGACGGCGGATGATGGCAGCCGGCGAGAGCCCGACGTGCCGATGGGCCATCCGCTGCAGGGTGCGCACCGACACGGCCAGCCGGGCCGCCGCCTGCTCGGGGGTGCGCACGGAGGGATCCGACATGAGCAGCCGCGCCATCGCGTTCGCGTGGCGCTGCGGCGCCGTCACCTCGCCCACGCGGTCGCGCAGCCAGGCGCACAGCACCGCGACGGCCCGCTCGCGATGCCCCTCCCCCGGCGCCATCGCGTGGGCGACCGCCTCCGGCAGACCCGGCGCGTCGAACGGCTCGACGCGGTCGAGCAGCGCGATCGTCGTCTCCGTCAGCGCCGCGACGGCGGCCGGCCGCAGCAGCGCGCCGACGGCCCACCCGCGCCCGGTCAGATCCCGGGAGCTCGCCCGCGTCGTGGCGCCGGACAGCACCGTGCCGCTCCCCTCGACCACGACGTTGAGCGCCGGGAACGAGACGAGCTCCTGCCGGGAGGAGCGACCAGGCTCGATGTCCCACTCCGGGATCCAGCACCACTCCACGAGCTCCGCAGCATCGGCCGGCGGCGGCAGCCGATGGAACTGCGGCAGGCGCGCCGGATAGAGCACACCCCGCGTCGGCTCGACCATGCCTCGAGCGTAGGAGACGGCGCCGACATCCGGGCAGCCGCCGGAACGACCGCGCACATGTGGCGCGAATCTCCAAGCGCCGCCGCGCGAGCGCGACCTAGCCTCGAGACATGAACGAAGAAACCCCCACGACAGGCACCACCGGCGTCACCGGCCGGTACACCACGAACGGCCGCCCCAACTCGGCCACCTCCCTCACCCCGTTCCTCGCGATCCCCGACTCCCGCCGTGCGATCGAGTTCTACCGCGACGTCTTCGGCGCCCGCGTGGTCGACATCACGGAGTTCGGCGGGGTCGTCGCGCACGCCGACCTCGACTTCGGTCTGGGCGTGCTGCAGCTCGGCGACCCCAACCCGGAGTACGGGCTGATCGCCGCGCCGGGCGGCGACGCGGACTGCTATTCGATGGGTCTCTACGTCCCCGATGTCGACGCCGTCGTCGAGCACGCGGTCGCCGCCGGGGCGACCGTGCGCGAGGCCCCGTCCACCTTCGTGTCCGGCGACCGCTACGCGAGCATCCGGGATCCGTTCGGCGTGCGCTGGTCGATCATGACGCGCGTCGAGGACCTCTCGGAGTCCGAGAGCGCGGCGCGCGTCGCGGAGTGGGCGGCGTCCTTCGGCGGCTCGGAGAGCTGAGCTCAGCGCGTCGGCGCGCCGAGCGGTTCGGCGGTCACGGAGGTTCGGCGATCCGTCGCGGCCGCCGAACCCTCGGCCAGCGCGTCCTCCGACAGAGACTCCTCGGCTGCCGCGGAGACCGCGGGCAGCAGCGCCTCGGCGGTGCGGCGGTAGCCGAGGGCGCTCGGGTGGAACCGGTCGAGGCTGAACATCTCCTCCGGCTCGTCGAAGAACATCGTCCCGACCGCCCGGCGCAGATCCACCGCCGTCGCGCCGTGCTCGATCGCCGCCTGCGCCTGCGCCGCAGCCAGCCGCCGCGACATCCGCGAGGCGATCGCGCGCAGCGGCTGCGGCACGGGCCGCAGCGCCCCGAGGTCGGGACACGTGCCGACCACGACACCGGCGCCGAGCGCATGCAGCCACCCGATCGCGTCCTCCAGGTGCTGCACCGAGAGGGACACCGGGATCCGGTGCGTCACGTCGTTGCCGCCGACCACGATCACCGCGACGTGGGGCAGATAGTCCGTCTCGAGGGAGGCCAGCTGAGTGTCCAGATCCGTGGACTCGGATCCGACGATCGCCACGGTCCGCAGGCGCACCGGGCGGTGCAGACGGCGGGCGAGCCCCTTCGCGAGCCGTCCGCCCAGGGTGTCCTTGCGCCGCTGGGCGCCCAGACCCGCCGCCAGCGAGTCGCCGAGGAGCAGCAGCTCCACGGGGTCGCCGTCCAGGCGCGGCCGCCACACCCGATCCGCGGGGACCGCGTCCTCGCCGAGCGGCTTCCCGATCCGGCGGCGGGCGATGCGCGCCTGACGTCCGAGGGCGAGACGCACCGCCAGCGCGGTGCCCGCAATCGCGATCCCGGTGGCGCCCAGCACGCCGGCCCACGGGACACCCGGCCACTCGCCGGCGTCCCGCGGACCCCGGTCGCCGGGACGGCCCGGCGGCCGACGGACGGCAGCAGGAAGGCTCGAGGATCGGGTCTGACCGCGGTCGGCAGCGTCCATACGCCGATCAGACCGCATCGACATGAACGGCGCGTGTCCGGCAGCGGACCGACCGGCGACGTGCGTGTCGTCAGGCGAGCGGCTTGACCTCGAGGGCGTCCGACGCGTCGCCCGCGCGCACGGCCGCGAAAGCCGTGTAGCCGTCGGCCGCGGCACGCTCCAGCAGCGCCTTCAGGTTCTTGGTGCGGCGTTCCAGTCGCACGCGCGCCCCGTCGGCGATGAGCGCGGCCTTGTGCGCCACGAGCTCGGCGACGGGAACGTCGGCATCGTGCACGAGCACGACGGCCTGCCCGGCCGCGTCGTCGGCCGACTCGAGCAGATCCACGATCCGCTCGAAGCCGATCGAGAACCCGACCGCCGGCACCTGCTGCCCGAGGAAGCGCCCGATCATGCCGTCGTAGCGCCCGCCCCCGCCCAGCGAGTAGGCGACCGAGGGGTGCGCGAGCTCCATGATCGTGCCCGTGTAGTAGCCCATGCCGCGCACGAGGAACGGGTCGAACTGCAGCGGGATCGGGTCGATGACATGCTCGGTCTCTGCGCCTGTCGACGGGCGGGCCGCGGCGACCGCCTCGCCGAGGCCGACGAGGTGGGCGACGAGCTCGTCGGGCGCGTTCTCGGGCAGCGCCTTCCGGATCTGCTTCTCGCCGTACGGGTTGTACTCGAGGGTCTGCGGGCGGTGGAGGAAGGCCGCGAACGCGTCGACGGCGGAGGCCGTGGCGCCGCGCTCGCGGAGCTCTGCGACGATGCCGTCGGACCCGATCTTGTCGAGCTTGTCGATCGTGATGAGCACGCCGGGGCGCTCGCCCTCCGCGAATCCGAAGGAGTCGAGCATCCAGTCCAGCGCACGGCGGTCGTTCACGCGCACCATGCCGCCGGTGAGGCCGAGCGCATCGATCGTGTCGAGCGAGGCGACGATCAGCTCGGCCTCGGCGCGCGCCGAGTCGTCGCCGATGATGTCGATGTCGCACTGCACGAACTGGCGGTAGCGGCCCTTCTGCGGCCGCTCGGCGCGCCAGACCGGGCCGATCTGGATGGAGCGGAACACCCCGGGGAGCTGACCGCGGTTCGTCGCGTAGAACCGGGCCAGCGGCACGGTCAGGTCGTAGCGGAGCCCGAGGTCGCTGAGGGCGGCGGGATCCTCGGCGGCGGCGCTGATCGCCTCGGCGTCGAGTCCGCGGCGCAGGATGTTGAACGACAGCTTCTCGTTGTCGCCGCCGATCCCGGCGTGCAGCCGGTCGTACTCCTCCACCACGGGCGTCTCGATCTCGTCGAACCCGTGCGCGCGGTAGCGCTCGCGGATGACGGAGAGCACGCGCTCACGACGCGCCTTGTCGGCGGGGAGGAAGTCGCGCATCCCGCGCGGAGGATTGACCGTTGCCACGTGACCATTGTTCCAGGTCCGTCACGCCCGCCTGTGCGGCGTTCGAGGAGCGGTGTCCGCTCCGATCCGCAGCGAACATCGCGCCTCGACGTCAGTTCCCCGCCTCGGCAGCGCGCACCTCGTCCTCCAGGATCCGCACCCGCTCACGCAGCGCGCGCTCGGCGTCCCAGCCGTGCGCGCGGGCCGTCGCGACCAGCTCGAGCAGGCGCTCGCCCAGCGCGGACTCGTCGACCGGCGCGTCATCGAGCGCGGGCGCCGGCGTCGGTCCGACGATCGCGGGCGGCGGCTCCTCCTCCGACGCGGAGGCGTCCGCGGCCGGGGATCCGCTGATCCCGGCACCGACCTTGGCGGCCCGGCCCAGGATCTTCTGCGCGCGGGCGAGCGCGGGCATCCCCGGCGGGATCCCGTCCAGCACGCTGCGGCGCTCGCGCTTCTCCGCCGCCTTCGCGGCGTTCCAGTGCACGAGCACCTCCTCGGGCGTGCGGGCGACCGCATCGCCGAAGACGTGCGGGTGGCGCCGGGTCATCTTCTCGGTGAGCGTGCGGGCGACGTCGTCGATGTCGAACGGGTCGTCCGGATCCTGCGCCGCGATGGCCGCGTGGAAGAGCACCTGCCAGAGCAGGTCTCCGAGCTCTTCGCGCAGCTCCGCACGGTCCTCGCGCTCCACGGCGTCGATGAGCTCGGCCGACTCCTCCACCAGGTACGGCACGAGCTCCCGGTGCGTCATGGCCTGCGACCACACGCACTTCTCACGCACCTGCCGCATGACCTCGGCGGCCGCGCGGAGCGGATCCGGCCGCGACGGAGGCTCGGGTTCAGCGCTCACTCCAGGGCTCCTCTTCCTCGTCGTCCTCGTCCGGCTCGGTCTCTCCCTCGGCATCGCCGGCGGCGCGGTGCGCCCTGGCGCGCCAGGAGACCAGGATCGCGGCGACCACGAGCGCGATGACGGATCCGAGCAGCACCGCGAGGATGGCCTCGTCGCGCACGTCGGGGTGGGCGGCGAACGCGAGGTTCGCCAGCAGCAGCGACACCGTGAAGCCGATGCCGCCGAGCGCGCCTGCCGCGAGCAGGTCCGGGAAGCGGATCGCGGGCGGCGTCCCGGCCGGGCGGATCCGCTGCGCGACCAGGCCGAACAGCGAGATGCCGAGCAGCTTGCCCACGGGCAGGGACACCAGGATCGCGAAGAACGCCGGGGAGAGCGCCGAGACCGGCACCTGCGGGATCACCACGAAGGCGGCGACGAACGCGAACAGCGGCAGCACCAGCCCGTTGACCCAGGGCTCGAGCACGTGGCGCGTGCGATCGGCGGCCCGCGGCGCCATCACGAGCCCCAGCATCACGCCGGCGATCGTCGCGTGCACGCCGGAGGCGGCGAACAGCCCCCAGGCCACGACCCCGACGATCACCATGAGCACGATCAGCACCGGGCGCGACCAGCCGTCGCGCCGCACCAGACGGCTCAGCACCGCGAACACGACCACGGCCACCAGGCCGAGGGCGAGCAGCACCAGATCCAGCCCGTGCGCGAACAGCACCGCGATGAACACGATCCCCACGATGTCGTCGAGGATGGCGAGCGCGAGCAGGAACGCCCGCACGGCCGACGGCAGCCCCCGCCCGAAGACCGCCAGCACGCCCAGGGCGAAGGCGATGTCGGTGGCGGTCGGGATCGGCCAGCCCGTCGCACTCGGACCGCTCCCCGCGATGAGCAGGTAGAGCGCGATCGGGACGAGGATCCCGCCGGCCGCGGCGATCGCGGGCTGGATCGCGGCGCGGACGCTGTTCAGCTCGCCGCGCGTGAGCTCGTACTGCAGTTCGAGCGCGACGACGAAGAAGAAGATCGCGAGCACGCCGTCGGAGACCCAGTGCGCGATCGAGAGATCCAGGCCCGTGCCGGGCACGGCCAGGTGCGCGTCGAGGATCCCGGCGACGGCGTCGTGCGCAGGCAGGTTGGCCAGCAGCAGACCGAGCCCTGCGGCCGCGAGCAGCAGGATCGCGGGGAACTGGGCGGATCTCAGAAGGCGGCTCGGACGACTCATCCCCTCCACCGTATCGCGCGGTCGCACGCGGCCACGAGGGCGGGCGGGCACGAATGGCATACCGTGGCGCGCACGCCGTCACGCTGGTCATCGGGCGCGCGGCGTCGGTTTACGCTCGAACCGTGACCCCCGACACGACCCATACCGAAGCCATCCGCATCGTCGGCCGGTTCGAGGCAGGGCGCGAGCTGCCCGAGGCGATGCGCGCGGACGTGCGCATGCTCGGCGCACTGCTCGGCCAGGTTCTGCGCGAATCCGGCGGCGACGATCTGTTCGACGACGTCGAGCGCCTGCGCCAGGCCACGATCGAGGCCTACACCGACGAGTCCTCGGAGGCGTTCGATCGCGCCACCCGCATCGCCGAGGAGTTCTCCGTGCAGCGGGCGGACGAGGTGGCCCGCGCATTCACCGCCTACTTCCACCTCGTGAACCTCGCGGAGGAGCACCAGCGCGTGCGCGTGCTGCGCGAGCGTCCGGAGCCTTCGACCGGCACCGGGAGCGAGAGCAGGACGGACACCGTCGCCGGCGCCTACGCGCAGCTGATCGCCGAGGTCGGCGAGGAGGAGGCCCGTCGCCGGCTGAGCGGCCTGCGCTTCCACCCCGTCTTCACCGCGCACCCGACCGAGGCGCGCCGCCGTGCCGTGTCCTCGAGCATCCGGCGCCTCGCCGAGCTGCTCAGCGCTCACGACGAGGCGACCCCGGGCGGCGCCGAGGCGCACCGCGCCCGACGTCGCATGCTCGAAGAGGTCGACACCCTCTGGCGCACCGCGCCGCTGCGCGCGCAGAAGCCCGAGCCCACCGACGAGGTGCGCACCGTGATGAGCGTGTTCGACGAGACGCTCTTCACCACCGTGCCGCACGTGTACCGCCGCATCGACGACGTCCTCCGCGGCGAGGAGTCGGGATCCTCGGCACCCATCGTGCCCGCCTTCGTGCGCATCGGCACCTGGGTCGGCGGCGACCGCGACGGCAACCCCTTCGTGACGGCCGCGGTGACGCGGGAGGCGGCCTCGATCGCCGCAGACCACGTGCTGCGCGGGCTCGAGCGCGCCCTGGAGCGCATCGGCCGCACGCTCACGCTCGACGCCGAGGGCACGCCCCCGTCGGCGGAGGCGACGCGGCTGTGGGAGTCGCTGCAGGCCGCGCACCCCGAGGTGGCGGGCGAGGTCGCCAAGCGCTCCCCGGGAGAGCCGCATCGCCGTATCCTGCTGCTGCTCGCCCACCGCGTGGACGCCACCCGCCGCGGCGACGAGGGCGGCTACACGGATCCGGAGCAGCTGCTCGCCGATCTGCGCGTGGTGCAGTCCTCGCTCGATGCGGCGGGCGCGCACCGTCATGCCTTCGGCGGCGTGCAGCACCTCATCTGGCAGGTGGAGACGTACGGCTTCCACCTCGCCGAGCTCGAAGTGCGCCAGCACTCCCAGGTGCACGCCAAGGCCCTGGCCGAGCTCGGGGCCCGCCCGGACGGATCCGGCGACGGCGGGACGGTGAGCGCGCAGACCGAGGAGGTGCTGGCGGTCTTCCGCACCATCCGGGAGATCCAGCGCACCTACGGGCCGCGTGCCGCCGGCCGCTACGTCGTGTCGTTCACCCAGTCGGCGCAGGATCTCGCGAACGTGCACGCCCTGGCCGCGCACGCCTGCGGCGACGACCTGCCGGTGCTCGACGTGGTGCCGCTGTTCGAGACGTTCGCCGACCTGCAGGCGGCCCCCGGCATCCTCGCCGAGATCGTGGAGCACCCCGCGTTCGCCGCGCGGCTGGCCGCGACCGGCCGGCGCCTGGAGGTCATGCTCGGCTACTCCGACTCGTCGAAGGACGTCGGCCCGGTCGCCGCGAACCTGGCGCTCTACGAGGCGCAGGCGAAGATCGCCGCCTGGGCGCAGCGGGAGGGCATCGAGCTCACCCTCTTCCACGGTCGCGGCGGAGCGCTGGGACGCGGGGGCGGGCCGGCGAACTCGGCCATCCTCGCCCAGCCACCGCACTCGGTCGACGGCCGGTTCAAGCTCACCGAGCAGGGCGAGGTCATCTTCGCCCGCTACGGCGAGCCCGCGATCGCGATGCGGCACATCGACCAGGTGACCGCCGCGACGCTGCTCGCCTCCTCCCCCGGCGTCGAGCAGCGCAACAGCGCCGCGGCCGCCCGCTTCGCCGAGGTGGCCTCGACCATGGACCGCGCCTCCCGGGAGCGCTTCTTCGCCCTCGTGAAGGCTCCGGGCTTCGCGCCGTGGTTCGCGACCGTCACCCCGATGGAGGAGATCGGCCTGCTCGCCCTGGGCTCGCGCCCCGCGCGCCGCGGTCTCTCCGTGGAGTCGCTCGAGGACCTCAGGGCCATCCCGTGGGTCTTCGCCTGGACGCAGGCGCGCATCAACCTCGCCGGCTGGTTCGGTCTCGGCAGCGCCCTGGAGGCCGTGGGCGACGAGCAGCTGCTGCGCACCGCCTACCAGGAGTGGCCGCTGCTGCGCACCATGGTCGACAACGTCGCGATGAGCCTCGCGAAGACGGATCCGCGCATCGCGCGCCGGTACCTCGAGCTGGGCGACCGCGACGATCTCGCCGCCCTGGTGCTCGAGGAGATGGAGCTCACGCGCTCGTGGGTGATCCGCCTCACCGGCGGCGAGCGCCTGCTGGAGAACAAGCCGATCCTGCAGCGCGCGGTGGCGATGCGCAGCCCCTACGTGGATGCGCTCTCGCTCCTGCAGCTGCGCGCGCTGCGCGGTCTCCGTGATTCGGATGCGGCAGCTCCGGAAGGGTCCTCAGCGGCTCTGGAAGGACCGGCACCCGATCCCGATCTGCAGCGGCTGCTGCTGCTGTCGGTGAGCGGCGTGGCCGCAGGCCTTCAGAACACGGGCTGATCAGAAGCCTTTTTTTGCGGATTCCTCATTCCCGTCATGACCACGGGGGTGAGGAATCCGCTGTATTAGAGTGAGGTTTCCGCCGTACCCGGCCGTCTGCGCACGACACGATCACCCGCGCCCCACTCCGCATCCCCCTCCCGAAGGCATCCCCGCGTGACCGACACCCTCAGCGACCCCTCCCTCACCGACTTCCATCCGCTCTCCCCGCTCGCCCAGCCGGTCTTCGACCGCGTCCTCGCACGGGATCCGTACGAGCCCGAATTCCACCAGGCCGTGCACGAAGTGCTGCACTCGATCGGTCCCGTGCTCGAGCGCCATCCCGAATACGTCGAGGCCGGAGTGCTGGAGCGCATCGTCGAGCCCGAACGGCAGGTGATCTTCCGCGTGCCGTGGGTCGACGACCAGGGCAGGCTCCAGGTGAACCGCGGCTACCGCGTGCAGTACTCCTCGGTGCTCGGACCGTACAAGGGCGGCCTGCGCTTCCACCCCTCGGTGAACATCTCGATCGTCAAGTTCCTCGGCTTCGAGCAGATCTTCAAGAACGCGCTCACCGGCCAGGGCATCGGCGGCGGCAAGGGCGGATCGGACTTCGACCCGCACGGCCGCAGCGACGGCGAGATCATGCGCTTCTGCCAGTCGTTCATGAACGAGCTGTACCGGCATCTCGGCGAGCACACCGACGTCCCCGCGGGCGATATCGGCGTGGGCGGCCGCGAGATCGGCTACCTGTTCGGCCAGTACCGCAAGATCACCAACCGCCACGAGTCCGGCATGTTCACCGGCAAGGGCGTCGGCTGGGGCGGCGCCCAGGTGCGCACAGAGGCGACCGGCTACGGCGCGGTGTTCTTCGCCCAGGAGATGCTCGCAGTGCACGGCGACTCGCTCGACGGCAAGCGGGTGGGCGTCTCCGGATCCGGCAACGTGGCGATCTACGCGATCCAGAAGGCCGCGCAGCTCGGCGCCTCCGCGGTGACCGCGTCCGACTCCTCCGGCTACGTCGTGGACGACGCCGGCATCGACGTGGATCTGCTCCGCCGGATCAAGGAGGTCGAGCGCGGCCGCATCGTCGAGTACGCGCGGCGCCGGCCCGGCGCGCGCTTCGTCGAAGGCGGCTCGGTCTGGGAGGTGCCGGTGGACATCGCCGTGCCCTCGGCCACGCAGAACGAGCTGGACCGGGACAGCGCGGCGGCGCTCATCGCGAACGGCGTGCGCGCCGTCTCCGAGGGCGCCAACATGCCCAGCACCCCCGAGGCCGTGGCGGCGTTCCAGCACGCGGGCGTGCTGTTCGCCCCGGGCAAGGCCGCCAACGCCGGCGGCGTGGCCACGTCCGCTCTGGAGATGAGCCAGAACGCCGCCCGCCAGCGCTGGGGCTTCGACGACAGCGAGCAGAAGCTGCGCGACATCATGGCCGACATCCATCGGGCCGCGTTCGACGCCGCCGAGCGCTACGGCGTGCCGGGCGACTACGTGGCGGGCGCCAACATCGCCGGCTTCGAGCGGGTCGCGAACGCCATGCTCGCGCAGGGCGTGATCTGAGGCGCTCCGCACGCCGGGCTCAGGCGCCGGTCCTCCCGTCGAGGGCCGGCGCCTCGGTGTGCGCGGGGCCGGTGGCCGCCCACGAGCCGAGCGTGCGCAGCGCGTCCCCGGTGCGCTCGTCGGCGGCCGTGTACGTGACCAGCATCTGTGCGGGCTCGTCGGGCAGCGTGAGCGTCTCGTAGTCGAGCGAGAGCCGACCCACCTCCGGGTGGTGGACGAGCTTGTGCCCGTGCGTCTTCACGACGACCTCCTGCCGCGCCCAGATCCGGACGAAGTCGGCGCTGGAGATCGTGAGCTCGCCGATGAGCGCGGTGATCGCCCGATCGCCGGGCAGCAGCGCCACCATCCGGCGCAGGTGCGCCGCCGTCTCCCTGGCGACCTTCTCCCATTCCGGGTAGTAGTCGGCCGAGGTCGGATCCAGGAAGACGTGACGGGCCATGTTGCGCGGACCCGCGGGCAGGGCGATCAACGCCTCGCCGAGCAGGTTCGTCGCGAGCACGTCCATCCCCGCCCCGAGCACGAAGGCGGGGACCTGCGGCATCGCTTCCAGCAGGGCGATCAGCCCCGAACGCGGGGCGGCCGGGTCCGGCGCGGCGGTCGCCGGCGCCGGGCGGGCGAGCAGCCGCAGATGACCGCGCTCGACGTCGTCCAGGGCGAGCACGCGCGCGATCGCATCGAGCACCTGGTCGGATGCGGCGCGCGCCCTGCCCTGCTCCAGGCGCACGTAGTAGTCGGGACTGATCCCGGCCAGCAGGGCGACCTCCTCGCGGCGCAGCCCCGGCACACGGCGCTGGCCGCCGGCCGGCAGGCCCCGCTCCTCGGGCGCGATGCGCTCCCGCTTGGCGCGGAGGAAGTCGCCGATCTCGGATGTCATGCTCCCAGTATCACCGGGCACCGTCGCACGAGGGTGGTCCTGCCGGACCCAGGTTCACCGGGGCGTTCCGCGAGCCCGAGGGCGCCGGGAGGCTGGCCCCATGAACACCGAATCCTCCCTTCCCCTCTCCGGACGCATCGCCCTGGTCACCGGTGCCGGCAGCGGCATGGGCGCGGCGATCGCCGCCCACCTCGCGGCCCTCGGCGCCTCCGTCGCCGTCGTCGGCCGGCGCGAGGACCGCCTCCAGGCCGTCGCCGAGTCCGCTGTCGCGTCCGCCGGGCGGATCCTGCCCGTGCCCGCCGACGTCACCTCCGACGCCGATGTCTCCGCAGCGCTCGACCGCGTCCACGCGGAGCTCGGCCGCGTCGACCTCCTCGTCAACGCCGCCGGCGTGATGCTGCCGAACCCTCTCGCCGACGGCCGCGCCGACGAATGGGAGCGCATGATCGACACCAACCTCACCGGGCTGCTCCGCGTCACCCGCGCGGTGCTTCCGGATCTCCTGGACGGCACGGGCGTCCGCGACATCGTCAACGTCTCCTCGATCGCCGCCCACGCGGTGTTCCCCGACTACGCCGTCTACGCGGCGACGAAGGCCGCCGTCACGGCGCTGTCGGCCATGCAGCGCACCGAGCTCGCGCGGCGCGGCGTGCGCGTCACCAACGTCGAACCGGGTCTGACCGCGACCGAGCTGGGCACGCACATCGGGAACGAGCGCCTCGCCGCCGAGCTCGCCGCGATGTTCGCCGCGATCGAGGCCGTCTCCGCCGACGACATCGCCGACCTGGTCGATTTCGTCGTGACGCGCCCCGCGCACGTCAACCTGCGACAGGTCGTGATCCTGCCGACCCAGCAGGCGTGAGACCGCCCTGTCCGGGCTCCGTGCTGCGGAGCCCGGACAGGCGTTCACCAGCCCTCGGAGAGCACCCGGTCCAGGGCAGCGACGACGAAGTCCGCGCTCGCGGCCGTGAGGCACAGCGGCGGCTTGATCTTCAGCACGTTCGAGCGCTCGGAGGTGGTGAGCACGATGACGCCCAGCTCCCGGAGCCGCTCGCAGATCGCCGCCGCCTCGCTCGCGGCCGGCTCCATGCTCTCCCGGTCGCGGACGAGCTCGACCCCGAGGTAGAGCCCCTCGCCGTGCACCGGTCCGATCAGCGGATGGCGCTCGGCGAGAGCGCGGAAGCCTTCCGCCAGACGTCCGCCGACGACACGGGCGTTCTCCTGCAGCCCCTCGGCCGCCATCGCGTCGAGCACCGCGATGCCGACGCGGCAGCTGAGCGGGTTGCCCCCGGCCGAGGAGAAGAACTGCCCCTGGCCGGCCAGAGCGTCGGCGATCCGCTGCGAGGTGATGACGCCGCCGATCGGGAAGCCGTTGCCCATCGGCTTCGCGATCGTGATCAGGTCGGGAACGACCCCGGACTGCTCGAAGCCCCAGAACGAGGATCCCATCCGACCGAACCCGACCTGCACCTCGTCGGCGATGCAGAGGCCTCCCGCCGCGCGCACGCGGGCGTACGCGTCGGCGAGATAGCCGTCGGGCAGCAGCACGCCGCCCGCGTTGCCCAGCACCGACTCGCAGATGAACGCCGCGATGGGCCGCCCCTCCTCGGCGAGCCGGTCGAGGTCCGCGCCGAGATCGGCGGCGTACCTCGCGCCGGCGCCCTCGCCGCGGTAGGTGCCGCGGAACAGGTTGGGCACGTCCGCGACGTGCACCCAGTCCGGGCGCGTGGCGAGCGCATCGGGGTTGTCGTAGGCGCTGGTGGTCACCGCGTCGCTGGCCATCGTCCAGCCGTGGTAGGCCTCGCGCAGCGACACCACGGTCTTCCGTCCGGTGGCGGCCTGCGCCACCCGCAGGGCCAGATCCACGGCCTCGGATCCGCTGTTCACGAGCAGGACCGTGTCCAGGGCGTCGCGATCGGCGCTGCCCTCGCGGGCGTCGTCCGGCAGCAGGGCGAGCAGGCGCTCGCTGTACTCGGCGAGCTCGCGGTACAGGAACCGGGAGTTGGTGTTCAGGATCCGGATCTGCCGGTTCACCGCATCCGCGACGCCCGGATGCCCGTGCCCGAGCCCCGTGACGTTGTTGACCATGTCGACGTAGGCGCGCCCCGTCGTGTCGACGAGGTGGTGCCGCCAGCCGCGCTCGATCTGCGGCGGACGCTCGTAGTACCGCTCCTGCGCGCTCGCGAAGATGCGCTCTCTGCGGGCGAGCTCGGCGGGAGCCTCGTCGGCCTGGGCAAGCGCCGGGAGTCCGAGCCAGGGCGCCGGGTCGGCACTGAACCGGCGCCACGCGGGGACGACCTCGGGCAGCACGAGCGGCGCGTCGTCGACCGTCGGCACCTTCCCCGGGGCGTCGCGGCGGAGGATCGAGACCACGAGGGTCCGTTCGGTCTCGCTCTCCGGGAGCCAGCTGACGCCGTCGCCCGTCTCGACCTCCGTGCCGAGGTCGGGGGCGGACTCGGCGCCGTGGATCTCGCACACCCAGCCGTCGCCGAACGAGATCCGTACCATGCCGTACCCGGATCCCTCGATCCGCCCGGCGACCGGGGCGGTGATCAGCAGGCGCCCGCCCGCGGGGAGGTGGATCGCGGTCGCGAGCGGCCAGGTCGGCACCGCGTCCGCACTGTCCACGCGCGTGCGGGTGAGCCGGTAGACGCCGTACGGCATGACCGCGGCGGCCGCTCCCCCGGCGAACGCCGCGCGCACGAGCGCCCGCTCGGCATCGGGCTCGAGCCAGGCCCCCGCCGCCAGGTCCTCGGACTCCACGCCGGGGTCGAGGATCGCGACCTCGCCCTCCAACCCGGGAAGCAGCGCGGCCAGAGGGGCACCTGCGGACGTCGGCGCGGGCGGTGCGGCGGCCGCGAAGCCCAGCCGGTCCAGGACGAGCTCGGTCGCCTCGGCGAGCGGCACCGCCGTGGCCGCGTCGAAGATCGCCTGCTCGCCCGCGATCCGCTCCCGGGCGTAGTCGTTGCCGCCGTCGATCTCGAGCTGGCGCCAGCCGCTCGCCACGAGCAGGGCCGCGCGCAGCACGATCAGCGCCCAGACCGCGCGCGCCTCGGACTCGCTGAGCGGTGCGTCGGCGTGGAAGGCGACGATCGTCTCGAGCACCCGCAGCGGGCGCTCCGGTTCGTGATGGAGCATCGACGACGCGCACACCGCGAGCTCCGCCACCCGCCAGCCGAGCGCGAGATCACCGAGGTCCAGGACCGTGCGCGGGTGCAGGCGGGCGTCGTCGCCGTGCTCGCCCATGACGTTGTCGTCGGTGAGATCGCCGTGGACGGCCTGCACGGGAAGCTGCGCGGCGACGGCGGCGAGCAGCCGCTCCGCCTGCACGATCGTCCCTTCCACCCGCCGGCGCAGCGCGGAGTCCTCGATCGACGGCAGCAGCCCGCGCGCCTCGTCCGCCGCGACCCGCATGTCCCACATGTGGGCGCGGTCGAGTCCGGGATGCGCGAGCGCCGACAGCGCGTTCACCGAGGCGGCGGCCAGCGTCCCGAACTCCCTCAGCACGACCGGCGCGAAGTAGCCGGCGTCGACCATGGGCTCGCCCTCGGCGAAGGCGCTGCGCCGCACGGAGAGCCCCCGCCAGCGCTGGGTGAGGGACCCGTCCCGGCCCGGGAAGGCGGCCGGCACCGCGACTCCGGCGCGGCGGTAGGCGTCGAGCGCGGCGTGCTGTGCATCGCGCGCGCTGTCGGGGAAGACGGGATTGTCCACGCGGAGCACGCTGCGGGTGCCGTCTGCCTCGGTCAGCAGGAAGTTGCGGTCCTGGTTGCTGCCCAGCTCGGACGCGGTGGCCGTGATGCCCCAGTGCTCGCGGGCGATGGCGACGGCGTCGGACACGGAGACGTCGGGGCGCACGAGACCCCCGGTCGGCTGTTCGGGCACAGCGATCCCTTCGTTCGGAGCGTAAGGTGCGGCGTCGGCGCTCAGAGCGCGCGGTCGTCGCTGTGGCGGGCGAGCGAGCGCGCGTAGCGCTCGGTCAGCTGCACCATGAGGTCGGGCGTCGAGCGGTCCACGCCGAACACGTAGCCGGGGAAATCGAGCTCGTGCTGGGCCTCCCAGATCTCCTCGTGCCTCTCGGGCGAGAGGATCCGCACCGGATCGCCGACCGCCACCCAGCCGATCGGCACGACGGACTCCGGAGGGAGCGTGGTGCGCAGATGCACGACCGCGTTGATCCGCACCTCGCTGCGCTCGCCGATCACGGCGCCGTTGAAGATCCTGGTGCCGGTGGCGAGGAAGACCTCCTCGGCGATCGTCGCTCCGGAGATGCTCGCCATGGGTCCGACCAGCACGTGGTCGGAGATGTGCACGGGGTTCGCGGCGGTGGCGCGGATGAGCGCGTTCTCCATGACGATCACGTGCTCCCCGAGGGTGATCGGACCGCCCTCGGCCGTGATCACCGCACCGTGCAGCACCTGGCAGTTCGGTCCGACCGTGACGTCGCCCGAGATCACGGCGGACGGTGCCACGACGGCCGTGTCGTGGATGCGGGGCCGAGCCCCGAGGTGCTCGTAGATCATGCCGCCAGACTAGCGGCGCTTGCTCAGGTGCGGTTGCGGGCGCCGCGGATCAGCCCGATCACGAGGGTCGCGAGGAAGAGCACGATCCCGAGCACGGCGAGCCAGACCAGGCCCTTGACGACGAAGCCGAGGATCGAGAGCCCGAGCCAGACGATGAGCAGGATGATCAGCAGTGTCCACATGCGATCAGCCTCGCGCGCGCGGCGCAGGGCGGCCACCCCATTGACGCACGGCATCGGGTGCGGTACGGCGCCCGGCGCTTGCCGTTCCCGATCCGCTCTGGCAGGGTGGGCCACATGCAATGCCGATGACCCGGATCCTCTCCCCGCCGCCGCCGCCGCTGACATGCGCGACCGTGACGCGGCCTCCCTCCGATCGGAAAGTCATCGCCATGCCCTCTTCTGCCTCTGCCCCCTCGTCCGCCGCGGAGACGCGCCCGCTCACCGGCCGGACCGCGCTGATCACGGGCGTCTCCCGAAGGCGCGGAATCGGCTACGGCGTCGCGACCGCTCTCGCAGCGCTCGGCGCCGACGTGTTCCTTCACCACTACCGTCCGCACGACCTCGCCCAGCCGACAGGGGCCGATGATCTGGATGAGGTGCGCGCGGGCGTCCGCGCCGTGCAGGCGCCGGGCGCCCGGCTCGGAGACCGGTCGGCGGATCTTCGCGCCCCCGACACGATCGAGCCCCTGCTCGACGCGGCCACCGCCCTCACCGGACACCTGGACATCCTCGTCTGCAACCAGGCGATGAGCGGCACGGACGGGAGCATCTACGACATGACGCCGGACCGGCTGGACGCGCACTGGCAGGCCAACGCGCGCGCTTCCCTGCTGCTCACCGCGGGATTCGCGCGGCGCCGCAGACGGGAGCTCGGAGGCGACGATGCCGTCGCAGCCCGGCCCGGGGACCGCGGCGGAAGCCTCGGACCCTTCTCGGCGCCGACCGGTCACGTGATCTGGATGACCTCGGGTCAGGCGCACGGTGCGATGCGCGGCGAGGTCGCCTACGCGACGAGCAAGGCCGCGCTCGCGGGCATCACCCGCACGGTCGCCGCCGAGCTGCTCGAGGTGGGCCTCGTCCTGAACACGGTCGATCCCGGTCCGGTGAACACCGGATACCTCGATCCCGAGACGACCGATCGCGACCTCTCGGAGCACCTCGCCTGGCTGCCGACCACGCCGTTCGGCCGCGTGGGCCGTATCGAGGATCCCGCCCGGCTGATCGCCTGGCTCTGCAGCGATGCCGGATCCTGGGTCGTGGGCCAGGTGCTCACGACCGATGGCGGCTTCTCGCTGGGATGACCGGACGCGACGCGACGCGCCCCGGGGCCCCGAGCACAGTGCGCGCCTCCTGGTGCTGACCGCCGCGATCAGGCGCCGATGGGCGGGAGCAGCCCCTTCACCGCCGCCATCGTGCGGGCGATGAGCAGGGTGGGATCCGTGATCTCGCCCTCGACGAGCAGCTGATCGAAGTCGACGCGCGGGATCCGCGCCAGTTCGACCCTCTCGCTCGGATCGTCGATCGGGGCGCGGCCCGGGCGCACCCCGGTCGCGAAGAACAGGTGAGTGGCCCAGACGCTGCGGCCCGGGTTGGCGAAGAATCGGTGCAGCGGGATGAGCTCGGTCGCGACGAGGCCGAGCTCCTCCTCGAGCTCGCGACGCGCCGCCTGCTCCGGAACCTCGCCGAATTCCGCGGCACCGCCCGGAAGATCCAGGATCCAGCGATCGATCGGATAGCGGTACTGCCGGGCGAGCAGCAGATCGGCGCCGTCCTGCACCAGCACCGCGACCGTGAACGGCACGCTGCGGTCGACCTCGAACGTGGTGCGCTCGCCGGTCGGGAGCTGCACCTCGTCCACATCGATGCGCACCCGCCCGCGATGCGTCTCGCGGGTCGAGATCCAGCGCCACCGGGGATCCGCCGCCGGCTCCGGGCGCACCCGCGAGCGCCGCGACGGATCGGGCGCCGCGGAGCGACTCTCCGGGTGCAGCGCCGCGCGACGGCTCTGCGACAGCTGCTCCGCCACGAACGCGCGTCCCTCGGCCGCGGACAGCGCGCGGCCGCGCCGCCGTGCCGCGGCGAGCTCGGCGCTCACGACGCCGCTCCCGCGGCGACGGGCGCCTCGGCCGGCGCCGGCTCGGGGAAGAGCGCGGTGAGGAGCTGGCCGGTCCACTCGACCGGATCCGCCCTGTCCGCCCCGGGCATCGGCACGACGAGCGCCTCTCCCCCGGCGACGAGCTTCGCCTGCGGATACAGCCGCTGCAGGCGCACCTTCATCGAGTCCTCCAGGCGCGCCGGCGCCACCCGCAGGTTCGACCCCATCGCGACGACGTCGGTGAGCCCGGCCCGGGCGGCGCGACGGCGCAGCCGCGCGATCGCGATCAGTCCCTCCACCTCGGCGGGAGGCGTGCCGTAGCGGTCCGTCAGCTCCTCGACGACGTGGTCGATGGCCTCGTCGGGCGCGGTCGCGGTCGCCGCGCTGGACAGCTTCTGATACGCCTCCAGGCGCAGTCGCTCGCTGTCGATGTACGCCTCGGGGATCCGCGCGTCGACCGGCAGCTCGAGCCGCAGCTCCGCCCCGGTCTCGGTCTCCTCGCCGCGGAACGTCGCGACGGCCTCGCCGATCATGCGCAGGTACAGGTCGAAGCCCACGCCGGCGATGTGACCGGCCTGCTCCGCGCCCAGCAGGTTGCCGGCGCCGCGCAGCTCCAGATCCTTGAGCGCGACCTGCATCCCGGATCCCAGGTCGTTGTTCACCGCGATGGTCTGCAGCCGGTCGGCGGCGGTCTCGCTCAGCGGCTTGCTGTCGTCGTAGAGGAAGTAGGCGTAGGCGCGCTCGCGGCCGCGGCCCACGCGTCCGCGGAGCTGATGCAGCTGACTCAGGCCGTAGCGGTCGGCGCGGTCGATGATGATCGTGTTCGCGTTCGAGATGTCGAGGCCGGTCTCGATGATCGTCGTCGAGACGAGCACGTCGTACTTGCGCTCCCAGAAGTCGTCGACGACCTGCTCCAGCTGGTGCTCGCCCATCTTGCCGTGCGCGACCGCGATCCGCGCTTCGGGCACCAGCTCCGCGAGCTCGGCGGCCACGCGCTGGATCGACTGCACCCGGTTGTGCACGTAGAAGACCTGTCCTTCGCGGAGGATCTCCCGACGGATCGCGGCGGCCACCTGCTTGTCGCTCTTCGGGCCCACGAACGAGAGGATCGGGTGCCGGTCCTCGGGCGGCGTCTGCAGGGTCGACATCTCGCGGATGCCCGTCACCGCCATCTCCAGCGTGCGCGGGATCGGCGTCGCACTCATCGCGAGGATGTCGACGTTCGTCTTCATCTTCTTCAGCGCGTCCTTGTGCTCGACGCCGAAGCGCTGCTCCTCGTCGATGATCATGAGACCCAGGTCCTTGAACATCACCTGGTCGGTGAGGATCCGGTGCGTGCCGATCACCATGTCGACGGATCCTTCGAGCAGGCCGTCCAGCGTGAGTCGCGCCTCCTTGTCGGTCTGGAACCGCGACAGCGGCCGCACCTTGACCGGGAAGCCGGCGAAGCGCTCGGTGAAGGTCTCCAGGTGCTGCTTGACGAGCAACGTCGTCGGAACGAGCATCGCGACCTGCTTGCCGTCCTGGATGGCCTTGAACGCGGCGCGCACGGCGACCTCGGTCTTGCCGAAGCCGACGTCGCCGCTGAGCAGGCGGTCCATCGGGATCGGCCGCTCCATGTCGGACTTGATCTCGTCGATGGTCTGCAGCTGATCGGGCGTCTCCGCGAACGGGAACGCCTCCTCCAGCTCGCGCTGCCACGGCGTGTCCTTGCCGAAGGCGTATCCCTTCGCCGCCATGCGCGCGGAGTACAGCTTGACGAGCTCGACGGCGATGTCGCGCACCGCCTTGCGCGCCTTGCCCTTGGCGGCGGCCCAGTCGCTGCCGCCCATCTTCGACAGCGTGGGAGCCTCGCCGCCGACGTACTTGGAGAGCAGGTCGAGCTGATCGGTCGGCACGTAGAGCTTGTCGCCCGGGTAGCCCCGCTTGGTCGGCGCGTACTCGAGCACGAGGTAGTCGCGCGTGGTCTTGACGGCATGGCGGCCGCCCGAGGACACCTCGCGCTGGGTCATCTCCACGAAGCGCGCGATGCCGTGCGTCTGGTGCACGACGAAGTCCCCGGCCTTGAGCTGCATCGGATCCACGACGTTCTTCCGTCGCGACGCAAGCTTCTTCACGACCCGGGTGTCCCCGCCGATCGTGCGTCCGTAGAACTCGTTCTCGGTGATGACCGCGATCTTCGCGTCCGCGATCTGGAAGCCGGACTCGATCGCGCCGGTCACGAGCGTCGCGATCCCCGGATCCGGGCTCTCCGGCAGAGACGCGACCACGCGCGCCGCGATGCCGCGATCGGCGAGCACGTCGCGGGCGCGGTCGACCAGGCCCGCCCCGGAAGAGACCAGCACCACCCGCCACCCGTCCGAGACGCGGCCCGCGGTGAACTCGATCGCGCCGTCGACGTTGCCGTGGAACGACGGGATGGGCGCGGCGCGCACCCCGTCGGCGCCGTGGTCGAAGGCCGCATCGTCGGCGCCCGCGTCGAAGGCGCTGAGCCGCCACCACACGCCGTCACGATCGTGCACGGCGGTGCGCAGCTCCCCGATCGAGAGGAAGTCGCCGGTCTGCAGGTCGATCGGCGCGGAGGCGCCCGCGGTCGCGGCGCTCCAGGCCGCGTCGAGGAACTCGCGGTTCGTCTCGCCGAGGCTCGCGGCCCGGGCTCCGCTGCGCTCGGGATCGACGAGGGCGACGGCTGCGCCGTTCGGGAGGTAGTCGACGAGAGGCACCACCGGACCGGCCACCACGGGCAGCAGCGACTCCATGCCCTCGACCGGGATACCCTCCGCCATCTTCTGGAGCATGCCGGCGATGCCGGGGAAGGCCTCGACGAGGGACCCCGCGCGCTCGCGGACCTCGGCGGTCAGCAGCAGCTCGCGGCTCGCGGGCAACGCGACCGCGGTGGGTGCCACAGGCAAGGAGCGCTGGTCGGCCACCGAGAACAGACGGATCTGGTCGACCTCGTCGCCGAAGAACTCGACGCGCGAGGGGTGCTCCGCGGTCGGAGGGAAGACGTCGAGGATGCCGCCGCGCACCGCGAACTCGCCGCGCCGCGACACCATGTCCACCCGCGAGTACGCGCGCTCGACCAGGGAGGCCGCCACGCCGTCGAGGTCGTAGCCGCGCCCGCCGACGGCGAGCTCGAGCGGCTCCACATCGCCCAGTCCGGCGGCGACCGGCTGCAGGGCCGCCCGCACCGACGCGACGACCACGAGCGGGCGCTCGCCCGACCAGATCCGCATCCGGCGCAGCACCTCGAGGCGCCGACCGACCGTGTCGGGGCTCGGGCTCAGGCGCTCATGAGGGAGGGTCTCCCAGGCGGGGAACGAGAGGATCTCGGCCTCCGGCAGGTACGATCCCAGCGCTGCCGCCAGGGACTCCGCCCGCCGGCCGGTCGGGGCGACCACGAGCAGGGCGGCCGGCCGGCCCGCGGCGGCACGGCGCTCGAGGAGCCCGGCCAGCATCGGCGCGTCCATGCCGGCGCTCGCGAGCAGGTCGGCATCGGTCTGCGCCCAGGTCAGGGCGTCGCGGAATCCGGACGCCTCCTCTTCCAGAGCGCGGATGATCCCCTGCACAGTCACCGGAAGAGTCTACGTGGAGTCTCGGACACTGCGGGGCTCGGCCTCCGTCCTCGCGCTCCCCGGCCCCGGTCCCGTCCGGATCGCGGCGGACGCGCCTCAGTCCTGCACGACCACCGGCTCGAAGCCCGCGGCGCGCAGCGTGTCCAGCGTGAGCTGCGAGTGCTCCGGACCGCGCGTCTCCACGCTGAGCTCGAGGATGACGTCGTTGATCTGCAGGCCGTGCCCGTGCCGTGTGTGCATCGCCTCGATGACGTTCGCACCGGCGTGCGCGATGAGCTCCGACACCCGGGCCAGCTGGCCGGGGCGGTCCGGGAGGGGGATGCGCAGAGTGAGGTAGCGGCCCGACGCCGCGAGCCCGTGCGAGACCACGCGCTGCAGCAGCAGAGGGTCGATGTTGCCGCCCGAGAGCACCGCGAGCGTGTTGCCCGTGTCGTGCACCTTCCCCGCGAGGATCGCCGCGACGCCGACCGCGCCGGCCGGTTCCACCACGACCTTGGCCTGCTCGAGCAGCAGCAGCAGTGCGCGTGCGATGTCGTCGTCGCTCACCGTCACGACCTCGTCGACGAGCTCCTGGATCATGGCGAACGGCACGTCGCCGGGACGCGCCACCAGGATGCCGTCGGCGATCGTCGGCTGCGTGACGATCTCGACCGGGTGCCCCGCGTCGAGCGACGGCCCCATCGCGGCCGCGTTCTCCGCCTGCACGCCGATGACGCGCACCGTGCGCCCCTGCTCCGCGGCCCGCGCCTTCACCGCTGCGGCGACTCCCGCGATGAGACCGCCGCCGCCGATGCCGACCAGGATCGTGTCGACGTCGGGCACGTCCTCCATGAGCTCGAGGCCCAGCGTGGCCTGACCGGTGACGATGTCGCGATGATCGAACGGCGGGATGAAGACCGCGCCGGTGCGCTCGGCGAACTCCGCCGCGAGACGCAGCGAGGTCGCGACCGTCTCGCCCTCGAGCACGACCTCGGCACCGTACCCGCGCGTGGCGAGCAGCTTCGGCACCGGCACGCCCATGGGCATGAAGATCGTCGCGGGGATGCCCAGCGCCTGCGCCGCGAGCGCGACGCCCTGCGCGTGGTTCCCGGCGGAGGCGGCCACGACGCCCCGCGCGCGCTCCTCGGCGGTGAGCTTGGAGAGGCGGTGCACCGCGCCGCGGATCTTGAACGAGCCGGTGCGCTGCAGATTCTCCAGCTTGAGCGACACGGGCGACCCCAGCACCTTGGTCAGCGCGACCGAGGGCAGCGTCGGGGTGCGCACGATGACGCCGT
This sequence comes from Microbacterium azadirachtae, assembly GCF_000956545.1. Classification (GTDB taxonomy): domain Bacteria; phylum Actinomycetota; class Actinomycetes; order Actinomycetales; family Microbacteriaceae; genus Microbacterium; species Microbacterium azadirachtae. The sequence goes on from NZ_JYIT01000081.1 coordinate 93,847, forward strand.
CCAGGCTGTCCGCCACCCGCTGGATCTCGGCCAGCGTGGGGATCCCGGCGAGGGTGGTCGTCGTCTCGTTCGTCATCGCCTGCTCCTTCTCCGCGCCCGCGGCACGGTCCGCCAGATGTAGTCGCCGTCGGGGTCGGCGCCGGTGCGCCAGGCACCGGAGTTGATGGTCACGGCCGCCACGTTCACGAATGCGGCGAGCGGCACGGCGAACAGCGCCCCGGGGATGCCCGCGATGAGTGCGCCGCCGGCCACCACGAGGACGACCGCGAGCGGGTGCACCTTGACCGCCGACCCCATCAGGATCGGCTGCAGGATGTGCCCCTCGATCTGCTGGACGGCGAGCACGACGACCAGCATCCACAGCGCGATCCAGGGGCCGTTGTACACGAGCGCGAGGAACACCGCGAGGGTTCCGGTCACCACCGCCCCGACGATCGGGATGAACGAGCCCAGGAACACCAGCACGGCGACGGGGACGGCCAGGGGCACGCCCAGCAGGAAGGCGCCGAGGCCGATACCCAGCGCGTCGATGAACGCGACGAGCATCTGCGTGCGGGCGTAGTTGATCACGGTCGCCCAGCCGTTCTGCGCCGCGGCGTCCACCGCGGGGCGCGAGGCCTTCGGGAAGAGCTTGAGGGTCCAGGCCCAGATGCCGCCGCCGTCGGCGAGCAGGCAGAGCAGGATGAAGAGCGTCAGCACGGCGCCGGTGGCGACGTGGCCGAAGGTGGAGCCGACGGCGATCGCGCCCGACTTCAGCAGCTCGCCCTGCTCGCTGAGGAAGGTGCCGGCCTGGTCGAGCAGATCCGTGATCTGCGTCGGGGTGAGGTGCAGGGGCCCCTCGATGAGGAACTGCTGCAGCTCCCCCCACACCGCCACGGTGCGCGCCTGGACTCCGCCCCACTGCTGGGTGATCTGCCAGATCGCAAGCCACAGCAGGCCCCCGACGATCGCGACGGTGCCGAGGAGGGCGACGACGATCGCGAGCCAGCGCGGCCAGCGGGCGCGCAGCATGACGCTGAACGCGGGCCAGAGCAGAGCCGTGAGCAGGATCGCGATCATCAGCGGGATGACCAGGATCTTGAACAGCATCACCAGCCAGATCACGACGCCCAGGGCGGCCGCGATCACGAGCAGCCGCCAGGAGTACGCGGTGGCGATGCGCAAGCCGGACGGCAGTGCGCGCTGCACGTCGTCGCGCACGTCGACGCGGCCGGTGACGGATCGCTGCCGGAGGAGATCGCGCAGCCGGGGTGTGCTGTCCTCGCTCATCGATCCAGTCTACGGGGGCGCCGGAGCGCCCCCGGCGCCGGTGTCGGCGGCGGTCGTTACGCTGACGGACGTGACAGGATCTCCGCCCGCCCCCTCCCCCGTCGACACGCTGAGCGCCAGTGAGGCGCGGCGGGTCGCGCTCGCGGCGCAGGGGTTCTCCCGCCGCCGTCCCGCGTCGCCGGGCGTGCGGCACCTGCACGCGGCCATGGCGCGCATGGGCGTGCTGCAGATCGACTCGGTGAACGTCTTCGCGCGCTCGCACTACCTGCCGCTGTTCTCCCGGCTGGGCGCCTACGATCCTGCGGTGCTCGAGCGCGCGTTCCTGTCCCGGCCCAGCGCGGCGCGCACCGGCCGCTACACCGAGTACCTCGCGCACGAGGCCACCTTCCTGCCGGTCGAGGACTGGCCGCTGTGGGGCTTCCGTCGCGAGGCCTTCCGCGCCAAGCGCGGCGCGTTCTGGGGGCAGAGCTCGTCGGCGCGCACGCTGGACTGGGTGCGCGCCGAGCTGCGCGACCGCGGTCCCTCCCGCCCGGCCGACATCCGCGGCGACGCGCCGGGCGGCCGGGGCGGCTGGTGGGAGTGGGACGAGGTCAAGCACGCCCTCGAGTACCTGTGGCGGATCGGCGATGTCGCGATCGCCGGACGTGACGGCTTCGAGCGCCGCTACGCCCTGGCCGAGGATGTCGTGCCCGGGGACCTGCTCGGCCGCGACCGGGACCGCGCGGCCGCGATCGGCGAGCTCGTGCGCCGGGCAGCCCGGGCGCACGGCGTGGCGACGGCCGCCGACATCGCGGACTACTACCGCATCAAGGACCGGGCGCTGGTGCTGTCGGCGATCGCGGATCTCGTCGACCAGGGCGAGCTGGCGCCGGTGCGCGTGCGCGGGTGGGAGCGCGGCGGGCGTCCCGTGCCCGCGTGGCGGCACACCGAGGCGGTCCTGCCCCGGCGCATCGACGCGACCGCGATCCTCACCCCCTTCGATCCGGTGGTCTGGTTCCGCGACCGCGCACTGCGGACGTTCGCGCTGGACTACCGGATCGAGATCTACACGCCGGCTGCGAAGCGGCGATACGGCTACTACTCGCTGCCGGTGCTCGTCGGCGACCGCATCTCCGCGCGCGTGGACCTGAAGGCGGATCGCGCGACGGGAACCCTGCGCGTGCAGTCGGCCTGGTGGGAGCCGCAGGCCAGGCCCGCCGCCGATGTGGAGCGCATCGCGGCAGAGCTTCGCACCGCCGCGGCCTGGCAAGGACTGGAGCACGTCTCCGTGTCCTCATGGGGCGATGCATCCGACGATCTCGCCGCCGCGCTCGACGCCCACCCCGAGCGGGCCAGGCGTCACGACGCCGGCCGGATGGATCAGATTCCGCTGGGGACGGGCGGCTGAGCGGGATCCCGTGTCAGAACTGGACGCGGGGAGGTTCGGCGATGGCCGCGCCGTCGGCGACCTCGAAGAACTCGCGCTCGGTGAAGCCGAGGTTGCGGGCGAACAGGTTGTTCGGGAACACCTTGATCTTGGTGTTGAGCTCGCGCACGCCGCCGTTGTAGAACCGGCGCGACGCCTGGATCTTGTCCTCCGTGTCGACGAGCGCGGACTGCAGCTGCAGGAAGTTCTGGCTCGCCTGCAGCTGCGGATAGGCCTCGGCCACCGCGAACAGGCTCTTCAGGGCCTGCTGCAGATGTCCCTCGGCCGCGCCCGCCTCACCCGGAGTGGAGGCGGACAGCGTCTCCGCCCGGGCGCGCGTGACGTTCTCGAACACGGCCTTCTCGTGGGCCGCATAGCCCTTGACCGTGTCGATGAGATTCGGGATCAGATCCGCTCGTCGCTTGAGCTGGACCGTGATGTCGCTCCACGCCTCGTCGACGCGGACCCCCAGCTGCACGAGCGAGTTGTACGTGGCCCACAGATAGATGCCGACGGCAGCGATCAGAACGACGATCACTCCGACGACGACGAGCACTGGAACAAGAACATCCACGGACGACGACCCCCTTGCAGACGCGATTGCGCCCATCCTATCCCGGCATGCTCCGTGTTCGCCGGGCTGCCAGGGAACGGTCAGGCGCCGAGCACGCGCTCCAGATAGCGGTTGGAGAAGCGGCGCTCCGGATCCAGCCTGTCCCGCAGGGCGAGGAAGTCGTCGAAGCGGGGATAGCGCTCCCGCAGCTGCTCCGCGTCGAGCGAGTGCAGCTTGCCCCAGTGCGGGCGCCCGCCGTGGGCGAGGCAGATCGCCTCGACCGCGTCGAAGTACTCGCGCGGATCGTGCCGCCAGTAGCGGTGCACGGCGATGTACGCCGACTCCCGGCCGTGCGCCGTGGACAGCCAGCGGTCGTCGGCCGCGGCGAACCGCACCTCGATCGGGAACTCGATCCGCCATCCGCGCTGGGCGATGAGCGCCTGCACGGCGCGGAACACGGGCACCACCTGATCCTGCGGCACGGCGTACTCCATCTCCCGGAACCGCACCGTGCGGCTCTGCGTCAGCACGCGGTGGGAGAGGTCGGTGTACTCGCGGTCACCCGTGAGCTTCACGGCGAGCCTGCTGAAGGACGGCGTGATCGCGGGCACGACGACGCCGGCCGCGCACACCGCGCGGTAGACGCCGTTGGAGAGGAGCGTCTCGTCGATCCACTTCCCCACCTTCGGCAGGGGGCGCCGCACCGCCGACTCCGGCAGCCGCTCGGTGGTCTTGGTCAGGGCGACGTCGGTGTGGGGGAACCAGTAGAACTCGAAGTGGTCCGCGGCGCCGACGCGCTCGTGCACGGAGTCCAGCACCTCGTCCAGCGGGGCAGGCGCGTCGACCGCGTGCATCACGAAGGCGGGCACGCACTGCAGGGTGACCTCGACGAGGATCCCGAGGGCGCCGAGTCCGAGCGCGAGCGCGGGCAGCAGCTCGGCGTTCTGCGTCTCGTCCACCCGCAGGAACTCCCCCGCGGCGGTGATCAGGGTGACGCCGACGACCTGCGCGGCGATGCCGCGGAATCCGGCGCCGGTGCCGTGGGTGCCGGTCGAGATGGCGCCGGAGATCGACTGCCGGTCGATGTCGCCCAGGTTCTCCATCGCGAGTCCGTAGGGCGCGAGGAGCGCCGGGATGCGGTGCAGCCGGGTGCCCGCGAGCAGCGTGACCCGCCCGCGCGCCTCGTCGGCGGACACCAGCCCCTGCAGATCGTCGAGCTCGAGCAGCACATCGGGAGCCACGGCCACGCCGGTGAAGCTGTGGCCGGCGCCGACCGCCTTGACCCGCAGGTTCTGGGCGGCAGCGGCGCGCACGGCCCGCTGCACGCCTTCGGGCGAGCGCGGCCGCTCCACGCGGATCGGCCGGATCGCGGCGGAGCGGCCCCAGTTCTGCCAGGTTCCTCCGGGTCGTGTCACAGGAAGGCCTTCCCCTCGCCGCGGTACGTGGGCAGTTCGCCGACGACGCGATCGCCGTCGACGAGGTGGTAGCTCAGGATCCGCTCCGCCGGCTCGCCGCTCTTCGCATGGCGCAGCCAGACGCGGTCCCCGATCCGCAGGGTGCGGGCGGCTTCCCCGCGCAGCGGTGTCTGCACCTCTCCGGCGGCTTCGCGCGGCGCCGTCTGCAGACCCTGCGGCCACACCGGCCGCGGCTGCCGCGACGAGACGGGCGGCCCGGACGCGATCCACCCGCCGCCCAGGATCGTCGCGATGTCGGCGGCGGGACGGCGCACGACGTCGAAGGCGAACGCGCTGGCCGGCGCGAGGTCGAAGGAGCGGTAGCCGTCGAACAGGTGTCCCGCGAGCAGGCCGCTGCCCGCGGTGATCTCGGTGAGGGCCGGATCGGATCCGGTGTACTCGAGAGAGCCGGTGCCGCCGCCGGTGACGAAGTCCAGCGGCACGAGCGCGCGCACGGCTTCGGCGATGCGCGCCCGGCGCTCCCGCAGCTCCAGACGCGACTGCGCCTGCACCGTGCGGATCAGGGTGTCGCCGCTGCCGGTGTCGTCGCCCTGGCCGGCGATCTGCGCCTCGTACATCTGCAGGCCGACGAGGCGGAAGCCGCCGCGCTCCGCGGCGCGCCGGGCGAAGCGCGCGACCTCCTCGGGGGCGTGCAGCGGCGAGCGGAACACCCCGATGTGGCCGAGTCCCGGAGCACGCCACGAGGCGTCGGCATCGATCGCGATGCGCACGCGCGGACGCTTCCCGGGCGCGGTGATCGCGTCGATGAAGTCCAGCTGCGATTCGTCGTCGACCATCAGGGTGATCCGCGCACACGCCTGCTCGTCGCCGAGCAGGCGCTGCAGCGACGCTCGATCGGCCGTGGGGTACGCGAGCACGATGTCGTCGTGGTCCTCGGCGAGCCAGAGCGCCTCCGCCAGCGTGAAGGCGAGCAGGCCCCGGTAGCCGGGCACCCGCAGCGCCGCGTCGATGACCTCCCGCACGCGTACCGACTTCGTCGCGATCCGGATCGGCAGCCCCCCGGCCCGCACCACCATGTCCATCGCGTTGTAGCGCAGCGCCTCGAGGTCGATCACGGCGACGGGCGCGGGAAGGTGCGCGGTCGCCTCGGTCAGCCGCGGCCACCATCGGGCGGGATCCTGCCAGGGCTGGGCGCGGTGACGGGTCGGGGCGGCGACACGGCCCTGATCGGCGATGAGCTCGAGCACGAGTCCACCCTATTGGCTCTGAGTCAACATCGCGCAGGGTGCCGCGCTCGCTAGGCTCGGAGCAGGCCCCCGTAGCCCAACGGCAGAGGCAGGCGACTTAAAATCGCTTCAGTCTGGGTTCGAATCCCAGCGGGGGCACCCGGTCACGCGCCGGGGCGGCCGTCGAGCCACACCGCGTTCCAGTCCAGGATCCGCGCGTCCGCGAGCCCCTCGGTCACGAACGGGTCGTCCGCGATGAAGCGCTCTGCGGCCTCCCGCGTCGCGAAGACCCCCATGGATCCGGCGGCCGCGTCGGCCGTCGCGAAAGGACCGAGCGCGATCAGCTCTCCCCCGGCCTCGTGGAAGGCCCGGTAGTAGGCCTGATGACGCGGGAACACCTCGCCCACGCGGGCGCGGTCCACGCCCTCGCGCAGACGGTAGAGCACGACGAAGTCCACAGACGGATCGTAGCGTCCGGCACAGGATCCGCGGCCCCTCCGGCACATCCGGAGGCGATCGGATCCGGGAATGCGGAACGCCCCCGATCGGCTCCGTCGAGCGGGATCGGGGGCGTTCCGAGGGCGTTACTTGGCCGCGGCCTCTGCGGGCTTCTTGGCGGCGGGGCGCTCAGCGGCAGGCTTGGCCGTGTCGGCCTTGGCCGCCGGAGCCGCGGCGGCCGGCGCCGCCGGAGCCGCCTCGACCGCCGGACGCGGGCGCGCGGCGAACTCCTCGAAGACGGCGCGCGGCGTCTGCACGGCCTCGAGGCCGACGATGTCGCGACCGAGCCACAGGTTGTTCCACCAGCCCCACAGCACGCGCCACTTGCGCTCCCACGACGGCATGGCCAGGCCGTGGTAGCCGCGGTGCGCGAGCCAGGCGATGAAGCCCTTCAGCGCGATCTTGCCCGACTGGAACACGCCGTTGTAGAGGCCGAGACCGGCCACGGCGCCCAGGTTCTTGTGGATGTAGTCCTTCGGCGTCTCGCCGCGCAGCACCGCGACCAGGTTCTTCGCGAGCAGCTTCGCCTGACGCACCGCGTGCTGCGCGTTCGGCACGCACATGCCGCCCACGCCGCCGCCCGAGAGGTCGGGAACGGCCGAGACGTCACCGGCAGCCCAGGCGCCCTCGACGAAGGCGTCGGCCGTGCCCACGCGCAGGTCGGCGCGGGTCTGGATGCGACCGCGCTCCTCGACCGGCAGGTCGCCGCCGCGCACGACGGTCGGGTTGGCCATGACACCGGCGGTCCACACGATCAGGTCGGACGGGATGACCTCGCCCGTGGAGAGCTCGACGTTGCCGTCGACGGCGCCCTTGACCTGCGTGTCGAGGTGCACGTTCGCGCCGCGCTTGGCCAGGTCCTTCAGCACCCACTCGCTCGTCTTGAGCGAGACCTCGGGCATGATCCGGCCCATCGCCTCGATGAGGTGGAAGTGGGTGTCGTCGAAGGACAGCTGCGGGTACTTGGCAATCAGCGCCGACGCGAAGGAGCGCAGCTCGGCGAACGCCTCGATGCCGGCGAATCCGCCGCCGACCACGACGACCGTGAGCAGGCGGTCGCGCTCGGGGCCGGCCGGGATCGACGCCGCCTTGTCGAAGTTCGACAGCAGCTTGTCGCGCACGGCGACGGCCTCTTCGATGGTCTTCAGTCCGATCGCGTTGTCGGCGATGCCCGGGATCGGGAACGTGCGAGAGACGGCACCGGCGGTGACCACGATCTGGTCGTACGCGAACTCGTACGGCTCGCCCACCGAGGGCGTGATGGTCGCGACCTTCTCGGCGTGGTTGATGCCGGTGACCTTCGCGGTGACCACGTTGGTGCGCGAGAGGTGGCGACGGTGCGCGACCACCGCGTGGCGCGCCTCGATCGATCCGGCGGCGACCTCGGGGAGGAACGGCTGGTACGTCATGTACGGCAGCGGGTCGACCATGGTCACCTCTGCCTCGCCCTTGCGGAGGTGCTTCTCGAGCTTCCATGCGGTGTAGAAGCCGGCATAGCCACCGCCCACGATCAGGATCTTGGGCGCGACGGCGCTCTTTGCCACGGTGCTCTCAGTCACGGAGGCTTACTCCTCAGTCATCGGGATTTTGGCGTGCAGATGCGCGCGCCGAACGGATGCGCCGGGCAGCAGCAGTGACGCCAAGCGCTATCAGGATACCAGGCAGCGTGAGCGCGACGAGCGGCAGGGTACCGTACAGCAGTGAATCGGGGCTGGGGATCAGCGGCGAGACCGCTTTCGCCGGCGCATCGGCCTTCGGCAGAGGGGGGATCGGGACCGGCGTGGACGTCGCCGGGGTCGGCGCGGGAGCCTGGGCGCGGCGGTGCAGACGCACCCAGTCAGCGAGGTCGCCCAAGGGGTTCTGGTCGACCGGGGGCTGCACGGTGCTGACGGCGGCGGCCGCGTCGACCAGCCCGTACCCGTACAGCGGGTCGGGATGCGCGGTCGCCTGCGGCGCGCGACGGGCGGTCTGGATGATCTGGTTGATCACGTTGTTCGCGTCCATGTCCGGATGCGCGGCGCGCACCAGCGCGACGACGCCCGCGACGATCGGCGCCGCACCGCTCGTGCCGTTCCAGGTCTCGACCGTGCCGTCGGCGTCGACCCCGAGCAGCGACTCGCTCGGCGCGGACACGGCGATCGAGATCCCCTGCGTCGACGCCGCCTTGCTCGCGACGCCCCGCTGATCCACTCCCCCGACGGCGAGCACGCCGGGGATGGTGGCCGGCGCGCCGACCATCGCGGTGCCGCTGCCGCGGTTCCCGGCGGCCACGACCACCACGACGTCGTGCTCGAAGGCGTAGAGGAACGCGTCGTCCCAGCTGCGGTCCCAGTCCAGTGTGTTCGTCGTGAAGGACAGGTTGATGACGTTCGCGCCGTGGTCCACCGCCCACCGCATCGCGTCCGCGACCTGCTTCGTGAACGGCACAGGCGCCGTGGTGCCGAAGCCCAGCGAGATCGAGAGCAGCTTGGCCTCCGGAGCGACCCCGATCATGCCCGTGCCATCGGCGTTCGGCCGCCCCGCGGCGAGCGACGCGACCCGGGAGCCGTGGTCGCTGTCCAGCGGACCCAGCGGGGTGCGGCCGTCCTCGGATCCGATTCCGGACACGTCGGTGCCGTCGGAGACCGCGCCCTGGAAGGCGTTCGGTCCGTTCGCGATGCCGGTGTCGATCACGGCGATCGTCACGCCCGCGCCGCGCGTGGTCTTCCAGGCGGCGTCGATGTGCGCGCCCTCGATCCAGTATTCGGCGGCGCGCACGGGATCGGGCGTCGGGGTCGGGGTCGCCCCGATCGCCAGCGGAGCGACGAGCGCGAGGGCCAGCAGCGCGACGGCGGCGCGGAGCCGCCGGGCGCGGGGGGAAAGGGCGCGAGGCGCGGTCATCGGACTCGGTTCACCGTCCCAGTGCGGCTCCCGGCTCGACGCACTCGCAGCGCTCGGCCGACCACCGCGAGCGACGCAGGGCCTCGTCTCCGATGGGGTTGACGCCCTCGCCCGCGGCCAGCGCGTGGCCGGCCAGGGCGTGCAGGCACTTCACCCTGGTGGGCATGCCGCCGGCGGAGACCCCGGCGATCTCGGGGACGTCGCCGAATTGCGCACGGTCGGCGAGGTACGCCTGGTGCGCGCGCAGATACGCGGCGGCGACGTCCTCGTCGTCGAGCAGCAGCGCGAGCTCCGGCATCACGTGGTCGGCCTCGAGGGTCGACATCGCGGCCGCCGCGGCGGGGTGCGTGAGGTAGTAGAACGTGGGGAACGGCGAGCCGTCGGACAGCCGCGGCAGGGTCGCCACGACCGTGGGGTTGCCGCAGACGCAGCGCGCGGCGATGCCGACGACTCCGCGTGCCTCGCGGCCGAGCTGTGCGGAGACGACCGCGAGCTCGGCGTCGGTGGGCGGGGCGAAGGGCGGCGTGGTCACCCCTCCAGGGTACGGGGTCGAGCCGCGGGGATCCTCAGCGCCCGGCCGAGCCGGCCGCCGTCTTGGCGAGTCCCGCCTCGGTCACGCTGCGCAGCAGCTGGCCGGCCCAGTCCGAGGACTTCTCCTGGACCGTGTCGCTGATCTTCGCCTGCTCGAGGGGACGGGCCGCGGGATCGATGTCGTTGTCGATGAGGTAGACGACCTCCCCCGGCTTCACGTAGAACAGCCGCTGCCTGGCCTGGGCCGTGATGTAGGCGGGGTCGTTCCAGCGCTCGCGCTCGGCCTTGAGGCCGTCGATCTGCTTCTGGGTGACCGCGACCGACTGCTCGAGTGCGGCGATGCGCTGGCGCTGATCCAGATAGGTGCCGAGCGTGGGCACGAGCACCCAGGCGCCGAGCACGACGAGCGACAGCATGATGACCATGAACCCGCTGAGCCGGATCCCGCCGACCCAGCCCCGCACGTCCACCGCGCGAGCCGACCCGGGCCGCGCGGCTCGCGTCTCGGCGCGAGCGTCCGTGCTCGCTCGCCGAGACGACGAAGGAGGAGTCCGCCGTTCGGTCATGACTCCTCCTTCGATTCAGCGGATGCGCTGATCAGCCCTTGAAACGCGGGAAGGCGGAGCGCCCGGCGAAGACCGCGGCATCACCCAGCTCCTCCTCGATGCGCAGAAGCTGATTGTACTTGGCGACGCGCTCCGACCGAGCGGGCGCGCCGCTCTTGATCTGGCCCGAGTTCACGGCGACGACGAGGTCGGCGATGGTGGTGTCCTCGGTCTCGCCCGAGCGGTGCGAGAGCATCGTGGTGTAGCCGGAGCGGTGCGCCAGGCTGATCGCGTCGAGGGTCTCGGACAGCGTGCCGATCTGGTTCACCTTGACCAGCAGCGAGTTGGCGACGCCGAGGTCGATGCCCTTCTGCAGGCGCTCCGGGTTGGTGACGAACAGGTCGTCGCCGACGAGCTGGATCGAGGATCCCAGCTTCTCGGTGAGGGCCTTCCAGCCGTCCCAGTCGTCCTCGGCCAGCGCGTCCTCGATCGTGACGATCGGGAAGTCCTTGACCAGGCCCACGTAGTAGTCGGTGAGCGAGGCGGCGTCCCAGTCCTTGTCGTCGAGGCGGTACACGCCGTCGTTGTAGAACTCGGTCGCGGCGGCGTCCAGGCCGAGCGCGATGTCGGTGCCCGGCGTGAAGCCGGCCTTCTCGATCGCCTTGACCAGGAACTCCAGCCCCTCGCGGTTGCTGGGCAGGTCGGGGGCGAAGCCGCCCTCGTCGCCGAGGCCGGTCGCGAAGCCCGCGGCCTTCAGCTCGCCCTTGAGCACGTGGTAGACCTCCGTGCCCCAGCGCAGCGCCTCGGAGAAGCTGTCGGCGCCGATCGGGGCCAGGAAGAACTCCTGCATGTCGATGCCGTTGTCGGCGTGCGAGCCGCCGTTGATGACGTTGAACAGCGGAACGGGGAGCAGGTGCGCGTTCGGTCCGCCGAGGTAGCGGAACAGCGGCAGGTCGGCCGAGTCCGCGGCGGCCTTCGCGACGGCGAGGCTCACGCCGAGGATCGCGTTCGCGCCGACGCGGCTCTTGTTGTCGGTGCCGTCGACCTCGATCAGGATCTCGTCGATGATGCGCTGCTCGCTGGCCTCGACGCCCTCGATCGCGGGCCCGAGCTCGTCGATGACCGCCTCGACGGCCTTCAGGACGCCCTTGCCCCCGTAACGGCTCTTGTCGCCGTCACGCAGCTCGTACGCCTCGAAGGCGCCGGTGGACGCACCGGAGGGGACGGCGGCGCGCTGCACGATGCCGTCGTCGAGGAGCACCTCCACCTCGACGGTCGGGTTGCCGCGAGAGTCGAGAATCTCGCGTGCGCCTACAGCCTCGATCAGTGCCACAGGGTGCTCCTTGTTCAAGAGGGAAGTGGGTTGGTGGAGCGACGTCGATCCGCCGCCCAGTCTAGTCGGAGCCGCCCTCGGCCCGCTGAGGATGACGCACCGCTCCCGGGGACGGCGAGGGGCCGCGCGATGCTGTCCGCGCGGCCCCTCGTGGTGCGGGTGTTACTTGTTGTACGACTTCACGACGTCGAGCAGGTTCGGGACGTTGGCGTACGCCTCGGCGGCGTTCTCCTTGGTCACGATGACCGGCGCGAGCAGGAACGACGGCACGACCTTCACACCGTTGTTGTAGGACTTGGTGTCGTTGACGTCGACCTTGTCGCCCTTCTGCAGCTCCTGCGCCATCTTGATCGCCTGGGCGACCAGCAGCGTGGTGTCCTTGTTGATCGTGGAGTACTGCACGCCCTCCATGATCGACTTCACCGACTCGACCTCGGAGTCCTGACCGGTGACCACCGGGACAGGCTTGCCGGCCTGCTGCACCGAGGTGATGATGGCGCGGGCGAGGGTGTCGTTCGGGCTCAGCACGCCGTCGATCGTGGCGGAGCTGTAGTTGGCGGTGAGCAGGGCGTCCATGCGGCGCTGCGCGTTCTCCGCCTTCCAGCCGTCGGTCGCGGTCTGGGTGATCTCGGTCTGGCCCGAGACGACCTTGAGCGTGCCGTCCTTGATCTTCGGCTCGAGCACGTCCATCGCGCCCTTGAAGAAGACCGCCGAGTTCGCGTCGTCCGCCGAGCCGGAGAACAGCTCGATGTTGTACGGCGCCGGGTGGCCGGCGCGCTTGGCGAGACCGTCGAGCAGGGCCTGGCCCTGCAGCTGGCCGACCTTGAAGTTGTCGAACGCGACGTAGTAGTCGACCGCGTCGGTGTTCTCGATCAGACGGTCGTAGGCGATGACGGTCGCGCCGGCGTCGTGCGCCGCCTTGACCTGGGTCGACAGCTGCTTGCCGTCCTTCGCACCGATGATGATGACCTTCGCACCGCCGGTGACCATCGCCTGGATCTGGTTCTGCTGCTCGGCGACCGTGTTGCTGGCCGGCGCGTACTGCACGTCGGGCTTGAAGCCCGCCTTGGTCAGCCCGTCGGTGAACAGCTTGCCCGCCAGCACCCAGTTCTCACTGGTCTTGTCCGGCAGGGCGACACCGATCTTCGCATCGGCCGCGAAGCCCTTGGCGCTGCCGCCGCTCGCAGCGGGCGTGCCGCCGCGCTCGGACGAGCACCCGGTCAGGGCGAAGGCACCCGCGACGACGATCGCTGTCGCCGAAAGGAGGATCTTCTTCATTGGGATCTCTTTCTCTCTTGGTGTTGCATCTCAGGTGAATGCAGGATCGTGCCGCACGCGCGGCCCGGACCTCTTTTACTTGCCGCTCGCGCTGCCGGCGGCGGTGGGGAACGGCTCTTCCGAACGGGAGAACCGGCGCGTGATGAAACCGGTGAGGGACGGACGGCCCTGCTGCTTGTTCCAGACGTCGACCGCGACCGCGAGCAGGAGCACGAGGCCCTTGACCATCGAGACGACGTCGGCGCCGAAGCCGAGCAGCGCCATACCGTTGTTGAGGAACGCCATGACCAGACCACCGATGATCGAGCCGATCACGGTGCCGATGCCGCCCGAGACCGCCGCGCCGCCGATGAACACCGCGGCGATCGCGTCGAGCTCCCAGCCGTTGCCGTCCTGCGGACCGGAGGCCGTGGCGCGGGCCACGTAGATCATGGCCGCGACCGAGGCGAGCACCGACATGTTCATCATCACGAAGAAGTCGGTCCAGCGGTCCTTCACGCCGCTCAGGCGCGCGGCCTGACGGTTGCCGCCGACCGCGTAGAGGTGGCGGCCGAACACGGTGTTGCGGGTGACGAACGTGTAGACGATCACGAGCAGCAGCAGGATCACGCCGGAGATCGGGAAGCTCGTGCCCGGACGACCGGTGGCGAACAGCCAGCCCGCGACGAGGATCAGCGCGGACAGGATGACGACCTTGACGACGCTCACCCAGACCGGTGCGACCTCGGTGCCGGCCTTGCGCTGCGAGCGGCGCAGGAACACCTCGAAGACGACGACCCAGACCACCGCGAGCACGGCGAGCACCATCGTGAGCACGTTGAAGGCGAGGGGCACGGCGAGCTCGGGCAGGTAGCCGGCGCCGATCCACTGGAAGTCCGCGGGCACGGCGACGGAGGTCGACTGACCGAACCACTGGTTGGCACCGCGGAAGAACAGCATGCCCGCCAGCGTCACGATGAACGCGGGCACGCGCACGAACGCGACCCAGAAGCCCTGCCAGGCGCCGACGAGAGCGCCGAGCGCCAGGCCGAGGAGGATCGCCGCCCACCACGGGAAGTGCCAGTTCGCCATCGACTGCGCCACGATGATGCCGACGAACGCGGCGACCGAGCCGACCGACAGGTCGATGTGGCCCATGATGATGACCATCACCATGCCGATCGCGAGGATCAGGATGTAGGAGTACTGGCTGACGACGTTGATCAGGTTGCCGGGCGAGAGCGTCAGCCCGCCCGTCCAGATCTGGAAGATGATGATGATCACGACGAGGGATCCGAGGATGCCGAACTGACGGCTGGTGGACTGGCCGCCGCCCATCATCTTGCCGAGGTCGCGGAAGCGGAAGCCCTCCTCGGGCGCCGGCGTCGTCGACGGCGGGGTCTGAGTGGTCATGGTGCTCATGCGGACGCCTTCTGAGTCAGGGAGGTCATGCTGCGCATGAGCGCCTCCGGGGTGGCTTCGGATGCAGGGAGGCAGTCGGTGACGCGCCCCTCGAAAACGGTGTAGATACGGTCGGACATGCCCAGGAGCTCCGGGAGCTCGCTGGAGATCACGATCACGCCCTTGCCCTGGGCTGCGAGCTCGTTGATGATGCCGTAGATCTCGTACTTCGCGCCGACGTCGATGCCGCGGGTGGGCTCGTCCAGGATCAGCAGATCCGGATCCGTGAACATCCACTTCGCCAGCACGACCTTCTGCTGGTTGCCGCCGGAGAGCGTGCCCACGCCCTGCTCGACGGTCGGCGTCTTGATGCGCAGCGACTTGCGGTAGCGCTCCGCGACCTGCGCCTCCTCGACGTCGTTCACGACGCCGTTGCGGGAGATCTTGGACAGCTTGGCCGACACGATCGACCGCTTGATCGTGTCGAGCAGGTTGAGCCCGAGCACCTTGCGGTCCTCGCTCACGTACGCGAGTCCGTGCCGGATCGCGCTGCGCACGTCGGGCAGCGCGATCTCCTGGCCGTCCTTGATGATCGTGCCGGACAGGTACTGACCGTAGGAGCGGCCGAAGATGCTCATCGCGAACTCGGTGCGGCCGGCGCCCATGAGGCCCGCGATGCCGACGACCTCGCCGCGGCGCACCTCGATGCTGGAGCCCTTCACGACCATGCGCTCGGACACGCTGGGGTGACGCACCCACCAGTCCTTGACCTGGAAGAACACCTCCCCGATCTCCGGCGTGCGGTCGGGGTAGCGGCTCTCGAGCGAGCGCCCGACCATGCCGCGGATGATGCGGTCCTCGTTGATCTCGCCGCGGCCCACGTCGAGCGTCTCGACCGTGCGGCCGTCGCGGATGATCGTGATCTCGTCCGCGATCTGCTCGATCTCGTTGAGCTTGTGGCTGATGATGATCGACGTGATCCCCTTGGCCTTGAGGCCGAGGATCAGGTCGAGCAGATGCTGGGAGTCGTTCTCGTTCAGCGCGGCGGTCGGCTCGTCGAGGATGAGCAGCTTGACGTCCTTGTTGAGCGCCTTCGCGATCTCGATGAGCTGCTGCTTGCCCACGCCGAGGTGCTTGACCGCGACGTCGGGATCCTCCCGGAGGCCGACGCGGGCGAGCAGCTCGACGGTGCGCTGCTTCTGCGCGGTCCAGTCGATGCGCGCGCCGCGGCGGATCTCGTTGCCGAGGAAGATGTTCTCGGTGATCGAGAGCTCCGGGATGAGCGCGAGCTCCTGGTGAATGATCGCGATGCCGGCATGCTCGCTGGCCGCGATGTCCCGGAAGCGCTGCTCCTGCCCGTAGAGCAGGATCTCGCCGTCGTAGCTGCCGTACGGGTACACGCCCGACAGCACCTTCATCAGGGTCGACTTCCCCGCGCCGTTCTCACCGCAGATCGCGTGCACCTCGCCGGTGCGCACGGTGATCGACACATCCGAGAGGGCCTTCACGCCCGGGAACTCCTTCGTGATGCTGCGCATCTCGAGGATCGGTCCGGCCACGGTGGGCAACGTCGTCGTCTCGCTCACGGATCTCCTTCGATACCAGGTCCGGTGATGTTCCGGTCAATGTTACCGTTCACATCGGGTTACATGGTGCAACGCCCGAACGGACAGTGTCAAGTCGCACCGACCATTTCGTGTCCCTACCGTGACGCGGCGGACTCTCTCCCGCACAGCACCGGGACGACGGGCCCGAACTCCGGCACGGCCTCGCCGCGCAGCTGCGCGAGCAGGATGCGCACGGCGCGCCGGCCCAGCTCGGCGAAGTCCTGGTGCACGGTCGTCAGGGGCGGGGCGACGTGCGCGGCGACCGGGATGTCATCGAAGCCGACCACGCTGACATCGATCGGCACCCGCAGCCCCGCATCGCGGAAACCGTGCATCAGGCCGATCGCCATCAGGTCGTTCGCCGCGAACACGGCCGTGAAGTCGCGGCGGCGGGCCAGCTCCTGCCCCGCGAACCAGCCGAAGTCCGCCGTCCAGTCGCCGCGGATCGGCGGAATGGTCGGCAGATCGGCGTCACGCATCGCGTCGAGGTAACCGCGCATGCGCGACTCCGCCTCGATCCAGTCCTGCGGTCCCGCCAGATGCAGGATGTCGCTGTGCCCCAGCCGGATCAGGTACTCGGTGATCATCCGCGCGCCGGCCAGCTGGTCGGCGGAGTGGCTGAACCCGTCGGAGCCGGAGGCGGTCTGCAGGCTGACGAAAGGCACGGACACCGCCATCCCCCGCAGCACGTTGAAGACGCGCACCTGCGGGGCGAGCACGACGATGCCGTCGACGGCCTCCCGCACCAGCTGCCGCACCGCCGCGCCGATCACCTCGGGCGTCGTGTCGGGCAGGTTCAGCGTGCTCACGGAGTAGCCCTCGGCGCGCGCCGCATCCTCGATCGCGGCGATCGAGGAGGTCGGCCCGAACTCCCCCGTGGTCGCCGACAGGATGCCCAGCATGTTCGACCGGCTCGTGGCGAGCGCGCGCGCCGCGACGTTCGGCCGGTAGTCGAGCACGCGGATCGCGTCGAGCACGCGCTCCTTGGTCTCCGGGCGGATGCTGGGGTGATCGTTGAGCACGCGCGAGACGGTCTGGTGCGAGACCCCGGCCAGTCGCGCGACGTCGCGGATGCTCGGCATGCGGGCGCGATCGGAGGAGGTGGACATGCAGAGCCTCCTCGATGTGCACGGTCACATGGATCTACCCCATTATGCGGGCCGAGTCCGGGCCGCGCACGTCGGGCGTCAGGATTCGGTCGACACCACGTGCGCGCCGCGCACCGGTCCGTGCGCACGCAGCGCCGTGCGCCCCTGCTCGCGCAGGCGCTCGGCGACGGCGTCCGCCCCCGTCGCGCTCTCGCAGAGGAACGCCACGGTCGGACCGGATCCCGAGACGATGCCGCCCACCACGGCCGTCGAGTCGCGCACCCGGTCGATGAGCTCCTCGAGCTGCGGCCTCAGCCGGAACGACCCCGCCTGCAGCTGATTGCGCAGGCTCTGGCCGAGTGCGAACGGGTCGCCCGACAGCAGCGCCTCGAAGAACGAGGGCGGCACCTGCACCGGATCCGCGCTGCGCCGCTGCGCATGCCGGGCGGGATCGGCCTGCAGATCCTCGGCCATCACCAGGTCGAACGCGCGGTACACGGACGGCGTGGAGAGCCCCTCGTCGTCGAGCACCAGCACCCATTCGTACCGGCCGCGGGACAGCGCGGGAGTGAGCACATCGCCCCGCCCCGAGCCGACCGCGGTGCCGCCCATGAGGGCGAAGGGCACGTCGGCGCCGAGTCGCGCGGCGAGCTCGTGCAGCCGTCCGTGGTCGACACCCGTGCGCCACAGCTCGTTGCACGCCACGAGCGCGGCTGCGGCGTCAGCGGAGCCTCCGCCCATGCCCCCCGCGACCGGCACGCTCTTGCGCACGTCGAGATGCACGCCGCCGTCGTATCCGGTGGCCGCGGCGAGCACCTTGGCCGCGCGCATCGCGAGGTTGCGGTCGTCGAGAGGCACCGCGTCGGGATCGGCCACGCCGGAGACGGCGATCGTGAAGTCGTCGGCCGGGGTGGCGATCACGTCCTCGTACAGCGAGACGGCCTGGAACACGGTCGACAACTCGTGATAGCCGTCCTCGTCGAGGTCGCCGACACCGAGGAAGAGGTTGATCTTGCCCGGTGCGCGCACGTGCACGCGCCGCACGTGCTCGTCGCCCGGCCGCTCCTCCGCGATGCTCATCCGGTCACAGCTCCGAGGAGACCGACCACAGGTCCACATCGAGTCCGGCGCCGGCGATGCGATCGATGCGCGCGATCTCCTCCGCGGTGAGCGCGGGGGCGTCGAGCGCTGCGAGGTTCTCGTCGAGCTGCGCCGGCCGGGAGGCGCCGATGAGCGCCGAGGCGACCACGCCGTCGCGGAGCACCCACTGCAGCGCGAGCTGGGCGAGGCTCTGCCCGCGCTCGCGGGCGAGGTCGTTCAGCGCCCGGAGGATCGCGAGGCCCTCGTCGCTGAGCGGCTTGTCCGGCAGGGATCCGCGCTTCTGGGCGCGCTGCGCGGTGCCGTCGCCGAGGTACTTGTCGGTGAGGAGTCCCTGCGCGAGCGGCGTGAAGGCGATCGCCCCCATGCCCTCCTCGCGGAGCGTCTCGGTGAGGCCGTCCTCCACCCAGCGGTTCAGGATGGAGTAGGACGGCTGGTGGATGACGAGGGGCGTGCCGAGCTCCCGGGCCACGTCCGCCGCCGCCTCCGTGCGCTCCGCGCTGTACGACGAGATCCCGACGTACAGCGCCTTGCCCTGGCGGACCAGCGTGTCGAGCGCCCCGACGGTCTCCTCGACGGGCGTCTCCGGATCCACCCGGTGCGAGTAGAAGATGTCGACGTAGTCCAGCCCCATCCGCGTCAGCGACTGCTCCGCACTGGCCAGGATGTACTTGCGGCTGCCGAGGTCTCCGTACGGCCCGGGCCACATGTCCCAGCCGGCCTTGGACGAGATGATCAGCTCGTCCCGGTAGGGCCGGAGATCCTCGGCGAAGATGCGTCCGAAGTTCTTCTCGGCCGAGCCGTAGGGCGGGCCGTAGTTGTTGGCCAGGTCGAAGTGCGTGATCCCCCGGTCGAAGGCGTGCCGCAGCAGCGCGCGCTGCTGGTCGAGCGGGATGTTGTCGCCGAAGTTCCACCACAGCCCCAGCGAGATCGCCGGCAGGTAGAGGCCCGAGGAGCCCACCTGCCGGAAATGGGCCCCCTCGTACCGGTCCGCCGCGGCGGTGTAGGGGCGGTGGATGTCGAGGACGTCTGGGCGGAAGCGCGGCTCGGTCACCGTCCCAGGTTAGCGGCGCAGCGCGACATCGCCTCCCCCTCTTCGGCGGTTTCCGGGGGCGGTCCGCACCTGTCGCAGACACCGGGGCGCTCGCCGATATCTCGGGAACTCGCTAGGATGATCGGCCAACCGCGGACCGAGCCCGATCCGCGTCCGATCACGCTCACCCCAGTGCGGATCACCACCCGAACAGTGCATTCGCCCGAGCGTGCGGCGACAGGAACTGTCATGCACTGGCCCCGGCGTACCCCTCTCGTCCTCCTCGCGGCGGGCGTGCTCTGCGTCTGCATCTCCGCTGCAGCGCTGACCACCTCCGACCCGCGATGGTGGCTGTCCTGCTTCAGCCGGCTCGGCGCGATGCAGGACGGATCGAGTGCGCTCTTCAACGGCGGGATGATGCTCGCCGGCGCCGTCATCGCCCTGAGCGCGTGGCCCGTCCGCCGGGGCCTCAAGGCCGCTTCCGCCGCGGGATTACCGGCGAACGGCGCCGTCCCCGTCGTCGTCCCCCTGCTCATCGTCGGCCTCGGACTGAGCCTGGCCCTGGTCGGCGTGCTGCCCCTGTCGTTCAACGTGTTCGCCCACGAGCGCGCGGCGAACGGGGCGCTCGCATCGTCGGCCGGGCTCCTGCTCATGCACCGGCTGCACCTGCGCGGCCTGTCGCGAACCCTCGACCGCCTGTCCCTCGGGGCGATCGTCGTCCTCGTCGTGGGGATGACGGCGCTGATCGCCGGACTGATCACGCTCACCGTGTTCGAGGCGCTCGCCTTCGGGTCGGTGATCGCGTGGCTGCAGACGCTCCAGAGCCGCGTGGAGCACCTCCGTCCCGTCGCCTCGCGCCCTTTCTCGGCAAACTCTCAGCATTTGACCTTGTCCCCCATTTGGGGGACAAGGTGATCCGGTGTTATTGTCAAGATCTCAGCTGAGGATGTCGATCGAGATCTGGGGACTCGGTCGACGTGAAGGTACCTCCAGTCGAAGTGACTGTGCCCTCTCGGGAACCCGAAACCCGAGGGGGCACAACTTCGTGGAGACGCGGATCCGGTCCGCTCAGTCCTGTCGCGCGGCCCGCGCGATGCGCTGGTAGTCGTCGACCGTGAGATCCTCTCCGCGCGCGGTCGGCGCGACTCCGGCGGCCTCGAGCACGGCCGATGCCTCCGCCGAGCTGCCGAACAGACCGGACAGCGCCTGACGCAGCATCTTGCGACGCTGGTTGAACGCGGCGTCCACGATCTCGAAGGTGCGGATCCGCTCCTCCTCGGTGCCCCGCGGCTCCGGATCCCGCCGGAAGCCCACCAGCAGGCTGTCCACGTTCGGCACCGGCCAGAACACCTGCCGGGAGACCGTGCCGCACAGGCGCCACGGGCCGTACCAGGCGGCCTTCACGCTCGGTGCGCCGTAGATCTTCGATCCGGGCTTCGCCGCCAGACGCTCCGCGACCTCGGCCTGCACCATCACCACGCCCCGGGCGAGGTACGGGAAGGTCTCCAGGAAGTGCAGCAGCACGGGCACCGAGACGTTGTACGGGAGGTTCGCGACGAGCACCGTCGGCTCCCCCGGCAGCGATGTCACGCGCATCGCATCGGCGTCCACCACGGTCAGCGCGCCCTCCGGCACCCCCCGGTCCACGACGGTCTGCGGGAGCCGCGCGGCCAGGCGGTGATCGATCTCGACCGCCGTCACGCTCGCCCCGGTCTCCAGGATCGCGAGGGTGAGGGATCCGAGGCCCGGGCCGACCTCGACGACGCGCTCCGAGGGCTGCACCTCCGCCGCCTGCACGATCTTGCGCACCGTGTTGGCGTCGACGACGAAGTTCTGGCCGAGCTTCTTGGTGGGCGTCACGTCGAGTTCGGACGCGAGCCGGCGGATGTCGGCGGCGCCGAGCAGGGAGACGGTCATCTGACCATTGTCCCCCACGCTCGATAGTCTTCTCGGATGCCCTCGATCGGTGAACTCGTCGCGCCACGGCGCATGGGCAGGGACTTCCGCTGGCTCCTCGCCTCCAGCTGGACCAGCAACGTCGGCGACGGCGTCGCCCTCGCCGCCGCTCCCCTGCTCATCGCGTCGATGACGTCGTCGCCGATCCTCGTCGCCGCAGGCGCCATCCTGCAGTTCCTGCCCTGGCTCGTGTTCGGCCTCCATGCCGGGGCGATCGCCGACCGCTTCGACCGCCGCCGGCTCGTGATGGCGGCCAACGCCGCGCGCGCCGTCGTGCTGCTCGCCCTGTGCGCCTTCCTCGTGACCGGCACGGCGAACATCTGGATCGTGCTGGCCTCCGCGTTCCTCTACGGCACCGCCGAGGTGTTCGTCGACACCGCCGG
Source organism: Microbacterium azadirachtae (assembly GCF_000956545.1). Classification (GTDB taxonomy): domain Bacteria; phylum Actinomycetota; class Actinomycetes; order Actinomycetales; family Microbacteriaceae; genus Microbacterium; species Microbacterium azadirachtae. The sequence goes on from NZ_JYIT01000081.1 coordinate 115,325, forward strand.
ATCCACGCTGCTTCCCATGCTCCTGAAGCCCGCGGATCTCGGTCTCGGCAACGCCCGGCTGCAGGCGGGCTTCCTGGTCGCGAACCAGTTCGCCGGCCCTCCGCTCGGCGCGTTCCTGTTCGCCGCGGGGCACGCCTGGCCGTTCCTGCTCGAGGCGGTCTGCGTGAGCCTGGCGGTCGTGCTCATCTCCCGGATCGCGCGGACGCCGGTACCTCCGCGCTCCACGGCCGGGTCCGGCGACGACCTCGGCGGCGCGGAGGCGGGCACGCCCGGGTCCGGCGCGAAGGTGCACACCGACACTTCGACAGGCTCAGTGCATCGCATCGCCGAGGGGCTGCGCTGGCTGTGGCGCAACCCGCCGGTGCGGACGCTCGTGCTCATCATCCTGCTGTTCAACGTGACCTGGGCGGCGCCGTGGGGCGTGCTGGTGCTGTACGCGACCGAGCACCTCCACATGGGCGCCGTCGGCTACGGCATGCTCACCACGGCGTCCGCCGCGGGCGGCCTGCTGGCCACCCTGAGCTTCGGCTGGCTGGAGCGCCACGTGTCGTTCGCGACCATGATGCGGGTCTGCCTCTCCCTCGAGGTCGTCATGCACCTCGCGTTCGCCCTGACCACGCAGGGCTGGATCGCCCTGACCATCATGTTCGTGTTCGGCTTCTACGCGTTCATCTGGGGCACGATCTCGACGACCGTGCGACAGCGGCTCGTCCCGCACGAGCTGCAGGGACGCGTGTCCTCCGTGAACTCGGTCGGAGTGTTCGGCGGCATGGTGATCGGGCAGGCGCTCGGCGGCGTGATCGCGCAGACGTGGGGGCTCACCGCGCCATGGTGGTTCGCCTTCGCCGGCGCGGCCGTCACCCTGCTCTTCGTCTGGCGGCCGATCTCGCAGATCGTCTCCGCCCGGCCCGTGGTCGACGAGGTTCAGGCGAACGAGCCGTAGACCTCGAGCGTGTTCGCGGCGATCTGCGCGCCGAGCTCGTCCGGCTCGACACCGAGCTCCGCGGCCATGAACCGCACCGTGAGCGGAACGAGGTACGGCGCGTTGGGACGCCCGCGCAGAGGCACCGGCGTGAGGAACGGCGCGTCCGTCTCGACGAGGATCCGCTCCCTCGGCGTGACCTCGAGCGCATCGCGGAGGTTCTGCGCGTTCTTGAACGTGACGTTGCCGGCGAACGACAGGTAGTAACCGGCGTCGGCGCAGATCCGTGCCATCGCAGCGTCGCCGGAGAAGCAGTGGAACACCGTCCGCTCGGGCGCGCCGACGCGCTGCAGCGTCTCCAGCACGTCGTCGTGCGCATCGCGGTCGTGGATCTGCATCGCGATGCGGTGCTTCTTCGCGAGGGCGATGTGCGCTTCGAAGGACGCGTGCTGGGCGGCGCGTCCCGGCTCCTCGGTGCGGAAGTAGTCGAGCCCGGTCTCCCCGATCGCGCGGGTGCGCGGGTGCGCGGCGAGCTCGTCGATCACGGAGAGCGCCTCGTCGAGCCGCCCCGCCTCGGCGTAGGCCGGCGCGTCGTTGGGATGGATCGCGACGGCCGCCAGCACCCGCGGATCCGCCTCGGCCGCCGCCACCGCCCATCGCGACGAGTCGATGTCGCCCGAGGCCTGCACGACACCGAGGATGCCGACCGCCTGCGCGCGGTCGAGCTGCTCGGTGAGCGTGAGCGACTCGTCGCCGTCCGCGATCTCGAGGTGGCAGTGATTGTCGTACACCGGCACCGTGAGAGGCTCGGGCAGCGGCGGATACCGCAGGTCCTTCCGCCCGTCCGCGGCGCGTTCGCGCACGTACGTCTCGGGAATGGCGTCGCTCATGCGGATCGGCTCAGGCCGTCGCCTCGATGCGCGGGAACAGCGGGGCGAGGGCCTGCACCTGCGTGCCCGCGGGCAGCTGCCCCCAGCGCCCCGCGTCGCGCAGCGGCTGCGCCGTGAGCGCGCCGAGGCCCGCGGAGGCGCCCAGGGCGTCCCACAGCTTCGCGGTCGACTGCGGCATGACCGGGGAGAGCAGCACGGCGAGCGCGCGCAGCCCCTCGGCGCACGTGTACAGGACCGTGCCGAGGCGCTCCTTCTGCTCCTCGTCCTTGGCGAGCGACCACGGCTCGTTCTCCGTGATGTACCCGTTGAGCGCGTCCACGATGGTCCACACGTCGGCGATGGCCTCGTCGATCCGGAACCGCTCGACGGCGGCATCGGCGTCGGCGGCGGCCTTGGCCACGATCTGCTGCACGGCGAGATCCTGCGCGGCGTACTCGCCGGCTGCCGGCACGACCCCGCCGAAGTAGCGCTCGATCATGGCGATCGTGCGCGACGCCAGGTTGCCGAACCCGTTCGCCAGCTCGGCCTGATAGCGCGCCGACAAGTCCTCCCAGGAGAAGGATCCGTCCTGCCCGAAGGCGATCGCGGAGAGGAAGTAGAACCGGTAGGCGTCGGATCCGAACACGTCGGTGATCTCGGTCGGCGCGATACCGGTGAGCTTCGACTTCGACATCTTCTCGCCGCCCACGAGAAGCCAGCCGTGCGCGAACACGCCCTTGGGGACCTCCAGGCCCGCCGCCATCAGCATGGCCGGCCAGATGACCGCGTGGAAGCGCAGGATGTCCTTGCCGACCACGTGGTAGGCCGGCCAGCGGCGGGCGAAGAGCTCCTCGTCGGAGCCGTAGCCGACGGCGGTCGCGTAGTTGAGCAGCGCGTCCACCCACACGTAGATGACGTGCGACGTGTCCCACGGCAGCGGGATGCCCCAGTCGAACGTCGAGCGCGAGATCGACAGATCCTTCAGCCCCTGCGAGACGAACGAGACGACCTCGTTGCGCGCCGAGTCGGGACGCACGAAGTCGGGCTCCGTCTTGTACAGCTCGAGCAGGCGGTCCTGGAACTCGCTGAGCTTGAAGAAGTAGTTCTTCTCCTGCAGCAGCTCGAGCGGCTTCGAGTGGATCGCGCACACCTTGAGGCCCTCGAACGGACCGGTGCCGTCGACGATCTCCGACTCGGGCTTGAACTCCTCACAGCCCACGCAGTACAGCGCCTCGTACTCGCCGGCGTAGATGTAGCCCGCGTCGTAGAGCTTCTGAAAGAACACCTGCACGTTGCGCTCGTGCCGCTCCTGCGTGGTGCGGATGAAGTCGTCGTTGGCGACGTCGAGCGTCGTGAGCAGCGGGAACCAGCTCTCGCTGACGAGCTTGTCCACCCACTCCTGCGGCGTGACGCCGTTCGCGGCCGCGGCGCGCAGCATCTTCTGGCCGTGCTCGTCGGTGCCGGTGAGCATCCAGGTGTCATCGCCCGACTGGCGGTGCCAGCGCGCGAGGGTGTCCACGGCGACGCTGGTGTAGCCGTGCCCGATGTGGGGCACGTCCGACGGGTAGTAGATCGGCGTGGTGATGTAGAAGGACTCGCCTGCGGGCATGCGTTCGATTCTAGGCGGGATGCGCGGGCCGGTTCGGACGATGACGACGGGCAGGCCTGCAGCCCCCACGCCTCCGGCTCAGACGCTCGCCCTTCGTTCGGCGATCACGGCGCCGTGCGGACGGACGCTCCCCGCGGCACCGGGCTCGCGCTCGCGACGCTCGGCGTGCACGACCGCGAGCCCCGCGTCGCCGAGCAGGACGGTGAGCGCGTCGGCCGACCAGTAGTGCGCCGTCGTGACCGCGTGCGCGAAGGGCTCGCCCGGCGGGCCGTCGAAGAATCCGATCAGCATCCGTCCGCCGGGGGCGAGCACGCGCCCGAGCTCGGCGATCACCGCGGGGAGCTCGTCCGGAGGCAGATGGATCAGCGAGTACCAGGCGAGGACCCCGCCGAAGGCCTCGTCCGCGAACGGCAGGTCGCGGACCGAGGCAGCCTCGAACCGGAGAGCCGGATGGCGCTCCCGGGCCGCGGCGAGGAACTCCGCGGAGAGGTCGACGCCGATGACGTCCCGCCCGGTCCCGGCGAGGAACGCGGTCCACAGCCCTGGCCCGCAGCCGGCATCCAGCAGCGAGCCCGGGGTCTCGTCCCGCCAGCGCGCGATGAGCGCCACGTCGGCGCGCTCCATCTGGTCGAGGCTCCCGATCAGCGCGATGTACTCGGCCGCACGCGCGTCGTACGCGGCCGCCACCTGCTCGTCCCGCATCCCCACAGCGTGCCCCGCGCCCCGGACGCTCGGCCTGCGCCCCGCCGTCAACACGGCGTTCGCGCGGTCGAAACCTGCTGACGCGTCGCAATACGGCGCAGCGCCGACAGGAGTGAGCAGCGCGAGCGGACGCACCGCGCTTCAGCGGGCGGCGAGCGCCGCCTGGTACAGGTCCCGGGAGCCGAGCCCGGTGGCGGCGGCGACCTCCGCGCACGCCTCCTTGAGGCGCACGCCCGAGGCGACCAGCGCCTGCACCTGGGCCAGGGCGTCCTCCGCCGACACCTCCCGCGGAGCGGCTCCTTCCACGACCACGACGATCTCGCCCTTCACGCCGTGCTCCGCCCACGCGGCGAGCTCGGCGGCGCCGCCGCGGCGCACCTCCTCGTAGAGCTTGGTGAGCTCGCGGCACACCGCCGCGCGCCGGTCGTCGCCGAACACCGCGGCCATGTCGCCCAGGGTCGCCGCCAGACGCGACGGCGACTCGAAGAAGACCATCGTGCGGGGTTCCGTCGCCAGTGCGGTCAGGGCCGAGCGCCGCTCGCCCGGCTTGCGCGGCAGGAAGCCCTCGAAGGTGAACCGGTCGGTCGGCAGCCCGGACACGGCGAGCGCGGTGACGACGGCGCTGGGCCCGGGGATCGCCGTCACCGTCACCCCGCGCTCGGCCGCCGCGGCGACCAGCCCGTAGCCGGGATCGCTCACGGTGGGCATGCCGGCGTCGCTGAGCACGACGAGATCCTGCGACTCGGCGAGCTCGGCGAGCTCGCCGGCCTTGGCCTTCTCGTTGTGGTCGTGCAGGGCGATCAGACGCGGCCGGTTCGCGATGCCGAGGGCCTGGAGCAGCCGCTGCGTGGTGCGGGTGTCCTCCGCGGCGATGACCGTCGCGTTCTCCAGCACCTCGACGAGGCGGCGGGACGCGTCGCCCAGATTTCCGATCGGAGTGGCCGCGAGGATGATCACCCGCCCCAGCATAGGCTGAGCGGGTGACCGCGCCCCTGCTGCCGGCCCTCGACGGCCGGCACGACGACCGCCCGACCGCCTGGGAACGGCTGCGCGACGCGTGGCTGGAGGATCCGGCGCGGCTCCGCCTGATCAGCTGGCTCGCGCCCGTCCTCGTCACGCTGCTCGCGGCCGTGCTGCGGATCGCGGGGATCGCGCATCCGCACACGATCGTCTTCGACGAGACCTACTACGTCAAGGACGCCTGGTCGCTGTGGGTGCACGGCTACGAGGCCACCTGGGGCGACAAGGCGAACGAGCTGTTCGCGACCGGCGACACCGGTGCCCTGCAGACCGCCGGCGCCTTCGTGGTGCACCCTCCGCTCGGCAAGTGGCTGATCGCCCTCGGCATCGCGGCGTTCGGTCCCGGTTCCAGCTTCGGCTGGCGCATCTCCACGGCGGTCATCGGCACGCTCACGGTGCTGGTGGTCTACCTGCTGGCCAAGGCGCTGACCCGGTCGGTCGCGGCGGCCACGCTCGCGGGTCTCCTCCTCGCCGTCGACGGGCTGGGCATCGTGCTCAGCCGGATCGGCCTGCTCGACGGGATCCTCACCTTCTTCGTCGTGCTCGGGATCCTCTTCCTCGTCTACGACAGGCAGCGGGTGATGCCACGGCTCGAGGAGCGCGCCTCGCATGAGCGCGGCGACGCCCCGACGCTGTGGGGCAGGGTGTTCTGGCGCCGTCCCTGGGTCGTGATGGCGGGCATCGCGCTCGGTGCCGCGACCAGCGTGAAGTGGTCGGGCGCCTATGTGCTGGCCGCCGCCGGCATCTACCTCGTGATCACGGACGCCCTCGCGCGTCGCCGCGCCGGTGTCGCCCTCTGGCCGACCGACGCGGTGCTGCGCCAGGGACCGGCGAGCTTCCTGCTTCTCGTGCCGGCCGCCGCGGCCGTGTACCTCGCGTCCTGGAGCGGATGGTTCCTCACCGGAGGCGGCTACGATCGCAACGCGGTGGCCGGCAACGCGCTCGCCTCCTGGGCCAAGTACCACTCCGACATCCTGGCGTTCCATGTCGGGCTCACGTCGTCGCATCCCTATGCGAGCCCCGCCTGGCAGTGGCCGCTGCTGATCCGTCCGACCGCGTTCTGGGTGGGCGGGCAGGACGCCCCGTGCTTCGGCACCGACCACTGCATCGGCACGATCACCTCGATCCCGAATCCGCTCATCTGGTACCTCGGCGTCGCGGCCGCGGTGTACCTGCTGGTGCGGTTCGTGCGCGGGCTCGTGCGGCGATCGCCCATGCCGTGGAGCTACGCGATCCCGCTCGTGGGTCTCGCCGCGACGTACCTGCCGTGGCTGGCCTTCCCCGAGCGCACGATCTTCCAGTTCTACACGGTGGTGATGGCGCCTTTCCTGATCCTCGCACTCGTGCTGGCGCTGCGCGACATCGCCGGGATCCGGAGCGCGCCGCGCCATCGCCGGCAGGCCGGCCAGCGCACGGTCGTCGTGATCGTGGTGCTGATCGTGCTGCTCAGCGCGTTCTACTACCCGCTCTGGATCGGTCTGCCCGTGCCCTGGTGGTTCTGGCAGGCCCACAACTGGATGATCACCTGGATCTGACATGCGCATCCTCGACACCGTCGACGAGACCCTGATCGCCCAGCTGCGCGCGCAGGGCGAGTTCTTCTGGCTCGACCTCGTCTCACCCTCCGCCGCGGAGGTGCAGCAGCTCGGTCAGCTGCTCGGCTGGCATCCGCTCTCGATCGAGGACACCCAGCGGATGGGCCAGCGGCCCAAGCTCGACGTCTACGGCGAGGGCGCACTGCTCGTGCTTCAGGCCGCCGTCGAGGTGCATCCGGAGGACGAGAACGACCACCCGCTCGAAGAGGTGCACTGCCACCTCAGCGGCGAGTTCATCGTGACGGTGCACGGCGAGCGCTTCCAGGATCTGCGTCAGGTGCGCACCCTCCTGGAGCGCTCGACGGCGCCGAAGACCGAGCGCTACTACGTCTACAAGATCATCGACGTGATCGTGGACAGCTACTTCCCCGTGCTCGCCGACCTCGACGAGGAGATCAACGACCTCGAGGACGCGATCGTCGCCGGAGCCGGCCGGCACGAGCTCGAGGAGACCTTCCGCCTGAAGCGGCTGCTGCTCAAGCTGCGCCGCGCCGTCGTGCCGATGCGCGACCTGTTCGCTCGGCAGGCCGAGGTCATCACGGATCTGGCGGGGCTCGAGGCCGACAGCCACGACTACTTCCGCGACATCTACGACCACCTCATCCGGATCACCGACGAGCTCGACGGCTACCACGAGATGGTCGCCGGATGCACCGACCTGTATCTGTCCACGGTCGCGAACCGTCAGGGCGAGACGTCCAAGCAGCTGGCGATCGTCGCCTCGATCTTCCTGCCCCTGAGCTTCCTCACCGGTTTCTTCGGCATGAACTTCGACTGGGCGATCGCACACGTGCTGAGCGGGCCGTGGTCGTTCTTCCTGCTCGGCCTCGGATCGATGGCGCTGTCGGCCGGCCTGATGTGGTGGTGGTTCCGCCGCAAGGGCTGGACCGGGAACGACGAGTAGCCCGATGGCGGCACCGTCCGGATTCTCGTACTCCCTCCGCGGCGACGACGTCGTGATCGCGCATCGCGGCGTCACCGCGGCGGTCCTGCGCGGACGCCGCGCCGTCGAGTTCCTGGATCAGGTGCAGACGGAGGAGCCTCAGTTGCTCATGGCCCGCATCACCGGAAACTACCGGCGCGGCAACGAACGCGCCGCCCGGCGGCATCCGCGCAACGCGGGCTGAGCCCGTCCGGGCGGCGCCCCGCCGTCACCCCCGCGCCGCGTGCTCGACGAGGGGCAGCACGCGCCCGCTGAGGTGCGTGCGCATCGCGATCGAGCTCGCCGTGCGCGCGACGCCGGGCACGAGCGCGATCCGGTCCAGCACCTCCTGCAGCTGCTCCGCGCTGTGGGCGACGAGGCGCAGCTGCATGTCGCTCGCCCCGGTCACCGTGTACATGTCGACCACCTCCGGGATCGCCGAGGCGAGCGCTTCCGCGACGTCGTCGTGGCCGACTTTCTGATCGATCTCCACCTGGCAGAAGGCGGTCAGCGCGTAGCCGAAGCCGCGCGGGTCGATGCGCGGCACGATGCCCTCGATCACGCCGTTCTCGTGCAGACGCGCGAGCCGGCTGGTGACCGTGCCGCGCGCCACGCCGAGCCGACGGGCGCACTCCAGCACGGGCAGCTGCGGCTCATCGGTGAGCAGCCGGATCAGGGCCGCGTCGAGGGCATCGATGCGCATGTCAGCTCCGGAACCCGTCGTCGGCGGAGTCCTTGAGCACGCCGGGCCGCGACAGCCCGCGGGTGAGCCGCGCCACCACGAGCAGCACGACCGTGAGAGCGATCGTGAGGAGCAGCTGGGTGCGCGCGCCCGCATCGAACATCGTCAGCACGATCACCGCGCCGAGCAGCACGAGCGTCACGATCGACAGGCCGGGGAAGCCCCACATCCGCATCGGCAGGACGATGCCTGCGGCATCCGCACGCCGACGCAGGATGAACTGCGCGAGCGCCGTCGCGGTCCACATGATCAGCAGCGTGGATCCGACCACGTTCAGCAGCGCCGGGAGCACCTGCTCGGGCCAGATCCAGTTGAGGATCACCGTGACGAATCCGAACGCGACCGAGCTCAGCACGGCGACGCGCGGCACGCCGGCGACGCTCGTGCGGGTGAGGGCGAGCGGGGCCAGACCGCGCTCGCCGAGCGAGAACGCCATGCGGGAGGCGCCGTAGATGTTCGCGTTCATCGCCGAGAGCAGCGCGATGATCACGATGAGGTCCATCACGAGCCCGACGCCGGGAACCTTCAGCGTGTCCAGCACGGCCGAGAAGGGCCCCGCCAGCACGTCCTTCGAGTTCCACGGCAGCACCGCGACGATCACGAAGATGGATCCGACGTAGAAGACCAGGATCCGCACCATCACCTGGCGGACGATCCGGCTGATGTTGCGCGACGGGTCGTCCGACTCGGCGGCGGCGATCGCGACGACCTCGGTGCCGCCGAACGCGAACACCACGATCAGCAGGGCGCCCGCGATGCCGGCGATCCCGGTGGGCGCGAAGCCGCCGTGGTCGGTGAGGTTGCCGATGCCGGTGGCCGGCGTCCCGGGGATGAGCCCGACGATCGCGAGCACGCCGACGACGAGGAACGCGATGATCGCGGCGACCTTGATCGCGGCGAACCAGAACTCGAACCGCCCGTAGTTGCGCACGCCGAGCAGGTTCACGACGGTGAGCGCGAGCACGAACAGCAGCACCCACGCCCACTCCGGCAGCCCGGGGAAGCGGTGGGCGACGATGCCCGCGGCGCCGGTCGCCTCGGCCGCGATCACGACGACGAGCTGGATCCAGTACAGCCAGCCCACCGCGCTGCCGACGCTGCGTCCCATGGCCTTCTGCGCGTACGAGCTGAAGGCGCCGGAGGACGGGTTGGCCGCGACCATCTCGGCGAGCATCGCCATGACGAGCACGACGATGGTGCCGGCGACGAGGTACGAGACGATGACGGCGGGGCCGGCGATGCCGATGGCCTGCCCCGAGCCGACGAACAGACCGGCCCCGATCGCGCCGCCGAGGCCCATCATCGAGATCTGGCGGCGGGTGAGCCCGGGATGCAGGCCCTTGGTCGTGGTGGTGGTCAGGGGCACTTCGGTGGTCATGCGGTCGCCTCCTCGCGAACGGCTGCGGTGTCGGGGATCTGGTCGGTGACGGGGACGGCGCGGAGTGCGGCCGCGACGCGGTCCACGTCCTCCGCGGAGCCGGCCGAGATGCGGACGCCCTCGCCGGGGAAGGTGCGGGCGACGACGCCGCCGGTGTGCAGGAGCTCGTCGAGCTCGACCGAGCGCTCCCCCGCCGGCACCCAGACGAAGTTCGCCCGGGAGGCGACGGCGGGCCAGCCCGCGTCGACGAGGATCCGCTGCAGGCGGTCGCGCTGCGCGGTGACCTCCGCGATACGCAGCGCGAGCTCGTGCTGCGCATCGAGGGATGCGACCGCGGCGGCCTGGGCGAGGTCGGTGACCCCGAACGGCACCGCGACCTTGCGCTGCGCGGCGGCGATCGCCGCCGGCGCGATCGCGTAGCCGATGCGGAGGCCGGCGAGCCCGTAGGCCTTGGAGAAGGTGTGCAGCACGGCCACGTGCGGGTAGCGGCGGAACAGCTCCAGCCCGGCACCGCGCCCGGGATCCGTCGCCGTCGTCGCGGGCCCGAAGTACGCCGAGTCGTCGAAGTGCACGTACGCCTCGTCGATCACCACGAGCACGTCCCGCGGCACGGCGTCCACGAAGCGCTCCAGCTCCTCGGGTCCCACGACCGTGCCGGTGGGGTTGTTCGGGTTGCACACGAAGATCAGCCGCGTGCGGTCGGTGATCGCCGCGAGCATGGCGTCGAGGTCGTGGCGGTGCTCACGGTCGAGCGGCACCATCACGGGGGTCGCGCCGGCCACGCGCACGAGCGAGGGATACGCCTCGAACGAGCGCCAGGCGAACATGACCTCGTCGCCCTCGCCGGCCGTGGCGTGGATGAGCTGGGCGGCGAGCTCGACCGAGCCCGCCCCCACCGTCACCAGATCCGGGGCGACGCCGTAGCGCTCGGCGAGGCGGCCGATGATCTCGGGGGCGGTCATCTGCGGATAGCGGTGGAGGGATCCGAGGCGGTCGGCGATCGCCGCGACGACCGACGGCAGCGGCGGGTGCGGCGACTCGTTGGAGGAGAGCTTCGAGGCTCCGGCCGGAGCGGAGCGGCCCTGCTTGTAGGCGGGCACCGCGTCGAGACGCGGATGCGGCGACGGCGTGGTCGAGGTCGGGGACACGGGAGAGGTCATCGTCGAGAGTGCGTCCTTGCTGCGTTCGGTCGTGCCTGCGGAGGGCGCACGTCGGGCGGCAGGGCCGAGCGGCGACGTCGCCGGGGGTCGGGCCACTGTATCCACAGTCCGACGTGCTGGACAAACGGTGCAGCCGGATCTGCGCAGTGCGCACAGTCTGTCCGCCACATATCGGGATCATCTGAGCAGACTGTCCAGCCCGCGCGTGCGAACCTCAGCGCTCCACAGGCACCAGCGCCGGATCCGAGACAGGCAGCCGGCATACGAAGCCTCGGCAGTCGTGCACCACCTCGGCGACCTCGTCTCGCTGCTCGAACAGGGTGAAGCCGGCCGCGGCGAAAGCCCGCACCTGGGCCGGGGCGAGCACCGCCACGACGTCGGCGTCGGCGCGCCGTGCGGCGGCGGCGAGCGCGCCACGGCCATCGGCGGTGACCGCGACGACCTGACGCGGCTGCCGGGCGAGGCCGGCCGTTACGCGCAGCAGCGCTCCATACCCGAACGGCTGCTGGAGGGCGCGCTGCGCCCTCGCCTCGACGAGCGCGACGGCCCGCTCCCGGTGCCGCTCCCCCGCGCCCAGCCGCCAGGCGGTGAGCTCGGCCGCGGCGAGCGCGGCCGCACCGGACGGCAGATCGCCGTCGCCGTCCTCGGCGGAGACCGGGATGGCGTGACCGGCGAGCACGGGATCGGCCTGCGCCGGTGCCGCGAGCACGTCGAGGGCCTGCACGGCCCATCCGGCGTCGCCCGTGGCCAGCGCGAGCGCGAACAGCCCCTGGGCGAGGAGCCCGAGGTCGGCCTCGGTGGCGACGGCCGCAGAGGCGGTCCCGTCGAGGGACGTGCGCACCAGGCGCCCCGCGGCGTCGCGGTTGACGGCGAGGACGACGTCGGCGGCGCGCGCGGCCGCCGCGACCCAGGACGGTTCGCCGAGGGCGTCGCCGGCGCGCGCGAGCGCCGCGATCGCGAGTCCGTTCCAGCCGGTGATCACCTTGCCGTCGACCGCCGGGGGCTGCAGCCCGGCGCGCTCGGCGACGGGGCGCCGGTAGTAGCCGCCCTCGCTGCGCTCGCCGTCGATCCAGGACTCCGAGTCCTGTGCGGCGCCGAAGCCGCCCTCGGGGCGCTGCAGCACGGTGAGCAGGAACTGCGCCGCACCGCGGGCGACGTCTTCGCGGCCCGCGTCGAGAGCGGTGTCGAGCAGCTGGGCGTTGTCGGCGAGCATGCGCTCGTAGTGCGGCACCGACCAGTCCTGCTGCGTCGCGTAGCGGAAGAAGCCGCCGTCCTCGTCGCGCAGCTCGGACGCCGCCATGGCGTCGAGCGCGCGATCCACGACGTCGCCGCGTCCGACCGCCTGCAGGAAGCGCAGCGTGGTGGCGACGGGGAACTTCGGCGCCGTGCCGAAGCCGCCGTGGCGCCGGTCCTCGCGCGCGGCGATCGCCGCGGCGGCCGCGGACAGCTCGGCCTCGCCGGGCAGCGCGGTCGGCTCCGCATGCACGAGCGACGCGAGCGCGTCGGCGACCGCGCCGGCCTGCGCCTCCACCTCCTCACGGCGATCGGTCCACGCCTCGCGGACGGCGGCCAGCACGGTGCGGAACGCCGGGATCGGGCCCCGTGGGACGGGCGGGAAGTAGGTGCCCGCGTGGAACGCGCGCCCGGTCGGTGTCGTGAAGACGGTGAGGGGCCAGCCCAGGTCCCGGGTGAAGGCCGACGCGGCCGCCAGGTACGCGGCGTCGACGTCCGGGTGCTCCTCGCGGTCTACCTTGATCGCCACGAACGCTCGGTTGAGCTCCTCCGCCGTCGCCGGATCCTGGAACGACTCCCGCGCCATGACGTGGCACCAGTGGCAGGTGCTGTAGCCGATGGAGATCAGCACCGGCACGTCGCGACGCCGCGCCTGCGCGAACGCCTCCTCGCCCCAGGGATACCAGTCCACGGGGTTGTCGGCATGCGCACGCAGATAGGGGCTCCCTGTGTCCGCGAGGCGGTTGCTCATGCCTCCACGCTACGCCGCGCGGATCCCTGAGGCCCGTCCAGCGAGGGGCGCATCGACGGGACGAGGCGCGGCCGTCAGTTGACCTCGTCCGGGTGGGACGCGACGCGACCGGATCCGTCACCGGGATCGAGCGCGGAGATCGCGGCGAACTCGACGTCGCTCAGCGCGAAGTCGAACACGTCCAGGTTCTCGCGCAGGCGCTCGGCGCGCACCGACTTCGGGAACACGATGTTCCCCTTCTGCAGGTGCCAGCGCAGCACGACCTGCGCCGGGGACTTGCCGTGCGCCGCCGCCGCGTCCGCCACGGCGGGCGCGCCGAACAGGTCGTACTTGCCCTGGCCGAGCGGTCCCCAGGCCTCGATCTTCACGTCGTGGTCTCGGGCCCAGGAGGCGACGTCGCGCTGCTGGTACGCCGGGTGGAGCTCGATCTGGTCCACCGCGGGAACCACGCCGGTCTCGGCGACGATGCGCTCGAGGTGGGGCACGAGGAAGTTCGAGACGCCGGCGGAACGGGCAAGGCCCCGGTCGCGGATCCCGACGACCTTCTCCCAGGCGTGCACGTAGTTGTCGCGCGCCGGGGTGGGCCAGTGCACGAGGTAGAGGTCGACGTGGTCGAGGCCGAGACGGTCCAGGCTCTCCTGGATCGCGGCGTCGGGCTCGTCGCCGTCGTGGCGGTCGTTCCAGAGCTTGGTCGTCACGAACAGCTCGTCGCGCGGGATGCCGCTCTTCGCGATGGCGGTGCCGACGCCCTCCTCGTTGCCGTAGATGGCGGCGGTGTCGATGTGCCGGTAGCCGATCTCGAGCGCCTCGCTCACTGTGCGCTCGGTGTCGGCCGGGTCGACCTTGAAGACGCCGTAGCCGAGCTGAGGGATGGTGTTGCCGTCGTTGAGCAGGATTCCGGGAATCGTCGTCATGCCCCCAGCCTAGGATCCCTCCGCGGCGCGAAGGGCCGGGTCGCCGGACGTCGCCGTGCCGACCGCCTCCTTGCAGGGCGGCCTCAGTGGGCGGCGTGCGTCTCGGTCGCCTCTCCGAGCGACGGAGCGAGCGCCGCATAGGCACGCGTGGCGAGGGCCGCGGGCGATCCCGCGCCGTGCACGCCGGCGGTGGATCGCGCCCATTCCTCGAGGCCGATGCGGATCGCCTCGGTCGCCGCCGCGGCGAGGATCCGCGCCTCGAGCCGGTCGTGGCCGCCGCGCTCGGAGATGAGAGCGACGAGCCGCTCCTCGGACTCGTGGTTCACCCGGTGCCACACCGCGCGGAGCTCGCGGTCGTCGTCGAGCGCGCGCAGCAGCGGGCGCATGCGGGCGAGGGCGTCGGAGTCCTCCGGCGAGCCGGGTGTCAGCTGCGCAGCGAGCACGCCCGGGATCGCCGTCGCCGGATCCTCCTCCGCCGCGCGGAGGGCCGCCTGCCAGCGCGCCGCGCCGATCTCGAGGAACGGGGCGACCGCGTCCTCCTTCGTCGCGAAGTAGCGGTAGAACGTGCGCAGCGACACGCCGGCGGCCTCGGCGATCTCCGCCGCCGTGACGCCGGCCACGCCCCGGTCGGCGAACAGCCGGGCGGCCTCGGCCGCGATCTCGTTCGCGGTCTCGGCCTTGCGGCGGGACATGAGCCCGGGAGGCGTCTGCATGGTCCGAGCGTACGGGAATACCTTCCGTTTCATGGTGTTGTGTGTCAATATGACACGTTGTGCCATTTAGGCACGACGAGACTCCAAAGGAAGAAGGATTCGACATGAACCGCTACGAGGGACGCCGCGCACTGGTCACCGGCGGCGGATCCGGCATCGGACAGGCCACGGTGCTGCGTATGCTCGCCGAGGGCGGGCGTGTGGTCGCCGCCGACGTCAGCGCCGCCGGACTCGCGGACACCGTCGCCAAGGCCGGGGATGCCGCGGATCGCCTGACGACCGTCGAGGTGAACATCGGCGACGAGGCGTCCGTGCGCGCCGGGGTGGCCGCCGCGGTCGAGGCGCTCGGCGGGCTCGACGTGCTCGTGAACGCCGCGGGCATCCTGCGCTCCTCGCACACTGCGGAGACGACGCTCGAGCAGTTCCAGCAGGTGATCCAGGTCAACCTGGTCGGCACGTTCCTGATGATCCGCGAAGCCATCCCCGCGCTCCTGGAGGGCACGGACGCCGCCGTCGTGAACTTCAGCTCGACCTCGGCGATGTTCGCGCATCCGTACATGGCCGCCTACGCGGCGAGCAAGGGCGGAGTCCAGTCGATGACGCACGCCCTGGCGGCGGAGTACGCGAAGCAGGGCATCCGCTTCACCGCCGTGCAGCCCGGGTCGATCTCCTCCGGCATGACCGACGGATCCGGCCAGAGCAAGCAGAGCCAGGGTCCCGGCCTGCCCGAGGACGCCGACATGAGCCTGTTCATGAAGCTCGCCCCGGCCATCGGTCAGGGGTTCGCGGGCCCCGAGTCGGTCGCCGGCGTGGTCGCGATGCTCGCCAGCGCCGACGGCGCCTTCATCACCGGCACCGAGGTGCGCATCGACGGCGGCACTCACTTCTGACCCGGGCTCTCGCCGCCCGCTCGGGGGACGGATCCCCCTCGGTGCCCCGGGCGGGTGCAGCGAGACGAGGGGCGCTCGCGAGACCGGATCCGGCTCTCACCCGTGCGGCGCGTTAGGCTGGAGGGCTATGTCCGCGCCCGTCATCTCCTATCCGCCGGAACTTCCGGTCAGTGCGGCGCGCGACGAGATCGCCGCGGCCGTCCGCGACCACCAGGTCGTCGTCGTCGCGGGCGCGACCGGATCCGGCAAGACCACCCAGCTGCCGAAGATCCTGCTCGAGCTGGGCCGCGAGCGCATCGCGCACACGCAGCCGCGCCGTCTCGCCGCGCGGACGATCGCCGAGCGGATCGCGGAGGAGCTGCGGGTGCCCCTCGGCGGACTCGTCGGATACAAGGTGCGCTTCACCGACCAGGTGTCGGACGAGACCCGGATCGCGCTCATGACGGACGGGATCCTGCTCAACGAGATCCACCGCGACCGGCTGCTGCGCCGCTACGACACGATCATCATCGACGAGGCGCACGAGCGCTCCCTCAACGTCGACTTCCTGCTCGGCTACCTGCACCGGATCCTGCCCGAGCGCCCCGACCTCAAGGTGATCATCACCTCGGCGACGATCGACCCGCACAGCTTCGCGAAGCACTTCGCGGACGCCGAGGGCGAGCCCGCGCCGGTGATCGAGGTCTCCGGCCGCACCTATCCGGTCGAGATCCGCTACCGTCCGCTGGTCGACGACGCCCCCGCCTCGGAACACGACGCAGGAGATTCCGGGTCCGGATCCCCCTCGACCGGGCGAAACAGCCCGGCTCTCCTGCGTTCTGCGCGGGGGAAGCGGGAGGCCGAGCCCGAGGACGAGGTCACCGCGATCGTGCGCGCCCTGCAGGAGCTCGACCGCGAGGAGCGCGGCGACGTGCTCGTGTTCCTCCCCGGCGAGGCGGAGATCCGCGACGCCGCCGACGCGATCCGCGGGGCCTACCGCTCGCAGACGGCGCCGGTCGAGGTGCTGCCCCTGTACGGGCGCCTCTCGGCCGCGGAGCAGCACCGGGTGTTCGAGCCGTCCACGGTGGCCGGCCTGAGACGCCGCGTCGTGCTCGCCACGAACGTGGCCGAGACGAGTCTCACCGTGCCGGGGATCAAGTACGTGATCGACACCGGCACGGCCCGCATCTCGCGGTACAGCAGCCGTTCCAAGGTGCAGCAGCTGCCGATCGAGGCCGTGTCGCAGGCGTCCGCGAACCAGCGCTCCGGCCGCGCCGGACGCACCAGCCCCGGCATCGCGATCCGCCTGTACGGCGAGGACGACTTCGACAGGCGCCCCGAGTTCACCGAGCCGGAGATCCTGCGCACCTCGCTCGCCGCCGTCGTGCTGCAGATGCTGAGCCTCGGCTTCGGCGACATCGCGGATTTCCCGTTCCTCACACCCCCGGAGTCCCGCGACGTGCGCTCCGCGTTCGACCTGCTCGTCGAGCTCGGAGCCGTGCGCGTCGGACGCGGCTCCGACGAGCCGCCGCGGCTCACCCGGATCGGGCGCGACATCGCCCGCATGCCGATCGATCCCCGTTTCGCGCGCATGCTCGTCGAAGCGGTGCGGACGGACGTGACCGCAGCCGTGCTCGCGATCGTCGCCGGGCTGTCGATCCAGGACGTGCGCGAGCGCCCCTCCGCCGACGCACCACAGGGGGTGCGCGACGAGGCGGAGCGGATGCACGCCCGGTTCGCGGATCCGACCAGCGACTTCCTCTCGATCCTGAACCTGTGGAACCACCTGCGCGAGCAGCAGCGCGAGCTCGGATCCAGTGCGTTCCGCCGACTCTGCCGCGCCGAGCACCTGAACTACGTCCGGGTGCGCGAGTGGTTCGACGTGCACCGCCAGCTGCGCACCCTCGTGAAGGCCGGACGCGAGGCCGACACCGGCGCCGCCGCTCCCGAGGCGGTGCATCGCGCGCTGCTCGCCGGACTGCTCAGCCACATCGGGATCCTGGACGAGCGCACCCTCACCAAGGGGCCGCCGGCCAAGGGCGGGCAGAAGGACCAGAAGCGTCGGGTCGCCGAGTACCGCGGCGCGCGCGGGATCCGGTTCTCGCTGTTCCCCGGGTCGGCCCTGCGCCGTTCGGGACGCCTCAAGGACCAAGCCTCGGGGACCGGGGCGCCGCGCGCGGTCATGGCGGCCGAGATCGTGGAGACGTCGCGCACGTTCGCGCGCACCGCGGCCGCGATCGACCCGGCCTGGGCCGAGGCCCTCGCCGGCGATCTCGCCAAGCGGCAGATCTCAGAGCCGCACTGGTCGAAGGAGGCGGGCGCCGCCGTCGCGTTCGAGAAGGTGACCCTGTTCGGCGTGGAGCTTGTCGCCCGCCGCCGGGTGCAGTTCGCCCGGATCGACCGGCCGGCCGCCCGCGAGCTGTTCGTGCGCCACGCGCTCGTCGAGGGCGAATGGGATCCGAGCCGGATCGACAAGCGCGTCTCGGCGTTCTGGCGCAGCAACGCCGAGCTGCGCCGCCGCCTGGAGAAGCTCGAGGAGCGCGAGCGGCGGCGTGACATCCTCGTCGGCGACGAGGCGGTGTTCCGCTTCTACGACGAGCGGATCCCGGCCGAGGTCTTCGACGTGCGTTCCTTCGAGGCCTGGTGGCGCGAGGCGCTCGCCACCACCCCGAAGCTGCTCGTGATGCGCGAGAGCGATCTGCTCGACGACGACGAGCGCGCCGACCAGCGCGACTTCCCCACCCGCTGGACGCAGGCGGACCAGGTCCTGGGGCTCGCCTACCGTTTCGAGCCGGGCGCGCCCGATGACGGCGTCAGCGTGGTCGTCCCCCTCGCCCTGCTGCAGCAGGTGAAGGACGCGGGTTTCGACTGGCAGGTGCCGGGACTGCGCGCCGAGCTCGTGACCGCCCTGCTCCGCGCCCTTCCCAAGGCGATCCGTCGGCACGTCGTCCCCGCTGCGGACTGGGCCGAGAGATTCGGCGCGGAGCTCGCCCCCGACGCCCCCGAGGCGCATTCCGGCCTGCCGCCGCGGAGCCTGCGCGAGGCGCTCGCGCGGCTCATCCAGCCTCTCGCGAACCAGCCGATGTCGGCCGCCGACTTCGATCTGGAGCGCGTGCCCGCGCACCTGCGGATGAACTTCCGCGCCGTCGACGAACGCGGCCGCGTCGTGGGATCCGGCCGGGAGCTGGTCGCGCTCCAGCGCGACCTCGCCGATCGCTCCCGGGCGAGCGTCGCCCGCACGATCGAGCGCGGCCCGGACGCCGGCCGTGCCGCCGATCCTCCCGCCCCCGCGGCGCGCGACGGCCTCACCGCCTGGGACGTCGGAGACCTCCCGGAGGTGCTCGACACCCGGGTGGCCGGCGGCGTGGTGCGCGGCTACCCGGCCCTCGTCGATCAGGGGAAGACCGTGTCGCTGCGCGTCGAGGCGACCGCCGAGGCAGCCCGGGCCGCGACCCGCGGCGGCGTGCTGCGCCTGGTGCTGCTCGGCATCCCCTCCCCCGCCTCCTACGTCCAGGATCACCTGACCAGTCCGGAGAAGCTCGCGCTCGCCGCTTCGCCCTATCCGAACGTCGCCGCCCTCGTCGAGGATGCGCGCGCCGCGGTCGCCCGGGCGGCGATCGACCGGCTCACCGGCGGATCCGGGATCGTGCGCACCGAGGCGGAGTTCACCCGGGTGCGCGACGGCGTCTCCGCGATCGTCGTGGACGAGCTTTTCGCGCTCGTGTCGCTCGTCGCCCGGATCCTGACGAAGGCGCGCGAGGTCGAGCGGGCGATGAAGGGGCAGAACTCCCTCGCCCTGCTCGGAACGCTGAACGACATCCGCGGCCAGCTCGCCGGCCTCCTCCCGAACGGCTTCATCTCGAGCGCGGGAGCCGAGCGCCTCGCCCACTACCCGCGCTATCTGGACGGGATCCTCGATCGCCTGCGCACGCTGGCCGACGCGCCGGGCAAGGACCGCACCCGGCTCACCGAGTACGAGCGCATGGCGCAGCAGTTCGCGGACGCCGGCGGCACGTTCCCGCTCCCGGCGGACGCGGAGCCCCGGCTGACCGAGGTGCGCTGGCTTCTCGAGGAGTATCGGGTCAGCCTGTTCGCGCAGCGCCTCGGCACCGCGCAGCCCGTCTCACCGCAGCGGATCGTGAAGGCGCTCGCCGAGCGCTGACCCCGCCGTCCCCGCCGCGACCGTTGCGCCCGATGACGGACACGGCCCCGCCGCATCGGGCCCGTCGTAGCCTGGATCCATGGCTCAGGCGATCGTGCAGACCGAGATCGGCGGACCCGAGGTCCTCACCCTGGTGGAGGTGCCGGATCCGGTCCCCGCGCCCGACGGAGTCGTGGTGCGCATCGAGGCGGCGGGCGTCAACCCCATCGACGTCAAGCAGCGCAGCGGGCTGCGACCGCTGCCGCCGATCACCGAGCCGCGCCATCTCGGGTTCGACGGAGCGGGCGTGGTGACCGCGGTCGGCGCCGACGTGACCGACGTCGCGGTCGGCGCGAGGGTCGCCGTCCGCGACACCCGCGGCACCTACGCGACGGCGCTCGCCGTGCCCGCCGCGCACCTCACCGCGCTGCCGGACGCGGTGACCGCCGCCCAGGGCGCCTCGCTGGGCATCCCCGCGGGCACCGCCTACCAGTCGCTGCGCTCCCTCGACGTCGGTGCCGGCGACCTGCTGCTCCTGCACGCGGGATCCGGCGCCGTGGGCCAGGCCGCGATCCAGTTCGCGGTGGCCTGGGGCGCGTCGGTCATCGCGACGGGCGGCCGGGCGTCGCAGGAGCGCCTGCGGGGGCTCGGCGCGATCCCGGTCGAGTACGGCCCCGGTCTGGAGGACCGGATCCGCGCGGCGGCCGACGGGCGGGAGATCACCGTGTCGCTCGACGGCGCGGGCACCGACGAGGCCGTCGCCGCGTCGCTCGCGCTCGTCGGCGACCGGCAGCGGATCGCGACGATCGTGCGCGGCCCCGACGCCGCGGACCTGGGCATCCGCGCGTTCAGCGGCGGCAGCCCCGTCCCGCTGAGCGCGCAGGAGCTCGCCTGGCGCGCGGAGGCCGTCCCCGTCGCCGTCGCGCTGATCGCGGAAGGACGGTTCTCGATCGAGTTCGGCCCGGAACTGCCGCTCGCGGACGCCGCCGAGGCGCATCGTCTCATCGAGGACCACACCGCGCACGGCAAGATCATCCTGCGTCCCTGACGCGCGGAACGTCTGGGACGATCGCCGCGCAACAGTCGGAAACATGCCTGCGCAGCACGGCGGTGCGCCGCAGGATGGGTCCGTGACCGATCCCGCCGCCTCCGCCCCCGACACCCGTTTCGCGACGAAGCAGGTGCAGGCGGCCTACGTCCCCGGCACACCGCAGAACACCGCGGTGCCGCCGCTGTACCAGTCCGCGGCGTACCAGTTCGCGAATCTCGCCGAGGCGCGGGACTTGTTCGCCCTGCGCCGGGCGGGCAACATCTACAGCCGCAACGCCAGCCCCACGCAGCAGGTGCTCGAGGAGCGCGTGGCCGCGCTCGAGGGCGGCGTCTCCGCGATCGCGGTGGCGAGCGGCCAGGCCGCGGTGGCGGTCACGATCCTGGCGCTCGCCGGACGCGGCGGCCACGTGGTCGCCGCCGACCGTCTGTACGGCGGCACAGTGGACCTGCTCCAGGACACGCTCGACGACTTCGGTATCGCGGTCACCTTCGTCGACCAGGACGATCCGCAGGCGTGGCGCTCGGCCGTGACCGCGCGGACGCGCCTGTTCTTCGCGGAGTCGGTCGCGAACCCGGTGGCCCAGGTGCTCGACGTGCGCCAGGTCGCCGACATCGCGCATGCCGCGGGAGTCCCCCTCGTGATCGACAGCACCGTGACCACGCCGTACCTGCAGCGTCCCGGCGAGCACGGCGCCGACTTCGTCGTCCACTCGGCGACGAAGTACCTGAGCGGCCACGGCGGATCTCTCGGCGGCGTCGCGGTCGACCTCGGATCCTTCGACTTCGGCGCGGACCCCTCCCGCTGGCCGCAGCTCACGGCTCAGCACGACCGGTTCGGGCCCGTCTCGCTGTGGGAGCGATTCGGCCAGGGCTTCGCCTTCGGCGCGCTCGTCAAGGCGAAGTACGTGCACGACCTGGGGCCGTCGTTGTCCCCCTTCAACGCCCACCAGATCCTGCAGGGCATCGAGACGCTCGACCTGCGCGTCGCCCGGCAGAGCTCGTCCGCGCTGGCGATCGCCGAGGCGCTCGCCGACCACCCCGCCGTCGCCCGGGTGCATCACCCGGGGCTCGCGGGGAACCCGTGGCATCCTCTGGTCGCGCGCTACCTTCCGCACGGCGCGCCCGCGGTCTTCTCGATCGACCTGGTCTCCACCGGCGACGAGGAGCGCGACCAGGAGCGGGTGGAGCGCTTCGTGGACGGGCTGCGCGTCGTCCGGCTCGTGGCGAACATCGGCGACGCGCGCTCCCTGGTCGCGCACCCGGCGTCGATGACCCACTCGCACCTGAACGCCGCGCAGCGGGCCGCCGCCGGCATCAGCGCGACGACCGTGCGCCTGTCGATCGGCATCGAGGATCCGGCCGACATCCTCGCCGACCTCGATCAGGCGCTCGTGCGCGCCGTCGGCGAGACGGTCGCCGAGCCGGCCCTCGCGTCGGCCTGACCTCCCCCCGCCGCGGCCCGCGCGCGCTCGGTACTCTGGGTCGGTGCCGATCCTGAACAAAGACATGACCCTGTGCATCTCGCTGTCCGCGCGACCGAGCAACAACGGCACCCGGTTCCACAACCACCTCTACGAGGCGCTCGGGCTGAACTGGATCTACAAGGCGTTCGCGCCGACCGACCTCGCACAGGCGATCGCGGGCGTCCGGGGCCTCGGGATCCGCGGCTGCGCGATCTCCATGCCGTACAAGGAGGACGTGATCGCGCTCGTGGACCGGATGGATCCGTCCGCCACGGCCATCGACTCGGTCAACACGATCGTGAACGACGACGGCGTGCTCACGGCGTACAACACGGACTATTCGGCGATCGCGCAGCTCATCGCACGCAACGCCCTGGATCCGGCGTCGTCGGTGCTGCTGCGGGGGTCCGGCGGGATGGCGAAGGCCACCGCCGCAGCCTTCCGCGACGCGGGCTTCGCCGACGTCACGGTCGTCGCGCGCAATGAGGAGGCGGGGCGCGCCCTCGCCGGCCTCTACGGCTTCGGCTGGACGGCCGACGTCGACGGCCGCACCGCGGACATCCTCGTCAACGTCACGCCGATCGGCATGGCCGGCGGCGCGGAGGCGGACGCGCTGTCGTTCCCGGAGATGGCGATCCAGGCCGCGACCGCGGTGTTCGACGTCGTCGCCCTCCCTGCGGAGACCCCGCTCGTGCGAGCAGGGCTCGCCGCCGGCAAGACCGTCATCAACGGCGCCTCGGTCGCCACGCTGCAGGCGCTCGAGCAGTTCGTGCTGTACACCGGCATCCGTCCGACCGACGAGCAGGTGCGCGCCGCCGAGGAGTTCATGCGCGCCCCGTGACGCGCCGCGGCGCCTCCTGTTCCGAACCCGGCCTTCTCCGAACACGACGCAGGAGAATCCGCCGCTTCTGGGCTCCTCCGTGGCCCACCAGCCGGGATCTCCTGCGTTGTGCGCACCGGCGCCCCGGTAGACTCGGACGGTCATGCCCTCCGTGTCGAACTATCCCGCCCCGCGCCTGGATTCCCGCCCTGTCGAGACGTTCCGCGCGACTCTCGGCGACCTCGCCGCGCACCTCTCCGCGCCGGCGCCGGAGCGGGCCGACACGGTGTTCACGGGCGCTGCGCTGTCGACGGATCACGTCCGTCCCGGCGACCTGTTCCTCGGCATCCCCGGGGCGAACGCGCACGGAGCCCGGTTCGCCGCCAAGGCGGTCGAGGCCGGCGCGACCGCGGTGCTCACCGATGCCGACGGCGCCGCACTCGTCCCCGACGGCGTCCCGACCCTGATGGTGGAGAGCCCGCGCCTCGCCGCCGGACCCGCGTCGGCGTTCCTCTACCGGGACCCCGCGTCGTCGATGACGTCGATCGGCATCACGGGCACCCAGGGCAAGACCACCACCGCCTTCTACGTGGCCGCGGCCGCCGGGATGTCCCGCTCGGGCACGATCGGATCCATCGGCACGACCGTCGGCGACGACTTCTTCCCGCCGGTGCTGACCACCCCCGAGGCGCCCGAGCTGCAGGCCCTGTTCGCCGTGATGCGCGAGCAGAGGCTCGAGACGGTCGCCGTCGAGGCGTCCAGCCACGCGCTCACGCTGGGCCGCGTGGACGGCTTCGCCTTCGACGCGGGCGTCTTCCTCAACCTCGGGCACGACCACCGCGACTACCACCCCACGCAGGCCGACTACTTCGCCGCCAAGGCCCTGCTGCTCACGCCGGAGCACGCCAGGATCGGCATCGTCGACATCGACTCGCACTGGGGCCGCGTGCTCGCGGCGCAGGCGACGGTGCCCGTGCGCACGACGTCGGCGAGCGGATCCGAGGCGGCCGACTGGCGCGCGGAGGACGTCGAGCTGCGTGCGCACGGATCCTCGTTCACCGTGCGCGCCCCCGACGGCGAGCGCGTGCGCTTCACGACGCAGCTCACCGGCGCCTTCAACGTGAACAACATCCTCGCCGCAGTCGCCGCCCTCGCGGAGACGGGCAGGGATCTCGCGGAGCTCGCCCCCGGCATCGCCGCGCTGCCCAGCGTCGAGGGCCGGCTGCAGCGGTTCGACTTCGGACAGCCGTTCACCGCGATCGTCGACTCGGCGCACAAGCCCGAGGCGATCAACGCCGCCCTCCGCGCGATCCGCACCACGACTCCGGAGGGGCGGCTCATCGCCGTGCTCGGCGCGAACGGCCACCGCGACACGGCCAAGCGCCGCATGATGGGCCGTTTCGCGGCGATGTTCGCCGACGTTCTCGTCATCACCGACGACAACCCCTACGACGACGATCCCGCCGAGATCCGCGCCTCGTTGATCGACGGAGCCCGCTCCAGCGTCGTCGAGATCGTCGAGATCGCCGACCGCCGGGAGGCGATGGCGGCGGCCGTGCGGATGGCCCGCCCGGAGGACACGGTCGTGGTCCTCGGCAAGGGCCACGAGCGCTATCACGCCCTCGCGGACGGCGAGATCCCCTGGTACGACCCCGACGTGCTCCGCGAGGTCATCGCCGCTCTCTGACCCGCTGGCGGCGATCTCAGGATCCGTGCACGGATCTTGTATCAGGAAGCCACTATCGCTCTCCTGCCCCGTGTGGAGACAATGGGCGCCATGACGGCCATCGACCGAACGCAGCCGTTCGGGGAGCGCGACGACGCGGCGGGCACGGAGTCGCCGCGCTGGGAGCGCGCAGCGGCGCTCTTCGTGCGCTGGCGCGGCGGAGAGACGCGCGCCATGGACGACCTCGTCCGCCTGATGACGCCGGTGCTGTGGCATGTCGCGCGTGCCTACGGACTGGACCGAGCGCTCGCCGAGGACGTCGTCCAGTCGACGTGGATGGCGCTCGTGCGCCGGCACGCGGCCATCGAGGAGCCGCGGGCGATCTCCGGCTGGCTGACGCTGTGCGCCCGGCGCGAGGCGTGGCGCGTGAGCCGGCTGCAGCGCAGGGCGGATCCCATCGACGCCGAGCTTCTCGAGCCGCTCCTGCCGCGCGGGGAGTCGGCGGAGCGCCAGGCGCAGCGCGGCACGGAGTCGGGGGCGCTGTGGCTGGCGGTCGGCGCGCTGAACCCGCGCTGCCAGAGGCTGCTGCGGGTCGTCGCGTTCGACGAGAGACCCGACTACGCCCGCATCGCCCAGGATCTGGCGATGCCGATCGGCTCGATCGGGCCGACCCGGCAGCGGTGCCTGGGCAAGCTCCGGGCCCTGCTGCAGCAGGACGGATGGGAGGAGGACGAGGATGACCGTTGAGGACGACGCCGCCGACGCGGCGCTGCTCGCACGGCTGCGCGCGATGTGGGAGACACAGGACCAGGTGCCCGCGGGGCTCGAGGACCGGATGGTCGCGGCCGTCGCCGTGGAGGACCTCGGCCGCGAGTACGCCCTGCTGACGCTCGTGGAGCAGGAGGGGCTCGCCGCCGTGCGGGGCGAGGCCGACACGGCGACGCTGCAGTTCAGCGACGGGCGCACGGGGATCGTGCTCCACATCTCCGCGAGCGATGCGGGGCTGCGGCGGGTCGACGGCTGGGTCGACGGCGAGGCTCTCGCGATCCGGCTGGCACAGGGAGATCGTGAGTGGGGCGCCGAGGTCGCCGCGCCGGGACGGTTCGCGTTCGAGGGGATCCCGGCCGGGCTCTCCGCGCTGCGGCTGGTGCTCCGCGGGCCGGACGGCGAGCCGACCGAGTTCCGCACCCCGCGGTTCGAGGTGTGATGCAGGCTGACGGTTCGATCAGGAGGCGCAGATGGCACGCGACGGCGACGAGCGACGAGGGGGCGGCGGTCGGACCGGCCGACCCGATTGGCGCGAGCGGGAGCGCGCGGCGCGCGTGCGGGGGGCGGTGCTGGACGTGAGCCTGCAGCCCGCTCAGGGGCCCCGCGCGCACACCACCGTGTACGAGCCGGATGTGCTGCTGGTGCGCCCCGACTTCTTCGCAGTGGACGAGACCGGGCGGCGCGGCGACGAGCGCCTCGCCGAGCTCGCCCAGGCTCTCGGCTGGAGCGTCTCCCCGGAGCGGCTGGAGGATGCGGTGGGCGCGCGGCCGGGCGCGCGTCCTGCTCCGCCCCAACAAGCACAGGGCGAGCGCCCGGAAGCGCCCCGGGGTCCCGCGCGCGCGGGGATCGCGGACTCGTCCCGCATGCGCATCACCGTCGCCGCCGGCGCCGCGCGCGACGGGCGACCTGTGCACGCTCCGGACGCCTGGCGGCTGCTCGTGGCGGCCCGCGACGACGGGATCCGCGGCCTCGCGCTGAACCACGTGCTCGGGATCCATCCGTTCACGGGAAACCCCTTCACCGGAAACCCCTTCACGGGAAACCCCTTCACCGGGAACCCTTTCACCGGGAACCCTTTCACCGGCAACCCCTTCACCGGCAACCCCGCAGGGCTCGCCAGCTACGCCTACCCCGGCTTCGGCGGACGCACCCCGGTGGCGTGGACCGGACCCGCTCCCCTGCGTACGCCGCTCCCCGCCGGAGCACGGCGACCGGTGATCGCCGTGCTGGACACCGGCTGCGGTGCGCATCCGTGGTTCGGGAACCTGCCCGGAGCGGCGCCGGGCGCGGACCCCGTGCTGATCCACCGCACCACCCACAGCGGCGAGCCGCTCGGGCTGGACGATCCCGCGACCGATCCCGAGACGCACCCCTCGCTGACCGACCCGCTCGACGGACGGCTGGATCCCGTCGCCGGGCACGGCACCTTCATCGCAGGGCTCGTCCTGCAGGCGTGTCCCGAGGCGCAGATCCTTCCGGTCCGCGTGTCGGACGGCAACGGCACGATCATGGAGAACGACCTGCTCGGGGCGCTCGGCCGCATCGTCGAGCTGCTCGAGAGCGGGGCGCTGCACCTCGACGTCATGACCCTGTCGTTCGGGTTCTTCCACGAGTCCCCCGGCGCCGAGGAGACGCTGAGCGAGCTGTACGGCCTGCTCCGGCGCGTGCGCGGCGCGGGATGCGTGGTCGTGTGCTCGGCCGGCAACGACGCCACCGACCGGCCGTCGTCCCCCGCGGCACTGTTCGCCTGGGGTGCGGAGTCGGGCATCGATCCGGAGGACGAGAAGGGTCTCGCCCCGCATGTCTCGGTCGGGGCGCTGAACCCGTCCGGGCGCTCGGTGGCGCTGTTCTCGAACATCGGGCCCTGGGTGCGCACGTACGCCGTGGGCGTCTCCGTGCTCTCCACCCTGCCGGTGGCGTTCGACGGCGGGACGCAGGCCGGCACGCGCGAGGACGCGGAGGACCGGCGGCGCGAGACGCTCGACCTCGACGACTTCGCCGGAGGGTTCGCCGTGTGGAGCGGCACCTCCTTCGCCGCCCCCGTCGTGGCCGGACGCATCGCGCGGGAGCTGGGATCCGGCGCTCCCGCCGTCCGCACCCCGTCGACGATCGCGGACGCCGTGCGCACCGTGCTCGACCGCTGCGCCAGGGAGGATGCGTCGCGCACGTAGAAAGCACTCCCGCGGCGCGCGCCCGCGCGCCATGCTGTGAGGGTGACGCTGACAGCGGAGGAGCTGTACCGGCGCGGACGCGCGCAGCTGAACGCCGGCCGCAACGCGGCGGCCCGGCAGGCGCTGCTCCGCGCTCGGACCCGCACCGAGGATCCCAACCTCCGCGCGCGGATCGCCGGATCCCTCGCGGCGATCACGATCCGCCAGGGCGACCGCGCCTCGGCGGAGGCGATCTGCCTCGAGGCGCTGGCGTGGACCGGGCTCTCCCCCGCGACCACGGCGATGCTGTGCGGCCAGCTGGGGCTCGTGGCGCTGGAGCGCGGGGACCTCGACAAGGCGATGTCGCTGCTGGACCGCGGCATCGCGGGCATCGGCGACGAGGTGGAGCACCGCGCGCCGATGCTGCTCAACCGCAGCGTCGTGCACATGCAGGCAGGGCGCCTGGCGGCGGCGATCGCCGATCTGGACCGCGCCGTGCCCGACTACGCCGCGACCGGTGACGAGGTCTCCCGGGCGATGGCCGTGCACAACCGCGGCTACGCGGCGCTGCTCGCCGGCGATCTCGTGCCCGCTCTGGAGAGCATGGGGGAAGCGCGCACCGTCCTCAGCACGGCGTCGGCGGTGAACGCCGCGATCTGCGACCGGGATCGCGCGGAAGTGCTGCGGGATGCCGGTCTCACGCGCGATGCCGAGCACGCCCTGGAACGCGCGATCCGGGTGTTCGGCGCGCATCGGATGCGGCAGGCGCGCGCCGAGGCGGAGTTCCAGCTCGCGCGGTCGCTGCTGAGCCACGACCCCGAGCGCGCGGCGCCGATCGCCGCGGCCGCCGCGCGACGGTTCCGCGCCGTCGGCAGCGAGTCCTGGAGCGTGCGGGCGGAAGCCGTGCGGCTGCGGGCGCTGCTGACCGTGGAGGCCGACGGCCGGGCCACCTCGGTGACCCCGCCGTCCGACGGCGCCGTGGACCGGGTCGAGACGCAGCTGCGGGCGCACCGGCTGCGCGCCGAGGCGGCGTCGCTGCGGCTCACCTGGCAGCGCCGCCGCGCGCAGACCGGCCCCGCGGACCCGGAACGGGAGTCCCGCATCCGCGTTCCCGCCGACGCGCCGCTGCCGGTCCGGCTCCTCGCGCAGGAGGTGCGCGCCGCGCGCGCTGCCGCATCCGGGGATGACGCGAGGGCCCGGCGGATCGCCGCCGCCGGGCTCGACGAGCTCGCGGGGTGGCAGGCATCGTTCGGGAGCCTCGACCTCGCCACCGCTCTCGTGATGCACGGCGCGGGGCTGTTGTACGCCGGGCTCGGCGCCGCGGTGCGTTCGGGACGGCCGGAGGTCGTGTTCGACTGGTCGGAGCGAGCCCGCCACCTCAGCCAGCAGACCGTGCCGCTGCGTCCTCCCCCGGATCCGGCCCTCGCCGCCGATCTCACGGAGCTGCGGATGCTGCGTGCCGAGGCGGTCTCCGGCGACTGGCTCGCCGAGCCGCGCGCCGCGGCGCTGAGCGAGCAGGTGCGGGAGCGCGAGTGGTCGTCGATCGGCCGCGCGGGCGGCCGTCGGCGCCTCACGCTCGCCGAGCTGCAGGCCGACCTGGACGGAGACACCGCGTTCGTCGCGTACGCGTTCCAGCGAGACGGCCTCGTCGCGGTCGCCGTCACGGCCGACGACGCCCGGATCGTCGACATCCCGCGCTGGCCGGTGGTACGTCGCGCGCTGGAGGGTCTG
Organism: Microbacterium azadirachtae; assembly: GCF_000956545.1. GTDB lineage: Bacteria > Actinomycetota > Actinomycetes > Actinomycetales > Microbacteriaceae > Microbacterium > Microbacterium azadirachtae. The sequence goes on from NZ_JYIT01000081.1 coordinate 144,513, forward strand.
CGGGCCGACCTCGACGTCGCCGCGACGGTGCGCAGCGGCCCGATGGGCGATGTCGTGCGCCGGTCCCTCGACGAGCGCCTCGACGCCCTCTCGGAGGCTCTCCTCGCCCCGGTGCTCCCGATCGTCGGGGATCGACGGCTCGCCCTCGCCGCCGCGGCGATCCTCAACGGCGTGCCCTGGGCGATGCTGCCCGCGATGCGCGGGCGGGTCTTCACCGTGACCGACTCCGCGACGCAATGGCGGGAGCCGCGCGAGCCCGCCCCCTTCCGCGGCGTGGGCTTCGCCGTCGGGCCGCGCGTGCCCCGCGGCCCGGAGGAGGCGGCGCGGGGTGCCTCCGCCTGGCCCGGAGCGAGGGTCCTGGAGGGCGACGAGGCGACCGTCGGCGCGGTGACGGAGTTGACAGCGCGGGTGAGCGTGCTGCACCTCGCCGCGCACGGCAGGCATGCCGATGGGAACCCGATGTTCTCCGGCCTGGAGCTCGCGGACGGGGCGCTGTTCGGATACGACGTGGACCGGGTGACGCCCGTCCCCGACACCGTGGTGCTGTCGGCCTGCGAGGTCGGCCGCTCCTCGGTGCGCTGGGGGTGGGAGGCGATCGGCATGACGCGGGTCTGGCTGCACGCCGGCACAGGAACCGTGATCGCGACGCCGGTGATCGTCGCCGACGACGACGCGTGCGAGCTGCTCGGAACCGTCCACACCGGCCTCGCCGCGGGGCTCCCGCCGGCGCTCGCGCTGGCGCGCGCCGAGGAGCGCACCGGGCTGCGCTCCTCGTTCCAGGTGCACGGGCGCGGATTCTGAGACCGATGTATCAGCGCGGCCGCTGCGCGCTCTTCTTCTCCGGATCGACATGGTGTGGCCGACGCGAGCGCCGGCCGCTGGGGCGCCGTGGTGCTGGGGATGTGCGCAGTCGGGTTGACGCACAGCGATCCGGGTACAGGGGGTGTCGTCGAGGGGACCGGCGGCACCCCCTCCTCGCGGTCCGACGCGGTGCTCAGTCCTCCAGGGGATCCTCCTCCGCGGGGACCGCTCCGGTCTCGACGGGGAGCCCCGGCGTGTTCGACCAGGCACTCCAGGATCCGGGATACACCGTGACCTCGCGTCCGATGAGGGCCCCGGCGAGCGCGAGCTGCGCGGCGGTGACGCCGGATCCGCAGTAGGCCGCGATCGGGACCTCCTCCCCTGCGCCGACGGCCTCGAACGCGGCCTCGATCTCGGACGGGCTGCGGAAGCGTCCGTCCGCCGTCAGGACCTCCGCGATCGGCAGGTTGCGAGCGCCGGGGATGTGCCCCGCGACAGGGTCGATCGGCTCGGTCTCGCCGCGGAACCGCTCCGGCGCACGGGCGTCCAGGAGCACTCCGGTCCACGCCGCCACCGCGTCCGCGTCCAGCACGCCGGTCGATCCAGGACGGGTCAGCACGACGTCGCCCGGCGGGGGCACGACCTCGCCCCGCTCGACCGCGCCTCCGGCGTCCCGCCAGGCGGCGAGTCCGCCGTCCAGGACGCGCACGTCGGCGACCCCGGCACGGCGCAGCGCCCACCACGCCCGCGATGCGGGCAGCGAGCGCGCGTCGTCGTAGACCACGACGGTCTGATCCCGGCGGATGCCCCAGCGGCGCGCGGCCCGTTCGAGGTCATCGTCGGCGGGCAGCGGATGGCGTCCGTCCGAGGGCGCGCCGTGCGCCGCCAGTTCCTCCTCGAGGTCGGCGAACACCGCGCCCGGAAGGTGCCCGTCGAGATACCTGTCACGTCCGTCCGTGAAGCCGAGGCGGTATCTCACGTCCAGGATGCGCGGATCGCCGCCCTCCTCGATCAGGGCGCGGAGCTCGGCGGCGGTGATCAGATCGGCCATGGCCCCATCATGCCAACCCGCACCGACAGGGGCGCCCCGGATCGCCCGCCGTCCGAGCGGTTGCCCGTACGCTGGAGGCATGACCGCCCCCTCTCGCCCCTCAGCGCTGCGCTGGGGCATCCTCGCCACGGGTGGCATCGCCGCCGCCTTCGCCGCCGACCTGCGTACCGCGGGCCTCGACCTGGTCGCCGTCGGCTCCCGGTCGCAGGAGTCGGCCGACGCCTTCGCCGCCCGCTACGGGATCGCCCGGGCGCACGGCTCCTACGAGGCCCTCGCGGCGGATCCCGAGGTCGACATCGTCTACGTGGCGACGCCGCATCCGATGCATCACGCCGACGCGCGCCTCGCGCTCGAGCACGGCAAGCACGTGCTCGTCGAGAAGGCGTTCACTCTGAACCGGTCCGAGGCGCAGGATCTCGCGGATCTGGGGCGCGAGAAGGGCCTGCTGGTCATGGAGGCGATGTGGACGCGCTATCTGCCGCACATGGTCCGCCTGCGCGAGATCATCGCCGCGGGAGTCCTGGGCGAGATCCGGGCCGTGTCCGCCGACCACACCCAGTCGCTGCCGACCGATCCGGCGCACCGCCTCAACGCCCTCGAGCTCGGCGGAGGGGCCCTGCTGGACCTCGGCATCTACCCGATCTCGTTCGTCTACGACGTGCTCGGCGCGCCCCTCACCGTGCAGGCGACCGGTCGTCTCGCCGAGACCGGAGCCGACGCCGAGGTCGCGACGATCATGACGCACACCGGCGGCGCGGTCTCCACCACGCTGTCCTCGTCGCGCGCGGCCGGCCCCAACACCGCCGTGGTGCTCGGAACGCGGGCGCGCATCGAGATCGACCGCGTCTGGTACTCGCCGACGACGTTCCGCGTGGTCGCGACCGACGGCACCGTGCAGGAGGAGTTCGACGGCCGCACCACCGCCGACGGGCGCGGCGGTGGCCGCGGGATGCAGTACCAGGCCCTCGCCGCCGAACGGTACGTCGCCGACGGCACGCTCGACAGCGATCTGCTCCCGGTCGCCGAGTCGGTCGCGATCATGGGCCTTCTCGACAACATCCGTGCTCAGATCGGCGTCCGCTACCCCGGCGAAGCCGCCTGACCGATTCCGGAGGACAACCCATGGCCGAACCGCAGGACACCCGCGTCGCCGTCTATCTCGACTTCGACAACATCGTCATCTCCTGGTACGACCGGGTGCACGGACGCAACGCGTACAGCAAGGACCGCCAGCGCATCCAGGACGACCCGTCCGACGCCGAGGTGGCGGAGCGTCTCAAGGCCGCGATGATCGACGTAGGCGCGATCATCGACTACGCGTCGTCGTTCGGCACCCTGGTGCTCACGCGGGCGTACGCCGACTGGTCCTCGCCGGTGAACGCCGAGTACCGCTCGCAGCTCGTGGCGCGCGCGGTCGACCTCGTCCAGCTCTTCCCCGCCGCGGCGTACGCGAAGAACGGAGCCGACATCCGCCTCGCCGTGGACGCCGTCGAGGACATGTTCCGCCTCCCCGACCTCACCCACGTGGTCATCGTCGCGGGTGACAGCGACTACGTCCCGCTGGCCCAGCGCTGCAAGCGGCTCGGCCGCTACGTGATCGGCGTGGGCGTCGCCGGATCCACCGCGAAGTCGCTGGCGGCCGCCTGCGACGAGTTCGAGGCGTACGACTCGCTGCCCGGCGTCGAGCGCGCCCCCGCGCCCGTCGAGGCCGTGCCGAAGAAGCCCGCCGCCAAGCAGACCCAGAGCGCGCGCAAGCAGTCCCGCGCGACCGTGGAGAAGGAAGAGCCCACCACCACCGACCAGGAGCAGGCCACGGCGACGTTGGCGCGCGCGCTGCGGCTCGGCCACGACAAGAGCGACGGCGACGAGTGGCTGCACAGCTCCGCGGTGAAGACGCAGATGCGCCGCATGGACCCCTCGTTCAGCGAGAAGGCCCTCGGCTACCGGTCCTTCAACGCGTTCCTGAAGTCGCGCTCCGACATCGCCGAGCTGGAGGAGTCCGGCCACGAGCGTCTCGTGCGCCTGATCGAGAGCTGACCGCGGTCGGCTGACCGTTCGCGGAAGCGGAGCGTTGCGTTTCGCCATAGTCACGTGTTCGCTTTTTTTGAACATGTTCGATACTGTCGGGAACGTTCCGCTACGGGATCGAGGAGGAGCCATGACGCAGGGAGTCGACGGCCGGGTGGTGCTGGGCGGATCCACGGGCTTCATCGGGCAGGATCTCGCGCGACGATGGCGGGCCGCCGGACGGGAGGTCATCACCGTCTCCCGGCACGACGCCGACCTGCGCTGGGACGACCAGGCCGGCATCGACGCCGCCGTCGACGGAGCCGGGCTGGTGGTCGGCTTCGCCGGCAAGAGCGTGAACTGCCGCTACACGCCCGCGAACCGGGCCGAGATCCTCCGCTCGCGCACGACGACCACCACCGCGCTGCGCACGGCGGTCGCGCGCGCCGCGACGCCGCCTCCTCTCTGGATCAACTCCTCCACGGCCACGATCTACCGACATGCCGAGGACGGGCCGCAGACGGAGACCCGGGGAGAGCTCGGCACCGGCTTCTCGGTCAACGTGGCGAAGGCCTGGGAGCGGGAGCTGTTCGCCGGCGACCTCCCCGGCACGCGGCGCGTGGCACTGCGCACGGCGATCGTGCTCGGCGACGGCGGCGTGCTCGGCACGCTGCGCACGCTCTCCCGCCTCGGCCTCGGCGGAACCCAGCACGACGGGCATTGGCCCCTCGGGCGCGCCCGTCGCGCCGCGGGCACGGCGCACGGGTTCCGGGCCCGCGGAGGACGGCAGCGGTTCAGCTGGGTGCACGTGGACGACCTGGCGGGGATCATCGCCTTCCTGGAGCGGCACCCGGAAGTGGACGGCCCGGTGAACGCGGTGGCGCCACGGGCGAGCGACAATCGCACCCTCATGGCGACGGTGCGGCGCGCGCTCGGCGTCCCGTTCGGGCTGCCGTCGGCCCGCTGGATGCTCGAACTCGGCGCGATCGCACTCGGCACGGAGACCGAGCTCATCCTGAAGAGCCGGTGGGTCGAGCCCGAGAAGCTCCTCGACGCGGGCTACGCATTCGCGCACCCCGACCTCGACGAGGCCGTCCGCACGTCGTTCGCCGCTCCCGCCGCGCACTGACGCGTCAGCGGCCGACGATCGCCCGCACCGCGCCGTCCAGCTCAGGGAACCGGAAAAGGTAGCCGGCGTCCTCGAGCACCTGCGGCAGCACCCAACGACTCTTCAGGATGAGCTCCGACTCCGTGCGCAGCACCGCCATCCCGGGCTCGAGCACGAACCGCGGCGCCGGCAGACCGAAGGGCGCATGCACGGCGCGCCGCAGGGTGCGCATGAGGTCGATGTTGGTGACGGCGTGCGGCGAGGCCATGTTCACCGGACCCGCGACCTCGTCGTGATCGCGGAGGAATCGCACCGCCTGCACGAAGTCCTGCTCGTGCATCCAGCTCAGGCGCTGACGACCGCGCGAGTGCTCGTAGTCGGGCCGGTCGGGGTCGGTCGGGTGCGCGCCGATCCCCCGGTAGCGCCGGTGCGGGAACCACCAGCCGTCGTACTGCGGCCCGCCGAGCCCGAGCCGGGCCAGGCGCAGCAGCATCTCCATCACGGGCGCGCCGCGCCCGAGCACGAGCGAGGTGCGCAGGGCGATCCGCCGCGTTCCCGGGGTCTCGCCGGTGAAGAGCGCCGCCTCCCACTCCCGGGTCACATCGGGCGAGAAGCCCTTCTCCTCGAGCGGATCCGCTTCGGTGCGCGGCGTGTCGAGGGAGTAGCGGTAGGCCGTCGCGGAGCTTCCGTTCATCCACACCGCCGGCGGTGTCGCCGCGGCGGTGACCGCGCGGTGCAGGGCCGCAGTGGTGCGCACCCTGGAGCGCAGGATCTCCTCGCGGTTGCGATCGGTGTAGCGGCAGTCGATGCGCCGGCCCGCAAGACCGATCAGGAGATCCGCCCCGTCGACGAGGCGCAGGATCCCGGCGGGATCGTCCCATCGGGCGTCGGCGCCGCTGCGGCCGATCGTGCGCACGTCGAAGCCGTCGATGCGCAGGGCGTCGCGCAGCGCGGTGCCGAGATAGCCGCTGCCGCCGCCGATCACGGCGCGACGCAGACGCGGTGCCGCGCTCATCGGGCCCCCTCCTCGCCCTGCTGCTTCTTGCGCTTCTCGATCTCCGCGCGCAGCCGCCACTCCTCGATCTCGCGGTCGAGGTCGGCGATCTGCTGCTCGGTGCTGCGCGTGTCGGACGGCGGCGGAGGCGTCGCCGCGGCGGGCGGATCGGCACGGCGCTCGCGCGGTCGCGGCAGCCGGATCCCCTCCCCGTCGTACTCGCGGCCGACGAGGAACCAGATCAGGGATCCGGCCAGCGGCAGGATGATCACGAGGATGACCCAGAACACCTTGGGCAGGTGCTTCACCTGGTCGTCACGGCGCGTGATGATGTCGATGAGCGCGCCGATCATCAGCACCAGCACGAGGATCGAGAACACCAGGCCCATGACGACAGCCTGCCAGACCGGAGCGGATCCCGGGCCCGCCGCGCTAGGGCAGGGTGTGCCCCGCGGCCCGGAACAGCTCGTACCACTCCGCGCGGCTGAGCTCGACGTCCGCACCGTCGGCGGCCTCCTGGACGCGCGCGGGCGTGGTCGTGCCGAGCACCACCTGCATCCCTGCGGGATGCCGGGTGATCCAGGCGGTCGCGATGCCGATCGGGGTGACCCCGTGCACGGCGGCGATCCGTTCGATCGCCGCGTTGAGCTCCGGGTAGGCGGGGTTGTCCAGGAAGACGCCCGTGAAGAAGCCCGCCTGGTAGGGCGACCATGCCTGGATCGTGATGCCGTTGATCCGGCAGTAGTCCACGATCCCGCCGCCGTCGCGCACGACGCTCTGCTCCAGCGCGGCCATGTTCGCCGCGATCGGCTGAGCGATGATCGGCGCGTGCGTGATCGACAGCTGCAGCTGGTTCGCGACGAGCGGCTGCGTGACGGCGGTCTTCAGCAGGTCGATCTGTCCCGGGGTGTGGTTGGAGACGCCGAAGGAGCGCACCTTGCCGGAGGCGTGCAGCTCGTCGAAGGCTCGGGCGACCTCCTCCGGCTCGACGAGGGCGTCGGGCCGGTGCAGCAGCAGCACGTCGATCCGGTCGGTGCGCAGCGCCTTCAGGGATCCCTCGACCTGGCGCATGATGTGCGCGTACGAGAAGTCGAACATGCCCTCCGCCGGGACGATCCCGCACTTGGTCTGCAGCGTGATCTCGTCGCGCTCCGCGGCCGACAGGCCCAGCGCCGCGCCGAACCGGTCCTCGCACACGTGCATCGCGCCGCCGTAGATGTCGGCGTGGTCGAAGAAGTCGATGCCGCTCGCGCGCGCGGTGTCGTACAGCTCGCGGATCTGGGCGTCCGTGCGGCCGTCGATGCGCATCATCCCGGCGACGACGGCGGGGGCGGATCCGGATCCGAATCGCACCTGCTTCATGATCTGCTCTCCTTCTGCGCAGCCTCCTGCGCGGTGCTCGGTGCGGCCTCCGCCGCGGCGTGGACGCCCGCTCGCGCCGTGAACGCGCGGTAGTCCGCGGCGGCCAGGTCGGCGTAGGCGTTGGCCCAGCCCACCAGCGTATCGGCGAGCCGTGCGCCCTTGCCCGCATAACCGGCGATCTGCGCCGCGGCGGGGGCCTGCGCGTGCGCGCGGGCGAGTGTGATCGCGCAGGCGACCGCATACTCGCGGTACCCCTCGTCCTCGATCTCGTCGGTGTCGATCGACCCCTTCATGTCGTGGAACTGGCGCACGTAGTAGTCGTCGGCGGCGCCCTTGATGTGCCCGAGGAACGGATCCGAGAACGCCTGCAACACTCGCTGCACGCCCACGACCCTGGCCCCCTCGCCGCCGTCGGCGATCCGCTGCTGCAGGTCGTCCGGCTGAGCGATCCCGCCGTACTCCACGAGCACGCTGCGCCCGGCCTCCTTCACCTGGAGCAGCAGCGGCTCCGCGTCGGCCGTGCCGAGCACCGCCAGATAGCAGCGCGTGCCGACGCTGCCGACTCCGACCACACGGCGGGCCACATCCCGCACCCGGTACTGACGCAGCAGGAGCTGGATGTCGACGTTCGCCGTCGCCGCGTACTCCGCGAAGGCGGTGTCGCTCACCTCGCGGATCTCCGGGTCGGCGTGCGTCATGACCGGCGGCTGCTCGATGAACCGCAGATGGCCGTCGTCGCCCCGCACCGTGAGCTTGCGCGCCGCGCGCGCCCCGGTACGCTTCTCCGCCGCGGAGATCGCCTTCTGCAGGGTGCGCTGCGAATCGACGTCGAGCCCCGTCCTGCTGGCCTCCGCGTCGAAGTGCGCGAAGTAGCGCTGCAGCGGATCCGCCCGCACCGCCGCGGTCAGCGCCCGCACGTAGGCCAGGACACTCTGCCGGGCCGCCGTATCGGCGAGCTCCTGCCCCCGGGTCTCGCGCGCTCCGATCACGACGCTGGCGACGAGTCGCTTCAGATCCCACTCCCACGGCGCCCATGCCGCCTCGTCGAAGTCGTTCAGGTCGAACAGCAGCGTGCGTTGCGGCGATGCGAAGAATCCGAAGTTGCCGATGTGCGCGTCACCGCAGGACGGCACGAGGATCCCGGTGTGCGGCTCCCGGGCGAAGTCCGCGGCCATGATCGCCGCCGTGCCGCGGAAGAAGGCGAACGGGCTGGCCGCCATGCGCTCGGTGCGCAGCGGGATCAGCTCCGGCACGCGCGTGCGGTTCTGATGGTCGAGGATCGCGAGCGGATCTCGTCCGTCCGTGGTCAGGGCCGCCAGCTCCGCACGCGGGACGCGCGTGCGCGCCACGCGCCCCGCGGCGAGCCCTTCGGCCCGGGTGAGCATGCTGTCGCCGACGACGCTGGTTTCGGTCATGGCTCATTGTCGCGCGGACGCCTCGGTCGTCGGAACGGCGCCGCGCCGGTTCGTTCGTTGCCCTGCGCACGGGATCGGGGGGAAGATCGCGGATGCACCAGTGAACGGCTGTCGTCCCCGGGGCGGCCACGACGAAAGGCATCGCAATGAGCGATCAGATCCCGGGTCGACCCCGCGATCCCGAGGACGCCCTCGAGAACGAGCGCGAACTGACGGGCGACCGCCTCATGGCCGTCGAGGACTTCTCCAGCGAGGAGGCCGGCTACCACAAGGCGCTCAAGCCCCGGCAGATCCAGATGATCGCGATCGGCGGCGCCATCGGCACGGGCCTGTTCATGGGGGCGGGCGGCCGCCTCGCCTCGAGCGGGCCGGCCCTGATCCTCGTCTACGCGCTGTGCGGGTTCTTCGCCTTCCTCATCCTGCGCGCGCTCGGCGAGCTGGTGCTGCACCGCCCCTCCTCCGGATCCTTCGTCTCCTACGCCCGCGAGTTCTACGGCGAGAAGGTCGCCTTCGTGAGCGGCTGGCTGTACTTCCTGAACTGGGCGATGACCTCGATCGTCGACGTGACCGCCGCCGCCCTGTACGTGAAGTTCTGGGCGCACTACTGGCCTCCGCTGCAGGCCGTGCCGCAGTGGCTCATCGCCCTCATCGCACTGGTCGTGGTGCTCTCGCTCAACCTCGTCAGCGTGAAGGTGTTCGGCGAGATGGAGTTCTGGTTCGCGATGATCAAGGTCGTGGCGCTCGTGGCGTTCCTCGTCGTCGGCACGGTCATCCTCATCCTGCGGGCGCCGACCGACGTGGGCCCGACCGGCTTCTCGATCCTCGCCGAGCACGGAGGGCTCTTCCCGATGGGTCTGTTCGCGCCCCTCATCGCCATCTCCGGCGTGGTGTTCGCGTATGCCTCGATCGAGCTCATCGGCACGGCCGCGGGCGAGACGGCCGAACCCGCGAAGGTCATGCCCCGCGCGATCAACACGGTCGTCATCCGGATCGCGATCTTCTACGTCGGCTCCATCCTGCTGCTGTCGCTGCTGCTGCCCTTCAGCACCTACAAGGCCGGCGAGTCGCCGTTCGTCACGTTCTTCTCGCACCTGGGCGGCGCCGAGACCGGCGCGGTCGCCGGCTCCGTGATGAACTTCGTCGTGCTCACGGCCGCACTGTCCAGCCTCAACGCGGGCCTGTACTCGACGGGACGGATCCTGCGCTCGATGTCGGTCAACGGCTCGGCGCCCCGCTTCACCGCCCGGATGAGCCGCAACGGCGTGCCGTACGGCGGGATCCTGCTCACCTCGGTCATCACGCTCGCCGGTGTGGTGCTCAACGCGGTCGTCCCGTCGCAGGCGTTCGAGATCGTCCTCGAGGTCTCCGCGCTCGGCATCATCGGAGGCTGGGCGACGATCATCCTCTGCCAGCTCCGCCTGCACGCTCTGGCGAAGAAGGGCGTGCTGGAGCGTCCGTCGTTCCGGATGTTCGGCGCCCCGTACACCGGCTACCTCACGCTCGCGTTCCTGGTCTTCGTGCTCGTCACGATGGGATTCACCGAGACCGGGCGCTGGGTGCTGCTCTCGCTCGTGGCGATCATCCCCGCGCTCATCGTGGGCTGGATCGCCGCGCGCAAGCGCATTCTCGCCGCCGCCGGCGAGCGCGAGGGCTACACCGGCATGCACCCCGTCCTGCCGCATCGCCAGGCGACCGAGGCCCTGCGCGACGGGGACTGAGGCTTTCACCGTCCTGCTCCCGCCGCGATGTCGGAGGCCCGGCGTAGCGTCGACCCCGACGGCGGATCCGCCGCCACGATTTCCCCACTCGAAGGAGCGTGCAGCATGGACTGGAAGATCGAGCTCATCTTCGTGCCGGTCACCGACGTCGACCGTTCGAAGGAGTTCTACGAGCGGATCGGCTTCAACCCGGATCACGACCAGACGCCTTTCGACGGGCTGCGGTTCGTGCAGATGACGCCTCCCGGCTCGGCCTGCTCGATCGCGTTCGGCACCAACCTCGGGATCGACCTCGAGCCGGGCAAGCAGAACACGATCCAGGTCGTCGTGCCCGACGCGGATGAGGCGCTCGCGCACCTGCGCGGACTCGGGGTGGAGGCGGAAGGCGTGGACGAGCTCGCGTGGGGTCGCTTTGTCACCTTCGCGGATCCCGACGGCAACCGCTGGACGCTTCAGCAGCTGCCGGATCGCAGCCAACAGGCCTGAGTTCCGAGGCGGGCCGGGCACGCGCGCGGGTCCGCCTCGGAACCCTCCGCACGGCACCGCGCACAGAGGCGGCGGTCGGCGCTAGCGTTAGGACATGACCTCCCCGATCGACGCCTCTTCGACCTCCGCCTGGACCGAGCTCACCGCGCTGCGGGATGCGTTCTCCCCTGATCTGCGCGGCTGGTTCGCCGACGATGCGCAGCGCGTGGAGAGCCTGACGTTCGATCTGGCCGATCTGCGCGTCGATCTGTCCAAGAACCTCATCACGCCTGAGGTGCGCGCCGCCCTGGTGCGGCTCGCGGAGCAGACGGGTGTCGCCGAGCGCTTCGCCGCGATGCTCGAGGGCGTGCACATCAACACGACCGAGGACCGCGCGGTGCTGCACACCGCCCTTCGCCGTCCCGCAGGAGCGTCTCCGGAGCTGGTCGTCGACGGCCAGCACGTGGACCACGACGTGCACGAGGTGCTCGACGCGCTCGGCGCCTTCGCCGACCGGGTGCGCTCGGGCGAATGGCGCGGCGTGACCGGCAAGAAGGTCACCCACGTCGTGAACATCGGCATCGGCGGATCCGACCTCGGGCCGGTCATGGTCTACGAGGCGCTCAAGCCCTACGGCAGCGGGATCCAGGCACGGTTCGTGTCGAACATCGACCCGACGGACATGGCGGAGAAGACGGCGGACCTGGATCCGGAGACGACGCTGTTCATCGTCGCGTCGAAGACGTTCACCACCCTCGAGACGCTGACCAATGCGCGACTGGCGCGCGACTGGCTCTGGGAGCGGCTCGGCGCCGCGGGCGTGGACGTGAGCACCGACGAGGCCCGCAGCACCGCGGTCGCGCATCACTTCGTCGCGGTCTCCACGGCGCTCGACCGGGTCGCCGCCTTCGGCATCGATCCCGCCAACGCGTTCGGCTTCTGGGACTGGGTCGGAGGCCGCTACTCCGTGGACAGCGCGATCGGGCTGTCGCTCGCGATCGCGTTCGGCCCCGAGGTGTTCCGCGACCTCCTCGCGGGCTTCCACGCCGTCGACGAGCACGTGCGGACCACTCCCCTGGAGCGCAACGTGCCGGTGCTCATGGGCCTGCTGAACGTCTGGTACACGAACTTCCTCGGCGCGCAGTCGCACGCGGTGCTGCCGTATGCGCAGCAGCTGAGCCGTTTCCCCGCCTACCTGCAGCAGCTCACGATGGAGTCGAACGGAAAGTCGGTGCGCTGGGACGGCTCGCCGGTCACGACCGACACCGGAGAGGTGTTCTGGGGCGAACCGGGCACGAACGGGCAGCACGCGTTCTACCAGCTCATCCACCAGGGCACGCGGCTGATCCCGGCCGATTTCATCGCCTTCGCGAACCCCGCCTATCCGCTCTCCGATGACGGTCGCGACGTGCACGGGCTGTTCCTCGCCAACTTCCTCGCGCAGACCAAGGCGCTCGCCTTCGGCAAGACCGCGGCCGAGGTGGAGGCCGAGGGCACTACGGGCGCGCTGGTGGCCGCCCGGACCTTCCCGGGAAACCGGCCGACGACCTCGATCTTCGCGGACGCGCTCACGCCGGCCGTGCTGGGTCAGCTGATCGCACTGTACGAGCACATCACCTTCACGCAGGGGGCGGTCTGGGGCATCAACTCCTTCGACCAGTGGGGCGTCGAGCTGGGCAAGCAGCTCGCCCTGCAGATCGCGCCCGCCATCGAGGGCGACCAGGATGCGATCGCGGCACAGGATCCCTCCACTCGCGCCCTGCTCGCCTACTACCACGAGCACCGGAAGGCCTGAGGGCGCGGCGGTGGGCGACGACGTCGAGATCGGCGCGCTCGCACTGAACGTCGCGATCCCGCCGGCGCTGCGGTGGGAGGACGAGCGGCGTGGTGAGCGCTTCGAGCTGCAGTCCCTGACCGTGAGGCTGCTCCCCGACGGGACGCTGGCGGCGAAGGCGTACGGTCGCCCCGTCGCCGGCGGACGCGGCGCCTACGTGTCGTTCCCGGTGCGGCGCTCCCCCGAGATCGACGCCCTCATCACGAGCGCGGCGACCGAGGCGGGTCGGCGCTGGGCCGCGCACCGCGGCCTGTGACGACGCGGGATCGCATCCCTCGCCGCTGCGTCGCCCCGCCCGCTCCGCCGCTCCTCAGAGCAGTTCCTCGTCGTTCACCGGCCCGGTGCGACGACCGCGTCGCACGAGCAGCAGGATGAGGCTCAGCAGGAAGACGACCGCACCGGCGATCATCAGGATGTAGCCGACCAGATGCACGTCGATCCAGGTGACGTCGATGCGCAGCGCGAACTCCAGGATCGCGCCGATGACGAAGAGGACGATGCCCACTCCCATACCCATGAGGTTCTAGCCTCCGTTCCGCGGCCGGGTGCCGTCGACCCCTCACGCTAGGCGCGACCCGATGCGCACGGCAGGGGCTTGACAACGGCACGACAGGTCTGGATCCGCCCCCTCCGCAAGAGCCTGCGATCCGCGGCGTCATAGGGTGGGCGGCAGGCCGGAGCGAGGGAGGACGAAGATGACGTCACAGGTGCAGGAGATCATCGAGCGGCACGTCGCGCAGGGCACGGCGCCCGGGATCGTGGTCGCCGACGGCGACGCCTCAGGGCGCCTCGACGTGGTCTCCGCCGGAGACTTCGGCGACGACGCCATCGTGCGCATCCAGTCGATGACGAAGCCGGTGCTCGCGGTGGCGACGCTGCGTCTCGTGCAGGACGGACGACTCGACCTCGACGCGCCGGTCGAGCGCTGGATGCCCGAGCTGGCGGATCGGAGGGTGCTGCGCACACCCGACTCGGCGCTGGACGATGTCGTTCCCGCGACATCGCCGATCACCGTGCGGCACCTGCTGACGAACACCTCCGGGTACGGCATGACCACGACGCCGGGCCCTCTGCGCGACGCGATGGTCGCCAATCGCACGCAGGCGAGCCAGGAGGCCGTCGCCCTGGGCGCGCAGGACTGGCTCGACGCCCTGGCCGCGCTCCCGCTCATGTTCTCGCCGGGCGAGGGCTGGCGGTACCATCACTCCTTCGGCGTCCTGGGGATCCTCCTCGGCCGCGTGGTGGGGCGGTCGCTGGAGGAGCACCTCGCCGAGGACCTCTTCGAGCCCCTCGGCATGGTGGACACGGGATACACGGTCCCCCGACCGCAGGCGCACCGCCTCCCTGCCGCGTTCCGCCACGGCGAAGACGGCCCCCTGAGCCCGATCGAGCCCGCCGGGGACGGCTTCTACATGGCGCCGGCACCGTTCGACCTGAGCCACGCGGAGCTGGTCTCGACGGCGTCCGACTACGCCGCGTTCGCCCGCATGCTGGCTGCGGGCGGTCGCTTCGGGGATCGCCTCGTCGTCGAGCCACGCCTCCTCGACGAGATGCGGACCGACCGCATCCCTCCGCGCCTCAAGACGCCGGACAGCTTCTTCCCGGGTTTCTGGGACGGCATGGGGTGGGGATACGGCGTCGCCGTGCAGACGGAGGGCCCGCACCGGGGGCGCTACGGATGGTCGGGCGGCCTCGGCACCGACGTGTACATCGATCCGGACGGATCGTTCCGGGTGATCCTGACCCAGATCGAGATGGGTCCGCAGGCGATGCGGCTCTTCACCGACCTCGCCTGACCACCGCGACTATCCGATCGCGAGCAGTCGCCCGTCGCGATCCGCGGCGTCGAGCGCCGACTCGGCCGCGCGGCGGCCCTCCGCGATGAGCCGCGGCACGTCCTTCGTCACCCACTGCGCCATCCGCTCCATCTCGGGCTGGATGAGGATCACCGTGGGATCGGCGACGAGGTCCGCGGTGGCAGTGACCGTGCGCATCATGCGGACGTTCTCCCACTTCGCATGGAGCCGCACCACGATCGTGCGCTCCGCGCCGAGAGCGCGCGTCACCCTCTCCGGCACGTTGTCGATCATCCCGCCGTCGGCGAGCACGGCGCCGTCGCGCCGGACCGGGGGCAGCACGCCGGGCACGGCGATGGTCGAGCGCAGCGCCGTGCTGAGCGGTCCGCGGTCGAGGATCACGCCGCGCCGGGTGCGCAGATCGGTCGCATACGCGCCGAAGCGCCGCGGCAGCTCCTCGATCAGAGGATCGTGGCCGAGGATGCGGTGGATCGCGTCGGTCACCGCGTGGGTGTCGAGCAGTCCCCAGCGCGGCCGGAGCGACCACCGGGCGATCGCGCTCCAGCGGAACCGGCGCACCGCGTGCTCGATCGCGTCGGCGCCGATCCCGGCGGCGTAGGCGGCGCCGAGCAGCGCTCCGGCGCTCGTGCCCGCGACGATGCCGGGGCGGATGCCGCGCTCGGCGAGCACCTGCAGCACTCCGGCCTGCGCAGCGCCGTAGGCGCCGCCGCCGCTGAGCGTGAGGCCGAGGGTCGGGTCGTCGGTCACGGTTCTCCCGTCGTGGGTGTTGCCGCGACGCTATCAGCAGGCGCCTTCGTGCACGCTGGGACAGGAAGGGCCCGGATCCGCGCGCAGGCGGATCCGGGCCCTCTCACGAAATGCGACTCAGAAGTCCCAGTCCTCGTCCTCGGTGGCCTCGGCCTTGCCGATGACGTAGGAGGATCCGGATCCCGAGAAGAAGTCGTGGTTCTCGTCCGCGTTGGGCGAGAGCGCCGACAGGATCGCCGGGTTCACGTTGGTGACGGCGGCCGGGAACATCGCCTCGTAGCCGAGGTTCATCAGCGCCTTGTTCGCGTTGTAGTGCAGGAAGCGCTTGACGTCCTCGGTGAGACCGACCTCGTCGTACAGATCCTGCGTGTACTGCACCTCGTTGTCGTAGAGCTCGTAGAGCAGCGAGAAGGTGTAGTCCTTCAGCTCGTCCTTCTTGGCCTGATCGAGCGTCTCGAGACCGCGCTGGAACTTGTAGCCGATGTAGTACCCGTGCACGGCCTCGTCACGGATGATGAGGCGGATGAGGTCGGCCGTGTTGGTGAGCTTCGCCCGCGACGACCAGTGCATCGGAAGGTAGAACCCCGAGTAGAACAGGAAGCTCTCCAGCAGGGTCGAGGCGACCTTGCGCTTGAGCGGCTCGTCCCCGCGGTAGTAGTCCATGACGATCTGAGCCTTCTTCTGAAGGTTCGGGTTCTCCACGGACCAGCGGAAGGCCTCGTCGATCTCCTTCGTCGAGCACAGCGTCGAGAAGATCGAGGAGTAGCTCTTCGCGTGCACCGACTCCATGAACGCGATGTTCGTGTAGACGGCCTCCTCGTGCGGGGTGATCGCATCGGGGATGAGGGAGACGGCACCGACCGTGCCCTGGATCGTGTCCAGCAGCGTCAGGCCGGTGAACACGCGCATGGTGAGGGTCTGCTCCTCGGGGGTGAGCGTGTTCCACGACTGGATGTCGTTGGACAGCGGCACCTTCTCGGGCAGCCAGAAGTTGTTCACCAGACGGTTCCAGACCTCGAGGTCCTTGTCGTCCTGGATGCGGTTCCAGTTGATCGCCTGCACGCGGTCGACCAGCTTGAGCGGTTCGGGGGTCATTTCTTTCCTAAGTCGGTCGTGGAACGATGCGGAGCCCAGAGCATCACAGCATGCAGCTGACGCACTCGGTCATGTCGGTGCCCTCGAGGGCGAGCTGACGCAGCCGGATGTAGTAGATCGTCTTGATGCCCTTGCGCCAGGCGTAGATCTGAGCCTTGTTGATGTCGCGGGTGGTCGCGGTGTCCTTGAAGAACAGCGTGAGCGACAGGCCCTGGTCCACGTGCTGCGTGGCCGCGGCGTACGTGTCGATGACCTTCTCGTAGCCGATCTCGTACGCGTCCTGGTAGTACTCCAGGTTGTCGTTCGTCATGAACGCCGCCGGGTAGTAGACGCGACCGAGCTTGCCTTCCTTGCGGATCTCGATCTTCGACGCGATCGGGTGGATCGAGCTCGTCGAGTTGTTGATGTAGGAGATGGATCCGGTCGGCGGCACGGCCTGCAGGTTCTGGTTGTAGATGCCGTGCTTCTGGATGGACTCCTTCAGCTCGACCCAGTCGGCCTGCGTGGGGATGTGGTGGCCGGCGAACAGCTCGGCGACCTTCGCGGTGGCCGGCACCCACTCCTGATCGATGTACTTGTCGAAGAACGTGCCGGATGCGTAGGTCGAGTCCTCGAACCCGTCGAAGGCGGTGCCGCGCTCGATCGCGAGCTTGTTCGACGCCCGCAGAGCGTGGAACAGCACCGTGTAGAAGTAGATGTTCGTGAAGTCGACGCCCTCTTCGGACCCGTAGTAGACGTGCTCGCGGGCGAGGTAGCCGTGCAGGTTCATCTGGCCGAGGCCGATCGCGTGCGAACGGTCGTTGCCGTCCTCGATCGAGCGCACCGAGGCGATGTGGCTCTGGTTGCTCACCGCGGTGAGGCCGCGGATCGCGGTCTCCACGGTCGCGCCCAGGTCGCCGCCGTCCATCGCGAGCGCGATGTTCATCGAGCCGAGGTTGCAGGAGATGTCCTTGCCGATCTGGGCGTACGAGAGGTCCTCGTTGTACGTCGTCGGCGTGTTCACCTGCAGGATCTCGCTGCAGAGGTTGGACATGTTGATGCGGCCCTTGATCGGGTTGGCCTTGTTCACCGTGTCCTCGAACATGATGTACGGGTAGCCCGACTCGAACTGGATCTCGGCGATCGTCTGGAAGAACTCGCGCGCATTGATCTTGGTCTTCTTGATCCGCGGGTCGTCGACCATCTCGCGGTACTTCTCGGTGACCGAGATGTCGCCGAACGGCACGCCGTAGACGCGCTCCACGTCGTACGGGGAGAACAGGTACATGTCCTCGCCGTTCTTGGCGAGCTCGAACGTGATGTCCGGCACGACGACGCCGAGCGACAGCGTCTTGATGCGGATCTTCTCGTCGGCGTTCTCGCGCTTGGTGTCGAGGAACCGCATGATGTCGGGGTGGTGGGCGTTCAGGTACACCGCACCGGCGCCCTGACGCGCACCGAGCTGGTTGGCGTAGCTGAAGCTGTCTTCGAGCAGCTTCATGACGGGGATGATGCCGGAGGACTGGTTCTCGATCTGCTTGATCGGTGCACCGGACTCGCGGATGTTGCTCAGCAGGAGCGCCACGCCACCGCCGCGCTTCGAGAGCTGCAGGGCGGAGTTGATGCCGCGGGCGATCGACTCCATGTTGTCCTCGATGCGCAGCAGGAAGCAGCTGACGAGCTCGCCGCGCTGGGCCTTGCCCGCGTTGAGGAAGGTCGGGGTCGCCGGCTGGAACCGGCCGGAGATGATCTCCTCGACGAGGTTCTTCGCGACGGCCTCGTCACCGTCGGCGAGGGCGAGGGCGGTCATCACGACGCGGTCCTCGAAGCGCTCCAGGTAGCGCTTGCCGTCGAAGGTCTTCAGCGTGTAGCTGGTGTAGTACTTGAACGCGCCGAGGAACGTCTCGAAGCGGAACTTCTTCGAGTAGGCGAACTCGTTGAGCTGCTGGATGAAGTCGAACGAGTACTTCTCCAGGACGGCGCCCTCGTAGTACTCCTTCTCGACGAGGTAGTCCAGGCGCTCCTTGAGCGAGTGGAAGAACACCGTGTTCTGGTTCACGTGCTGCAGGAAGTACTCCCGCGCGGCCCGCTTGTCGGCGTCGAACTGGATCTTCCCGTTCGCGTCGTACAGGTTCAGCATCGCATTCAGGGCGTGGTAGTCCAGCCCCTCGTACGCCTGGTTGACCTTGTAGGCCGCCTCTTCCTTCACTGCTGCGTCCACCATCGTTCCAATCCGTCGCTCACGCGATCGACGTCGTCCTGTGTGCCGTAGATCTCAAGCCGGTACAAGTGGGGCACGTGGCACTTGCGGCTGATGATGTCACCGGCGGCGCAGAACGCGTCGCCGAAGTTGGTGTTGCCTGCGGAGATCACTCCGCGGATGTGTCGCCGGTTTCGCTCGTCGTTGAGGAACCGGATGACCTGCTTCGGCACGGCGCCCTTCTCGACGCCGCGGCCCTGTCCCCCGCCGTAGGTCGGCGTGACGAGCACGAACGGCTCGTCGACGACGAGCGGCTCGTCCGTGCTGTGCAGCGGAATCCGCCGCGCCGGAAGGCCGAGCTTCTCAATGAACCGGGCCGTGTTGCCCGAGATGCTCGAGAAGTAGACCAGCAGCGGCGCGACGGTCGCAGTGGCGGCGTTCATGAGATCGCCCCCTTCGACGGGCTCGGAGCCGGAGTTACGCCAGACGAGCGGCGAGCTCGTCGATCTTGTCGGGACGGAAGCCCGACCAGTGGTCCTCGTCGGTGACGACGACGGGCGCCTGCAGGTAGCCGAGCGACTTCACGTGCTCGAGCGCCGCAGCGTCCTCGGAGACGTCGTGGACTTCGTATTCGATGCCCTTCGCGTCGAGCGCGCGGTAGGTCGCGTTGCACTGGACGCAGGAGGGCTTGGTGTAGACCGTGATGGACATGTGTTGCGCCTCTTCTTTCCCCTCAGAACCCGGCCGTCGGACAGGTGGCCCCGCCGGGAGTTCAATACTACATATAGGTGCGGACATTCGGGTCGACCACAAGGGCTAGTAGTTACAACTGTGTAGTTTTCCACCGTATTCCACCGTTTGGCCACAGGTTCTCCACGCCTGTCTCCACAGCCCGAGAGGGCGCAGGCCGACCCGCGAGCCGCGATTTCCCGCGGGTCCGGAAGGCCCCGCTCGGATCCATCCACAGATGCGATGCTTCCTCGGGCCTCGGACATTCCCCAGGCTGTGGAATTCGCCCTTCGGCGTGTCGTCGGCGTGTCGTCGCCGGCCTCTCACCCGCGGCGGCGGGAGCGCCCTCCTCGACCTGCATCCGGCCTCGCGCGACCTGTAGCGTTGATCCGTGGCCGGATCGGGATACAAGGAGCTTCTGCGCGTACCGGGAGTCGGACGCATCATCGCCGCGCAGTTGACGGCGCGGTTCCCCAACGGCATGGCGAGCCTCGCGATCCTGCTGCACGTGCAGCACGCCACCGGCTCGTACGGCGCGGCCGGCCTGGTGCTCGCCGCGTCATCGATCGGGCAGGCCGTGTCCGGCCCGGTCACGAGCCGCTGGATGGGGCGCTGGGGGATGCGTCCGGTGATCACCCTGACCCTGTCGATCTGCGTGCTCGCGATCCTCGGACTCGCCTTCGGCTCCGCGCTCCCCCTCGCCGGCCTCGTGGTGCTGGGCCTGATCGCCGGCCTGTCCACCCCGCCGATCCAGTCGGCGGCGCGGACCATCTACCCCAAGCTCGTCAACTCCTCCCAGCTGACCCCCCTGTTCTCGCTCGACGCGTCGCTGCAGGAGATCATCTGGATCGTCGCGCCGGTGGTCATCACGATCGTGTCCACCCAGGTCGGGACCGTCCAGGGCCTCCTGCTGGTCGCGGCGGTGCTCATCGGCGGCGGGGCGTGGTTCATCCTCTCCCCCGAGGTCGGCCGGGTGCGGATCCCGCGCAGCCGCCGCGGCTTCGGCGCGGTGGTGCTGAAGCCGCCGGTGCTGCTGGCCACCGTCATCGGCTTCCTCCTCATCGGCGCCTGCTCGGCCGTGGAGGCCGGCGTGGTGAAGACCTTCGACCACGGAGGCCTGGAGGCGGGCCTCGTCCTCGCGGTGTTCTCCGTGGGGAGCCTCGTCGGCGGGCTCGCATCGGGCCGGGTGCCGATGGGTCCGTGGTCGATGGCGCGACGGCTGACCATCGTGACGGTCGGGCTGGCCCTCACGATGCTCTCCCTCAACGTGTTCTGGCTGGGCGGCACGCTGCTCGCCGCCGGGATCGGCATCGCTCCCGCGCTCGCCGTGCTGTTCGCGATCACCTCGGCGAGCGTGAAGTTCTCGGAGACCGCGGAGGCGTTCGGCTGGGCGGGCACCGGGCAGCTGATCGGTGCGGCGGCGGGATCCGCGATCGCGGGCTTCCTCATCGACAGCATGCACAGCCCCACCGGCGCCTACCTCGCAGCCACCTGCTTCGCCGCGGCGGCCCTCGTGGTCTCGGCCGTCTTCGTGCGGTACTTCCCGGATCTGCGCGGGCGGGACGCCGCGCCGATGCCGGACACGGAGGCCGTCCCGCTCCCCTGAGCCGGTCGCACCCGAGCTTCTGACCCCTCACAGCCCAACCTCGGAATCCGCAGGATCCGGGGAGTTCAACCTTCGATTTCTGTTGTCATTTTTGATTTCGAGTGACAAGATCGGGGCATGAGCGCCGATCTGCAACAGAAAGCACATGATCACCTCTGGATGCACTTCACCCGGCAGTCCACGATGGACCGCAGCGGTGTGCCGATCATCGTCCGGGGTGAGGGACACCACATCTGGGACGACACGGGCAAGAAGTACATCGACGGCCTCTCCGGGCTGTTCGTCGTCAACGCGGGCCACGGACGCACGCGCCTCGCCGAGGCCGCGGCGAAGCAGGCGGAGCAGCTCGCGTTCTTCCCGCTGTGGTCGTACGCCCATCCGGCGGCCGTCGAGCTCGCCGATCGCCTCGCGGGATACGCTCCCGGCGATCTCAACCGGGTGTTCTTCACCTCGGGCGGCGGCGAAGCCGTGGAGACGGCGTTCAAGCTCGCCAAGCACTACTGGAAGCTGCGCGGCAAGCCCACCAAGCACAAGGTGCTCTCCCGCTCGATCGCCTATCACGGTACGACGCAGGGTGCGCTGGCGATCACCGGCATCCCCGCGATGAAGGCGATGTTCGAGCCGGTCACCCCCGGCGGTTTCCGCGTGCCGAACACGAACATCTACCGCGCCGCCGAGATGGGGGCGCCGACGGATCCGGAGGCGTTCGGCGTCTGGGCGGCCGACCGCATCGAGGAGATGATCCAGTTCGAGGGCCCCGACACGGTCGCGGCGGTCTTCCTCGAGCCGGTGCAGAACTCGGGCGGCTGCTTCCCCCCGCCCCCCGGATACTTCCAGCGCGTGCGGGAGATCTGCGACCGCTACGACGTGCTGCTCGTCTCAGACGAGGTGATCTGCGCCTTCGGCCGGATCGGTCACATGTTCGCCTGCGACGCCTACGGCTACGTGCCCGACATCATCACCTGCGCCAAGGGCATCACGAGCGGATACTCCCCCCTGGGCGCCGCGATCGTGAGCGACCGCATCTACGAGCCGTACGCCCACGGCGACATGTCGTTCCCGCACGGCTACACGTTCGGCGGGCACCCGGTCTCCGCCGCCGTGGCGCTGGAGAACCTCGACATCTTCGAGGAGGAGAAGCTCAACGAGCGCGTGCGGGAGAACTCGCCGCTGTTCCGGGCAGAGCTGGAGACCCTGCTCGACCTCCCCCTCGTCGGAGACGTGCGCGGCGACGGCTACTTCTTCGGCATCGAGCTCGTGAAGGACAAGACGACGCGCGAGACCTTCGACGACGACGAATCGGAGCGTCTGCTGCGCGGCTTCCTCTCGGGGGCGCTGTTCGAGTCCGGCCTGTACTGCCGCGCCGACGACCGCGGCGACCCCGTGATCCAGCTCGCGCCGCCGCTCACGATCGGTCCGGCCGAGTTCCGGGAGATCAGCGGGATCCTGCGCGGGGTGCTCACCGAGGCGGAGAACGTCCTGTAGTCGCCGGGGACGCGAGATGAGACGCGGTGTCCGTGAGGGCGCCGCGTCTCGTCTCGCTCCCTCCGGGTGCTCGCTCAACGACCCCGGACGACGGACGGCGTTGCGATCACCAGGCTCGTCGGGCCGACCTGCTCGACGCTGACGAGGTCGAGGTCGGCACCGTCGGGGAACAGCCGTCGCCCGGTCCCGGTGGCGGTCGGGAACACGCGCAGCCGGTACTCGTCCACGGCTCCGGCCCGGACGAACGCGTCGACGACCGAGCCGCTGCCGATCACGACCACGTCGCGCTCCGCGGCGGCATCCCGCGCCCAGCCGATCGGATCCGTCGCGACCTGACGCGTGTTCTGCCAGCGCGCGAGATCGACCTCTCCTGCGGTCACGACCGCCTTGTCCGCCCTGTTCAGCGCATGCGCGAAGGGATCGGTCTCATCCCGCGCCGGCCACATCGCCGCGAACGCCTCCCAGGTGCGGCGTCCGAACAGGAAGACGCCGGTCTCCAGGATCGGGCCGTAGTGGAACTTGTCCCCCGCGATGGCCTCGGGGCCGTGCCGGAAGCACCAGCCGCCGAACGGCGTGCCGCCGGATCCGTCCGGATCCTCCACGACTCCGTCGAGGGTGATGAACTGCGCCACGATGATGCGTGCCATGTCGTGCTCCTTGTCGTGTCCCGTGCTCGGCGAGCGTCGGGCTTCACCAAGGTCTACGTGCGCGCGGAACGGAACTCATCGGTCCCGACGGAATCCACGTCCGCCGTTCAGACCGCCACGACGCCGTCGCGCTCGAAGAGGGCGAACAGCGCCTCGTCCCGGTAGACCAGCACGTGGCCGATCCTCGTGCCGGTCGCGTCGGCCTCGAACAGTTGCACGGTGTGCGGACGCGGCCCCTCGTCGGTGACGATCAGCAGCAGGATCCCGTGCTGCCCGTTCGCGGAGATCGGCCGGGTCAGCCACCACGATCCCTGCCACGCGAACAGGTGCGCCATGAACGCCGCATAGGTCTCGCGCCCGATCGACCAGCGCGGCACCGGCGGCATCTCGAACAGCACGTCGTCGGCCACGAGGGCGGCGAGGGCTGCGACGTCGGCGCGCTCGATCGCGCGGGCGTACCTCTCGACGGTGTCGCGACGCAGGGGTGCCGGGCGCGTGGACCTCTCGGCCACGGCCGCCTTGGCGCGCTGCAGGGCCGAGTTCACCGACGGCACGCTCGTCTCCAGGATCTGCGCGGTCTCGGCCGCCGAGTGCCCCAGCACCTCCCGCAGGATGAACACCCCGCGCTGCCGGGGCGGGAGCGCCTGCAGGACGAGCGTCACGGCGAGACGCACCCCCGACGCCTCGGCGACCGCGCGCTCCGGTACGGAGTCGGCCCACCAGCTCGTCGGGGCCGGCACCAGCCACGGCACGTCCAGCGCAGGCACCAGGGGCGCGCCGACGTCGATGCCGGGATCCGACAGGTCTCGCGGCAGCGGCCGCCGTGGGCTCTCCCGGATCCGGTCCACGCAGACGTTGCGGGCGATCCGGTAGACCCAGGTCGACAGCGCGCCCCGGGCGGGGTCGTACGCGTCCCGGCTGCGCCACGCACGCTCGAGCGCATCCTGCACGGCGTCTTCCGCATCGAACGGCGAGCCCAGCATCTGGTAGCAGAAGGCGAGCAGGCCGCCGCGGAGGGCGGCGAGGTCGGTGGCGTCCACGGACGTCAGCGTACGTCCCCGCTCAGCCTCCGGCCATCGTCCGCGCGATGTCCGCGGCGGAGTCGCCGGCCCGCTTGAGCACGAGCGCGACGAGAGCGAGCGCACCGAGCGTGAGCACGAGCATGATCGTCGACACCGCCGCGATCTCCGGGCGAAGACCGCTGCGCAGCGCGCTCAGCACGTAGACCGGCCACGGCGTGGTGCCGGAGACCTGCACGAACGCGGAGACGATCGTGTTGTCGAGCCCGAGCGTGAAGGAGAGCAGGAAGCCGGCGAGCACCGCGAGCATCGCGAGCGGCAGGGTGACCTTGAAGAACGTCGTGAGCGGCTTCGCGTACAGATCCGCCGAGGCCTCCTCGAGCTTCGCGTCGAGCCCGACCAGACGAGCCCGCACGATGTACGAGACGATCGCGATCGAGAACAGCGATTGGCCGATCACCAGGCGCACGGTGCCATCGTTGAAGATCGAGAGCCCCAGGTCCTGACCGAGGAACACGACCCACGGCAGCAGCGCCACCGCATCCACGATCTCGGGGGTGACCGAGATGAGCAGCAGCAGCACGAGGAACCAGGGCACCCACTTGCCGGGCGTGCGCGCCATCGCGATGCCGGCGAGCGTGCCCAGTGCCGTCGCCAGCAGGGCCGCGATCAGGCCGGTGCGCAGCGACACGAGGACGGCGTCGCGCACCGCGGGCTTGGTGACGATCGCCGCGAACGAGTCGAAGCCGAAGTGGTCCCACGAGATGAGCAGGCGTCCGACGTTGAACGAGTAGACGATCACGACCGCGATCGGCAGGAACAGGAAGACGAACACAAGGGTCGCCCACAGCGGCAGGAGCCAGCGGCTGACGTTGCGCGGAGCCCTGCGGCGTGCGGCGGGGCCGCCGGCCGTGGCCGGAGCCGGATCCGCCTGTTCGGCGGGTCGTTCTGCGACGACGGTCATCGTGCCTCCTCGAGGGTCAGGCGGTAGCTGCGGCGGATCGGGATCGTGACCAGCCAGCCGATCAGGGCCGCGACCCCGATCGACAGTGCGATGGTGAGGATGAGGAGCACCGCCATCGCCGAACCCAGGGCCCAGTTCTGCGCGGTCTGGAACTGGCTGGCGACGATCTGGCCCACCATGTTGCCCTTCGCCCCGCCGAGGACCGTGGCCGTGATGTAGTCGCCCATGAGCGGGATGTACACCAGCAGCACGCCGGCGATGATGCCGGGCTGCGCGAGCGGCACGGTGACCCGGAAGAACGTCTTCCAGCTGCCCGCGCCCAGATCCTTGCTGGCCTCGCGCAACGGCCCGCTCACCCGGTCGAAGGCGACGAACAGGGGCAGGATCATCAGCGGCAGGTAGTTGTAGACGACGCCGAGCAGCACGGCGCCGCGGGTGTTGAGGATGCCCAGCGGTCCCGGGATCACGCCGAGGAACTGCAGCGCGTGCGACAGCCACCCCTCGGGCGCCAGGATGATTTGCCAGCCGATCGTGCGCACCAGGAAGTTCGTCCAGAACGGCACCATCACGAGCGCGAGGAACATCCCGCGCCGGCTCGGCGCGCACTTCACCGCGATCCAGTACGCCACGGGCGCGCCGATCAGCAGACACAGGACCGTTCCCGCGATGCCCACCCAGAGCGTGTTCTGGAACGTCGCGAAGAACGTCGGCGAGAGCGCCTCGATGTAGCGGTCGAACGAGAGCTTGTCGTTGGCGTTGGTCGCGAAGATGCTCGGCTTGTAGCCGAAGCTGTACCAGACGACGACCCCGATCGGGACGACGAAGAAGACGAGGAGCCACACCCAGGCGGGCAGCGCCAGACCGAAGCGGATGCCCCCCTTACGCACCGGCGGCCGCCTTCGTCGCGTTCCAGATCGCCACGATCCGCTCCTGGGCCTTGGTGAACTTGCCCTCGTGCATCGTGGCGATCTGCTCCTCCGTGAAGAAGACCATGTCGAGGTTCTCCAATCCCGCCTCCTCGGCCCGCTGCTGGTTGCCGTCGACGCCGGTGTCGTAGCCGATGTAGTCCATCTGGTCGACCTGCACGTCGGGTCCGATGATGTAGTTGATGAAGGCGTGCGCCGCCTCCGGATGCGG
The DNA here is from genome assembly GCF_000956545.1 of Microbacterium azadirachtae. Lineage (GTDB taxonomy): Bacteria > Actinomycetota > Actinomycetes > Actinomycetales > Microbacteriaceae > Microbacterium > Microbacterium azadirachtae. The sequence continues at coordinate 170,693 of NZ_JYIT01000081.1, forward strand.
TGCTCCCTTGGCGATCGCCCAGTTGTCCATCCAGATCTCCGTCGCCGGCGCGCCGAGCACCCACTGCCAGCGCTCCGGGTGCTTGGAGGCTGCGATCCCCGTGCGCGCATCGCCGTTGTAGACCTGCACGAGCGCGGCCGTCGCCTGCGGGATGATCTGCCCGCCTGGCGCGGAGTCGAAGGAGACCACGTGCGGGGCCATCTCCTTCGTCATGAATTCCTCGCAGGCTGCGAGATGCTTCTCATCCGTCGTGTTCCAGTCGATCCCGTGCGACCAGAAGTAGATGCCGCACAGCGGCGCGGGATCGTCCAGGAGGGAGGTCTTGCCCGACGCCTCGTTCTGCGCCGCGTCGATGAAATCCGCCCACCCCGTCAGCTCTCGGGTGATCACCGTCTTGTCGTATGCGAAGCCCGTGGTGCCCCACGCCTTGCAGATCGAGTACTCGTTCTTCGGGTCGAACGCGCGGTGCACGAAGTGCGGGTTCATCGTCGCGAAGTTCGGGATCAGGTCGAGGTTGAGCCGCTCCAGCAGGCCGTTCTCCGCCATGGGGAGGATGAAGGGTCCGGTCGGGACGACGATGTCGTAGCCCGACGTGCCGCGCGCGGCTACGAGCTTCGCGACGAGCTCCTCGTTCGAGTTGAACGCGTCGACGACGACTCTCGGCCCCTTCTTCTTCGTGAAGGCGCTGAGCAGGTCCGGGTTGTCGTAGTCGCTCCACGTGTAGATCGAGAGCTTGTCCTCGAGTGCTCCGCCGTGCGCCTCGGAGGCGGCCGACGCCTTCTGCGGGGCGCAGGCGGTGAACAGCACCGCCCCCGAGGCGGCGAGGGTCGTGGCGAGGAAGCCGCGACGGGTGAGCTCCGCCCCGATCTTGCGTGCGGACGGCGCGTGGGCGAGCACGCGCACCGGCGACTGCTCGGGGGCGCGGCCGTGCGCCATCAGGCGGCTTCCTTGGGCAGCGCGATCACGTGCGTCGCGGTCTCGGGGATGCCGTCGTCGGCGAAGATGCGCACGTCGGCGGGATCCCAGGTGCAGCGCACGGCGTCGCCGACCGCGACGGACGGGGCGCCGGGCGCCGGGATGCGCACCAGGAACGCCTGCTCGCGGCCCACGTCGACGGCCACCTGCAGGGTCTCCCCCAGGTGCGACACCCCCAGGACCGTGCCGTCGACGCCGGGGCCCTCGGCGGTGCCGGCGGGCGCGAGCCGCACGAACTCCGGACGGATGGCCGCGACCGCGGTCGATCCGGGCAGCCCCTGCTCGCCGCCCCATCGTCCCCGCAGCGCGCCCGCGAACGTGTCGACGGCGTCGCCGCCCAGCGCGGTGCCGTGCAGGAAGTTCTGCTGGCCGATGAAGGACGCCACATAGGCCGACGCCGGCTCGGCGTAGATGTCGGCGGGAGCGGCGAGCTGCTCGATCCGCCCCGCCCGCATGACCGCGATCCGGTCGCTCATCGAGAGCGCCTCGGCCTGATCGTGCGTGACGAAGACGAACGTGGTGCCGAGCCGGGACTGCAGCAGCTTCAGCTCGAGCTGCATCTCCTCGCGCAGCTGACGGTCCAGAGCCGCGAGCGGCTCATCCAGCAGCAGCACCGACGGTCGGTTGATGAGGGCGCGGGAGAGCGCGATGCGCTGCTGCTGCCCGCCGCTGAGCTGCGTGGGCTTGCGGTCCGCGAAGCGGCGCAGCTGCACCATGTCGAGCGCCTCGGCGACGCGCTCGCGCTGCTCCGCCTTGGACACCTTGCGCTGCTGCAGGCCGTAGGCGACGTTCTCGGCGACCGTCATGTGCGGGAACAGCGCGTACGCCTGGAACACGGTGTTGACCTCGCGCTTGTGGGGCGGCAGGCCCAGCACGCTGCGTCCGCTCAGCCGGATGTCGCCGGCATCCGGGTGCTCGAAGCCGGCGATCATCCGCAGCGTCGTGGTCTTGCCGCACCCCGAGGGGCCCAGCAGGGAGAGGAACTCCCCCGGGCGGATCGACAACGACAGCCGGTCGACGGCGGTCGCATCGCCGTAGTACTTGGTGACGCCAGAGATCTCGACACCGCCGGTGGGCGCGTCGGTCGTGCTCTGAGCAGATACGGACACAGGACTGCTCATGGAACCTCCACAGTGAGTTCTTCGCTGCGGAGAGTCTGACACAGGATCCCTCGTCCGTACAGAGGAAAACGAAGGAATCTCAGACCTTTGCGACGATATTCGTTGTTGAGTGCGGCCCTGTCAACGAATATGCGTGTTTCGCGCGTGTTTCGTGCGGGCTACTTCCCCTGGAAGTCGAAGGCCTTCAGGAGCTCGTCGATGGCCTGCTCGCGCTGCTCTCCGCCCTCGTCGAACATGTGCGCGACGTGCGTGCGCAGGTGGTTCTCCAGCAGCAGCCGGTTGAGCGATTCCAGGGAGCGCTGGATCGCGCGGGACTGCGTGATGATGTCCATGCAGTACTCCTCGTGCTCGATCATCTTCGCGACACCGCGGAGCTGACCTTCGAGGATGCTGGTGCGGTGCAGAGCGCGCTTCTTGATGTCTTCGATCACGAGGACGAGGCTACCGGTCTCCGCCGTGCGCGGCACGGGATCCCGCCCGGCCCCGGATCCCGCGACGCAATGGAAGGATGGGCGCATGGCACGCGCCCGTGAAGCACTGCTGTCCCCCGCGGACCTGGAGCGCCTGCGCGCGCTGCGAAGGATGAAGGCGGTCGCCCTGGGCGCCCTCGGCATCATGGCCGTCGCGTTCGTCGTCGCGTTCTGGCTGCAGGGCCGCTTCCCGTGGCTGGAGTACGTGCGCGCCGCCGCCGAGGGGGGCATGGTCGGCGCCCTCGCGGACTGGTTCGCGGTGACCGCGCTGTTCCGGCGTCCGCTCGGGCTGCCCATCCCGCACACTGCGATCATCCCGAACCGCAAGGACGAGATCGGGCGCACCCTCGGCGAGTTCGTCGAGACGAACTTCCTCTCTGCCGAGGTCGTGCGCACGAAGCTCACCGAGACCTCGATCGCCCGCCGCCTCGGCGACTGGCTGCGCACACCCGAGCACGCGGAGCGGGTCGCGAGCGAGGGATCCACGATCGCGTCCGCGGTGCTGCGCGCCCTCAGCGACGACGACGTGCAAAGCGTCATCGCGGAGCTCGCCCGCGAGCACCTGGTGGACCCGGAATGGGGCACGCCCGCCGGCGCCTGGCTGCAGCGGATCGTGCAGGCCGACGCGCATCGCGGCGCCGTCGACCTCGCCGTGGACAGCATCGCCACCTGGCTCGACGGCAACGCCGCCGCGTTCCAGGGACTCCTCTCGCGCCGCCTGCCGTCCTGGGTGCCGCGGCTCGCGCACCGCTTCGTGGACGAGGCCGCGTACAACGAGGCCGTGCGCTTCGTGCGCGCGGTGCAGGCGGATCCGCATCACCCCGCACGTCGCGCCCTGGACGGCTATCTCGCCCGTCTCGCCGACAACCTGCAGCACGACCCCTCCACCCGCGCACGTCTGGAGAACGCCAAGGCGGCCCTGTTCGACAGCCCGCGGGTGGGCGCCCTGGCGGCCGAAGCGTGGAACGCCGCCAAGGCGGGCCTCCTCTCCGCACTCTCCGACCCGGAGAGCGGACTGCGCCGCCGGGCGGCGTCGGCGATCGCCGAGCTCGGCGATCGCCTCTCCACCGAGGACCCACTGCAGGACCGTGTCGACCGCTGGCTCACCGACGCCGCCGTGTATCTGGTCGACCGCTACCGGCACGACATCGCATCGATCATCACGGACACGGTGGAGCGCTGGGATCCCGCCGAGACGACGGAGAAGATCGAGCTCATGGTCGGCCGCGACCTGCAGTACATCCGCCTCAACGGCACGGTCGTCGGCGCGCTCGCCGGGCTGGCGATCTTCGCGGTCGCGCACGCCGTCATCCCCGTGTAGGGCGCGCTCGGCGCAGGCACCGGCGGTGCCACTGGGCGCGTCGCACCGGCGGCGCCCCTGGGCGCGTAACGATCTGCGGCGCCCCTGGGCGCGTGACGATCTGCACACGCCGACACGATCGGCACACGGATCCGGCGATCTCGTGTGCAGATCGTCGTAGCCTGTGCAGATCGTCACGCCCGATCGCCCTCCCCCGTTCGACGCGGACGGGAGTTGTCCACCGATTGCGCAGTCCGGGCCCCGCAGCGACGCCCGCTCGCCGACCATCGTGTGATGCTCTCCCTGACAGACACCATCAGACGTCGTGGCGGCATCGCGCGCGGGCTGGATCTGCAGCGCCTCGGCTTCACGCGGTCGTCGCTCGCCCGCGCGGTGCGGGGCGGCACCGTCGAGCGCCTGCGCGACGGCGTGTTCGCGGCCGGCCCGATCGAACCCGACGTCCGTGCGGCGGTCGCGCATGGGGGCGCCCTCACCTGCGCGAGCGTTCTGACCGCACTGCAGCTCTGGGTGCTGCCCCCGATCACGGGACCGCACGTCTGGCTCGGCGCCGGACGACACGCGCACCCGCACCCGGGCTGCGTCTGCGTCCCGCACTATTACCGGGGTGCGCCGCCTCTCGGCCGCGTCGATCTGGAGACCGCCCTGCTGCACCTGCGGCTCTGCTCCGGCGACGAGGCGTTCTTCGCCGCCTTCGAGTCGGCATGGAGGCACGGGCACCTCGACACGGCGGCACGCCGTCGGATCCGGTCGGCATTGCCGGCCACGGCACGATGGCTCACGGATCTCGCGCGCGGCGATGCCGACAGCGGCCTGGAGTCCTTGCTGCGGCTGAGGCTGCACCTCCTCGGTCTTCGTCTCGAGTGCCAGGTGCGCATCGACGGGGTGGGCATCGTGGACTTCGTGATCGACCGGGTCATCATCGAGGTCGACGGCAAGGCGAATCACGAGGGCACGGCGAAGCGGCACAAGGATCTGGTGCGCGACGCGGCCGCTGCCCGGCGCGGCTTTCGCACGCTCCGCTTCGACTACGCACAGGTGGTGCACGACTGGCCGTCGGTGCAGGCCGCGATCCTGGCTGCTCTGGGCGCGTGACGATCTGCACACGCCGACACGATCGGCACACGGATCCGGCGATCTCGTGTGCAGATCGTCGTAGCCTGTGCAGATCGTCACGCCCCCGCCGCGCGGATGTCTCGTCGGCCAGACAGCGTTCGGGCGAGGGCCGTGGGCGCGGACGGCCGTCGTGGCACGCTGGTCAGCGGACGCCGATCCACCGAGAAGGGACCACCCATGGCACTGTCGCACGATCCCCTCTGGCCGCGCGGCGGCGATTGGCCTGCGTTCGACGCCTCCGCCGACGCCGTGCTGCTGGGCGTCCCGACATGGCGCACCTCCCTCTCCGCCACTGGCGCGCACGCGACGCCGGCTGCCGTCCGCGAAGCGCTGCGCCGATACAGCCCGACGCTGATGGGTCCGCCGATCGTCGACCTGAACGAGGTGCTGCGGATCGCCGACGCGGGCGACGTGCACGAGCCCGACGGCGACGAAGGCGTCGCCCGGGCGACCGCCCGAGTGGCGGAGCTCTCCGCCGCGTCGCGCCTGCTGATCGCCCTCGGCGGCGACAACTCCCTCACCTACCCCGTCGCCCTCGGCGCGGGCGCCACGGGTCTGATCACGATCGATGCGCATTTCGACCTGCGCGACGGCGTGTCGAACGGCTCCCCCGTGCGCCGCCTCGTCGAAGACGCCCCCACGGGGACCGCGATCGACCCGCGCCGGATCGTGCAGATCGGCATCGCCGACTTCGCGAACTCCGCCGCCTACGCGCAGCGGGCGGCCGACTGGGGCATCCGCGTCATCACGCTGGATGAGGTGCGCCGCCGCGGTGTCGCAGACGTCGTCGCCGAGGCGGTCGAGGTCGCCGGTGCCGGGGACGCCCCCCGCATCCACTTCGACATCGACGTCGACGCCTGCGACCGAGCCGCGACCCCGGGATGCCCCGCGAGCGTGCCCGGCGGATTCGCCGCGGACGAGCTCCGCGCGCTCGTGCGCGGGATCGCCGCCGATCCGCGCGTCGTGAGCGCCGACATCGCCGAGGTCGACGCTACGGCCGACGACGAGGACGGGCGGACAGTGCGCCTGGCGGCCCTGTGCGTGCTGGAGCTGCTCGCGGCACTCGCAGGCCGCGCCTGACAGGCGCGGAGCTCAGACCGCGCGCAGAGCCTCGTCGATCGGCACCTCGCCGGCGTTGAACCGGATCGTGCGGCGCCTCGTCGCGGACTCGACGAGGGTCTGCGCGATCACGGCGGCGACATCGGCGCGGGACACGCTTCCGGATGCGTCCGCTGTCGCGTCGATCCGCCCGGTCGGCGCCTCGAGCGTCAGCCTGCTCGGCGCGAGCACCGTCCAGTCCAGGTCCGAGGCGCGCAGCGTCTCGTCGGCGGCGGCCTTCGCCTCCGCGTAGGCGAAGAACGGGTCGGACGGATCGATTCCGTGCGCGGGCGAGGAGCCGAAGTACGACACCATCACGAACCTCGGCACCCCGGCCGCTGCGGCGGCGGCCATGGAGCGGGTCGCGGCCTCGAAGTCCACGGCCCGGGTGCGCGCCGCGGATCCTCCGCCGGCGCCCGCCGACCACACCACGGCGTCGTGACCCGTGATGAGCGCGACCATCTCCTGCTCGGACGCGGACTCCACGTCGAAGACGACCGGATCCGCTCCGGTCGCGCGCACGTCGTCGACCTGGGCCTGGTCGCGGATCACCGCCGTGACCTGGTCGCCGCGCGCCGTGAGGAGAGGTTCGAGGAGCAGGGCGACCTTGCCGTGGCCGCCGAAGATCAGGATCCGTGCCATGACTCCACGGTAGGCGGATCCGGTCGTCAACGCACGACCAGCCGCGGCTCGATCAGCGCGTGCGCGGTGCCCGCCTGCACCTCTCGCGGCGTCACGGCCTCCCCGGTCGGCCCCATGAGCAGCTCGAGCGTCGCGACGGCGACGTCCTCCGGACGCTGCTCCACGCTGGAGAACCCGAGCGCCTCGGCCGTCGGGGTGTTGTCGAAGCCGATCACGGGCACCCGGGCGGATCCGGCCGCCTGCGCGAGCAGAGCCCCGATCGCGAGCGAGTCGCTGGCGCACACGATCGCGTCGACCGTGTCGCCCGCCGACTCGACGGCGGAACGGGCGGCGGCGACGTCCTCCTCCGCCGTCCATCGCGGGGCCGAGACCCCCGCGGCGGCCATCGCCTCGCGCCAGCCGCGCTCGCGGTCGTCACCGGTGCCCGACCCCGTCGGCCAGCCAAGGAACGCGACCCGGGATCCGAACCCGAGCGCATGCGCGGTGGCGGCGCGGGTGCCCGCGGCGCCGTCCACGTCGACCCAGAGGTGCTCGGGCGCAGCGAGGTCGTCCTCCCCCCACGGCCGTCCGAACGCGACGAAGGGCAGGCGCGCGTCGCCGAGCCAGCGCGTGCGCGGGTCGCCGTGGAAGGTTCCGGTGATGATGGTGGCGTCGATCTCCGACCCCTCCCAGAGCTCGGCGAGCCGCGCGATCTCGTCGTCCGGGGTGCGGGCGGCGTAGACCAGCATGCGCATGCCGCGCTCGCTCGCCCGCTCGGTCAGCGCGTGCACGAAGCGGTCCAGCACCACGCCGGAGACGCCTCCGACATAGGGATCCAGATGCACCCCGATCGTCGAGCTGCGCCGGGTGCGCAGCTGCCGTGCCGCGGCGTGCCGCCGGTAGCCGAGCTCGTGGATCGCCTGCTGCACACGCTCCCGCGTCGCCGGCTTCACGATCGCCGGGGTGTTCAGCACGTTCGACACGGTCTGCCGCGAGACGCCTGCGCGCAGCGCGACGTCCTCGACGGTCGGCGTCCTGACCATGTCTCTCCCCTCCGCGGCTCGGGTGGTCCGGGACCACCTTCCCACCTTGACACCCCGCACCCGTGCCGCCTAGCGTATTGGACAGAGAGTTTGATCGTTCAAATTCTGGGGATGGCGTCCTGCCGCCCATGCGAAGCAGTCATCATCACGGATGCTCATCAAGGGAGAAGAGACATGACACGGCACAGCACGCGCGCCGCGATCGGGGCAGGGGCACTCGTCCTCGTCGGCGCGATCGCCCTGACCGGCTGCGGTTCCGGGTTCTCCGGCGGCGACGCCGGCAGCACCGGATCCTCGAAGCTGACCTCGTCCGACAAGCCGCTGAACATCCTCATCGGATCGTCCGGCGACGCGGAGACCAAGGCCGTCAACGACGCCGTCGCGGCGTGGTCGAAGAACTCCGGCGTCAAGGCGACCGTCACCGCGGCGAGCGACCTGAACCAGCAGCTCTCGCAGGGCTTCGCCTCCGGATCCCCCGCCGATGTGTTCTACCAGTCGACGGATGCGCTGGCCGGCTACGCGTCCAACGGCTCCCTGCTCGCCTACGGCGATCTGCTGAAGAACAAGGACGACTTCTACCCGAGCCTGCTGAAGTCGTTCACCTACGACGGCAAGCTCTACTGCGCGCCGAAGGACTTCTCCACGCTGCAGCTCGTGATCAACACCGACATGTGGACGAAGGCCGGCCTGACCGACGCCGACGTCCCGAAGACCTGGGACGAGCTCGCCACGGTCTCGCAGAAGCTCACCGCCGACGGCCACGTGGGCCTGTCGATGAGCGGCGAGTACGCACGCGTCGGCGCCTTCATGGTCGCCGCCGGCGGCGGGCTGATGAACGCCGACTCGACCAAGGCCACGGCCGACGCCGAGGGCAACGTGAAGGCGCTCGACTACCTCAAGGGGCTCCTCAACGCCGGGTCGATGAAGTTCGCCGCGGATCTCGGATCCGGCTGGGGCGGAGAGGCGTTCGGCACCCAGAAGGCCGCGATGGTCGTCGAGGGCAACTGGATCACCGGTGCCATGACCAACGACTACCCCACCGTGAAGTACAAGGCTGTCGAGCTGCCCGCCGGCCCCGACGGCAAGAAGGGCACGCTGCAGTTCACCAACTGCTGGGGCATCTCGGCCGACAGCAAGAACCAGAAGGCGGCCCTCGACCTCGTCGAGCACCTGACCAGCGCGGACAGCCAGCTCGCCTTCTCGAAGGCGTTCGGCCCGATGCCGTCGATCAAGTCGGCCGCGGACGCGTGGAAGAAGGACAACGCCCCGCTCGTGCCGTTCCTGAACGGAGCGGACTACGCCCAGGGCGTGCCGACCGCCAAGGGCGCCAGCGACGTCGTGACCGACTTCAACGGCAAGCTCGGATCGCTCGCGACCGGCGACCCGAAGGCGATCCTCGACGCCACGCAGAAGAACCTGGAAGCACTGACCAAGTAATCATGGCCTCCTCCACCGTGCGGTCTCACCGGCCCGCGTCCCACCCGGGACTGCGGCGCGGTGAGACCGCATCGGGGTGGTTGTTCACCGCCCCGATGCTGATCCTGCTCGGCCTGTTCCTGGTCGTGCCCGTGCTCATGGCGCTCTGGGTGAGCGTCAGCGACTGGGGCGGGCGCGGCTCGCCCTTCTCGGGCGGCGTCTCGTTCGTGGGCCTGAAGAACTACGCCGCCCTCCTGCTCGGCGGCGGCCTCGCCGAGGCCGACTTCGGCATGAGCCTGAAGAACAACGCCTGGTACGTCCTGCTCGTGGTGCCGTGCCAGACCGCCCTGAGCCTCTTCCTCGCCGTGCTGGTGAATCGGCAGATCCTCAAGGGCCGCGGCTTCTTCCGCACCGCGTTCTACTTCCCCTCGGTGACGAGCTCCGTCGCCATCACCGTCCTGTTCCTGTTCCTGTTCTCCACGACCGGAGCCGTCAACGCCGCGCTCGGATGGCTCGGGATCAACGGCCCGAACTGGCTCAACGACCCGTCCGGGATCCTGCACTTCGGCGCCACGTCCGGGCCCGCGGCCCTGACGGAGAACAGCTTCCTCGGCGTCTCCTATTGGGACTGGATCGGCGGCCCCAGCGTCGCGATGTGCGTCTACATCATCATGGCGATCTTCACCACGAGCGGGACGTTCATGCTGCTGTTCCTCGCCGCCCTGCAGAACATCTCCGGAGAGGTGCAGGAGGCCGCCATGATGGACGGCGCGAACGGCTGGCAGCGGTTCTGGCGGGTGACGCTCCCTCAGCTGCGCCCGACGCTGTTCACCGTCCTCACGCTCGGGCTCATCGGCTGCTGGCAGATCTTCGACCAGATCTACACCGGCACGCGCGGTCAGCCGGCGAAGACGACGATCACGCCCGCGTACCAGTCGTATCAGTCGTCGTTCCTCAACCAGGAGTGGGGTCAGGGCGCCGCGATCGCGTTCATCCTGTTCGTGATCATCATCGTCTTCACCCTCGTGCAGCGCTGGGCGCTGCGTGATCGGCTCGTGTCCCGACGGCGCAACCGGCCGTATGCGGAAGCGGCCGAACGCGCCGCCGCCCGCGCGGCCTCGGTCAAGGACGACCGCACGCCCACGACCGAAGGAGCTCCCCGATGAGCGCCGCGACCGCCCTCGTCCCCCGCCGCCGCCGGCGGTGGGGCACTGCACGGATCGCCTCGACCTCGGTGCTGTACGCGCTGCTGATCGCCCTCGCGCTCGTGTACATCTACCCGTTCCTGATCCAGGTGGCCACGAGCTTCAAGACGGATCCCGACGCGGCGTCGAACCCGCTCGGCCTGGTGCCGCAGACCTTCACGACCGAGGCCTACACCCAGCTGTTCCTGCGCAGCGACTTCCCCACCTGGTTCACGAACTCGGTGATCGTGACGATCGTCGTGACCGCGGGCCGCGTGTTCTTCAACTCGCTCGCCGGCTACGCGCTCGCACGCCTGCGCTTCCGCGGCCGGAACCTGGTGTTCGCCGGGCTCGTCGCCGTCATGAGCGTGCCGACGGTCGTGCTGCTGATCCCGAAGTTCCTGGTGATCAACACCCTGGGCATGTACGACTCCTACGCGGGCATGATCCTGCCGCTGCTCGTGGACGCCGCAGGCGTGTTCATCATGAAGAACTTCTTCGAGTCGATCCCGGTGTCGGTCGAGGAGCAGGCGCGGATCGACGGCGCCGGCACGTTCCGCGTGTTCTGGTCGGTGGTGCTGCCCATGGCCCGGCCCGCGCTGATCACGATCGTGATCCTCTCGTTCCAGGGCTCGTGGAACGAGCTGGCCCACTTCATCGTGTCGACGCAGTCCCCCGAGCTCACGACCCTCACCAAGGGCGTCGCGCAGCTCGCCAACGGACAGCTCAGCCAGGGCCGGCAGTATCCGCTCAAGCTCGCGGCCGCCATCATCATGACGATCCCGGTGGCGGTGATGTTCTTCGTGTTCCAGAAGCGCATCATGAACTCCAGCGACGGGGCGGTGAAGGAATGACCGCCGACTCCCCCACGATCCTCGCCACCTGCGGAGGAATGGTGGACGGAGGCTGGCGCGACGCCGCGTACGGCCCGCTCCTGCACCTCGCGATCGAGCTCGCCGGAGTGGCCGGCCGGGCGCCGCGGGTCGCGCACGTGAACACCGCGGGCGGCGATCCCCGCGTCGTCGAGGGCGCCGAGCTCGAGGCGGCCCGCGCCGCCGGAGCCGAGGGGAGCCACATCCGCCTCTTCCCCCACCCGAATCACGAGCGCCTCGCCGAGCACGTGCTCAGCCGCGACGTGATCTGGGTGAGCGGCGGCAGCGTCGTGAACCTGCTCGCCCTGTGGCGCGCCCACGGCCTCGACACGCTCCTGCGGCAGGCCTGGGAGGCGGGCGTCGTGCTCGCCGGAGGATCCGCCGGAGGGCTGTGCTGGCACAGCGGCGGCACGACGACGTCGTTCGGGCCGGAGGCGCAGGTCGTCGCCGACGGCCTGGGCCTGCTCCCCGGATCCTTCAGCCCGCACCACGACTCCCAGCCGGCTCGCGCTCCGGCGTTCCGGGAGGCGATCAGGTCGGGCCGGATCCCGCCTGGACACGGCGTCGAGGAGGGCGTGGGACTGCTGTACCGCGGCGACCGTCTCGTCGAGGTCGTCGCCGAGCGCGCCGGCGCGTCCGCGTGGGCCGTGTCCGCCGACGGTTCGGAGGAGCGCCTGCCGGCCCGCGACCTGACCGCCTCCGCCCACCCCTGACC